>JBATDM010000096.1:0-90553 GCA_049663465.1 Pyrinomonadaceae bacterium
ACCACGGCGACGCTAGAACCCCCGCGAGCAGGAGCGCCGCAAATCCGCCCACGACGACCCTGCCAGCGTTTTCTGCGTTTCGTGCCCGCAGCAGGATGACCAAGGCAATTGCTGCGATCACAAAAACAGCCGTCAGCTTTACAGACAATGCCGCGCCCAGAAATGCTCCGGCCATGATCAACGGCGCGGTGGTCAAGGTTTTCCACCATCGAGTTAGCGCATAAACCGCCAGCGTTACGTATAGAGCGAGCGAAAGGTCAATATAGCCACTCGACGCCACGTGAAATGCGGTCGGGATCGTCGCGACCATCAGCGTTGCGACAAGCGACCAAATTCGTGACACTCCGGCTTGGCGGGCCCAGCCATAAACCGCCAACAGCAATAACGGAAAAAACAAAAACACCGTCGCTCCGGCCGCAGTTTCTCCCGCTCCAGCACTATGCAAACCGCCCAAGAGCATCGCCCACACCGAATGCATTTCCGTTCCGAGCGCCAGATAGCTCGCAATGTTACCCTCGATCAACGCATTGCCGCCTTGAGCAATAAACGCCTTAGGAACCGCGAGATGATACAGCAGCGTGTCCTTTGCGATCGGCGGAGCAAGCGATGCGATGAATGCTAGCAAAACTGAGAGAGCGCCTAGCACCATGATTGTCCATTCACCCAGTGTTATTCCTTTCAACCAGCGGAGATCGGCTTCGCTATCGATATCGCCGACTTTTCCCGGAACGATGAGCAAAACATTACCAAGAACAACAAGAATGATGGCAACATACGAATGGTAGCCGCCAAAGAATCCTGAGAAAAACCACACGAGCGACCAGACGGCGGCTCCCAGAGCTGCACATTTCGCGATTGCAAAAAACATAGATCTCTCGCCCTCAGGATGAGGGTCCAAAAGCCGAAATATCTGCTTCCCGAGACCGACCCAAGCTTGAAGAATGAATAATGCCGCAATCAATCCAACAATAATCGGCACCAAGTCACCAAACAACGGCCCGCCGCCCAGGTTGCCGACTAGCTGCGGCAGTTTGAGCAGATCAGTGCTGCGAAAGGCCGTGAAGACGACAAGAACTGCCGCCGCAAATATTGCGACCAGCACTGCATTGCCGTTAGATGATGTTTTGGTTTCCATCAAGCGTTCCGCGTTCCACTAATTTCCCGCGGCCTTGACCCAGTCGTAGCCTTTTTCTTCGAGTTCGAGAGCCAGCTCTTTGCCGCCTTCCTTGACGATCTTACCGCCGGCGAGGACGTGGACCATATCGGGGACGATGAAATTCAAGAGCCGCTGATAATGAGTGACGAGAATGATCGCGTTGTCAGCCGAACGAAGCTTGTTTACGCCCTCGGCGACGATGCGGAGTGCATCGATGTCGAGTCCGGAATCGGTCTCATCGAGCACGGCGAGCTTTGGTTCGAGCACCGCCATCTGCAATATCTCGTTACGCTTTTTCTCGCCGCCCGAAAAGCCCTCGTTCACCGAACGCTTAAAAAATTGCGGGTCCATATCGACGATCTTGGCCTTTTCCTTAAGGTAATCGTTGAATTCGAGCGGATCGAGTTCCTCGCCGCCGTGGTGCAGCATCTTCTGATTATAGGCGAGCCGCAAAAATTGCGAATTCGAAACACCAGGTACCTCTACCGGATACTGAAACGCCATAAATACGCCCTCGCGTGCACGTTCGTCGGGCTCAAGTTCGAGCAGATCTTTGCCCTCGTACAGCACTTCGCCCGACATCACCTCGTATGTTGGATGTCCAGCGAGCACCTTCGACAAAGTCGATTTGCCCGACCCATTTGGCCCCATAATGGCATGAACCTCGCCCTTGCGAACCTGCAAATTCAGGCCCTTCAAAATTTCTTTGCCGTCGATACCGGCATGTAGATCTTTAACTTCTAACAACATATTTTTCTAGCCACAGAGATCACTGAGCCACGCTCTGAGTCCTCGGGGTGCTCTGTGGCAAACTCTCTTCGATATAAATTTCACCTTTTAAGAACAAAACGGCATTGCCGCCGATCTTTACACGGTCACCCGCTAGTTCGCAAAACAGCTCGCCGCCACGAGCCGAAACCTGTCTAGCGAATAGTTTCGTTTTGCCCAATCTTTCTGACCAAAACGGTATAAGGTTGCAATGCGACGAACCGGTCACGGGATCTTCGCCAATACCGACTTCGGGTGCAAAAAAACGAGAAACAAAATCAGAGGAATTACCCCGAGCCGTGACGATAACTCCGTGTGCGTCAATATCGAGAACTGTGCCGATCCTGTGTAGCGCGCTAAAGTCCGGTTTGAGGTCAAGCACCTGTTGCTCATTTTCATAAACAAGGAAGTAATCACGAGCCTTGAAAACCTCTCGTGGTTTTCCGCCTATCGCCTCAAACAATTCTTCAGGTGCATCAACCGGCAAAACCGGACGCGACGGAAAATCGAGCGTCAAAATATCGTCGTTTTTCTCAACGGACAAACCTCCGCTCTTGTGCGAATGAAATTTGATCAGCTTTTCTTCAAGCTTTAAGCATTCAAAGATCACGAATGCACTTGCCAAAGTCGCGTGTCCGCAAAGCTCAATTTCAAAAGCCGGAGTGAACCAACGGATCTCGTAAACACCGTCTTTTTTAAGAAAAAATGCAGTCTCGCTCAGATTATTCTCAAGAGCGATCTTTTGCATTACGTCGTTGGGCAGCCAATCGGTCAGCGGAACGACGGCCGCCGGATTGCCGCCGAACGGTTCGCTCGTAAAAGCATCAACTTGAAATATCTCGAGTCTCATATCCACTTTGAACCACATAGAAACATAGGGCACATAGTTTTTTGATCTCTTAACTATGTGTTCTATGTCTCTATGTGGTTAATCTTTGTTCACGGCCACGGCTATCGCCTGTATCTCGATCTTCGTCCCAAAATGCAGATCCTTGACCGGCACGATCGCCCTAGCCGGACGGTGCTCGCCCATCACGCGAGCGTAAACTTCATTGACCTTACCCCAAAGCTCCATATCCGAAACATAGATCGTCATCTGAACGACGTGATCGAGACCGCTGCCCGCCGCTTTGAGAACGTGCTCAACATTTCTGAGTGCCAACTCGGTCTGCGTCTCAATATCACCCGCAAAAGGCTCACGCGTATCAAGCGTCATCGGCAACTGGCCCGAAACATAGATCAAGCCGTTATGCTCGATTCCCGGTGAATAGTGGCCTTTTGGTTGTGGTTGGTTTGGTGGTTGAATCTGTTTCATGCCTGATTCCATTCGAACACATATTTCTCGTCGAAATCGATCTCAAATCGTTGTAAATATTTCATATACTCGTCCTTGAAGCTGTTTTCTTTGTGATGTTCTTGCTGGTTTTGTATATAACGGATCACATCATCAAGCTGAGAGATCGAGTAAGAAAACGCTCCAAAACCCTCTTGCCAGCAGAACTTTCCTTTTACAAACCGCTTTTCATTCACAAAAGGGCTTGAGTTCGCTTTGATGTCCCGCACCAGATCGGAAAGAGCCAGCGTCGGTTTAATGTTCAACAAGATGTGGATATGATCGCCAACGCCGCCAATCGCCAATAATTTCTGACCGTTATTCCCGACAATTCCCGAGATGTATTTATAAAGCTCATCCCTCCACTCCGGGTCTATCAAACTCTCGCGGCCGCTCACAGCAAATACGACTTGAATATAAATTTGTGAAAATGTGTTTGCCATAAAAATGCCGTTCCTACGGCACTCTAAACATTTTTTCTATCTTTCTCTATAAATATGCCACGCCTAGCGGCGTTGAAAATAAAATTCCTCTACAAAGAATCGGAGCCCTTCCCGAGGCTCCAGCGGAGCCAAATATTTATAGCAATCAGACCATCAACAAATTCGAGTTCCGTAGGAACGGCATATTTTTCGCGTGGCGAAATTTTTCTTGCATGTCGTTTCAACCCCGCTGGTGATATGCCGTTCCTATGGAACTCCGCTCTAAAATTGCGAATGTCGCTATAAATATGCCACGCCTAGCGGCGTTAGGAACTACTACCCGACACTGCCTTCCAACTTCAACCCCAGCAGCTTTGTCGCCTCGACGGCGTATTCCATCGGCAGTTCGCGGAAAACTTCTTTGCAAAATCCGTTGATGATGAGCGACACGGCGTCTTCTTGCGGGATGCCGCGTTGCTGCAGGTAAAAGAGCTGATCTTCGCTGATCTTTGAGGTTGTGGCTTCGTGCTCGACGCGGGCGGTGTTGTTCATCACCTCGATGTACGGGAACGTATTTGCCTCGGACGAACCGCCGATGAGCATTGAGTCGCACTGCGTATAGTTGCGTGCGTTCGACGCCTTGGGCATTACTTTTACCAGGCCCCGATAGCTGTTGTTCGACTTTCCGGCGGAGATTCCCTTGGAGATGATCGTCGATTTTGTGTTCTTGCCGAGATGGATCATCTTGGTGCCCGTGTCGGCGATCTGGGCGTTGTTGGTCAAGGCGACCGAGTAAAACTCGCCAATCGAATTATCACCCTGCAGGATCACGCTCGGATATTTCCAGGTGATAGCCGAACCGGTCTCGACCTGCGTCCACGAGATCTTCGAATTCACTCCGCGACACGCACCGCGCTTTGTCACGAAGTTATAAATGCCGCCCTTGCCAGTCTCGTCGCCAGCGTACCAATTCTGCACCGTTGAATATTTGATCTCAGCATCGTCCAGAGCAACAAGCTCGACGACCGCCGCGTGGAGTTGATTCGTATCGAATTGCGGTGCCGTACAACCTTCGTTATAGGCGACGTAGCCGCCTTCTTCGGCGACGATCAGTGTGCGTTCAAACTGGCCTGCTTCCTGCGTGTTGATGCGGAAATAGGTCGAAAGCTCCATCGGGCAGCGAACGCCCTTTGGAATAAAAACAAACGAACCATCTGAGAAAACCGCCGAGTTCAATGCAGAATAATAGTTATCCCCGACGGGCACGACCGAGCCTAGATACTTCTTGATCAGGTCGGGATAATCCGCAACCGCCTCGGTAAACGAGCAAAATATCACGCCCGCTTCAAGCAGTTTTTTCTTGTACGTCGTCGCGACCGAGACCGAGTCAAACACCGCATCGACGGCTACGTTCGCGAGCATTTTCTGCTCGGTGATGGGAATGCCGAGCTTTTCAAATGTTCGCAGCAATTCCGGATCGACCTCGTCCAGGCTCGCCTTCGACGGCTTCTGTTTCGGTGCCGAATAGTACGAGATGTTCTGAAAATCGATATTCGGATAAGCAAAATTTGCCCAGTTGTCGGGCTGCTCCATCTTGAGCCATTGCCGATATGCCTTCAGCCGAAATTCGAGCATCCATTCGGGCTCGTTCTTTTTCGAAGAGATTAGCCGAACTGTGTCCTCGCTCAATCCGCGAGCGATCGTCTCGGTCTCAATGTCCGTGACAAAGCCGTATTTGTATTCCCGATTTGTAAGTAATTCTGCTGCTGTCGACATATTGGTTTTTACCGCCGAGACGCGGAGACGCGGAGAAAGGCAACAAACAAGGGCCTTCTCAATTTAATCTCCACGCCTACAAAATCTCCCTTCTCAATTTCTCTCTGCGTCTCCGCGTCTCTGCGGTTCAAACCCTCTGCGCTTCGAGCGTCCGGTGAATGCCTTGTATCTCATGAAACATCCTGTCCACCTTGCTCTCTGACCCGACGAGTTGAGCCAATGTAATCCGCGATAGCGCATTCTCGACGATCTCGTGCAGGCCGACGATGACCGGCCTGATGCCGCAATCGCCGTTGTGGACGCACGAGTCCATCACGCCGGTGTAGCTGTCGCAGTGTTTGTTCACAATATCGGCGTCAAGCACCTTTATGATCTCGTTGAGCCTGATGTCCTCGGCCGGACGTGCGAGCGAATAGCCGCCCTTTGTACCGCGTGTTGACTGGACAAAATCCGCCTTGTTGAGCAGCCACATCAGCTTGCCCGCGTTGGCGGTCGAGATACCCTCAAGCTCGGCGATCTGCGGCAGCGTCAGGCTCTCGCCCTCCGGCAGATTTGCCAACTGCACAAGGCATCTCAGCCCATATTCCTCTTGTGCCGAAATTTTCATAAACGTCCGTTTTTGCGTCCAATCTTACCTAAAATACTCTCAAATCATTATTTTTTTGTCAAGATTAGGGCGAGTGAACCACAGAGACGCCGAGGAGCAGAGAAAGCTATTTACAGGATAGACAGGATGAGCAAGATAACCATCTCGGAATAAGGTTCTTTCACATCCTGTTCACCCTGTCCATCCTGTTTGAATTCTCTCCGCGTCTCAGCGACTCTGCGGTTGACTATTACCGTACTTGCTCCTGATCTTCACGGCCCGTTCGATCAGATCGACGTTCTCTAAAATCTTCAACCGCAGGTCGCGGTCTAGGTTGGGGTTTGAGGCGAGGAATTTGTTGACTGTGTTGAGTGCGGCCTCGCTCTTTTGGCCGCCGATAAAGGCGCCGAGCCAACCGTTGACGAAGAATATCTTGCGGTTACGTTTGTGGTTTGGCAGCTCGTTGAGGGCACGTTCGAGATATGGCAGCGTCAGCTCGCTACTGCGGATCGAGTTCCACGGGCCCATCGCGGCCTCGATCCAGCTCTCGCTGATCTCTTTGTTGTTTACAAAATCATTCCAATATTTCGCCTTGTTCGCTGCGGTCGAAAATCCCGCCCGTGCGGAATACGCGTAACGCTTTGCGTCATCGCCTGTTTCGCTCTTTTCGAGTCCCGCAAGCAGCTTCGCCGCATCCCGATCGCCGAGCGTGGCGAGCCGCATGACGATGTCAAAGCGGTCCTTAGCGCGCAACCGAAAGTCAGTACCACCTGCGGTAGCGGGTGGTTGAAGTCTACCTTTCCCGACCGTCGCTGAACCCAACATCGTCGTATTCGCTGACCGCGTTAAACCACCCGCTACCGCAGGTGGTACTGACTGCCGCAGCATTTCCTTGAGCACCGTCCGGCTTCTGGCGGTCGAGGCGTTGGTTACAAATGCGCGGAAATACGTGATCCGCTGGCCCGGCGTCGGTGCGTGTTGGAGACGATCGAGGAGAAGCTCTTCGAGCCGGGCACGCAGGTCGGTACCACCTGCGGTAGCGGGTGGTTGAATTCTCGAGTTCGTGACCACTGCTTTCTTTAAACCGGTTGCAGGGCGTGTTAAACCACCCGCTATCGCAGGTGGTACTGACAGGTAGTAGTTCATCGCCGTTGAGACGCGGCCGAGGAGTGTCTGTATCGTGCTCTCGTCTTTTTCGAGGGCGATGTTTTTGATCACCAACTCAACATATTCCTTCGGATCAAGCTCGGCCTCGCGGACGCTGTCCCAGAGCGAGCCCCACATCATCGTGCGAAGAAAATCGTCCTTTTCGTTTTGGATATTTTTCAGGACATAATCGCGGCTCTTGTCGTCAAGGAGAAAGATGCCGTAGCCGTAGTCGCCATAATTCGAAAAGACGAATGAGATGCGAGCCCAGTTGGGGGTAAATGGTGGTCCTTCGCCTGCCTGTTTTAATTCATACGTGAGTACCTGAGAGTGGCCGTTTACATCTCGAATGTAGGCCTTGGTTTTGAACTGCCAGCCGGTGGAACGATCCGCTTGCTGTTCAAAAATAATTTCGTCGCGCCCAGTCGGAAAATTCCTAAATGATGTCCTAATAGTGGGGCCGCCAGGCTGCTTGATCCATGCATCCGCCCACGCTCGGAGATCCTCTCCACTCGCCGCCTCAAACTCCTTCACCAGATCCTCCCAACCAGCATTCCCATATTCATGCTTCTTCAAAAATGCCCGAACGGCGT
Source organism: Pyrinomonadaceae bacterium (assembly GCA_049663465.1). Lineage (GTDB taxonomy): Bacteria > Acidobacteriota > Blastocatellia > Pyrinomonadales > Pyrinomonadaceae > OLB17. The sequence continues at coordinate 7,781 of JBATDM010000096.1, forward strand.
TTTTGAATTTGTCTTCGCCGATGTAGAACTCAGCCTGTTTCAAAAACGACGGGGCTTTGCGGTAGACGATGTTGCCGTAGGCGCTTTTGGCGGAGTTTAGGTTGGCGATCTCCTGATAGATCGGCGTGGTGCCTTTGGTGGAGTCGGTGAGGTAGGCGGCCTGTTTGTTGCGTTCGTAAAAGACCTTCCAGGCGTTGTATTCGGGCATGACCTTTTCGAGCGTCTTGTACGCCATAAACTCGGCAAAGCCTTCCTTTAGCCACAGGTCGTCAAACCATTTCATCGTCACCGTGTCCCCAAACCACTGATGAGCCGCCTCGTGAAAGATGACGTTGGCCCGCGTAATATAGTCGTTCGCCGTCGGCTCGCTCGGGAAAATCACGCGGTCCTCACGCAAAAACGTCGCCCCCGCATGCTCCATCCCGCCAAACGGAAATTCGGGGATCAGAACAATGTCGTACTTCGGGAAAGGGAATTTGTAGTCGAAATAGGATTCAAGAAACTTGATGCCCTCGCGGTTAAGGCGAAAAACTTCCGATGCGTAGGGTTGGAACTTGGCAGCTTGAGACTTTCGGACGTAGATGTTGGTCCAGTCGCGTGCGTCGTCAGAAAGAGGAAAAACGCATTTATTCAGTCCATTTTTTTTAAGCCCCGCGCTGTCCCATAGACACTCCTTCTGAATCGAAAAGTTGCCGGCGGCAAACGCAAATACGTAAGTACTGATCGGGGTTGTTTCGCGGAAAGAATCCTCGTTCCGAATACAGTCTTTCTGGCAATGTCCTTGCTCAACACGCAACTCCTGTGAAGGTTTCGAATTAGCAGCTATTTTCCAGTCTTCAGGATAATTAACAGTTAGACTAAACCTCGCCTTAAGATCCGGCTGGTCAAACACCGGGAACGCCGTGCTGGCGTCGCTGGGGACGAAGAGCGAATAGATATATTCCGCCCCGTCCTCCTTGTCCACGTACCGCGTGATCGCCGACCCTTGTGTAAGTATCGGCGAAGTGAAATCGAGCTTGATGACATTCTCGCCCGCGACAACGCCATCGCGAAAGATGAGATGTTCGTTTTCTTCCGTAAGAGTGACGGCTTCAGCCGTTCCAACGCCGGAACGCGTAAACGCGTCACTCTTACCAAGAGTCGCCGCCCGGCCATTTATCGAAACGTTGGATACCGTCGACTTTTCTTCATGACCCTTGATCTTTCGCCAATCTAGAATGATGGGCACGTTTGCCACGCCGGAGGAACCGGCGTTTGCAGGCGAGGGCGCCTGCGTTCCGGCCGAGACGTTGACTCTGATCTCAATGCTGCCTTTCAACACCGGCGACATCTTTTCGAGGGTTAGGTTGAGTTTGTAGCGGACATTGATGTAATGCGCGGCCCGCCATTTGGCGAGGTCGTGCGAAACGCCCGGCTCGATCGGCGGCATCTGCGAAAAAGCCGCAATTGTTGAAAAACCCAGTAGAAACAAGCATTTCAGGAGCATATATCTATAATTATCGCCGCCACGGAAGCCTTTTAAGGTGTGATGGACTTTGTCCATCACACGATGGAATCTATCTATCAAGTGATCAAACACCTCCATCTTTTGATATTGAAATCTCTTCAATCGATTTTATCAACACATTGCACGATGTGCTCTTCACATTAAGAGATTTTCCACTGCCATCGATAGATTGGAGGATGGCATCGCTCGATTGGCGATAGAAATCAACTGATCAAATAAGTACATTGAACGATCAAATAATTCCATCAACATATTATTGCCTTTTCACCCCACTCAACTGATCCTTTTGCAACGACAACATTCGGGGCTCGTCGCCCAAATGTTGTCCGAGAAGTGTCACGCAGCAATATAGCCTCTACAAAATGATTAGGCGGCAAACCTAGTGAAAAGGTTGCCGCCCGCCGCGAATCAAATTCAACCACCGATCACATCGAGAAATTAAAATTCACAAACCCCACAGCCTTTACAGGTTGGCCGTCGACGACGAACGGTTTGAATTTCCATTTCATGATCGCGTCCTTCGCCGCACCCTGCAGCACGACGGGGCCGGTGGTATTTTGCACCTCGGCAACATCGCCATTTTCGTCCACAACCAGTGCGACCGTGACCAAACCCCTCGCCCTCATGCTCCGAGCCATCGGCGAATATACGGGCTGTGTCTGACGAACGGCATATGCGACCAGCGAACCGACATCTATCGGCGTGCCGGGCTCAGCCTTTACCTCAGGCGGTGCGGCCGCGGCATTCGTGTCTTTAGCTCCGCCGACGATGATTGTCTTTGGCTCTTCGGTTTTCGCCGCTTCCTTTACGGCGACTGGCGGCGGCGGTAACTGGACGTAGGCGGGTTTGTCGTTAGCGGCGTTCGTGGTGTCGGATGGCGTGGGATCAGGCATCTTGACCTCACGTTCGCGCACAGCGGTTTTTGTATCGACAGGCTTGAACTCAGCGACCGGCGAAGTTTCTACCGGCTTATTCTCGGGCGTTGTGGTCTCAGCGGCTTTCGTCTCTACGACCGGCGGCTTTTCGGCCGGCTTTGGATTGACAGCGACAAGTTCAACCTTTGGCAAACCGCTCGGCTCGCCTTGAACTGCACTGAGCACGACGCTTCGCGATTTTACAAGCTCTTCGCGTGTGTCGCCGACCTCATCTTTCCAACGCCGCGAGTCGTAATCATCGCGTGCGAGCACGCTCCGCGAAACGGTCGCTTCCTCAAGCAAAGCCATTCCCTGGGCGGCCTTTTCCTTGTCGGCGCCGATCTCTTTTGATTGCGTGATGACGATCTCAAGCGTCTCGCGCATCTTTTCGAGATCGTTCAATGCCTCTAGCGGCAGCGTCCGATCCGTCACATCCAAACCCAACGCCCGATATCGCTCAGCCCGATCTCTCGCACCTTTTACGATCTGCGCAGCGACCGACATATAGTTTGCCGAGGCATTGGGCTTGGTCGTTTTTTGCTGGGTGTAAAATTCGTTGAGCAGATCGCCGGCGCGTTTGTAGTCGCCCTGTTCGAGATAGCTGTTCATCAGCAGAACGCTCGCCGCAGCTTGCACGGTCGTATCGCTCGTTTCCTTTCGGATCGACTCAAGCTCGTAAATTGCAGCGTTGTAATTGCGGACGACGATAAAGGCCTTTGCCTTAGAGATGCGATCGCGCATCACATCGCCCGAGGTGGGCGGCGCTGTACCGATGGCCGACGATGGTGCGACCGTCTGGGATAAAGAAACAAAAACAAAAACTAGAACCAGTAAAACCGAAGTGCTAAACCTTCTGACATTTAACGGCATTTAGAGTCCTCCATGCATGACTTAAATTTTCCGTAAAGGCCAAGCGAACAATGCAAACGAAGGCTCACTTTTATCGACCCAAACAATTAAAAAAACTACTTCTCCAAATATCATCCCCTTTCGAGCTTATCGAAGCTCGCCGAATCAATTTCTTAAACTCTTGATGATTTTGTCGCGGTAAGCGTTTGCGTCTTTTTTTATAACACTTTCGTTGAGGGTGAGCAACCGGCGGTTTAGCATGACGATGCGGCCGTTGATGATGACCGTACGGACATCAGCCGCCTTTGTGGCGTACACGAGATGGGAATAAAGATTGTAATACGGCGTCTGATTGAGGCTGTCGATATCGATGATCGCGATGTCGGCACGCTTGCCGGTTTCGAGCGAGCCGGTCAGTTTATCCAAATTCAGGGCACGGGCCCCGCGAATGGTCGCCATCTCAAACGCCTGTTCGGCCGGCAGCGTCTTTGGGTCGCCTGAGATCAGCTTGTGCAATTTTGCCGCCGTGTCCATTTCCTCCCACATGTCGAGATCGTTGTTTGACGCCGCTCCGTCGGTGCCGAGTCCGACGGCAATGTCAGCCTGCAGCATAGCCGGGATCGACGCAACGCCGGACGCGAGCTTCATATTCGACTGAGGACAATGTGCCGAGCCGACGCCGCGATTCTTGTAGATCATGATCTCCTCCGGCGTAAGCCAGATCGAGTGAGCAGCAATTACTCGATCCGAGAGAAAACCGATGTCGTCAAGATATTTGGCCGGCGTCTTGCCTTTTTGATCGCGGATATCGTCGCGTTCCTTTTTGGTCTCAGCGATGTGAATAATGACCGGCGATTTAAGACGGTCGGACTGAGCCTTTATCGCATTGAGATGTTCGGTCGAAACGGTGTACGGAGCATGCGGGGCCGCCGCCGGAACGATGAGCGGATCACCTTGCCATTTCTTAATAAACCGCTCGGTGTATGCCATCGCCTCTTCGTGCGTTTTGTTGTCGGCAACCGGAAAATCGATGATCGTCTCGCCAAGCACACCGCGAACGCCCGCCTTCTTACTCTCATCCGCGATCGCGTCCTCAAAGTAGTACATGTCGCAGTACGTCGTCGTCCCGCCGCGGATCATCTCAGCTAACCCAAGCCGTGTCCCGGCACGTACAAACGCTTCATCGACATTCTTCGCCTCAGCGGGAAAGATAAATTTGGTAAGCCATTCGTTAAGATCGAGATCGTCCGAGATACCGCGAAACAGCACCATCGGCACATGCGTGTGCGTATTGATAAGGCCGGGAATGATCACCTTGCCCGCCGCATTGATCGTCCTCCTTGCCCGCACATTACGAGCGACGATCGACCGCGTTCCCATTATCTTGATCGATCCGTTCGCAATGCCGATCGCCCCATTCTCGATGATCTCGCGTTTGGCATTCATCGTCACGATCGTCCCGCCAACGATGAGCAGGTCGACGGTGATCGCACGATCCCCGGCACCGAGGCCGTGAACTGCCTGAACCAGAATCGTAGAAAAGAGAATGAGTAAAACCTGTAAGCGTTTCATTGATTTCCTTGATTGCTTTGAATTGAACTCAGCACCGTTACTTTTCCTGTGACCCTATCGACGACTTCCAGTCGTGTCTTATCCATACCCCGCTCAAACACCTCCTCGCCCCATTTCGCGATATTTAGCCGCATGACTTCTTTCAGGCGTTCTCCAGGCGTTTTAGTAAACCAATAGTCGATGTGTTTTTCGCGATCATCCGGACTGAGATCGTCCGGGTTTGTTGTCTCAAGAAAGCTTGAGTTCTCATCTTTCATAAACGGACTTCCTACTTCAAAAACTTCGTATCAAACGCTCGCGGTAGCAGTTCTTTCATCTCGACCGTCTCAACCTTGCCGTGTAGATTAGCGAAGACGACCGGAATGTTGCCGCCGAATTCCCAGATGATCTGGCGGCAGACGCCGCATGGGGGCGTGAGGTCCTCGGTATCGGCGACGACGGCGATCTTTTTTATTTTATGCTTGCCCAGCGAGATGGCTTTCCAGATGGCGACGCGTTCGGCGCAGACGGTGAGGCCGTAGCTTGCCGATTCGACATTGCAGCCAGCGATGATCTCGCCGTCCTCGGTCTCAAGGGCCGAGCCGACCTTGAATTTTGAAAAAGGCGCGTAAGCGTTCTCTCTGACGGCCGTCGCGGCCTCGATCAATTCTTTATCTGTGTGTTTCATCAATTACTTCGCTGCTTTTTCCTCGGCCAATTTTTCACGAACGAGCCCGCAGAGGAATTCGACGCTGACGCCCGTCTGGCCGCCCTCAGGAATAATGATATCGGCCTGACGCTTCGACGGCTCGACAAATTCATGATGCATCGGCCGCACGGTGCGATAATATTGGCCAATAACTGATTCGACGGTGCGACCGCGCTCTGAGATGTCCCGCTGCAATCGGCGGATAAACCGAATATCGTCCGGAGTGTCCACAAAAACCCGAACATCGAGCAGGTCCAGTATCCGATGCTCCGCAAAGATCAGAATTCCCTCGACGATCACGACCGGCTTTGGTTCGATCACCTCGATCTTGTTGCTGCGAGTGTGCGTCTTAAAATCATAGAGCGGCATCTCGACCTGCAATCCCTGCTTGAGCCGCAGCAGATGATTGACCAGCATATCGCTGTCTATCGAATCAGGATGGTCAAAATTCGCCTGATGACGCTCGTCGAGCGGCATATCGGCCAAGTTGCGATAGAACGAATCCTGCTCGACCAGCACGACCCGCTCCGCCCCGACCGCCTCAACGATCGAGCGTGCAATGGTCGTCTTACCCGACCCGGTTCCGCCGCAAATTCCGATTATCATAAAATCATTCTAACCGCAGAGACACAGAGACGCCGAGAAGAGACTAATAAATTCTTGTCCCTCTGTTCCTCAGCGTCTCTGCGGTTCAATCTATTCGGGCAACTATCCGTCGCAACAATTCCTTAAACACCTCAGCGACACGGGCTCCGGTTTCCATTACTTCTTCATGATTGATGGGCTCATCGGTCATTCCTGCAGCAAGGTTTGTGATACACGAGATGCCGAGAACTTTCATTCCCTGATGCCTAGCGGCTATCGCCTCTGGAACCGTTGACATTCCGACCGCATCAGCACCGAGGAAACGATACATTTTCACCTCGGACGGCGTCTCGTATGTCGGCCCGGATAGAGCACAATAGACGCCGCGTTTCAGGAAGTCGGTTTCAATATCATCGATACCGTTTTCAAATCGCTCGTGTGCGATCTCGTTCGCGCAGGCATCGGCTATTCTTTCCAGATCCCGATCATAGACGGTGCTCATATCGGGAAAACGCGGGCCAAACCGAGTGTCGTTCGCACCGCGAAGCGGGTTCACGCCCATACAATTCAGGTGGTCCGTGATCAGCATCAGGCTGCCTGGCCGCATGTTCATGTTCGTGCTGCCCGCCGCATTTGTCAGAATCACGTTCTTGGCGCCCATCACGCCAAAGGCACGCACTGGTAGCATGACCTGTTCCATCTCGTAGCCTTCGTAATAATGAAAGCGGCCTTGCTGAACAGCGATATGCTTTTCGCCGAGCTTTCCCAAAACAAGCTGACCGGCATGCCCCTCAACAGTCGAACGCGCAAATCCCGGTATCTCCTCGTACGGTATCTTCACCGCATCCTCGATCTCATCAGCAAACGCACCCAGCCCACTGCCCAGCACCACCGCCGTGCGAACATCGCCCGAGTATTTGGACCTGATAAATTCAGCCGCGGCCGCGGCTTTTTCATATGACATAGATAAATCTACCGCAGAGACACGAAGACGCTGAGGAACGACCTTGAACTGGACTCAGTCGTTTCCAGAAACCACTCAATTCTCTTTCCGGTAAGGAATTCCCAACGCCTTCGGTGCTCGCGACAAACCAATAAACCCGGCAAGCACAATGATCGTCAGCACGTACGGGATCATTTGGATGAACTGCACCGGCACGTCCTCGCCCGACGGCATCTTGATCACGCCCTGCATCTGGATCGACAGAGCCTCGGTAAAGCCAAAGAATAGACATGCTAGAAGAACCGGTATCGGTTTCCATTTCGCGAGGATCAGAGCCGCGAGAGCGATGTAACCGCGTCCGGCTGTCATCCCTCGGGTAAACAGCGACGACTGGCCTATCGAGAGATACGCACCGCCCGCTGCGGCCAACACACCGGACAAAACAACCGCTACATATCGCAGACGAATGACATTCACACCGGCCGCGTCCGCCGCCGCCGGATTCTCACCGACCGCCCTAATACGCAAACCGAATGGCGTTTTGTAAAGGACATACCAACATACTGGTACAAGGGCAAAAGCAAGTATCGACGCGAGCGAAACACGATTGTAATAGTCAGGCAGCAGAAATTGTTTTGCTATTTGCTGGGTTGACCCTGCGGAATCGTAGAGCCGGGAACTAATAACCGCTGGAAGTCCAAGCATCAACAGGCTCACGGCAAAACCCGTCACAACCTGATCGGCCTCAAATTTAATGACCGCGACCGCAAAGACCAACGCTACCAATGCTCCAACGACCATCCCGCAGAGAAAACCGATGTACGGATTTTGCAGTTCGTACGTTGCGACCGCCGCCGTAAACGCTCCCGCAAGCATCAACCCTTCAAGAGCAATATTGATCACCCCGGCGCGCTCAGAGAACATCCCGCCAAGCGCCGCAAATATCAACGGAGTCGCCAGCCTGATCGAGGAAAACAGGAGAATAAGTAAAAATGTCGGTGTCAGTATCTCGCTCATTTTATCTCCTCGTAAATCGTTGTAGCGATGCTACAAATATGATGATGATCGCCTGAAGCACTTCGACGAGATCCTTTGAAACGTACTTCGTCTCAATGTCCACAAAGATCTCGCCGCGTTTGAGTACAGCAAAAAAGATCGCCGCGATAAAAATACCAAGCGGATGATTGCGTCCGAGCAATGCGACCGCGATCCCTAAGAAGCCCCAACCGTCAGAAAAACCGTCATAATAACGATATCGATAGCCCAGCACCTCGCCCACCGCGACCATTCCGGCCAAACCGCCGGAGATCGTCATCGCGAGCACGATCTGTTTCTTGACGGAGATGCCGCCGTATTCCGCCGCAGACGGATTTTCACCGACCGCCCGCAGCTCGTAGCCCCATTTTGTCTTCCACAAAAAGATGTACACAAGCACACACATCAAGATCGCCAACAAAAATGCGACGCTGAGCGGCACAAAATCCGGCATTCCGGGTATGTACTGGCTGATTCGCGGTATGTGTGCCTGTCGGCCGATCTCTGCGGTCTGCAGTATCGGGTCGCCCGGGATCTTGTAAAAATATTGCGTGAAATAGCTGACCAGCGATATACCGATGAAATTCAGCATGATCGTATTGATCACTTCGTGCGAACCAAACTTCGCCTTTAGGATGCCCGGTATCGCTCCCCAAACGCCGCCCGCAACCACCGCAGTCACTATGCAAGCGAGTATCAGCAAAACGGCCGGCAAGCTGTACCAGGACCAATTCTCTTCCTTGCCAAAGATATTGACCATCGTCCCGCCAAACTTGATGCCGACCCACGCCGTTGCAAACGCGGCGACATAAAGCTGGCCCTCGGCGCCGATATTCAACAACCCGCAGCGAAAAGCGACCGCGACCGCAAGCCCTGTAAATATCAGCGGCGTTGCAATAAACAGCGTATAGCCAATGTCATTGAGCGAGCCAAACGAATTGCCGATGAGCTGGTAATACGTCTGAAACGGATTGTCGCCGATCAGCAGTACAATGATGCCGCCAACGACAAAAGCAGCCAGCACGGCGGTCAACGGCCATAGGATTTCGCGAAGAATCTTCATTTCTAGTTTGCTCGACTCGATACAAAACGCGAGCCGCCGACACGAAAATACTTGAGGAAAGTTGCTCAACAAATATAACCGAGAATCGCAAAAGTGTCACCTATAAACATCACTATGGATACAAGTTTCCAAGCACATAATGCGACCAATTCATTACTTGACAATACTCGACTCATATTTTATTATCCTTATTGACTAAGTATGATGGAATATTGATATGAGATTCGACAGATTTACGATTCGCGGCCAGGAGGCCGTGCAGGAAGCGATAACGCTTGCGGAGAAAGGTGAGAACCAGCAAGTCGAGCCCGAGCATTTGCTTGCAACGATGCTCGCTCAGGCCGAAGGTGTGGTCAAACCCATTCTCGGAAAGATTGGGGCGAACGCGCAGACGATACTGACTGATGTCGAGGCGGCGATAGCGAAGTTTCCAAAGGTGTCGGGCGGACAGCAGTATTTTAGTTCGCGCACCAACACCATCTTTCAGGAAGCCCAAAAAGAAGCTGAAAAGATGCGGGACGAGTATCTCTCGACCGAGCACCTTTTGGTTACAATTGCCGCCGAAAAAGAAGGCGATGCGGGTCGAATATTGCGTTCCAACGGTATCACTAGCGAAGACCTCGAAAAGGTCATCACAGACATGCGCGGCGGTTCGCGAATAACCGATCAAAACGCCGAGGAAAATTTTCAATCTCTCGACAAATACGCCCAGGATCTGACCGAACGTGCCCGCAAGGGCAAGCTCGACCCGGTGATCGGCCGCGATGATGAGATCCGCCGGGCCATCCAAATACTTTCGCGTCGAACTAAGAACAACCCAGTGCTTATAGGTGAACCGGGCGTTGGCAAAACCGCGATTGTCGAGGGACTCGCCCAGCGGATCGTTTCTGGTGACGTGCCTGAAACATTAAAAAATAAACGGCTGGTCTCGCTCGATCTTGGAGCGATGCTCGCCGGTGCAAAGTATCGCGGCGAATTTGAGGACCGGCTCAAGGCCGTACTCAACGAGATCGAAAAGGCCGAGGGGCAGATCATTCTATTCATCGACGAGCTCCACACACTCGTCGGTGCGGGTGCCAGCGAAGGTGCGATCGACGCCTCGAACATGCTCAAGCCAGCACTTGCCCGTGGCACACTGCGGGCGGTAGGTGCAACGACGCTCAACGAATATCAGAAATATATTGAGAAGGACAAGGCTCTTGAGCGACGTTTCCAGCAGGTGTATATCGGCGAACCGTCGGTCGAAGATACCATCGCCATTCTTCGCGGATTAAAAGAAAAATACGAGGTGCATCACGGCGTTCGCATCAAGGACGCGGCGATCGTAGCGGCTGCGACTCTTTCGACTCGGTATATCACCGACCGATTTTTGCCGGACAAGGCCATTGATCTAATCGATGAGGCGGCTTCGCGGATTCGTATCGAGATCGACAGCCTTCCGCAGGAGATCGACGTTCTCGAACGCGAGATCATGCAGCTCGAGATCGAGCGTCAGGCACTCAGCCGCGAAACGGACGAAAAATCAAAAGAACGTCTCGACGACATCGAGCGCCGCATTGGCGATCTAAACGAGGAGTCGTCCGCAATGAAAGCCAAATGGCAGTCAGAAAAGGACGAGATCGAAAAGATGCGCACCGCCAAAGAGCAGCTTGAGCAGGCAAAGCTCGAACTCGAACAAGCCCGCCAGGCAGGCGATCTGACCAAGGCCGCCGAGATCCAATACGGACGAATTCCCGAGCTTGAAAAACTGCTTGAGTCCGAGCAGGAACGTCTCGCCGAACTCCAAAAGGACGGCGTATTCCTTAAAGAAGAAGTTGACGAAGAAGACGTTGCCGAGGTCGTCGCAAAATGGACCGGCGTGCCGGTCTCGAAAATGCTCGAGGGCGAGATGCAAAAGCTCGTCCAAATGGAGAGCAATCTCGAAAAGCGTGTCATCGGCCAGCACGATGCTCTCGAAGCGGTCGCAAACGCGGTCCGCCGTGCACGTGCGGGCTTGCAGGACCCGAATCGCCCCGTTGGCTCATTTATCTTCCTCGGCCCTACCGGCGTCGGCAAAACCGAGACCGCCAGAGCCCTCGCCGAATTCCTATTCGACGACGAACGTGCGATGGTCCGTCTCGATATGTCCGAATATATGGAAAAGCACGCGGTCGCCCGTATGATCGGCGCACCGCCGGGATATGTCGGCTATGAGGAAGGCGGCCAGTTGACCGAGGCCGTCCGGCGGCGGCCGTATTCGGTCGTGCTTTTCGACGAGATCGAAAAGGCTCATCCCGACGTATTCAACGTGCTGCTCCAGATACTCGATGACGGGCGTTTGACCGACAGCAAGGGCCGAGTCGTTGATTTCAAGAATACGGTTTTGATAATGACCTCAAATCTCGGCTCGCGCGAGATACAGGCGGGAGTCGAAAATCCGCTTGCGGACCGCGACATCAAAACCGACGTATTGCAGGTACTCCGTGATCATTTCAAGCCGGAATTTTTGAACCGTATCGACGACATCGTCGTATTCAAACAGCTTGGCCGCGAAGAGATCGCCCAGATCATCGACGTTCAACTCGAAAGGCTGCGAAAGAATCTTGAGGAGCGAAATATCACGCTTGAGTTGGAAGAGACGGCAAAAGATTTGCTCGTTGAGGAAGGCTACGACCCCGTTTACGGTGCCCGCCCGCTGAAACGAGCCATCCAGTCGCTGATCCAGAATCCGCTGGCGGTCAGGCTGCTCAATGGTGAACTAGGCTCAGGGCAAACCGTAGTTGTCACCGCAAAAGATGGCAAAATGGAATTTGCGACCGCGGCCGGAGAGCAGTCGGCGGCAGGCAGCTAGGATGTGTTCCGCTTTCATAATCGGCCAGCGCGCCGTAATATCTAAATTGTGTTTAAGAGAAAGAGAATGAGCGAAGAAGAAATAGAACTTGAAGAGGCGAACGGCAAGATACCCGTAAACGACAAACGGCGATTTAACCCCGAAGGCGAATACATCGCTGAGGAAGAATTGCCGAAAGTACCCGTAAAGCCCGCCGCCGAGATCGCACTCGAATCAAAGCTAAAGGCAGAGATGGATCGCCGCGAGGCTGCCGAGTCAAAACTCGTGGGTGTTCAAGCCAAGTTTGAAGAAGCAAAATCCAACCTCGAACGTGAAACGTCCGAGATGCGTGACCGTCTGAAACGAACACTCGAAGACCGTGCCAAACAGGATCAGTTCAACTTCCTCACGACGCTATTGCCCGTGCTCGACAACCTAAATCTCGCGGTCGCCGCGAGCGAGACCGACCCCGACATCGGCCATCTTCGCAACGGCGTGGTTGGTACTGCACGCAGTTTTGAACAGGCGTTGATGAGTGTCGGCGTGACGGCCGTTCCATCGGTCGGCGAAACATTTGACCCGGAATTGCACGAGGCTGTCGATATGGCTCCGGCCGATGCCGAAAATGACGGCAAGGTCACCGCCGAATACGCACGCGGATATAGATTTGGCGACCGCTTGCTACGTCCGGCACGTGTTCAGGTTGGCAGAGCAGTCGCAAATTCAGCCGGGGAGTAGATCTTTCTTTCGATGGTGGGGCGGAAAATACCTTTCGGCTCCCGCCCTTCAGATGGTATTATTGGTTTTAGCGATCTCCCTCTTGACCGGCCGCATCAAACCCCCGGAGTTTTACAAGATATATGGCAGACATAGACGCATACAAGGATAAATTCAGCGAAAGCGGGCAGCGCATTTTGGAGACCGCATTGGGCGAGTCCAAGAAACGCGAACAGAACTATGTCTCCATCGAGCATATTCTTCACGCAATTGCGTTTGAAGAAGATGAGCTTTTTGCGGCGACCATGCGCGACCTTTCGGTCGATCCGCGATCGGTAAAATTGCTTATCGAAAAGCGGATGGACGTCAGCCGCCAACACACCGGCAAAGGTTATCGCATTGCCCCCGAGACGACCGAATTATTCAAACGCGCGATGGACCGGGCCCGTTCGCAGGGACGCCGCGTCATCGACAGCGGTGATATTTTTTACGTACTTTCGAATGACGAACGCAGCGTACTGAATGAAGTTTTGCAAAATCTGGGAGTGCCGTCCGACGAGGTCGCACAGACCGCACGGACACGGATCCGCAAGCGAGAAAAGGAAGAGGAACGCGTACGGCAAAAATACGAGTTACCGTCATTCCTCCGTCATTTCGGTATCTCAATGAACAAGCTCGCACGGCAGGACAAGATCCCGCCGACCATCGGCCGCGAGATGGAAATTCATCAGATGATCGAGATCCTCTCGCACCGCGAACGTTCTAATTCACCGATGCTCGTCGGTGAGCCCGGCGTTGGCAAAACCGCCGTCGTCGAGGGACTTGCACGCCTGATCGAGCTCGAACCGGAAAAGGTGCCCGAGCGGCTTCGTGATTCGCATATCGTTCAACTTCAGATGGGCGGCCTGGTCGCCGGGACGATGCTCCGCGGCATGTTTGAGGAGCGTATCAAGGGCATTATCGACGAGGTAAAAGAGAAAGATCACATCATTCTGTTCATCGACGAGGCACACACGATCATCGGTGCCGGTGCCGCGATGGGCACGACCTCGGACGCGGCGAATATGTTCAAATCGTCGCTCGCTCGCGGCGAACTGCGAATCATCGGTGCCACCACGATGACCGAGTACAAGGAATACATCAGCGATGACGAAGCTCTCGCCCGCCGTTTCCGTCTGGTCAAGGTCGAGGAACCGACGATCGACGAAACAAAAGAGATCCTTATGGGGCTCAGACCGCGGCTTGAGAAAAATTATTCAGTAACCATCTCGGATGAGGCGATCAATATGGCCCTCGAGATGTCGCCCAAGTACATTCGCAATCTGCACCTGCCGGACAAGGCCATAGGTTGGCTCGACACTGCCTCGGTTAAGGTCGAGATCAACGAGCCGAACGAAATGATCGTTCGCCCCGAGCACATTATCGACGTCATCTCTCAGGAATCGCGCATTCCTAAGGATATGATCTACCGCGACACGTCCGACCGCTTTTCCGCGATGGAAAAAGATCTCGGCAATCGCGTCGTCGGCCAGATCGACGCCGTGCGTGCGGTCGCTGAAAGGCTAAGGCTTAACAAAGGCCCGCTCAAAGAAAATCATTACGCGCCCGATGGCGTGCTGCTCTTCCTTGGGCCAACCGGCGTCGGAAAAACGGAACTTGCAAAGGCTGTCGCCGAATTCATGTTTGGCGACGAGAGCAAGATGATCCGTATCGACATGAGCGAATACGGCGACGGAACGGTCGGTATCGAAAAGCTCATCGGCATGCCCCGCGGCATCGTCGGCAGCGAACGCGGCGGTATCCTGACCGAACAGCTTCGCGACAATCCATATACCGTTCTGTTGCTCGACGAGGTCGAAAAGGCATCGCCGTATCTGATGAACATCTTCCTCCAGGCCTTTGACGAAGGCTGGATCACCGACGGACGCGGCAAGAAGGTGTATCTCTCGGACGCGATCGTCATAATGACGTCAAATCTCGGCTCGGAAAACTTTAAGCGGTACGAAAAACCGCTCGGTTTCGGCCAGAAATCGCTCGGCGACATCATGCAGATCAAAGGCGAAGCGATGAAGGCCGCCGAGACACGCTTCACACCTGAATTCCGAAATCGTATCGACGAGATCATCGTATTCTCACCGCTCACTATGGACGAGGTCCGCGAGATCGCCAAGCTTTACCTTGCCAAGATACAGCGAAATATGGAGCGCCAGGGCAAATTTGTCGAGATCACCGAGGCTGCACTCGATCTATTGACCGAGAAAGGCTTTAGCCCGGCATATGGTGCACGTTTCTTAAAGCGGCACATTGATCAAAAGGTCAAGCTGCCGATCACTAATGAATGGAAACTCGCGGCCAAATTCACCGTTGACGCCGTTGACGGCGAAATATCCGTAAAGACCGGCGAGGTCTTTAGTCTAAATTGATCTCAATATCGGCTGCGGCGAAAGTTTCACCGCAGCCGTACTCACGATTCTCACTGAGTATGCTAAAACTAGAGGATTCAATAATGCTCCTGGCCGTGATCTTCGCGGCCTTATTTTGTTTCTCGGCAGCGGCAAACGCCCAGGACATCACCTTTAATTCTCAATTCTCGTTCGAACCTGCGTATTTCGACACACCGCCGCAGCTTGGGTCCGTTGACATCCGGTTCCCGGCCGACGCTCGCAAAAATGGTATCGACGGCACGGTCAAGATCAAGATGACGCTTGGCGAAGACGGTAAAATACGAAATATCGTTATTGTCCAGGATCTTCCATACGGTGTCGGTGCCGCCGTTCGAGAGGCATTTGAAAAAATGACCTTTTCGCCGGCAATGCGGGACGGCAAGCCGGTGGCGATGAATGGCTCATTTGACTATGTGATCACTGCTATTTACGACGAATACGACAAGAATGTGTCGAAGGTAAAACTTCTGGGCAAGCCGACAGCCGAGTACCCCGCAGCGCATCGCGGCGACGGCCGTGAGGGCAAGGTCAGCGTCGGTGTTATCTTTTACCCGGACGGCCATACAAAAGTGCTTCAGGCGGACAGCACGATGCCGGAGGATTTTGACTCTGCGGCAAAAAAAGCCGCAGCCACACTCAAATTTCAGCCCGCTGTTCACAAGAAAAGCAAGAAACCGGTGACACAGTCGATGTGGGTCGTTTTCGAATTTAAGCCTTAAGCTGCCAACGGACAGCATTATTTTGGGCATCAAAGGCTTCGATGATACTATCTCACCGAAGCCTTTTTATTATGTATCCCTTTCTCCAGCGTGCCCGATGGGCCACATTGTCTATCCTTCTCGCGCTCTTTCTGACAGTTCCCGCCGTCGCACAGGACGCTGACGACAAGAACGATGACCCTGAAAAGGCCGCCGCGATCGTGGCGCGGGCGGTCAAGATACTTGGCGGCGACAAATATCTGCAGATTCGCACACAGGTCGGCAAGGGCAAATTCAGCATCATTCGCGAACGTGCGGTTGCGTCGTTCCAGTCTTTTACCGACATCATCGTCTTCCCCGATAAGGAACGGACCGATTTCAGGGTTCAGGGTTCAAAGACGATCCAGGTCAACACGGGTGACACCGGCTGGATATTTGATGGTGACCTCGAGGTGATTAAGCAGCAGTCCGACGGCCAGGTCGCGGATTTTCAACGCGGCATCCGCTCAAGCCTCGACAGCCTGCTTCGCGGGTTTTGGAAGGGTGACGCCGAGCTGACCTACGCCGGCCGGCGAAACGCAGGCATCGGCAAGAGCAACGACGTGGTTCGGCTGACATACAAAGATGGATTTGTGGTCGAATTTGAATTCTCGGACGACGGCCTTCCGCAAAAATCCGTGTACAAACGCACAAACCCAAACGCCGAACAGATCCCCGAGGAAGACCGCTACGCTCAGTTCATCGATATTGATGGCATTAAATCGGCCTTCATCATCGACCGGTTTACCGACGGCAAACAGTCGTCACGCATCAATTTTGAATCGATCGAATTTAACCGCTCAATATCCGACTCAGTATTCAACAGACCGTCGAGCGTAAAAGACGCGAAGAAAGACGTAAAATATTAGCTGAAACAAATACATTGGTTTGTAGAACGGCATCTTAGATGCTCTGCGAACTCTGCGTAAATCTCTGCGTTCTCCACGTTTAAAATAATTGTCAACGCCGAGTTCGCTGAGTAGGACGCAGAGATCGCAGAGATTCGGATGGTTTTTCGTTCGGCCTCGATAGGTCTGCAAGAACAACTAGATACCATCGTTCAGACATCAACCGTACTTAAACTGCTCGGAAAAACCGGAGATGACAATGAAACAGATAATTTTACTTTTCGCCCTTCTTACGCTCGCGACCGCCGCATTTGCACAGCCTACGACCATCAGACGTGATGCCGAAGTGACCCGTCTGACCAAAAGATTTGAAAATGTCGAGACGATCAAGCGTCTGCCGGCAGACAAGAATACGCCGATCCGCCTCGAACGAGCGATCCAATCGGCCGAGAATGAGCTTGGCAGGTTCAAGGAAAAATATCCTGACTATGATGTCGCCAGATTCGAGAAAGCCCTCGCTGATTTTAAGAATCCGCAGGCCGCGTCCACCTCTGGGACTGGCTCAGGTTCATCCCCGTCTGGCGGTTCTGAGTTTGGAAAGGCGGACGATTTCGTTGCCGTCATCGAAACAATTCTTGACCTTGTCCCGCCGAGACTGGTTGGTGGCGGTGACAAGGCCGTTGCAGAAGCAAAACAGAAACTGCTCGACTTTCAAGCAAAAACACACGCCGCCCTTACGCCTGAATTTCTTGCATTGGCAAAAGACACATCGAACCGAAAGATAACTCGCATCGCCGACAAAGCAAGCCGCGAAGCCGTTTCGATCGACAATCGCCTCAAAAACGTAAAGGCCGACGATATCCTCGCTCTGACCGACCCGCAACAAATGCTGACGAGATACCTTTTGATCGCTTACATGCTTGAGCAGGTAAATGTTCTCGACAGGATATTTGAGAATGACGCCGGGATAATGGCCGCGAACAGCACAGCGAGTGGGCTGATCGCAAGGCTCGGAAAACTTGAGGAAGTAGATCGAAGGGCTCAGGCAAACTACGCCGCAAAGGTCGCCGCAAATCGACTGTTCCCCGAACGCCAAAACAACGCCGCCCTGCGAACTGAGGCCATCAACGCTTTTAACTCAAGCGTTTACAGTAAACCCGGAAACAAGGTCTTAAAGGCAAATCTTGCCAGCAGCGGCTGGAGCACCAATCGAAACGAGATAACCGGCATCATCCTCAGCCGCGACCAACAGGTCCACATCGCCTACAAAGCCGCCGACGGCAAATGCTACGCCTACCTAATGCGCCTGGAACAAAAACACCAAGGCGGCGGAAAATACAGCCGAGGCATCGACCGCGCCGGCAGCACCAGCGAGATCCTCTGCGAAAACGTCGCGAAATGATCGTCGCTTGCAACAAGGATACGAAGAATGCGGTGAGCTAAGTCTCACCGCATTTTACGTTGCTGGTTCGACTTCCGCTTCCTCCACCACGTAGCGGTGCCCTGACTATAGCCGTGGTGTTTCAACCCACGGAATTGTTGATATGAAATGTTTTCGCGTCGCGTCAGCGACGGATTTCAATGCGACGCACGGTACCTATTCGGCTGATTCAACCGTCGCTGACGCGACGCCCTCATTGTTCCGATCGCTTTCCGTGGGTTAAAACACCACGGCTACATTCAGCCTGTCGCTACGCGACTATTCAGTGCGCCATAAACTTGGATCAAGAAACCTACGGCGTCCCGCTCATTGCCCAAAATACGTGATCTTACGATAACGGACTGAACGCGGGACATATCCGATCGACGGGAATTTGGCGTCAAAATGCGTATTTAGGCTCTTTATCCAGTTTCCATACTGATCAAACTCATAGGTGTAGCGGTCGCCTTGGGAGAATTTGCCATCACTGTAATACTTGTGATCAACTAGCAAACCATTTCGGTCGTAAACGCTTGTCGAACTTGTTTTGATCAACTTAGAAATCGTTTCGATGTTGTTTCCTGCGGAATCGTAAACCCATTTCCCATTCGGGCTTTCGAACGTGCCGATCGAGTTTACATCTTTCATTTTTCGCAGGATGCTTTCCGTCGGGGTAACCTGGAAAACTTCACGCTTTCCATCAGTACCACTTGCGGGTTCCCAAACAAAGCTCGTCATAAATCCTATTTCATCGTAAGAGTAAAAATATTTCCAAGAGAGATCGCCGTAATGATAACTCCATTCTTCAATCAAATTTCCATATATGTCGAAGGTGACTTTGCCCCCTGTTGTTCGGCTCGACTGCTCAATGTATTTATCGAGTTTTTCGTGGTACTCAAAAGGAGAGTAGGTTGGAATGCAGCTTTGGACCGGACCCTTCAAAGATCTATTTTCGCGGTCGCTGACGGCAATCGCCCCGGCACCGGAAACACTGACGCTTGGGCTATATCCGATTAGTTCGTCAATTTTGTTTAACACGGCATCTGACGTCTTAAACTGTCGAGCCGGAATCTTTGTCAAAAATTCAGTTGGAATCGCAAAGTTCAAGTTCTGGCCACCAACCAACGACGAAACGGCAATTCCAACAACCTCAGCGCGGTCATTAACTATTGGGCCACCACTCGAACCGGGAGAAATGGATGCATCAATCTGCATAAGGTCTACATCCTGTCTCAATCCGCTAACAATGCCCTTTGACACCGACCCCTCAAGACCCTTTGGGCTTCCAAAAGCAAAGACTTCATCGCCAACTGATGGCTGGGCTGAACCACTCAGGACGAGTGGTATAATCGTCTCGTCGTCAATCCTAAGAATGCAAAGATCGTGTCGGATATCAATTCCTACGACTCCCTTCACCTTGTAGTTAATCTTTCCACCGACGACTCTCACGAAAGCGCTTGAAGCTCTTTTTAGAACGTGCAAATTGGTTACCACTAAGCCTGGCTTGTAAATAAAGCCGCTTCCTTGCGCAATCGTTTCGCCTTGAGGGTCTTGGGTAACCACAAGGACGACCGATGGCATAATTCTGTCCACAATTTGTCGCGAGGTTAGCGGGTTTTGAACAGTAACCTTGGGAATGGGTGTCGGACGTGACCGAGGTTTCTGTCCGAATACGGGGCTGTAGAAAAGACCTAGTAACAAAGGAATGATAATGATGAGGCGTTTCATTATGGCAAAAGATAACTCCAAAGGTTTAATTAATGAACCCATTATCGACTACCGCGTTTATGAACCGTTGAATCCTATCCTTATTGGAATAAAGCGAGGAAAACTGCTTTCCCGAAACATCGCTGAATCTAGCGAGTGCACGCCTGCTAATTTCCTCTTGATCTTCAAAGATCGAGATCGAATTAAAATCAACATTCCAATTCTCATATTGATGTAGGTTAATGGTAACGTCTTTACATTTTGCGTCGTTATTGATCGCAAATATGAATAAAGGTTTGGGCATACCGTTTAACCGGCAATCTACTGGATACATCCCATCAGGATCGTGATCCATTATTTTGTAGTTAAACTCAATACGGTCAGGAGGCGTTGCGGAACTCATGAATTCCTTGAAGTCTGGCCAAAAAGTTGATCGAACGTTTTCCCGGGATAAATAGGTGACGTCGGTAATCTTAATCAAGCCTTGCAGATAATCGTAAAAGATATTGCCGCTGTCTGAAAGATCAATATTGGCGGTCAAAACACCCTCAGTTTCAGTAATTCCAAAATTCGCTACGGTATTACTAATAATTTGGGCCTTACTTCCCTTTTCCAAATTCTTCATGTCCATACGATAGCTCAGCTGCATAAACGTATGTCCTTCGTCTGAAAGGATCCATCCATCACCCGATTTTTTGAGAACAATTGCGAAATGGTCGCCGTCATCAAATCGGAACGGCGTGAGAACCTGAAACCGATTTTGTCCTTCGGGCATAAGGACGATTTCCTTACAGACCGTTTGCTTAAAGTCTCGTTCTACTGTTTCCCTAATGTCCATCATTTTTTGACGAATAGGTCACGTTGACGGTCTGTTGAAACGATATTGCAATCTGCAATTAAACATTCAATCGCTCCGTTCAAGTCAGCGTATCGCGTGGTCACCTCAGCAAAGTTCTCTTCATTCATGCCTTCCAACTGATACCGTTCGGTTGCGGTGTGAATATGAAAATCATAGAAGGAAGGTTCCCGTTCAAGTTTGTTACTATGTTGGTGGTTTTTACCGTTGTAACGCCGAAGGACAAACCAATCCGTTTTTCCTTTCGGAACATATGCAAGTATCACCGAAAAAGCTAAAGGATTCTCAATCGACTGGCGAACTTTGATTCTGAAATCACTGCCATCTGATCGTTTTATTTGTAAATCGTACTCCTTGTGGCCTCGCTTGTCCTTGAAGCCAGATCCGATTTGAGATGTAGGAATGTTGACGCGCTTTTGCTCGGTAATAAGAGACGCAATCTCCGAATCCGACATCACAAAGTCCATACAAAGCCATTCGCTAAATTTGTAAAATTAGAAGCCCTTCGAACGAAACAATAACATTGTCGCTTTCCAATTAGCAAGAAATTATCGGATAGCTTTTTCTAGCTGTTAATGCTGAGCGGCGCAAACGAGAAGTACTCGAACCGGCCCACCATCGGTCACCGCTTCAACCGATCTCGGAGCTGATCCTTCTGCCGCGCGAGACTCGGGTGGTTTGGTTTAGGTCGAGGATCATGATGCCGTTGTGGTTGATCTCGGGTTTTATGAATGCCTCGGTGCCGGCGACGGTGATGCGGTTTTGGCGGACGAACTGGGCCGCAGGGATGTAGTAGGCACCGAAGGTTTTTGCGATCAGCGGCACGGTGCCGGGAGTTCTCGGATCGGACGGTTCGACCGCGATCTTTGCGAGAGCTGGTTCGTAATAAAGCGTGACGGCCTGCGGACGGCCCAGGTCAATGTGAGCTTTGCGGCCCAGGTGTATCTGCCCGTTGTGGTTGATGGTGACATGATGCCGGTTAAACCCGCGCTCCTTTGTCAGCCCGTTGAACTTGACCCAATTTCCGCGTAACGACATCGATCTCACATCTCCGACAATGTTTCATAGATAGCACGCACATTCACCCAAGTCAAGTTAGTCGCAAGATCAGAAGCGAGAGTGCTTCTTCTTCCTTTGCGTTCTTCGTGGCTTTGCGTGAGATCATTTCACGCCAAGACGCAAAGTCAGGATGAGAAACCAAATCACGACCGCAATCGGCGGCGTACCGATTTGAGATCAGAAGTGGCAAAAACTCGCCAGGAGCAGAAATAGAAATAATGCGATCACCCCGGTAATAATCACCGGCCAGTTCGTTGAACTACGCTTGTCATCTAACATCACTAAAATTTACCGTAGAGGTGGCTGCTGCTTTCTCGCAGGTTCGCGGGTTCGCGTTTGCGTTCATATCTTTTTGTGGCATCCATGATGGCACGCTGTTTGAATCGTTATGCTAATGGGTCGTAACGACGCATTCTGCATACCATCTTCTGGAAAAGATACACGCTAGCGATGGCAAAATGATGCAAAAAGGGCTGTCTCAATTGACTCCAAATTCGCTGAAAGCGATGAATTTAGTAGCCAGGTGTTGAGCAGCAGCGAAACGCCAGGTTATTTTCAATCACGAACGCGACTCTGAAAGAGTCGAATTGAATGCCCACGAATACGACACCTTCAACGTCGAAATCATTGCAAACAATAACGGCGGGTGTCATGAGCAAAGCCTCATTTTACCCGCCGCTATTAAAATCTTCCCTTTCAGGGAAAGAAGATTGCCCTTTCAGACATCCTCATTCTTTAGACCTTGACCGAGCGTCAACCTAAACAAACGCAAAATCGTATTGTCCCTGATGGATGCTCTTATCGGAGACTAGATCGACGGTTGGCAGGTATGCCTCGATCTCGTCGAGCACTGCGCGTTCTTCGTTTCTGAGGGCTTTGGCGACCTCTGGATGAACTCGGAGCGTCGTGTGATGCGCGTCCTTAACATTCTTCGACAATCGACGCGACTCGGACAATATCTCGTAGCAGACGGTCATCGGCGATTTGATCCAGCCCGCGCCTTCGCAATAGTCGCATGGAGCACACATCGTGCGTTCGAGCGATTGCTTGACGCGTTTGCGGGTCATTATTATCAGCCCAAAATCGTTGAACGAGAGTACCTTGTTAGGCGATTTGTCGTGGTGCAGAGCTTCCTGCAATGCCTGTGAGACCTTGTGCCGGTTACGGCGGTCTTCCATATCGATGAGATCGAGCACGATGATGCCGCCGAGGTCGCGAAGCCGTATCTGGCGTGCGATCTCATCGACTGCCTCCATATTAGTACGGGTGATCGTGTCCTCGAGCCGCGCGTTGCCCTTGCCGACGTATTTGCCGGTATTGACGTCGATCGCGACGAGGGCTTCGGTCTGATTGATGACAAGATAGCCGCCGGATTTCAGCCAAACACGCGGCTTTAGCGCCTTGTCGATCTCTTCCTGAACGTTGTATGCGTCGAGTATCGGCTCGTCGCGGGTGTACAGCTTGACGCGATTGACCATCCGCGGGGCGATGAGGTTCATAAATTCGACCGTGCGAAGATACTCTTCCTCACTGTCAACACGGATCGCTGTAAATTCATCCGAAAGCTGATCTCTCAACAGACGCTGTACGAGGTCGAGGTCCTGATGGACCAACGCCGGTGATCTCTTTTTCTCCGAACCTTTTTTGGCATCGACCCAGGTGCGTGCGAGAAACTTTGCGTCGTTTCTCAGATCTTCCTCAGAAATGCCGATCCCGGCCGTGCGAACAATAAAGCCGCCCGACGGAATATCTTCATCCTGGCGAATTCGCTGTATCAGTGTGCGAAGCCGGCCGCGTTCATTCGAAGACTCGATCTTTCGCGAAACGCCGAGATGCTCGATCGTCGGCATATACACGAGATACCGCCCCGGCAGAGCGATGTGTGAGGTAATGCGTGCTCCCTTTTTGGCGATCGGCTCTTTTGCGATCTGAACGAGAATTTCCTGACCCTCTTTTAGCAGATCAGAGATCGTCGGCTGCGGGCCACGATCGCGGTTTCGGTCATAGCGTCCGCCGCCGCCCGAGGGTTTTTCGGAGCGTTCTGGTTTGTCAGGACGGTCGGATTTGTCAGGGCGTTCCGATTTCTCATTTCGGTCGTTTCGATCGTTTCGGCCACGGCCACCGCGACGACCACGGCTCCGCTCAGGCTTTTCGTCCGCCTGCTTTTGAGCGTCATCGTCCGATTTTCCGTCCGAGTCTTTTTTCGACTCATCAGGGGCGTCGGCCGGAGTTTCTTTTGTCTCTATCACCGTTTCCTCAGCACTTTGGTCCTGAGAATTTTCATCCTCGTCCACACCGTCGGCTGACTGGTCACCCGGCCCTTTTGCCTTTGGTTTCGTGGTGCGTCTGCGGCCACGGCCGCCGCGACGCACCGCCATTTCAGCGTTTCCGTCAGATTCCTTCACGCTGGCCTCAGCATCCTCGAGCGATTCCTCGGCTTTTCCTTTCTTACTCTTCGCGGTTGCTCTTGGTTTTGCCGGTGTTTTCTTTGCGGCCGGTTTTGCTGCCTTTGCCTTTGCCGCAGGCTTTTTGGCAGCGGCCTTTGCCCGGCCCTTACCCTTCGCCGGAACTATTGAATCATCCTCGTCAGCAATGCGTTCAAATCCACCCGCATCTTCGCGAGCATCAGTAATAAGTGAACCGACCTCGGCCACTGCGGCAGATTCCATATCAAATTCGACGGCACGTACGCGATCGACGATCGCCTCCTGCATATATGCGTCCTTAAACATTTCGCCCGTGTCTTCGTCGTCCGAAATACGCTCAAATCCTTCGCTGTCGAATTCAACCTCGATGCTTTCAACGACCGCATCGGGATCGAGCTGAATCGATTCCTCTTCCCGTTCCTCGGGCTCCTCGACCTGTTTGCGACCACGGCCGCGGCCGCGACTGGGCCGCTCGGCTTTCTCAGGCTTCTCTGCCTTTGCGGCTCTACCTCTCGGAGCCCTTGTATCTTTCTTTTCGTCGTCCGACTCATCAGAATCGGAGAGTGGTTCAGTGATCTCCTGAGCAGAATCCATCTGCTTTTCACGTTCGGCACGTTTACGGTCGATCCGGTCATCGGCTTCGCGTTTGGCATCTTCCTGTGAGCCTTTTTTACCCTTCTCCATCACGATGCGCTCGATCTCTTCCTCTTCATCGAAAAAGTCGGACACATATAGGAACGCATCGCGCTCCAAACCGATATCGACGAACGCAGACTGCATCCCGGGGAGCACTCGCATCACGCGGCCCTTATAAACATTGCCCGCAACGCCCGTATTTTCTTCGCCGCGTTCGATATAAAATTCCGTTACACGGCCGTTATCGATGATGGCGATCTTCTTTTCGCGCCCATTGACGCTCACGATCATTTCTTTTGACATACAAATATCCTTTACTTAAATTTAGGTCGTTTGCCTTTTCTAAGTCAGAGGAGCAGTTAGTTTTTTGGATCTAAAATAGACTAATCCCGTAGTTCGAGCAGAGTGAACTCGTGCGTTTCGGTCTTATAGCTTGGTTTTGGGGGTGTGCCCCAAATGGACAAGTATTGAATTAAATTCACGCAGGAAACTCTCTCACAAAGCCGGCATTTACGCCCGCTTTGCTTTTCGGGGAGCACCTATTTCATTAAAGAAATCGTGCTCAGACCCTAAAATATCTCTTATTGAACCTGGACCGTAGTCCTCAAAAAAATCCTCTAACTTTTTGCTCATCTCGTATGCGGCACAAGCCACATACAGCAAACTGCGATAAGTATATAGAAGAAATAGGCTTTAGTAAACATATTTTCTGCGGTTTTTACCTTTCCGCCGAAGCACATCGTGCTAAAGCCGCATCAGACAAACGATCATCCTTGACATAGATGCAATCGTGTGCTATAGTTGCAACGTATGTGTAGCGCAGTTCGAATCGATCTTTGACAACCTATATCAGGACTAACCAACCAAAGTGTAAAGTAATTTCAGGACGAGACACAACACATTGTGGCAAAGAGTTTTTTGAAAAATCGCGAAAATGCCTGTGGAAAACCGCGTAACTTGCTGAATAATGAAGGGTTATTTGTCCCAGACGACCCCTGGGACAAGGCTGGGACAAGGGTGGGACAAAAATCTTTGCAGAAATGTGGGACAGCGGGATAGGATATGTTAACCGATGTATTTGCAATAGTTAGACGGTCCTTGCGAGTGTCCCAAGACTGTCCCACCGTGGGACACTCTTGGGACATATCTTGGCTGATAAAAGCGACGTGCAACCAACTATCTGCCTTTTGGATTCGTATTACTCATGGGTGAGGTAAAGAGATGATGAACAAAGTTCAGTATATAAAGGTGACGGCTGCGACCGTTTGTGCGGCGGTGGTCGTGTCGGCGTTGATCACGCTCACGCTGGGGACGGTGCCGACGGCGTTTGCACAGGATCGGTATCTCGAGAGCCGGATCAATCAGATCGAGCAGCGGTTTGTCTCGATCGATTCGCGGATCAACCGAATCGAGCAAGAGGCGCGAAGATCATCGCCAACGGTGCCCCAGATATTGGGTAAGACGGATGAGGTCCGTACGCTCCAGCTCGAGGTCAACGCTCTTCGCACACGCCTCGGCGAGGCCGAGAGTGTGCTCTGCTCAAGCTCGATGAGCGGACATTGACACCGGCAGCACGAAAAAGCAGGGCCGCAAACAGTGCGTGTCGCGATGGCTTTGCCGTTCCTGTTCAGCTGTCGGCACGGCCGGGTTCGTGACAAACGGTCGTAAGACGCGAGATGACGGCATTTGTGCTAAAGTTTTTTCTATGACCGGAGACGAGATCAGAGCAAAATTTTTGGGCTATTTTGAAGAGCACGACCACACGATCGTGCATTCCTCACCGCTTTTGCCCGCTAACGACCCGACGCTGCTATTTATCAACGCGGGAATGAACCAGTTTAAGGATGTATTCCTCGGTGTTGAAAAGCGTGACTACAAACGTGCGGCATCCTCGCAAAAATGCATCCGTGCGGGAGGCAAGCACAACGACCTGGACGAGGTCGGCAAGACGGCGAGGCACCACACTTTTTTTGAGATGCTCGGCAACTTTTCGTTTGGCGACTACTTTAAGAAAGAGGCGATACTGTACGCTTGGGACCTGTTGGTGAATGAATTTAAGCTCGACCCCGAGCGGCTGTGGTTCTCGGTCTTTGAGGGCGACGATGAGGTCGTTCCAGACGACGAGGCTCGTCAGCTATGGATCGACGCCGGTGCAAAGCCGGAACGCGTGCTCGGCTTTGGCCGCAAAGACAATTTCTGGCAGATGGGCGACACCGGTCCGTGCGGCCCTTGCTCTGAGATCCACTATTACATGGGCGACGATCCGCAGGATCCAGAGCAGAATTCGCCTCATTGGGTAAACGGCCCCGGCGATACGACGATGGAGATATGGAATCTCGTCTTTATGCAGTACAACCGCACGCAGAACGACGATGGCACATTCACGCTGACGCCGCTGCCCGCCCCGTCCGTCGACACCGGCATGGGCCTCGAGCGAATGACCGCCGTCATGCAGCACGTCAAGACCAACTACGACACGGACTTGATCAGGCCGATCGTTGAGTTTGCGGCCTCGCTGGGAACGCAGGAGCCCCCGCCTGCAAACGTGCGATAGCGCGTGGCGAAAGATAGAGGTTGAGCAAGTTGAGAGAACGGGCGGCCGTAAGCGAGGGCACCTATGTTCCCGGCAGAGATTATGAATGATCAGATCAATGTTCTGCTCATCGAGAACCAGCCGCTTACGCGTCTTGGCGTCCGGGCAGTGCTCGACGGCGAGTCGGCCATCGATCTGATCGGCGAAGCAGACAACCCGGCGGATGGCATCGCAAAGTTTGGCGAGCTCCGGCCGGACGTGACACTTCTAGGCCTTCGGTTCCGTGATTCCTGCACGATAGATGATCTCGATAGCTACTTTGTAATTACACGGCGGGCTCGGATCATCATGCTCGCCGAACACGCGGGCGACGCCGAGATAGCAAAGGCCCTGAAGAAAGGTGCCGCTGGTTACATCTGCAAGGATGTCTCGCCCGGCGAGCTCATCGACGCCATTCGCACGGTCGCGGCAGGCCGCAAGTTCATCCCCGATGACATCGCACAGATCATCAGCCAAAATCTCGGTCGCGAGGAACTGACGGCCTCCGAGTCGAACATTCTCCGGATGGTCGTCGGCGGTATGTCGAACAAGGAGATCGCCTTCGCACTCGACGTCAGCGAAAACACCGTCAAGTCGCACATGCAGAACATCTTTGGCAAGATCGGCGTGTCCGACCGCACATCGGCCGCAACGACGGCCATTAAACGAGGATTGGTAAGAGTAGACCTGTAAGTCGGAACCGCCTGCGTAAGTGGGCGGCAAGTTAGTCACAACATTTTTATGCAAGATTCCTGGATCAACTACGCTGAAAGTTTTACCTCTCCCGAAAGCCCGGTGCTGCAGGAGCTGCGTGCCCACTGCTACGAACACTACGAGGACTCGGCAATGCTGTCGGGTTTCTATCAGGGCCGTTTGCTGTCGATGATCTCGCAGATGATCAGGCCCCACGCCGTGCAGGAGATCGGGACGTACCTCGGCTATTCCGCAATTTGTATGGCCGAGGGACTGGCCGAGGGCGGCAAGGTATATTCGATCGACACGAACGCTGACACTCATGCCGTCGCCCAATCCTTTATCGATAAGGCCGGCCTCGCCGACCGCATCCAGCTCAGATTGGGCGACGCATTGTTCATTTTGCCCCACAACACGGGGCCGTATGATCTCGTATTTATAGACGCCGACAAACCGAACTATACGAATTATTACAATCTCGTGATCGACAAGGTGCGGCGGGGTGGCTTCATCGTCGCCGACAATGTCCTGTGGAGCGGGCGGGTACTCGATGACGAAAAGGACGAGGACACGCAGGCCTTGCATGATTTTAATAAGATGGTGCTGGCTGATGAGCGGGTTGACAATGTGCTGCTGCCGATCAGAGATGGGCTGATGGTCGCTAGAAAAAAATGATAGGTCACTCACCCGAAAGTATGAGGTCAACGTCACCCGAATTGCTGGATACAAACGCCGCCGACATGCGTACACTCTAGTAAAGACAATCGAAGCGATCGAGTGTGATCAAGGAGGACGAAAAGAGTGAAACCGGAGAGAAAGATAGAGAAAGTGGTCAGGACAGTCGAGCGAATCATCGCGCCGCCACCGCCGCATTGGGTTGGAGACGGATTTAAGGTACACGGTTTTTTCCCGCAGGGACCGTTGGGCGGTGAGCGGATGAGTCCGTTCTTTTTGCTCGACTACAATGCGTTGACCGACTTTCCGCCGCGAGAGGAACCGTTCGGCGTTGGGCCGCATCCGCATCGGGGTTTTGAGACCGTGACGATCGCCTATAAGGGCAAGGTCGCCCATCACGACAGCCGCGGCGGCGGTGGTGTCATCGGCGAAGGCGATGTTCAGTGGATGACCGCAGGCAGCGGTTTGCTGCACAAGGAATATCACGAGCAGGAATACAATCGAGCGGGCGGGCCGTTTCAGATGGTACAGCTTTGGGTAAATTTGCCCGCTAAGGACAAGATGACCACGCCCAAGTATCAGGCGATCACAAACGCCGAAATGGGACGCGTACCACTCTCGAATGGCGGAGAAATCGAGATCATCGCGGGCGAAGTTGGCGGCGTGACAGGCCCGGCGACTACATTTTCACCTGTTCATCTTTACAACCTAAAAATGAAAAAAGGTGAAACGGTCGAGCTTGAGTATCCCGATAGCTACACGACAGCGTTACTCGCGATCGAAGGCTCGGCAACGCTGAACGGTTACGAAACACTGCCGCACAACAACCTTGCCCTGTTCGCACTCGATGGCGAGACGATCACCGTCGAGGCACTTGAGGACGGTGTATTTCTGCTGATCAGCGGCGAGCCGCTGAATGAGCCGATAGCTCAATACGGTCCGTTCCTGATGAACACAAAGGCCGAGATCGCCCAGGCTATCGACGATTTTCAGTCGGGCAAGTTTGGCCATTTGACCGATTGAGCTAGGACTTGCGAGCGTGAAGTTACGACTTCACGCTCGCAAGCAATTTGCCTAGGAACTCATTGATCTTTGAATTTTCTATCCACCGCAGGACGACAACGAGATCGTTGTCCGGATCGCAATAGATGATGTTCACACCGTTGCCGGTATGAACGTAAATCGTGACCGGAGCGTTTGAATAGAGCTTTTTGTCGGTATTGAGGTACCAATTCATAAAGCCGTAAGTTGGCTGAACGGAGGTCGGCGTTTTGGCTTGGCGGACGAATTCGGGTGATAGCAGTTGTTTATTGCCCCATTTGCCCCCACGCTCGGTGAGTAGGCCAAATCGGGCCATGTCATATGCGTTGATGAACATCCCGCCACCCCAATGGCCACCGCCGCTGACGGATTGAACTACATGGCCGTCAATGACAACGTATGAGTTTTCATAACCGTACCACCGCCACGTATTCGATGCGCCTATCTCGTCCATGAGGTTCTCTTTTAACAATTGAGGCAGCGGCTTTCGCCAAACATTGAGAGCGGCCAAAGCAAGGGCGTTGACACGAACGTCGTTGTATTCGTAAGCCGTGCCGGGTTCGCCGCGAACACGGCCGAGCCATTTGCTCGAGTCGCGGTCGGGCCGGTCAGCCCAATCGGGTTTGCCCCAGAGCGTTCCTTCCCAATCGCTTGTTTGACGCAGGAAGTGTTCCCACGTGATCTTGCGATTGTGCTCGGTAGCGTACAGATCGAGAAAAGAGGCTTGTCCAAATCTTTCGCCAACGTCGTACCGCTGACCGGGCTTGTAAACGACGACGGGCGAATTGTAGTCAACCGCCCGATCCTGCAGGCTGCGGATCAACTTCCGGTCAAAGGCCATGCCGACCACGGCGGACAAGAAACTTTTTGCTACGCTGTGTGTCATGTCAACGCGGGCCGGTTCGCCCCACTCGGCAACGATGTAGCCGCCGCGAATGATGATGCCGGTTTGATCGCCGCGATCTTTTGTCGGGCCGACAAGCTCGCCAAATGGAGCCTGGCCAAACGAACGTGTCAGCATTAACTCCTGGCTGCGCGGTGCTGTTGCTTCGCTGGCAATAGCAAAGTCTACCGCTTCCTTGAGTTTGACAGCGTCCATCTTGGCCTGTTCAGGCGTGCGGCGTTCCCAATTTGCGGCTGACGGAACGTAATTACTTTGCGCATACGAAAACTGTACGGCCGCAGCCAAGACGATCGCGATGACGAACTTTGTTCTATACATACTCGTTTGTTCTTTGAAAACTAAATTAACAACCGGTTACGACCGAGCCGCCCGGATGATGTCGGCAAATACGCCTGCGGCGGTAACATCGGCACCCGCTCCGGCGCCTTTGATAACGAGCGGCTGCTCGGAGTACCTATCGGTGTAGAAAAGAACCGCGTTGTCCTTGCCCGATAGATTAGCAAAGTTGTGATCTGGGCCGATCGACTGCAATCCGACCGACGCCTTGCCGTCGTCGAATGATGCGATGTACTTCAATATCAGGTCTTTTGATGAGGCTTCATCGAGCATCTTGCGGAAGTGGTCATCATGCTTCGCCATCTCGGCGTAAAAATCATCGACCGAACCGGCAAGGCATGACTCGGGCAGAAAGCCTGTGTTCTCTATATCTTCCATCTCAAGACGATAACCTGCCTCGCGGGCCAGGATCAGGACCTTGCGTGCGACATCGGTGCCGCTGAGATCAAGCCTCGGGTCGGGTTCGGTATAGCCTTCGTTCTGAGCTTGGCGAACGACCTCGCCGAAAGGCCGTGAACCGTCATAATTGTTGAACACAAAGTTGAGCGTTCCCGACAATACAGCCTCGATTCGATTGACCCGGTCACCGCTGCGGAGCAGATCACCGAGCGTGTGTATCACGGGCAGGCCCGCACCTACGTTGGTCTCAAAAAAGAAGTTGGCACCGTATTCGCGGGCAAGATCTTTTAGTCTCGAGTAATTCTCATATTCAGACGAGGCCGCGACCTTGTTGCAGGCGATGATCGAGACGCTTCTTTTGAGAAGTTTGGCGTATGTCTCGACAACCGCCGGGCTCGCGGTTATATCGACAAAAACCGAATTGCGAAAGTTATTGTCGATGACCGAATCTGTAAATTGCTCAATAGACGAGGCATCCGCAGACGTCACCTGGTTCTGGTAATCAGCCAGATCGACGCCTTCCTCGTCATAGATTGAGCGGTCGCTCTTTGATAATCCAACTACTCGAAGGTTCAGCCGCATATCCTCCAGCACATGATCATGCTGCCGTTGGAGTTGGCCGATCAGCTTGCTTCCGACAGTGCCGATCCCGGCGATATAGATATTTATCTGCTTGCTGCCGTCGGAGAAAAACTCTTCGTGCAGGGTGTTAACGGCTTTTCGCACATCCCGCGAAGAGATGATCGCAGAAATATTCCGTTCGCTCGAACCTTGGGCAATCGCATGAATGTTGATGCCGTTCTGGCCGAGCGTCGTGAACATCTTTCCGCTGACGCCGGTATGTTCTTTCATGTTGTCGCCGACGAGGGCGAGAATCGAAAATCCGCTCTCGACTTTGAGCGGGTCGATGCGACCGACGCTGATCTCAAATTCGAATTCGCGGTCCACGGTACGTTTGGCCAGCTCGGACGATCTTTCTTCGATAGCGACGCATATCGAATGCTCTGATGAACTTTGCGTAATTAGAATTACATTGATCTGTGCGCGAGATAGAGCGTCGAATAGGCGTTTAGAAAAACCCGGAATACCGACCATGCCACTGCCTTCGAGATTGAGCACCGATATATTGTCGATGCTCGTGATGCCGCGGATCATGCCGTTTTCGCTGCTCGATTCTGCCTCTATCAACGTGCCGGTATCATCAGGTGCAAAGGTGTTCTTGACGAGGACGGGAATGCCCTTAGCCATCACCGGCTGGATCGTTGGTGGGTAGATCACTTTCGCTCCAAAATGTGACAGCTCCATCGCCTCTCGATATGTGATGTGAGAGATCTGTCGGACGTTCCGGACAAATCGCGGATCGGCGGTCATCATGCCGGAAACGTCCGTCCAAATCTCCAGCATATTGGAGTCGGTCGCGGCAGCGACTATTGCAGATGTGTAGTCCGAGCCCCCGCGACCTAGTGTCGTAGTATATCCCGATGCATCCGACGCGATAAACCCTGGCAGAATATGAAGTGTGTTCTTGCTTGTCTCAAAATGACTCCTGATCTTCGGATTGGTCTCTGCGAAACTGACGCCGGCAAATCCATGGTTTGAATCCGTTTGGATCAGCAGCCGACTGTCTTTCCATTCGTTGTCAATCCCTGCCTCAATGAGCAATGCCGACAGCATCCGTGACGAAACGATCTCGCCAAAACTTAGTATGCGATCGAGTGTTTTCGGTGAGAGTTCTCGCACTAGGCGAACTCCCTCATAGAGATTTTCAAGTTCTTTTATCGTCGTTTCGACAAAGTCAGTGACGGGCAGGCTCTGCCCATCGTGAAACAGGGCGCGAATCGTCTTGAGATGCCGCTCGCTGATGTTACCGAGTATCTCAATATAACCGTCATCGCCTCGCTCCGCCGCCCGCCCCGCGGCTATCAGATCGTCGGTTGTTCCCTGCATCGCAGATAGAACCACCACGCATGTATCTTCGGCATTTGCCGCGCGAATGATCTCAACTACTTTTTCAATGGTTTCGGCACTGCCTACAGACGAGCCGCCGAATTTAAGGACCTTCATATCTTGCTCAACAAAATTTCTTTAACCGAATCGTAGTCGTTACCAACCTCAGTCGAAACTTTTTCTTTTGAAAAAAGTTCCTGAACAGAGTCCGGAACATCGCCGGGGTCACCGACTATCTTGCTCGCCGAGTCGAACTTAACCGGATGTGCCGTTTCAAGAAAAATGCCCTGAGTTTCGGCGTGATTGCTCTGGTAATCTGCTAATGCTCGATATCCGACCGCTCCGTGCGGATCGAGCCTGTAACCATATTCGGAATATACATCGCGCATTGTCGCTGCAGTTGCTTCGTCCGAAACGCTGACCGATTCCAACTTCTCAGTGAGATCGACGAAATCATTGTTAAAGATCTCGAGAATCCGTACAAAATTGCTCGGAGCCCCAACATCCATTGCGTTTGAAAGGGTGGCAACTGACGGTCGCGGGTCGTAGGATTCAGTTTGCAGGAATCTTGGCACTACATCGTTAGCATTACACGCCGCGATGAATTTCTTAATGGGTAATCCGGAAATATTTGCGAGGATGCCGGATGCGAGATTGCCAAAGTTGCCGCTCGGAACAGAGATTACGGGTGGTTCGTCCTGCCATTGCTTTAGCGCGTAGAAATAATAGAACTGCTGGGGCAGCCATCGCGCGACATTGATCGAATTTGCCGATGTCAGGTTAACCTGCGTCTTCAGGTCCGCGTCGGCTAATGCCTGTTTCGCAATTGTTTGACAATCGTCAAAAGTTCCATGTAATTCCAATGTAGTTACATTTCCGCCAAGTGTCGTAAGCTGTAGTTCCTGAACCTTGCTAACCTTTCCCTTCGGATACAGTATGACGACCTCGATACCCTCGACGCCGTGAAATCCGGCAGCCACAGCTCCTCCGGTATCACCGGACGTTGCCACAATGACGATCGTTTTCTCGGCACGGGAAAAATGCCGCAAACATCGACTCATAAATCGAGCTCCAACATCCTTGAACGCAAGCGTCGGTCCGTGAAAGAGTTCGAGGGCCGAAATTCGACCCGTGATCGGCACCAATGGAAACTCAAAATTTACCGTCTCACGGCAAATCTCAAAAAGATCGTCATCGCCGATCTCGCCGGCGACAAAAGGGCGGATCACATCGAAAGCGATCTCGACATTCGGCAACTCGGACAATCGGGCGGCATATCCGGTAGCAAGCTGCGGGATCTCAGAGGGAAAATAAAGCCCCTTGTCATCAGGCTGGCCGTTGAGAACGGCGTCGCGAAATGAGACATGAGGCGACTTTCGGTTTGTGCTAAAGTAGTGCATCGGCAAGCAGTTTTTGGGCGAAATACCAAAAGCTAGATGATATAACGCTTCAGTCATTTTCGCGAAAATATGGACGAGATTAGTGTCTTTGCACCGGCGACGGTTTCGAATGTAGTGTGCGGTTTCGACTGTCTGGGTTTTGCTCTTGAGGCACCCTGTGACGAGATGACCGTGCGCAAGATCGATGAGCCCGAAGTACGGATCACGCACCATGACCGATATGGACTATTGACTGATCCGAAAAAGAATGTTGCCGGCGTCGCGTTACAGGCATTTATCGATGCCGCACAGATCGATCACGGATTTGAGGTCGAGATCACCAAGATGATTAAACCGGGGAGTGGAATCGGCTCAAGCGCGGCGAGCGCGTGTGGTGCGGTCGTAGCGGCAAACCGCCTACTGGGAGATCGTTTCTCACAGATCGAACTTGTCGAGCTTGCCATGGCGGGCGAAATGGTTGCGTCGGGTTCGCGTCACGCTGATAATCTTGCTCCGTGCATTTTTGGCGGATTTACGCTTGTTCGCTCATCGGATCCGCTTGATATAGTGTCGATCGATTCCCCGCCGTTGCTCGTGACGGTCATTCATCCACAGATAGAAGTTAAGACGTCGGAAGCCCGCTCGATATTACCTCAGAATGTCCCGCTAAAAGATGCGGTCCGCAATTGGAGCAATCTTGGAGCATTTGTTGCGGCCCTGACAACGGGCGATCATGCACTGATGGCACGCTCGATGGAAGACACCATCGTCGAGCCTGCGCGCAAATCGCTTGTACCCAAATTTGACAACGTAAGAGAGGCTTGCCTCGCCGCTGGGGCGATCGGCGGTGGTATTTCCGGCTCCGGGCCGTCTATCTTTATGCTGAGTGCGGATGAATTGACCGCAAGGAGTGTTGACGCGGCAATGCATTCTGTTTACTCGACAACGAGTATTGATTTCAATACTTATGTCTCGAAGATCCACCCCGATGGTGTTCGATTTGTCTAAGGCGCAGTTTCTCTCTATTTCCTTCGCCGCAAAAACTGCTAATATAGCGAGAGATGTTATCGCGTGAGTTAGAAGAAACGTTGAATCTTGCTGTCGAGCAGGCGGTCAGGCATAAACACGAATTTGTGACGCTTGAGCACCTGCTTTTTGCATTGCTCGAGGACTCGGCGGCACGCGAGATATTGTTCAACTGCGGCGCTCAGATCGAAGAGTTGGCGCGTGCTCTCGAAGAGTATTTTGACAACGTACTCGAAAAAATGCCGGCTGACGTCAAGACCATGCCGGAGCTGACATCGACATTTCAATCGACCATCTCATACGCAGTGCTTCAGGCCGAAGGGAGCGGACAGCCTGCGGTTGACGGCGGGAACATTCTGGCAGCTCTTTACCAAGCCGAACAATCCTACGCTGTCTATCTGTTGCTTCAGCAGGGCGTCTCGCGGCTCGATATTCTCAATTACATAGCGCACGGAATATCAAAGGTCGACTATGGTGACTCCCTTCCAGACTTCGCCGACATGGATGACGATCCGGACGGGCCGATGCACATCGAGCGGAAGAAACCGCTCGAGAGCTTCACGGTCGAACTTGTCGCTCGCGCGGAGGCGGGTGAGATCGACCCGATAGTTGGCCGTTTGGCAGAGATCGAACGCACCATTCAGGTGCTGTGCCGTAGAAAGAAAAACAATCCGCTGTATGTCGGCGAGCCCGGCGTTGGAAAGACCGCCCTGGCCGAAGGATTGGCATTGAAGATCAGCGAGGGCAACGTACCCGAGGTACTGGCAGGAGCAAAGGTTTTCGCACTCGATATGGGTGCTGTTCTGGCGGGAACCCGTTATCGCGGTGATTTTGAACAGCGATTTAAGGCCATCATTAATGAGATCAAGCAAGAGGAAAATGCGATCTTGTTTATTGACGAGATCCACACGATCGTTGGGGCCGGTGCCGTTTCGGGCGGCTCGATGGATGCGTCAAATATTTTAAAGCCTGCTCTCGCAGCCGGTGAACTTCGCTGTATCGGTTCGACGACCCACGCCGAGTATAAGGCTGCATTTGACCGCGACCGGGCGTTGGCACGTAGATTTCAGCGAATCGATATCAACGAACCGACGGTTGATGAAACATTCCAGATCCTCAAAGGCCTTAAGAAGTTTTACGAACACCACCACGGCGTAAAGTACACCAACGAATCGCTCAAGACCGCTTCAGAACTCGCGGGCAAATATATCAATGACCGCTTCCTCCCCGACAAGGCCATAGACGTGATCGATGAAGTCGGCGCGTCGGTCAAACTCTTGCCGGCAAGTAAACGCCCTAAAAGAGTTTCGGTCCAGATGGTTGAGAACACGATTGCTCGGATGGCGAAGATCCCGCCAAAAACCGTCGTTGCGGATGAAAAGTCTCGATTGAAGACACTGCGTGACGATATCAAGAAGGCGATTTTTGGACAGGATGAGGCGATCGACGCGGTCGTTGACGCGATCCAGATCTCTCGTGCCGGACTTGGCCACGAGACGAAACCCGTCGGGTCATTTCTTTTCTCGGGCCCAACCGGAGTAGGAAAGACAGAGGTTTCAAAGCAGCTTGCCGAAATGTTGGGTGTCGAATTTCTTCGCTATGACATGAGCGAATACGCTGAGCCGCACACCGTATCCCGTTTGATAGGTGCTCCACCGGGATACGTCGGCTTTGATCAGGGCGGTCTCCTGACTGAGGCGATAATGCGCACGCCTCACACTGTTCTGGTCCTCGACGAGATCGAAAAGGCGCATCCGAATCTTTTCAATCTGTTGCTGCAGGTGATGGACTCAGCAACGCTGACCGACAACAACGGCAGGAAGGCAGACTTCCGCAATGTCATATTAATCATGACCACCAACGCTGGTGCTCGTGAACTGTCTTCAGGCGGAATGGGTTTCCGCAACTCTGCGGATACAAAGGGCAACGCGAAAGGCGTGATCGAACGCACATTCACGCCGGAATTCCGCAACCGCCTCGACGCTTGGGTGCCCTTCAAAGCTCTCGATCTCGACGTCATCAAACTTATCGTCGATAAATTTATCAACGAGCTAAACGGCCAACTGGCTGAAAAACGCGTCCTCGTAAAACTCACCGAACAGGCCCGCGAATGGCTCGCCACCAACGGCTTCGACGCACGCTACGGCGCCCGCCCGATGTCGCGTCTGATTCACGAAAAGATCAAGCAGCCGCTGGCAAATGAGCTACTTTTTGGTAAATTGACGGATGGCGGTAGTGCAGTCACGGATGTGAAAGACGACGAATTAGTTCTGAAATTTTAGTATCACTCTTCTTCCTCGAGGGTCATTTCTGAGATCTTCCCTCCGTCAAAAGCGATCCGCCACAGAAATATCCGTGAACCAGAATCTGCCAGATACCGAAACAGCGTCTTCCCACCTGCGGTCTCTTCTCCCGCAAACGCAAATTTTTTTATCGCACCGAATTTGGCAATACGGCTATTTGCCTGTTTCGCCCGCTCAGTTGAAAGTGACCGCACGAGTTCGGCCGTCAGCACAGCGGCTTCGGGTCTATTGGCCAATCGTCCTCGGAGGGCTACCAATACTGATGCGGTTCTATCGGCGTTCGTATCGGCAGCCTTTATAGATCGAAGCGACATCGTCGGGACGTAGATCTTGGCGATCCCTGAAGCTATCGATCCGCCAAGGCCGAGTTCTCCCTGATTTGTAAGGACCACGACAGTCAGATCCTGATCCACATATCGAAAATTAGCCGCACCGAAACCGGCTGTTTGTCCCGTGTGGCCGATCAGCTTGTGCCCTCTGATATCCGAGATCCGCCAGCCAAAGCCATATGGTGAAAGGGATCCGTTGTTAAAGACAAACTGCTTCCACATCTCCGCCTTGCTTGCCGGCTTTAAGAATAAATTGCCGCTCAGTGCAGCGTTCCACTTCACCATGTCATCGATGGTGGAAACGATCGAACCGGCGCCTTTTAAGTCAGTTAGATCCCAGTCGCGGCCTGAATACCTTTCCGATCTCCATTCGTAGCCCGTCGCGCGGTCTTTGACAATATTGACGGGGTCACGGTCACCGGTTTTTGTCATCCGCAGCGGCCGAAATATCCTCTCGCTCATGAAGTCGATATACGGCTTTCCCGAAACGCTTTCGATGATGTACGCGAGCAGCGTAAATCCGCTGTTACTGTAAATATTCTTTTCGCCGGGTATGAACTCGAGCGGATGCGGCGAAAGCTGTTTGATAAAATCTGCAACCGTGAGCCGGCGAAGCAATGCAAAACCATCGAGGCTCGAATAGCTTTTGACGCCCGACGAATGCGTAAGCAAATGCCGCACTGTCACATCCCGCCACGAATCTGGCGTGTTCTTTAGATATTTCGATATTTTCTCATCAACCCCAACCTTCCCGTCTTCGACCAGCAGCATGATGCCCACAGCGGTCATTTGTTTGGACACCGAACCGATCTCAAAGACCGTCTCCCGCGTGACCGGAACACCAAATTCAAGGCTGGCAAGTCCATAGCCCTGCATTTTGACAACCCGTCCTTTGCTGACGACAGCCACGGCCGCTCCCGGGATATGCCGCTCGGCCAATTGCGACCGGACGTAATCATCAAACTTGTCCGCGTGGGCAAAAACCGGCAAAAGGGCAAGGAAAGCAAGAGCTTCGAAAATATTCTGTTTCTTGAAATGAAGCATATCGTTGATTTTGAATGCAATTTTATACTTTGCCACAGATTTGTAAATCAAGGTGCCGGATTTAGAATGCAAGTATGCATACGGACGTCGCTATTATCGGTGCCGGCCCGACCGGGCTTGCGTTGGCGTGTCAGTTGATCCGCCATAATATTGATTTCATAATTATCGACAAGAAAGAGACGACAACGACTCATTCACGTGCGATCGGAGTCCAGGCTCGGACACTTGAGATCTATGAGCAGTTCGATCTTGCCGATTCATTGATCAAATTGGGTGAACCAGCCGAGAAAGTACGGATGATCGCCGGAGGGGAAGTACGCGGCGAAGCCGCCTTAAAAGACATCGGTAAAGGGATGAGTCCGTACCCATTTTTGCTAATCATAGATCAAAGTAAACACGAACGACTATTGTATGACTACATCCTAGAAAATGGGCAAGACGTTCGTTGGCGCAACCAAATGTCGTCACTGTCACAGGACGCAGATGGCGTTAGC
This sequence comes from Pyrinomonadaceae bacterium, assembly GCA_049663465.1. Lineage (GTDB taxonomy): Bacteria > Acidobacteriota > Blastocatellia > Pyrinomonadales > Pyrinomonadaceae > OLB17. The sequence continues at coordinate 47,738 of JBATDM010000096.1, forward strand.
GTTGTTATGAACGCTGCCGATGGAAGCACCGAGACGATCAATGCGAAGTACCTCGTCGGGTCTGACGGTGCGAGCAGTCCTGTGCGCCATGCTCTTGGGCTGACATTCGAGGGCGACACGGTTGGTCGCCTGTTTTATGTGGCTGACGTACAGATCGACTGGAGCTTTGGTCACGATGCTTTGCACGTCTGTCTGGCCGAGCATACCGTCACGGCGTTCTTTCCGATGGTCGGCGACCGGCGTTGGCGTATCGTCGGGACATTCCCCGAAGGCCACGAAAAAGAAGAGGGCGACGTTCTTTACGAAGAGATCGAGCGACAGATCGAGTTGGACACCGAGCTGGACCTCGATATCAGTAACGTCAATTGGTTCTCAGCGTATAAGGTCCATTCTCGGGCTGTCGACGCTTTTTCGAAGGGTCGCTGCTTTGTCGCTGGCGATGCTGCACATATTCATACTCCGGCCGGGGCTCAGGGAATGAATACCGGGATTCAGGACGGTTACAATCTCGCATGGAAGCTCGCCTTGGCCTGCAAAGGCGGCAATTCCGAGAGGCTGCTAGCTACCTACAATGAGGAACGTTTGCCGAACGCACGCCGCCTGCTTGCGACTACCGACCGGTTCTTTCGCCTCGGGGCTACCGACGACTGGTTTATTTCGTTCGTCCGAACCCACATTTTTCCGTATGTCCTCGGATTCGCGCTGAGCCTCGATGTTGTCAAAACTGCAATCTTTCCGCTGGTTTCTCAGATCGGCATCAGTTACGCCGGTAGATCTTTGAGCCAGGAAATTGGTGATTTCAGTGTCCGAGCAGGCGATAGAATGCCGTGGTTTGAGATCGACGGTGAGAGCATCTACGACCGCCTTAGTGCATCGGGATTTCATTTGCTCCTATTCCTCAAAGATTGTACTGACGCATCGCCGCTTCCCAACGATCTCATCGTCGATACTGCGGTTTTGTCGCTCGATGATCACATAGCCGAAACCTTTGGTACGACCGAACCTTTCTTTGTTCTTCTCAGGCCCGACAATTACATAGGGCTGATCTCCGTAGACCTCTCGCCCGATCTGATTGTCAAATATCTAGATCGATACGTCACCACTTAATTACCTATCGGATCTCCCGGAGGCGTCGTAAGCGTAGTTGTCTGCTTTCGCGGAGCATCCGGCCTGGCCAGGAATCTCTCGATGTCCTCGGCTGTCGCACGATTATGCGTTCCCGAGTCACCGATTCCTGGTAGGCGTTTTAATCTACCTCCGAGTACCCGCAAGGCCTCTGTTGCAACGGCACGAACCTGCGTGCGTGCCCGATCATTGGCAGCAAGTTCCATCAGACTCGATACGGTTAGGCTCTGGACGGCACGTTGTACGACCGCGAGGTTTGGGTTCGCAGAGATGGGCGATCCCCAAGTCGCCTTTACGAAGGCATCGACGATCTCGCGAAAATGCGGATTCGCCTTATTTCTTGCATTTTGGTCGATCATTCGAGCGGCTCGGCTTGGTTCGAGCAACGCGCTGATCGTCATATCAGCCGCGATCTCGGCGGCCCCGATGCTATCGAATATGGGATCCGTCCGCTTTGCAAATAGCTCCGAACGGCCCGAGCGGTATCCGTAGGCAGTTGGCGGCAATATTTTGATAACGCTGTCGGGAATCGCCAATTCTTCGGGTTGGATAGTCGCCAAAACGGCTTTGAGTGCCTCACGCTGGTGTGCTGCTGGAACTGTCTCATTTACTGTTGTCGGGACCGGCCCGTTCGGTGTCCGGATCGAATGAGTATAGTAAACGCCTCCGATGGTTTTTACGGCCGCTGTTAGTTGGTAACGGTGATGTAGGTACAGCGGAAGAAACTTATTCTCAAGTTCAGACATTGGAGAGCCTGTCGGGATGTTTTGGATACCGAATTGATCAAGCCCGATCCTGCGAACCCGCATCTCGTGCTTGAGCATCGCGACGGGATCTGGACCGTTGTCCCATAGATTAGCAAGCGGATTTGCAGCGTTCGCCGGGCGAGCGTCCTGATCGCCCAGAAAGAGCATACCGTTGCGGACGCCGTCTTCTACGATCTTCTCCAGTTCCACGTCTTCGTTTGCTCCTGAGGCAAACTGAGTGTATGCATACCGAGCCTGAAACTTATCAAAAGCTCCGATGCCAACTGCATAGGCATTTGAAAGGTCGAGTTTCCCATTCTTGATCTCAACGAGCGGTGCAGGATAATCCATGACCGACGCCCGGCCATAAGTGCTTGCCGCAAAATTGTGTGTAAACCCGAGCGTGTGTCCGACTTCGTGCGCAGAAAGCTGCCGAATCCGGGCGTACGACATCGCCGTCACCTCAGCCGCTGAACCGTCTGCGGCAAGATAATCAACATCTGGCAAAGCCGCAAAGTCGCAGCCAGCAATTCCCGCCTTATACTGCGGCAACATTCCGGTACCAAGCAGAAAATCCTGACGGGCACGCTGCGAATCGAGCGTCACATCGCCCTTCAACACCTCGCCAGTACGCGGATCGACAACGCTGTCGCCGATCGACCACCCCCGAGTCGAGCGGTGGACCCAGTTGATGACGTTATAGCGAATATCCATCGGGTCGGCGTCGGGCGGCAGCACGCGTACCTGAAACGCATTGCGAAAACCCGCCGCCTCATAGGCCTGATTCCACCATGCAGCACCCTCGATCAGCGCGTCTTGGATAGCCTTCGGCGCACCGCTGTCTACATAGAAAATGATCGGTTTAACGGCCTCACTCATTGCTGCGCCTGGGTCTTTCTTCTCAAGCCGAAATCTCTGAATCCAACGCTTTTCAAGGTCTTCGTTTATATCTGTACCGTAATCGTAAAATCTGATCGAGATCCCACCGGTTCGAGGATCGAACTTGCGCGGACGATAATTATCATCGGGCAACTCAACAAATGAATGTCGTTCGCGTACGGTCACATGCTTGCCGGTCGGCGTGACCTGATTGACGAGATTGTTTGCCTCGCCGTTTGTCGAGAGTGTTATGGTCGCCTCAACCTCAGTGTTCTTTGGAAAGCCCTTTGTATTGGGAAGATATAGAGCACTGCGGCTTTCATCGAAATTGTAATTGCCCTGCCGCATCGCATTGATCCGATCGCCGACGCCATGTGCATCGCGGATGAAGAAACTCGTTGCATCGACCAGCACACGGTCGCCGTCGACCGCCTCAACCTTGAATCCCCAAATGACCGACTTTGCAAAAGATTCTTCGACCGATTTTTTTTGCTTTGCATCTCCCGTAGCCCGGAAATCATAATTCGGCTGAACCAGCAAAACTTTATTCCCCGCGCGCTCGAACGCAACGACCTTTGTGGTGCCAAGTTGTCCGCGATCAAGCCCAAGCGGATTTGAACCGACGCCGGTCGGAAGGCTCACGAGATAGAGGAATTCTTGGTTCCATCGAGTGATCTCGATATAGATCTTGCCGCTGTCAGCATCGACATATAGCGGGACAAAACCATCGATCTTTTGCAGCTTTTCGGTGACCGAGGCGATCGTCTTTTTGGCCGGCGTCTGCGACATGGCCGCGACTGAGAGCAACACAATAGCAAATAACGCGAACGAGATTCGTTTCATAGCGATACACATATCCCTTTGAGAAAGTTTTGAAAAAAGTTAGCACTATTACGAGCGGTACGCTAGTAAAGTTTGAGCATAATACGCAGATCTGACGAACCTTGCTGGCAATTCAAGCCAAAACAACCTTCGGACGCACAGACCGCTCCGCCTCATCGTATATGCCTACGGCCAAAAGACGGCCGTCTTCATCCTGCATTGCGATTGGCTGCTGGTCCGCGAGATCATTCGACTCCACCCTCGTTGAAAGACCATTCCTGGTCTTTTCCGAACGCTCAACATTCAGCTCGATAGAGTCAAGATGCGAAACCGCCTCGTTCATTCGCAATAGTCTCGACGCCGGATCATCCAACTCACTGAGGCCGTCGAGGCTAATACTCTGCTCAATATCGAACTTACCGGCGCGGGTGCGGCGCAACTCGGCAAGATGCGCACCGACGACGACGAGGCGGCCAATATCTTCGGCCAAGGTGCGAATATATGTTCCGGCAGAGCAGGCCACGCAGATGCGGGAATTCTCCTTATCAATAAATTCGAGTTTTGAGATCGTGACCCTGACCGGTTTCCGCTCTACGGTTTCTCCCTTTCTGGCAAGCTCATAGAGCTTTTGTCCGTCGATCTTTTTTGCCGAGTACATTGGCGGCGTCTGCTCGATCTCGCCCAGAAACGTTGCAAAAACATCACCCCATTCGACGGAGCGAAGTTTCTCAGCTATCTCTTTATTCTGTAGTCCGCAGTCCGCAGTCCGCTCTCCCGTCCGGTCGCCTGTGTCGGTCTCAAACCCGAATTTCAAGTCTGCCTCGTACTCCTTTTCGTCTTTGTCTAAGAATTGAGCGAGCCTTGTCGCCTTGCCGACCAGCGCCACCATCACTCCGGTCGCAAACGGGTCGAGCGTTCCTGTGTGCCCGACCTTGCGAGTTTTTAGGATCCGCCGGACGCGCGAGACCACATCGTGCGAAGTGATGCCGGCTGGTTTGTCGATGATGAGGATGCCGTCCATAATTTGATTTAGAATCTGCATTTTATCAGGTGGCGACGATATGTGGCGACGGCGGCAACGAATAGACGAGACGCGCGAACGGGTAGTTACCGACCGTGAACGCTCGCGAGAGCGAACGATGAACCGCGCAGTCAAACTGTTGGCCGCAAAACCGCGCTCTATCGGCGAACTTCGCGAACGCCTTCTCGAGAAACTCTGGACTGATGATGAAATAGTTGAGGCGGTTCTCGAAAAGCTAAAGGAATATAAATATCTCGATGACGACCAGTTTGCACGAGATCTCGCACTTTCAAAGCTTCGGCAAAAGCCCCAGGGGAAAAGGCGTCTTCAGCAAACAATGTCGCAGAAGAAACTCGATAAGGACACACTAGAAACTGCGATCACCGAAGCGTTCGAAAAGCTTCCCGAAAACAAACTCATCGAAACGGCGATCGAAAAGCGTCTGAGGCTCAAAGGGAAACCGGAAACTCGTGGTGAGCTAAAGAAATTCTACGATCACCTTATGCGTCAGGGGTTTGGCTATGGCCTAATACGCGAGAAAATGACTACCATCGCGAACAATGAGTGGACGTTCGAATCCGACGATCAATGATCTCCGCAAGATCCGATCTCTCCGAATCAAAGAATCTCAAAAGATTTTGAATCCGATTCTCACCGCTTTGCGAAATCATCTGCAAAGGGAGAATAAAGACCTTTCTAAAAACAACAAGGGGAGAATTGAAATGAAATCACTAATTGCATCACTAATACTTACACTCGGCGTCGCTCTTGGCTCTTCAGCACAGGAAATGGGAATGAAGTCAGATGGTAATCCGATGGTCGGCGGAGCCGCGATGTACAAGACAAAGAACATCGTTGAGAACGCTGTGAACTCAAAAGATCACACAACATTGGTCGCCGCCGTGAAAGCAGCGGGCCTCGTTGACACACTGATGAGCCCGGGGCCATTCACAGTATTCGCACCGACCGACGCCGCGTTCGCGAAATTGCCTGAAGGCACTGTTGCGACTTTGGTCAAGCCGGAAAACAAGGCGACGCTTACAACTATCCTGACCTATCACGTCGTATCAGGAAATATGGATTCAAAAGCGATTGCAAAAGCGATCAAGTCTGGCAAGGGCAAGGCTGAACTAACGACTGTCTCTGGCGGAAAACTCTGGGCGTCGATGGACGGCAAGAATCTGATCCTGACCGACGAAAAGGGCGGCAAGTCAATGGTAACTATTGCAGATGTTCGACAGTCAAATGGTGTCATCCATGTAACAGACACCGTTTCGCTGCCGAACTAGTCGTTTTAACTTTCGTTCGATGATCGAAGGCAAAATTTCAAGGTTTCGAATGGCGGCATTTCTGGAGGGGTGTGCCGCCGCTCGAATAGGGCAAAGTCCTTCGATCATCGATTCGAACGAAGAAAGGCTTCACGAAACTTTTGTTTCGTGAAGCCTTTTTTGTTTCCGCTAGACGCGGAAGACTATGTCTGGCTACGACGGATCTTAGTTTTGAGCATGGATCAGTCTTCGCACTTCATCGCCAAAAAGCACATCGATCTTTTGCGGTTCGATCACTGCTGTGACCTCTCCGCGGCCAAATTTATCGTGGGTCATTGCCTGACCCTTACGATACTTGCGCATTCGGTCGTAAGGCGAGGCATTTTTGCCCGTTGCCATGGATATCGCGGTCTTAACGCCGCGCGTAAACGTACTCTCGGTCTCGCATGTCTCGCAAATGGCCTTGGTAATAACACCCAATTTCGTCACGGTCACTACCCTATGTGACTGCTCGACATCACAGGCGGAACACATCATTTCGGTCGATTCATCTACGGCAAATGCCGGCTTCTTTTTCTTCATAGTTTCTTACCTCGCTCGTCTTCGACGCGAACCAAACGCTTTAAATTTGCGCTTGGGCGCCGTTGCTTTCGTCCCAACCGGGCCGATCGCGAACGATTGTCCTCCAAATTCCGGATGTTGAACTCTCTCGACCTTTTCGCCCGTCAGACGTTCGATCGCTCGCATCGAGTGCTCCTCTGCCAAAGTGAACAAGGTTATAGCCTTGCCCGCATTACCGGCCCGGCCCGTTCGACCGATACGGTGGACGTAATCCTCGGGTGCCTCGGGAATATCATAGTTAATAACGTGTGCGACGGAATCGATATCGATGCCGCGTGCTGCCACGTCTGTTGCTACGAGCACGTTGGTCTTACCGGACTTAAATCCAGCAAGGGCTGCGTCACGCTGCGCCTGTGATCGGTCGCCGTGAATACGGTTCGAATTGTGCTGACGTTTTTCGAGTACGTGGGCGAGACGATCGGCTCCGCGTTTGGTCCGCGTAAATACGAGGACGCGTTGGAGAGCATCTTTCTCGAGCAATTCGAGCAGAAGCACCATTTTTGAGTTCGGTGCAACAGGATACGCCATTTGCTGAATAAGCTGTGCGGCGCGGCCTCGAGGGCTGACCTCGATCAGTTTCGGATCGTTGAGCATCTTGTAGGCGATACCCTCTATCTCAGGCGACATCGTCGCCGAGAAAAAGAGTGTCTGCCGCTTTGCCGGAATTGCCTTTTCGATCCGCTTGATCGACGGCAAAAAGCCCATATCGAGCATTCGATCGGCCTCATCCAGCACTAGATGTGTAAGCCCACGAAAATCGATGAGCCCCTGATCCATAAAATCGATCAGACGTCCCGGCGTTGCGATAATCAGGTTCGCACCCGCTTTTAGCGAGTCCATCTGCCGTTTGTAGCCGCTGCCGCCGATTATCGCGGTGCAGGTAATGCCCTTTGGAGCAAACTGTCGGCAGAAAACCTCGGTCTGATTCGCAAGTTCACGTGTAGGCGAAAGCACAAGAACACGTGTTCCGGGGCGTTTCGGCCCTTCGATAAGTTTGTTGAGTATCGGCAGCAAGAAGGCTGCCGTCTTGCCCGTGCCGGTTTCAGCACAAGCGATGATGTCGCGGCCTTTCATAATGGCCGGAATTGCCTCTTTTTGGATGGGTGTAGGCGTTGTGTAACCCATTTGGCCGCACTTGTCCCGCAATACGGGCAGCAACCCTAAGTCATTAAATGTCATTAATTAGTCAATCAATATCTACGAGAGAGAGATTCGCCTTGAATCGGGGCCGTCCTAATAGAGCGATGGCAAAATCGTACAAACAAACCTCAAAGGTTCGCAGTGCGATCTCCGAATATTTCTCCGGGATGTAATAAGAAGTTACTAACGAGGCGTGTTCTTCAGTGTAACGGTAGCAAGGAAGGAACCTACGTTCGAGGGCTCAAAACAATGAGCCGCTTCTAACAGTTATAAACGAACCGTTTCTCGAACTATCCTTGTCGGACCCAACGATTGGGGCGACTCACCGTCGACGAAGAGATACGGAATTATCAAACAAGTAGATTATATCATTTCAAATTATTAAGCAAGCTAATTATTTTTGACCCACTCCGCGGCAACCTCGGCCAGTGTGCGCTTGTTGCCGTCAACTTCATAATTCATACGCCGCATTTCTTCGGTCGAGATAGCATTTGCAAGCCTTCCGAGGACGTCGTGCAGATTATTGGCGATCTCCTTGCGAGCGATAAACACTGCCTGATATGGAGGGAAGTATTTTTCGTCATCCTCAAGCTGAAACAGATCGAGGGCGGCGATCAGTCCATCTGTGGAATTGCCCGCAATAATATCTAGCTCGCCGGATTGCAACGCCCGGTAGGTTAGGGCGAGATCCATTTCGCGCGGTTGCTTTGCGAGAGCGAAACTATACGCTTTGGCAAACCCAGCATAACCGTCGGCCCTCGACATAAAATCCTGACCAAATCCCGCCTGCCAGTCCTTCGCGATCGGCACGACATCGGAGATGGTCTTTAGGTTTCTTGAGCGGGCGACCTCTCCTCGAACAAGGAGCGCAAAGTCATTTGAGAAGCCGAGCGGCGGACCGACAAGTAATTTGAACTTGTCGTTGTATTCACGTTTGGTTTGCTCGTAAACGGCCTGCGAATCGGTGATCGGCGAGTGTTTGAGAATGGCTGTGTACGCCGTGCCCGTGTACTCAGGATAGACATCAACCTGCCCTGACAAGAGCCCGTCGTGGGCGAGATTGCCGCCGAGTTCCAACTGCCGCGTCGCAGGAATCCCGCTCTTTTCGAGCATCTGAGCAAGGATCTCGGCGAGGATAACTGATTCCGTAAAATCCTTTGAGCCGACGATGATCGACTTCGTTTCCGCCGGAAGATAGTCAGTACTGATGGCCAAATTTGACATATCAGATCTGGAATTGGGGATAAAACTGAAGGCTACAACGACTGCAATGGCCCCCAAGATCCCGCTTGCAACGAGCTTTCGGCGCAATGCGAACCGTCGCTGTCCGATCTCGTAAGATCTTTCAAACTGCCCAAGAGCAAAGTCAGCGATCAGAGCCAGCAGGGCCGACGCCATAGCACCCGCAACGAGTAGATTACTATCATTCTGCCGAAGGCCGCGAAAGATGTACGTCCCCAGCCCGCCGGCACCAACAGCAGCCGCAACCGTCGCGACACCGACCGAGATGACCACAGCAACTCTAATTCCTGTTAGAATTACCGGTGCTGCGAGCGGCAATTCCACGATCTTCAATCGCTGCCACGGCGTCATTCCCATTGCGTCGGCGGCGTCGATAAGTTTGTGGTCGATACCGAGAATTCCCGTTACCGTATTTCGGATGACGGGCAACAATGCATATAAGGCAAGAGCAATTATCGCCGTACGAGCACCGATCCCGCCGATAAATGGAATCGGGATCAACAACCCAAAGAGTGCCAGACTCGGTACGGTCTGCATTATATTCGCAAATCCGAGAATCGGAGTTTGAAGAGACTTGATCCGCGTGAGTACAATACCGAGAGGCACACCGAAAGCGATCGCAGCACCTGTAGAAATACCGACTAAAAAGATATGCTCGCGGGTCAGAGCGAGCAGTTCAGGCCAGTTCGAATGTAGGAAATCAAAGAAACTCCACATTATCCAGCTTTCGGCGGTTCCGGCTTCTTCGGCAGCAATTGCGGCACCACACGAGCCTTGGTCATCTGTTCAAACGCATACGCGTACTTGATCAACGACGGCTCGCTCCACGCCCGGCCGAAGAAGAACATACCAGCAGGGCTGTTGTCCCTGAGACCGACCGGGACCGTGATCGATGGATATCCGGCAACCGCGGCGATCGCCCATGCCTGACCAGCGGTTGGCCCGATGAGTGCATCGAGTTTGTCCTTCGCAAGTACTGCGTCGATGCCATCAACTTGTGTTGACTGCTTGATCTTGGCAAGCGAATCGAGATACCCCTTGTCGGTCAGGTCACCTTTCTTTTGCGACTCGATGAAAAGCTCCTGCCCGAAGAGTGGCAACTCCTTTTCCTTATTCGCGTCGTTAAATTTGATCAGGTCCTCAAGCGTTTTGTACTTGCCTCCGCGCGTCGCCAGATACTTGTTAAGATCGGCCTTAAATTCGTATTGCAGCACCGAAAGCCTGTCGCCCTGCGTCGGCGAGTAGTTGGGGAATGTCACTTCAACAAGTGTTGCACCGGCATCACGGATCTTGTCGATGAACGGCTTGTAAAACGCCGCGTACTTCTCTGCATTCTGCCTCGGCGGAAACATAACGAGTCCCAGCCGAGCACCTTTAAGACCATTCGGGTCGAGAAATTTTGTGTAGTCTTTCGCGCCTTTTCTTGCCGCGTCGACCGTGATCGCATCCTGCTTGTCGCTGCCTGCCATCGCACCCAGCATGGTCGCTGCATCGCCAACAGTTCGGCACATTGGGCCTGCGGTGTCCTGCGTGTGTGCGATCGGAATAATGCCGCTCCGCGAGACAAGGCCAAGTGTGGGTTTGATTCCCACGACGCCATTCGTGACAGACGGGCAGATGATCGAACCATTCGTTTCCGTGCCAACCGCGGCGGCACAAAGATTTGCTGACGGAGCGACCCCCGACCCGGCGCTCGAGCCGCATGGGTTCTGATCAAGAAAATATGGATTATTTGTTTGTCCACCGCGGCCAGACCATCCGCTGATCGAGCGGTTGCCGCGGAAGTTGGCCCATTCACTCAGATTTGCCTTGCCGATGAGGACAGCACCCGCCTTGCGAAGCTGTGCCGCAACGAAAGCATCCTGCTTCGGCGTCGGGGCATCAACTAGCGCAAGTGAACCGGCCGTCGTTTTCATTTTGTCAGCCGTATCGATGTTGTCTTTTATCAGCACAGGAATGCCGTGAAGCGGTCCACGGAGCTTGCCCTTTTTTCGCTCGTTGTCGAGCGCCTCGGCAATGGCAAGTGCGTCCGGATTTAGTTCGATGACCGAGTTGGTCTTCGGATCGATGACGCGGATCCGTTCAAGATACATTTCGGTCAGACGCTTTGCTGTGAGCTTGCCGGACCGCATCCTTTCCTGAAGTTCCGCGATGGTAACCTCAACGAGTTCCGGATGCGGGCCACCGTCGGGTAAGTTGACTATCTCGCCGCGCGCATTTCTAAACAAGGCGAGTGTCGCAAGACCGGCCGTTCCGGTTTTCAAAAAATCGCGTCGGTTCTGAGTCTTTTTCATATTTTTTTGATGATACGAATATACGCCCAATCATACGGCAACCGCAATCGAATCGAGATAAGAACGAACCAGCGGCAGGTCCGATCGCCGAAAACCGTCGGCGTCTGTGTGCAGGACAATCCTTCCCTTGTCCATCAGCGCGATCCGCGAGCCCAATAGCATAGCTTCGTGAAGGTCATGGGTCACAAAGACCGCCGTCTTGCCGAGTTCCATCACGAGGCGAGCAAATTCCTTTTGAAGACCCGTACGTGTGATCGCATCAAGAGACCCAAAGGGCTCGTCAAGCAATAGCAGGTCAGGGTCCGAGGCCAAAGCCCGAGCTACACCGACCCGCTGACGCTGGCCGCCGGAAAGTTCGTGTGGGAACCGGGCGGCAAATTTTGCGGGTTCGAGACCGACGAGGTCGAGCATCTCCGATACGCGTCCCGCCGTCGTCCCCAGGTCCTTATCCTGAAGTTTCAAAACAAGGCCTACATTCTCAGCAACGGTCATGTGCGGGAACAACCCGCCATCTTGGAGAACGTAGCCGACCCGTCGCCGCAGTTCGATGGCATCCCAATCTGTACTCGCCTTACCCTCGACGATCAGCTCGCCTGTGGTCGGCTCGATCAGACGGTTGATGAGCCTGAGCGTGGTTGTCTTGCCACAACCCGATTCCCCGAGCAGAACGAGGACCTCACCCGCTTCGACCGAGAGATCGATACAGCAAAGGATATCAACGGCATCGATCGCATAGCCAACATTTCGAAATTCGATGATCGGTTCGGACATTCTATCGCTTGAGCCATCCCTCGCGTATCTTCAATTGCTGTGCGGACGCTCCGGCGACCTCCGCGATCGAAAAGGCGATCGAATCTCGTGATCCGACCTTCATCCTCATTTCGGTTTCCTTACCCCCGCGATCAACCGTTAGCGTGATCTCTTTGCCGGCAAAGGTCCCAAACGGAGCCTCAAACGGCGGGCCACCGTTTATCTTCACTCTCACATCGCCTTGCCTTAATCCGGCCTTTTCCGCTGGACCGCCGACATCTATCCCGTTGATCCCCAAACCGCCATTACGTGGCCGTATCGAAAACCCGAGATCCGGTGCGGGCTGTGACTTCTTATCCAGTTTGTAGCCGGCATAGCCAAATATCCGGTCGTAATCAGGCACCTCCATTCCATAAACATGACGGCGAAAGAAGTCAGTGTAATCTTTCTTTGTTATCCGATTGACGATCGACATGAGATCATCTGTGGTAAAGCCCTTACCCTTTTTATAATGGTCGTTATATAGGGTCCGCATCACGTCGTCGAGACTCGAACGGCCATCCGTATCGCTTCTGATCGAAAGATCGAGAAGCGCCGCCAGGTTCTGCCCTTGGGTGTAGTAGGAAATGCCAAATGCGACAGGCGTATCGTAACCAACCCAAGTCGAAACCGATGCGTTTGCTGGCGAGATGTAATTCCTGGCATCCGTGCTCTCGATCTGGCTGGCGGCACTTGCAGCACTTTGTACAAAGACATCCGGCGTTACGAGCCCCGCACGGTAACGGGCGACGATTCCGTAATAATTCGTAAACCCTTCGGAAACCCAAAGAAGGGGCGACTCATTCTCACGCGAGTAGTCATAGGGCCACATCTCGGCCGGGCGAATTCGCTTTACATTCCAAAGATGAAAGAATTCGTGCGAGCCGGTGCCGATTATCCCTTCGGGTGTCGATCTCTCGCCGCCGGGCGAAAAGGCGACGTACGAATTCAGATGCTCAAGCGCCCCACTCGCATTAGACTCAGCGGGCTGAAAGAAATAGAAAGCGACATACTTGTCATACGGCAACCCGCCAAATATCGCGCTCTGGGCCTTGATCGTCGCTCCAAGCATCTCGGTGAACTTCTTCGACTTTTCAGTATTAAATCTCCCGGCGGGATACGCGGCAAAATAATGCGGCTTCCCTTCCACCTCAAACGGCGTGACATCAAACCTGCCTATAAGAGCCGGTGCATCGACTAGCGTGTCGTAATCAGCGGCAATAAACTTCATCGGATCACTGGTTTCTTTGAGCGGCGACATCAGCTTCCATCCGGCGGGCAGAGCAAACTTTACCGTACTGGATGTATTCTTGTGCCCAACAGCTTCAAGAAAAAGCTGAATGCCGGTAAAGAACGCAAAGTCGTCCCCGACCCTTGCCTGATTGAGTCCCAGAACGTCGGCACGATAGTCGTAGTCAACACGGATCTCCTTGATCATACTCGTGTCGATGCTCCAGGTTTGCTTGCGAACCATCCTGAGCGGGAGCCACTTGCCGACCGCGTCCTTGACGGTAAACCTGATCACATTCTTGCCATAATTCTCAACAACATACCAACCGGGCGTCCACGTCGGCAATGCAAGATCAAGCCGAGGCTGGTCAATGTTCTTGATCGTCGTGGTCACGTGAAATTGCTTTTTTGCGATGTCCGATATTGAAACCCCATAGGAAATATCGAGCTTGCTGCGCTGTGCAGGTGCGCTTTGAAACGCAAAGAACACTATCAGGACAAATATCGATGGAATCACTTGTCTCGTTTTTGTCATATAGAATACTAATATCAAATTTTGAGTATTGTCTAAAAGTTGGATCCTCTGCTTTCCTATCAACGCAATGTTCTTTTCTGGAGTGCTCTAAGCATCAGGCCACACCCGACGGCCGCCGCGAGGTGCTTGATCGTATGACCACTGATAACATCTTGGGTCGCGGCAAAAACAGCCCTGTCGCCAAGCTCGGCAAGCTTCGCAAATCCATACCAGATTGCTCCGGCAAGGACCAGCCTTTGATGAGAGTATTTGGCTGGAAAAAGCATCATCACGCTCGCAAGCACCAGGAGCGGAACCAACTGGACCCAGTAGTAAAATCGAAGGTCTTGAAACCAATTCCAGTACAAAACGCTTATCACACCCATTAAAACAGCGAGAGGCAAAAACCAACGAAAACGTTCGCTGATATACTCGCCCAGTAGGGCAACAAAAAGCCCCATAAAACCAACTGTCAGTGCCATTCGATCCCATACAAGCGTGTAGTCATTTGGGTTCCAGTGATAATACGACGACCCGATTCCAACGAGCCCGATACCCGCGAACATCACGATCCACGCGCTGCGGAGGGCTCCAAGCGATTTTTCCAAACATGCCTTGAGTCCAAAGAGGCCGGCGACCAGAAATCCGAGATTCGACACGACATCGCCAAAATTGGGGATTCCAAACGCTCCCCGGCCATCGGCGAAATTATGATAGTCCTGATCCTGACCAAACGGTGGCTGCGCAAACATCACGAAAAACGATCCACCTACGACGGTGGCTATGACCAAATGCCGCCAGTATAGATCAAGGAAAGATCGTGGTTCCGATTTTTTTGTTTCACTCATAGTTGGCTCAATTCGGCGAAGCTTTGTTCGAAATCAAAATACCGTTGGATCTAAGAGATTCTATAATGGCTTCGGCATACGCCTTTGATCCTTCGACACTTGGATGCGCCACCGACGATAACTCACACATGCGCATTGAAAACTTTCCATACGGCTTATACTTTTTTTCGGCCATAACTCTGGCACAGACACCTTTTCTTTCCTCGTAAGTTTCGTCGTCGGGAACGTTGTTGTTGCCTACCTGCCACAGTAGTGTTCGCTTTGTCCCATAACTCTGATCTGGTGTGATCGGCGACTCGACGAAGAACGCGATCGGTTTATCACGCCCATCATTGATCCTCGCGATCGCTCCACGAATTTCACGGTTTGATTCCGAAAGCCACATTTTCGAGCGCTGAGCTATGCACTTGCGCAAGATCTTAATGAACTGGCGACTGAGTAGATTTGTAAAGAAGAAGCTCAGTTTACTGGGAAAGCTCATTATTTTTAGAAAATAGCGAGCAATTGCCTTTGTATCACTATCTTGTGAAGCAATCGGAAAATATCCGACCACAACTATCTGAGCATTCGGAAATGCGGCAGCCGTATGTTCAAGCAACTCGAACATTGATCCTCCACAGAATCTCTTGATGCGTTCGCGCAATTTTCGCTTCGGGTAAAACGGACTGACGATATAGCCTACACTAACATCTGTAATGCAGCCGGAGAGCATGACCAGGCCAACAGATCCGGGATCATGATACTCACTTTGGGCGAAATCGATCTGGGTACGGATGCTCGGCGACGATATATTAGCCTTCATATCGTAGAACTTATTCGGATCTTCCCCGGTCTGTTTGATCTTTCTCCGATCTACGGGATGAAGTTTAATGCGCGATCCGGCGTGCGCCTTGACCTTGAGGTTGAACCTGCGGGTCATGCCAAAGACATCGCTCTCAAGCAAATCCTTCACCAGCATGTAAGATTTATTCTCTTCCTTCAGACCCTGGCCCGAAATATGAGAATCGCCAACAACGAGCACCTCGAACGGCTGCGGGTCCTGTCCAAACGCAATGTTTGGTGCGGCTGCGAGGAATAGACACGCAATAAAATGACCGATGAATAGTGCGAACTGCGTCTGAGATCGAGTGTTTTTCATCATTCCAGAAACCCCTATCGCCACCACTGGTTCAACGAACAGGCCAAAAAGCGAGGCTAAACGGTCTCGATCAAAGTCCGAAAACCTATTTGTCCCGCCGATTTTGCGTGAATCTGCTGTGAGAATTGCAGACTCAGCCTAACCCAACGATCCGACACTGTAAAAAAATCTGCCGCGACGGTCAATATTCTTAATCGTCGTAATCACGTGAGACTGCTGTTTGACTATGTCTAATATCGAAACGTTGTAAGTAATATCCAGCGAACTTTTCCGTACAAAGGCTGACTGGATCGACCGCAAAACAACAAGAAGCGATACGAATGCTAAATCGTGAATTTTTATACATTTGTCTTCTATTACAGCCACTCTAGGATAACCGCCTCTCGGCAAACGCACGCTTTCGAACCTATTGAAAGTAGATCGATTTATCGGTAGGATAATTTAGACTCCATCTTGGGACAAGCCAAATCTAACATTGAGCTGAATATGCAATACACTCTCCTTCGTACCACAAGGGTTTCTTTGTAAAACTGGCAAAATAGCTGTGTCCAAATTTGCAACAAAAGCTGTCATCCTCGCTCGAGGCTTGGGGACCAGGATGCGGGCCGAGACGCCTGGCTCGGGCCTCGATCCCGAGCAAGAACGCATCGCCGATACTGGAGCAAAGGCCCTGATGCCGATCTCGAACGGTAGGACACTGCTCGAATATATTCTCAAAAATCTATCGGACGCTGGTTTTACCGACACCTGCCTGGTTGTCGGGCCTGAACACTATGTAATCCGCGAGTTCTGCACGAAGAAAAAACTCGATGTTAGCTTTGCCGTACAGGCCGAACCCCGCGGGACAGCCGATGCGGTACTCGCGGCCTCGAGAAATGTTTCGGCAGATCGGCTATACCTTGTCGTAAACTCTGACAACCTGTATCCGGTTCAGAGTCTAAAGCATCTGCGAGAGGCAGATCGTCCAGCAATGCTGGCTTTTGAGCGAAACTCTCTGATCGAAAACTCCAACCTCGACCAGGAGCGCATCGGTAAGTTTGCAACTGTCCGGATAGAATCCGGGTTTCTGAAACGAATCGTTGAAAAGCCCGGGAGCGTTTCCGATGATTCGTATATTTCGATGAATGCCTGGCTTTTTTCGCACGATATATTCGACGCATGCCGAGCGATCGGGCCATCAGAACGTGGCGAATATGAAATAACCGCGGCGGTTCAATATGCTATTGACGAGCTCGGCATCGACTTCACTGCGGTCAGATCGAGCGAAGGCGTTCTAGACCTTTCGAGCCGCGTCGACGTTGCCACGGTCGGCCGTTTCCTTGACGACTTAGATCGCCGTTCTTGATTATCAATGTTCATCCCGGGCCGAATAGAATTTCTTGGAAAGCACACCGACTACTGCGGTGGCAGTAGCATCGTTTGCGCGATCGATCGCGGCTTTCACACATCATTCGAGTCGCGATCTGATTCACAGGTAGTTCTTGAAAACAATGATTCGGGTGAGAACGCCTCGTTCGTTCTCGGAACCGACATCGATCTTCCGACGGCTCATTGGGTTCGATACGCAGCGGAAGTCGGGCGTCGTTTGACGCTAAATTTTCGTGGTCGACCTCTCTCAGGAGCCTCAATTCGATTTCACAGTGACCTGCCTATGGCCGCCGGCCTCTCAAGTTCGAGCGCTCTGATAATAATGGTTTTCACGGCGCTCAAGTTTGTAAATCATCTTGGCGATACAGCCGAATTCCGACAGAATATAAACGGCAGCCTCGACCTCGCCGCATATCTCGGCTGCATCGAGAATGGGCAGAATTTCTGCACACTAGCAGGCTCAGCGGGTGTAGGCACGTTTGGCGGAAGCCAGGATCATGCGGCGATCCTGCTTGGACGTTCCAGCCATCTAAGCAAGTTTTCATATTCGCCTATGAAACGCGATGCTGACTTTCTCGTGCCAGAAGATCTCGCTTTTGTAGTTGCCTCAAGCGGCGTTACGGCAGAGAAAACCGGAGCAGCCCGCGATAGCTATAACCGTGTCTCCCGCATGGTGCGGGAGATGGTTGACGCAGCCGGATGCGCCGAAACGCTCGCGCAGACGCTTGCCGAGCTCGGCATCGAGGAGATGCGAACGATCATCAGAAATGGAAAGTTCAGCTTTCCCGCCGATCAAATGCTTGACCGCGTCGAGCAATTCCGCGTTGAGAGTTTTGAGATCATTCCAGCGGTCAGCGAATTGCTCGCGGTTGGTAAATTTCGCCAAATCGGTGATCTTGTTGACCGGTCACAGCAAAATGCGGAGCAATTCCTTGGAAATCAGATCGGTGAGACGATCTTTCTTCAACGCCATGCTCGCGAGATGGGTGCGGTGGCAGCATCGGCCTTCGGTGCCGGCTTTGGCGGAAGCGTCTATGCACTTGTCGAGACGGGCGACGCTCAGAAATTCGCGTCGGGCTGGAAAAAGGAATATGCAAAGAAATTTCCGCAACATTGCGGCACAAGCGAATTCTTTGTGACACGCCCGTCGCAATGTGACCTGGTCTGATCTATTCTCGCTCCGACAGACGCTTCAGCATTTCCTTGATATCAGCGACACCCTTGTATGCTACGTAGGCCGTAACGAAGGTGTACCAGCAAACCGCAGCGACCGTCAGCACGAACCAGACGTATTTCATACTTTTTCGCCTCCTTTAGGTTTGAGCAGTGAAAATGTGACCATCGCAAGGGCGGAAAATGCGTAAGCTGCGATTCCCGAATAGTATGGGCCGATCTGTTTTGCAAGGTCTCTACTTGCTGGTGTTTTCTCAAGCACGAGAAAAAGGATCGGTATTGCAGCCGAAACTATGATCGAAGCGGCGCCCCCCCAACTATTTGACCTGCTCCAATAGCACGATGAGATCAGTAGTACTGAGATACTCGCCAAATAGATCGTCCCGGTGATCCCCAGATACGTCCAGACATCGCCCTCCAGCGGATACCAGAGTCCGTAAAATAATAAGAAAATACCGATCAGGGCAACGATGGTCCGATTTACGAAGATCCCTCGTTTCTCGGACCACGGAGCCTTGCGAAACGGCGCCATGATGTCATTGTAAATTACGCTGCCCCATGTCAGCATATAGCTCGAATCCGTGGACATATCGGCCGCGAGCATCGCCGCGACGCAAAGGCCCATCAGGCCAACGGGGACGAAGGTCGATAGAAACGTCGGCATCGCGTCGAGCGTGTTGGTCATTTGCCCCAGGGTTGCCAAGGCCGCGATTCCCCAAATTCCCGGAATTAGAAATCGACAGACGAAGAAGAAACTTGTCCTGACGTATATCTTTTGTCCTGTTAGGGAGTCTTTCGCGGCCAATACACGCGCGATCGTCGTTTGCCATGTGAGAACGGCAGCAAAATTTAACAACACCTGAAACACGACATATTCCGGGCCAAGATCCGGGTGAACAAAAGGGTTGAAACCGCCTGCACCGTAGTTCGTCTCAACCGTCATGACGATCTTATCCCAACCAATATAGACGAAGATCAGGATCGTAACGGCGATCAGTCCGATGCTCATCATGACGAACTGGAGAAAGTCTGTGATCAAAACAGACAGCATCCCGCCAAGTATCGTGTACGTTGCGACGCCGACAAGAAGGACGGTCATCACGGCCTCGAGGTAACCAACGTGAAACCCGAGCACGTCGAACGAAGTCACCTTTAGCCCGACTATCTGTACCAGAAATTGCCCACCAACCCGCAGGAATACGCCCATGTTCAGCAATCCGCCGAGGACTATCACAACGCCCGCAGCCCATCGAACACGCGGCCCAAATTGTTTCTCGATAAGCTGCGGAATCGTGATCACGCCCGAATCGCGAAGCGGCTTTATGCAAAACCCTGTATATCCGATGACGAGCATCGACAATGCCATCGCGATGCCCGGCGTTGCTCCGGCAAAGCCGTATTTATATCCCGCCTCAGCCGTGTACATACACGTCACAATGCCAAACTCGGTTGCTGCGAGGGAGGCGATACCGAGATAGACATTCATCTCGCGACCGGCAACGAGAAAATCATCCACTTTGCCGACATACTTTCGCACATACAAACCGGCGGCCATAGTCACGAGCAGATAAAGCCCGACAATGCCGCCGTCCAAAAGCCAATTGAAATTGGTCATAGCAATATCAATCTAAGTACTTTCTGAAACGCCTTTTTTCCAAAAGGAAACAGGTCAATCGCTTCGGTTCATTCTGAATGCTGAGCCACTACTCCCACTCGATCGTCCCTGGCGGTTTTGACGTGATGTCGTAAACAACTCTGTTCACACCTCGGACCTCGCTCGTTATTCTTGACGAGGTCTTCGCAAGGAAATCGTGCGGCAAACGCGCCCAATCGGCGGTCATTCCGTCGGTCGAGGTTACGGCCCGCAACGCAACGGTTTTTTCGTAGGTACGGAAATCACCCATAACGCCTACCGACTGAATCGGTAACAGTACAGCAAATGCCTGCCAGACATCGCCGTAGATCCCAAAATTATGCAGTTCCTCGATAAAGATCTTATCGGCCTTTTGCAGCAACTCAACCTTCTCCGGCGTGATGTCACCCAAAATACGAACCCCAAGACCCGGGCCTGGAAACGGATGGCGTTCGAGGATCATTTCGGGAATGCCAAGATCGCGGCCAATGTTGCGGACCTCGTCCTTAAATAACTCTCGAAGCGGTTCGATGAGCTTGAGATCCATCTTTTCGGGCAAACCGCCGACGTTGTGATGCGACTTGATCGTCACGGACGAACCGCGCACACTTACGGACTCGATAACGTCTGGATAAAGCGTGCCTTGAACGAGCCACTTAACATCACCGATACGTTTTGCCTCCGCATCAAAGACATCTATGAATTTGGCTCCTATCGCCTTTCGCTTTTGCTCCGGATCGACAATATCTTGCAGAACAGAATAGAAATCTTGCGAGGCATCGACGCCGACAACATTCAATTGCAGATTATCCTTGTAAACCTGTAGAGTGTCCTCAAATTCCCCGTATCGCAGCAGCCCATTATTGACGAAAATGCAGGTCTGTCTGTCGCCGATCGCCTCGTGAACAAGAGCAGCCGCAACAGTCGAATCAACTCCACCCGAAAGACCACAAACGACATTTCCTTCTGGCCCGACAGTCTTGCGAATCTTTTCGACCTCTTCCTTTATGAATTGCGTTGGCGTCCAGTCGCCTTTGCAATCACAAATTTGAAATATGAAATTTCTTAAGATCTCTTTGCCGAGCGGCGTGTGCGAAACTTCAGGGTGAAACTGGACACAATAAATGCCGCGTTCCGGGTTCTCGATGGCGGTAACGACCTCGCCCGTCGTTGCTGTCGTAACGAAACCACCCGGCAGCCGCGTCACATGGTCACCGTGGCTCATCCAAACGTCGAATTTGAATGGGAGTTCAGTGAATAAGGCAGTTCTACCACTCAGGACCTTTAGCTCCGCATGTCCATATTCACGCCGCATCGCCGGCTCGCTTGCCCCGCCGAGATCGACTGCGACAAGCTGCATTCCATAACAAATACCGAGTATAGGGACGTCGATCTTGTCATAAAAACCCGTCTCGACTCGCGGAGCGTCCTCATCCGTCACGCTAGATGGCCCACCAGAAAGTATCACGCCCTTGGGCTGCTTTGCCGCAATCGCGTCAGTCGATAAATGAAACGGATGGATCTCGCAGTAAACGCCCTGCTCACGCACACGCCGTGCGATAAGCTGCGTGTATTGCGAGCCAAAATCAAGGATCAAGATAGTTTCGTGCTGCAAAAGGATCGCTCCTGTGACTGTCCTGAAATTACGATTATACGTAGAATACGAAGATTTGTCAGAACACGAAATCAGGTCACATCAGCAGATTTATTCCGAAGTGACCGTGAGCGTTTCAAGATAAACTTTACTTGACAACCGCATCCAGAATTCCTAATCTTGAGGTTCGCCTGAGCCTCTGGCCCGAGGCGTGCCATATTCCGCAGTAGCTCAATGGCAGAGCATTCGGCTGTTAACCGAAGGGTTGTAAGTTCGAGTCTTACCTGCGGAGCCAATTAAATCAACAGCTTACGGGCACCGTCGCGGTGCCCGTTTTGCGTGGAGAGGCCCTAATACGCAATCGCAACGATAAGCCAAATAATGGCTGTCATGTGGATTTCCACACTCGTAGTGAGCGGTGCTACGCTTTCTCAACCTGTTATCATTTAGTTTGGAATTGCGATGTCGATACTGATAGCCGAAGACAACAGCGCGCAGCGAAAATATTTGAGCGAACTTCTCGTGAGAGAATTCCCCGCGTACTCTCCGATACTCGAAGCCGTGGACGGCGAGAGCGCGGTTCGAATGGCGATCGAATCGCGGCCGGCGGTTGCGATACTCGATATTCAGATGCCCGAGCTTTCGGGTGTTAAGGCCGGGCGTGCTATCTGGAAGGCGTTTCCCGAGGCGCGGATCATCTTCTGGACGCAGTTTCCGCACGAGATCTACATCAGCGAGATCCGCAAGATCGTCCGATCAATTGAGCCGACGCCGACGTACGGATTCATTCACAAAAACAATCCTGAAGATCGCTTTCTGCGTTTTGTCGCGGCTGTTTTAGAAGACGGGGCCGATATGATCGATCCTGCTTTCAAGGATTCGTTTCACCGGCCGTTGTTGACCGAGTTTGAGACCGAAGCTTTGCGATATCTCGCTCTTGGCCTTTCAAACTGGGCCATCGCCCGCAAATGCAGTCTTAGTCTTCGCGGCGTTGAGAGCCGACTTGCCACCTTGTACGAAAAGCTTTTCCCGGACAGCTCGATTGGGACACAGGATGAGGCCTACGACAAACTCGCCTACAATACCCGCACGAGGGCGTTTTTTGAGTCCCTCAGGCGTGGTCTGATCAATCGGGATGAGCTTGAAAAGGACGAAGCCGATCTAAAAGACTGGCTCGAACGCGACCGTGCTAACTACCTCAAAGAGCAATAGAATGAGCGCCGGACGACATATGAGTATCGCGGGAATGGTCGCAGTATCGTTTCTGGTCGTCGCCATTTCGACTTTCCTCGCGCAAACTCCGCCACCGGTTTCGCCGTCTCCGCAGGCGAGCGCAACTGCGACGCCATCGCCAACGCCGACCAGCTCGCCGAGTCCAACCCCGACGCCGCCCATTGCTCAGAATTTTCACCGTTGGGGCTCGATCTCCGTATTTAACGGACTGCCGTCTGACAGCGTGCGTGCGATCGCACAGACGCCGGACGGCGTGATGTGGTTTGGTACGGAAAATGGCCTTGCCCGCTTCGATGGCCGACGGATACAGAATTTCTCATTTGGTTCCGCCGAGGCAAACCGAGTTCTCGCATTGAAAACCTCGCCTTCCGGAGATCTGTGGGTAGGTACGGGAATAGGGGCCTTTGTCGGAAGCGGGATATTTGGAACCAGATTTGATCCAGTCGAAGGTACGCAGATGGTTGGGGTTACGACCATCTTGCTTGGTTCAGAAACTTACTTCGGCACCGATGCGGGAACCGTCCTGCGAGTCACGACGGAGAACGGAACTTTTCAAGCGAAGCCGCTAGTATCAGAGCCGGTCTCAGATGAAGACGGAAATGTGTTCACGATCTCGAGCTTGATTGAGAGAAACGGAGAGCTTCTTGCCGGAACGCCGGGCGGCGGCGTCTTTGTCGTTCGTGACGGAAAAGCGTCGGACTTCGATTCCTCGCCTCGGCCGTTGTTCGTGAATTCACTTGCCCGAGGCAGTTCAGACAATCTGTGGCTGGGCACTGACGCGGCCAAGGGGCTGAGTGGTGTTTATTTGGTCAAAAGCGGTGAAAAGGCAGGGCGTATCTCCGCCCCGACGGCAAACGTTCTCGCGCTCGAATCGAACGACAGCGGCCTCTGGGCCGGCACCGAAAGATACGGACTGTTCCAATTCGAGGATGACGAGCTCGCCAAAACTTATACTTTCGAGAACACGTCCGGCGGTCTGCGGTCCGATACGATATTCACGCTTTTCACTGATCGCGAGGGCGTCCTATGGATCGGTACGAATCGCGGCGTCAGCCGTTTTGATGGCGTTGGGCCGTTTCAAGAGAACGTCTCTGACATTCCGAACAGCAATTTTATTCGCACGATCTATCAACCGCCAGGGGATGACGGGCAACTCTACGCCGGTTCTAATCGCGGACTGTTTTCTCGCGGCAAGGAAAGATGGATCGAGCTGCCGGCCTTTAGAAACAAGGTCATCTACGCGATCCGTAACCGGTATCGATCTTCTCTGGTCGTCGGTACAGCACAGGGAATGTTCGACCTATCGGGTCGGCGGATCCTTGCTGGTGACGTTCGTAGCTTCGCCGAATCGAATGATCGAAACTACGCTGCCATCTTTGGACGGGGCGTGGTTGATATTACGGGCGACATTGCCCGTACCATTTTCGATGACGAGACCGCGAACTGCGTTTTTGGCAATGCCACGAAACTCTGGATCGGCACGTCGGAAAATGGACTCTTCAGCTATGACGGCGTTGCGGTAAAGAATGAGGCGAGTCACGAACTCTTAAAAACCGGAGCGATCTGGAGCCTGCATCAAAGCCGAGCCGACGGGCCGGTTTACATCGCGGGCCAGCACGGAGTTTTCTCCTTTCAAGACGGCAACGCCGAGCAGATCATCGTCGCCGAAGATGTCCGCGACGTCGTCGAGATCGACGGGCAGATCTGGGCGGCAACCACGACACGCGGCCTGCTCCATGCCCGGCGCGATGAGCGTTTTGGGTGGCTCGTTTCCTCAGTCGGATTTGAGCAGGGACTTCCTTCGGAAAAAGCCTTTTCGATAATGCCCGCCGGCAGAGAACTAATGATCGCGACCAATCGGGGCGTGGTGACATATAGGCCCGGATTGGTCGTGCCAAAGATCATTCCGACGCGGATCCTTAGCCAGCGTATCCACGATCTGCGCGAGGCTACGGCGGCCATCGAGCTTGAATATCCTCAAAATTCGCTTCTGGTGGAAGTCGCAGGACAGAGCAGCCGCACTTTCCCCGAGGAATTTCAATACGCCTTTCTCCTTAAGAACGCCAAGAACGAGTTGGTCGACAGCCGTCTCTCAAACGAGACGCAATATGCACCCGCCGATCTTAAGCCAGGCGGATACAGTATCGAGTCCGTGGCATATGACAGAGATCTGCTCGCGTCTGACCCGCTTACCATTAGATTTTCGGTCGCACGGGCACCGTTCCCGTGGACGGCGACGGCCCTCGGCATTCTGCTGGCGATCGCTATCATCGCGCTGATCTGGGCGATCATTGAACGGCGTCGCATCGTTGAGCGAAATCGCGAACTCGCCGCCGCCCGCTTCGATCTGGCGAGCGAGGCCGAGCGCGAACGCAGCCGCATCGCCCGCGACCTGCACGACCAGACGCTTGCCGACCTGCGAAACCTGATGATGAAGAGCGATCAACTCGTTCCCGGCAATGCGGACTTCCGCTCCGAGATCGAATCGGTCTCGACCGAGATCCGCCGCATTTGTGAGGATCTCAGCCCGTCGGTTCTCGAAAATGTCGGGCTCGTTCCGGCCCTTGAGTTCCTGCTGAGCCGGTCGGCAAAGGATCAGTCGTTTACGACGAATGAGGATGCAAATGAGAGGGTGAGATTCTCGCTGATCACCCAGCTTCACATCTACAGGATCGCGCAGGAGATACTCTCTAACATAGACCGACACTCAACCGCGTCCCGCGTCGATATGACGGTCGAGATCGACGACGATTTTCGGCTGACGATCCGCGACAATGGGCCACCGTTCAGGCCCGATGGTTCGAAAGGGAAAGGCCGCGGCGTCGCAAACATCCGTTCGCGGGCGAGCCTGATCCACGCTGATATTTCGTGGGGCGATCAACCGGCGGGCGGCAATATCTTCAAAATGGAAATAGCCGGAAATGCCAACGTGTGACATTCCCGGCTGCTTTAGTTGGGCGGGGCGGGTTATGATCCGGTGTGCGGACGCCATCCCGATCTACCGATCGGGACCATCGTACGCTGACCGTTAACTAAACCCAGAATAGCCAGAGGAAATAGCAGAAGTATCGGGGTGATCAGAACGAAGAGACAATGCTGCCAGAAGTCCGGCGGAACCGGACCGCGGCGTACGACGAGATTTGCGAGCGGGATCGCCAGCGTCACCGCGTAATAAATAGCAAGCGGAATTGTTGAACGCCGCATAAGCCGAGCTGCCCGGCCCGGCCTTCCCGAGTCATCGGAACCGATCAGCTCAGTGACAAGGAACAAGAGGAGCAAGAACCCGAAATAGATGACGATGCCTTCGAAACGGTGCAGCTCATCAGGATTGATCCATATCAATTGCGGGTCGCGGCGTAGGTATAGCGCGGTCGTGATGCGGACCGTGTTTGCAATGATCGTCGTAAAATAGGCGACTGCGAGAGCAAGCGGGATAAAACTCCAATTCATCCCATACTGTCTGTATTTCCATAACTTGCTGATCGTCATCATCAGGAAAGCAGTGATCAGAAAATTGACCCCTGAGCACGATGCCGCGATCAGGAACGAATGGTCGCTGCTCATGTATCCTGCGTTTGACTCGTATGTAAAATTTGTGCCGGTGACAATCTCGACCAGAAATGCGGTCGGAGCCAGGACCCAAAACAGCCCATCGACGCTGGCTCCTGAATAATACAGCTTGATCGCCGCCGCGCATGATACGGCGGCGATCAATTGTGAGAGAGCGGTGCGGCTTATGTTGGGTCTCATTTCAGCCTCCGAGTTCCTTCAACCCCGCCTTATCAGTTAAGCGAAAGTGGATCACAAGTGCCATCGCCACCAGGGCAAGACCGGCAAGGAGCCAAATGAGTTCGGGCTCGCTGCCGATGGCAAGATCGGTCACGCCGATCGGCATCGGCAGAGGTTGATCGACTTCGGTTGCGTCACCATTAGGATTTCGGATGACCTCGTGAACTGCAATGAAGGATGTGAACGGCGTGAGCAGGCCATACTTTAGTCCGAGGGCCGTGATCTGCTTTACCTGTTCCTCGTTGTGGCTATATGCGCCGTAGTCGGACAGTTCGTCGATTCGCGAACGCGCCCACAGATATCGGAGAGCAAGGTTGGCGTCGTCGGGTTGGGCCTGAGCGACATCGAAGCTGGCTGCGTAGTCTCCGCCACCTGATATCCCTCTGAGCTCGATCGAGCCGGCGGGTGTGCCCCGCCATTTGCCAAAAATTATCACCGGACGCCCGGCGAGCAGGTCGGGCACATGCTTTGGGAATACATCATAGGTTTCAAACCCATTCGATCTGATGGAAATATCGGTAAGTACAGGACTCTGCACGTACTCTCGAAATCTCGCCGCCGTATGCTCGGCCATCGCCTCGTTTTCGAGAATGAAGGGTTCGCCCATCCCTGCCTTTGCAACGCCCTCGATAAGGTAGCGGTTTACAGACGATCCAATGCCGAAAGCAAAGACGTTGCATCCGCTCAGATGGTCGCGAATATATGCGAACGTTTCCTGTTCGCCCGAGATGTACCCGTCCGTAATGAGCACGAGACTGCGGGAAACGCCCGGTGCCCGATTGAGCCCCATGGCATGTTGAACCGCTTGCAGCAGCTCAGTCCCTCCTGCCCCGCGTTGCTGGTCGATCAAAGCGATGGCCCGGTCAATGTTCTCCTGATTTGCTGCAAGCGGTGTCTTAGAGAGCGATGTAGAATCGCCCGAGAAAAGAATTACGTTAAACAGATCTGTCGGCCTCAGGTTGCCGATCAGGTCTTGAAGCAGCCGCTTTGAGGTGTTCAGCGGAAAGCCCTCCATCGACCCCGATACGTCCACGACAAAAACGTATTCACGCGGCGGTATCTGCTCGGGAGCCACGCGCTTCGGCGGCTGGGCCATATACAGGAAGAAATTCTCGCCCTCCTGTTCGCCCTTGAATAAAAGCATCCCGGTGTTTATCTGGTCACCGGCGAGGCGATAGCGAAGCACGAAATCGCGATTGCCCTGAAACGGGTCGGCATCATCGAGCCGGAGATTTGCCAGTGACGCGGTCTCCCACTGAGGCGTGATCTGATGCGAGGTACACGATAGCTCTGCAATAGGCACGCCCGCGGCGATCCGCGTTGTGATGTGTAGCTCGCTCGTAGGCTTTTCACCAGAACGAAGATACGGCGCATTTACGGCCTTTCCGCCACTCGACTCCTTGCCCCCCGATGGATATCTCGGCCCGACGACCGTCGGATACACGACCTGATATTCTCCGTCGGTCGGCACCAGCAGCTCCGTGTAGCGCAGTTCGATCTCGATCTGGTCTTGAGGCATTACGTTGGCCAGCTTCATCGAAAAGACGTTTGGACGGTTCTCCTCGAGCAGCGACGCGCTCTTCCCCTCTTTCTTGGCGGCTTCAAAATCCTTTTTTGCCTGCTCGCGCTCCTTGATCTTGGTGTAGATGATCTGGTTCCCGACCTTCATCCGCATCGCGTACACGGCCGCACGCGTCGATGCCGGAAACATATATGTCGCGTTTATCGGCCTGACGCCTTCGTTACGATAGACCTGTGTCACCCTCACGTCTGCGATCACGCCCGAAACGTTTATCTGCACCCGCGTGTCCTTGAGCGGCAGACGATCGATCGTCGGGTCGCCGCTAACAAAGAAGTAGGGCGAAAGTGTCTTGTCGGCGTACTCTTGGGCCGAAACAGAAAATGCGGCGATCAAGATCGCTGATAGCGATAGAAAGAGGTTTAGTAGATTCGATTTTATCAAAGTTTTGTTCATGCGATCTGCTCCTGGAATAGTGAATTAGGCAAAATGCCAACTGCGATACAGGCCGATGTTATGTCTTCGGCTGAACGGTTGTAACGTTCCTCGCCACACGGGCAAAGCGTAGTAACCACAGTTTGCAGTGGGTGTTGCTACCGCTGGGCGAGGGCTGCTGGGTCCGGCGGGAATCTTTGAGTTAAGGCCTCAGAAAAAGCTAATCGAAGCTTAATTGTGTCGTTGCGCGGTGTTAACAGAGGCTGCCCGACAGGGGTGGAAACCGGGCGGCGGGCTTTCGAACAGTTGAGGTAAGGGGAGCGCCAAAGAAAACGCTATCCACGTGAGCGACATTGGTTCTACCGAGCGGATCGAACTCCCGGCTCTGTTCAATATGTATCTTCGCCTCGGTGCCCGGTTTGCGGGCCGCCAATGATCAGTCACGATTCGGGACCATCGATTTCTTTGTCGTGTTTGATAGCACACAGATGAACGACAAATACCGGCGAATGTTTGCCGTAGGTTAGCCGGGAGAAACCTTCTCCGACGACCGCACTACGCTTCCCGCCTCCTTCTCCGCCGGTTGTTTGTCGCCCGCCCGCCGCCGAAATACGCCAGGATCATGACAACCAAGTGTGCGGCGAACCAGATGTTGTCGTAGCCAAGATTTTGATAGATATATATCAAAATCAGGGCCCGTGGAAAAAGGACTGCGAGAAGGATGTTGGCCCATTGAGGAACGACATTCGCAGGGAATAGCTGCGGATACATCAACACATAAACAAGCATCACCAATCGCGGAAAGAACAGGGAAAATAGAAGAAAGTAAAAGTCCATAGTTTTAGCCCTCGTTTTTTTTCATTCTACTCCGATACCGTTTATCAGATAAATCCACACAAAGTTCGTGAAGAAGTTTTGGACTGGCTTTGAGAGCGAGAAGGACGTATCCCCGTGTCTGGATCTCTTGGGATACTGACGGCTCGGAGGGATATAATCGGTATTATCGTCCGGGAGCCAGAATCAAATATGAACGCTGAACAAAAACGAATGGCCGAATCAAATTCGCGGCAAAAATATTGGAAGCGGTGGGGCCCTTATTTGAGCGAGCGGGCATGGGGTACGGTGCGTGAAGATTATTCGGCGGACGGCTCCGCTTGGGATTATTTTCCGCATGATCATGCCCGTTCGCGTGCCTTTCGATGGAACGAAGATGGCGTAGGTGGCATCTGCGACCGACACCAGAGGATTTGTTTCTCCGTTGCGCTTTGGAATCGAAAAGATCCGATCCTGAAAGAACGATTGTTCGGTTTAACGGGCAATGAAGGTAACCATGGCGAGGATGTAAAGGAGATATATTATTATCTGGACTCGACGCCGACCCACTCGTACATGAAGTTTCTGTACAAGTACCCACAAACGGCCTTTCCATACGAGCAACTCGTCACCGAAAACCGGAACCGCAACAAACTCGAACCGGAGTTTGAGCTAATGGACACAGGGGTCTTCAATGAAGATCGCTATTTTGACGTGTTCGTCGAGTACGCTAAGAATGATGTCGAGGACATACTCGTCAGGGTCACTGTCGCCAACCGTGGATCGGACGAGGCCCGGATCAATGTTCTACCGACAGTGTGGTTACGAAACGATTGGACATGGGACGGAGACAAAGCCGATGGCGAAGTTCAGGATGCGACATCCCAAGGCTCCGTAAAGATAGAAGCATCGGAGATCGGAACGCGATATTTGTATTTCGACGAATCTCCGGAATTGCTGTTTACCGAAAATGAGACGAACAACGAGAGGCTCTTCGCCTCGCCAAACCGTTCGCCCTACGTTAAGGATGCCTTCAACGAATACGTAGTGAATGGCAAGGCCGATGTGATCAACCCGGAAAGAACTGGTACCAAAGCGGCAGCGAATTATCTCCTTACGGTTCCCGCCGGAAAGGAGATCGTGCTGCGAATGCGACTTACCGACACCGACCTTTTTGGTAAGGCGGGGACGAATCGCTTAGCCTTTAGCAATTTTGACAAAATATTTATCTCAAGGATTGCCGAGGCTGACGAATTCTACGCTGATCTCGTTCCGGATGATCTGTCTGATGACGCCAGAAACGTTCAGCGTCAGGCCTTTGCCGGAATGCTTTGGTCAAAGCAATACTATCACTACGTCGTAGAAGAATGGCTTGACGGTGACCCCGCGATGCCAAAACCTCCCGACTCACGTCTCACAGGACGCAATCGCCAATGGAGGCATCTTTACAATGCTGACATCATTTCGATGCCGGACAAATGGGAATATCCGTGGTATGCGGCGTGGGATCTGGCGTTCCACTGCATTCCCCTAGCATTGGTGGATGCCGAGTTTGCAAAACAACAACTTCTCTTAATGCTCCGCGAGTGGTACATGCATCCGAATGGCCAAATACCAGCGTACGAGTGGGCATTTGGAGATGTGAATCCTCCCGTGCACGCCTGGGCGGCTCTCCGCGTCTATCAGATCGATAAGAAACAAACGGGCACGGGTGATCGTGCGTTTCTCGCTCGCATCTTCCAGAAGTTATTGCTCAACTTTACCTGGTGGGTCAATCGAAAAGACGCCGAAGGCAAAAACGTTTTCGAAGGCGGTTTTTTGGGCCTTGACAACATAGGTGTATTTGATCGCTCGCAGCCGCTTCCAACCGGCGGCATTCTTGTACAGTCAGACGGTACGAGTTGGATGGCAATGTACTGCCTGAATATGTTGGCGATCGCCCTCGAATTGTCGATCGACGATCAGGTCTATGAAGATGTAGCCAGCAAATTCTGGGAACATTTCGTTTTTATTGCTGATGCTATGAATAGCATCGGTGACGAATCGCTTTCGCTGTGGGACGACCATGATGGTTTCTATTACGACGTGCTTCACGTTCACGAATCAAGCTACAGCATGCCCATCAAGGTTCGCTCGATGGTTGGCCTTATACCCCTATTTGCGGTTGCCACTATAGAACCGGACCTGCTCGACAAACTTCCTAATTTCAAACGTCGAATTCAGTGGTTCATTGATAATCGTCCGGATCTCACGGATAAGATCAACTGCGCTCGTGTGCCCGGATTAGGTGATCGTCGGCTTCTTGCGGTTGCTTTTCGGTCGCGCCTCGAAAGTGTTTTAAAGTACATGCTCGACGAAAGTGAGTTTCTCTCGCCGCATGGCATTCGAGCACTGTCACGATTTCATAAGGACTGTCCATATTTTCTCGAGATCAACGGTTCAGAGCATCGAGTCGATTATGAGCCGGCGGAATCCACGAGCGGACTGTTTGGCGGCAACTCAAATTGGCGCGGCCCCGTCTGGTTTCCGGTCAACTATTTGCTGATCGAATCTCTCCAAAAGTTTCATCACTATTACGACGATGATCTCAAAGTTGAGTGCCCGACCGGCTCTGGTCATATGATGAACCTGTTGGAAGTGTCACAGGAGATTTCGCGACGGCTTTCACATATATTTCTCAAAGACGGGAACGGCCACCGTCCGGTCTATGGCGATCTGGATAAGTTCCAAAACGACCTGCATTTCCACGATTATGTGCTATTTCACGAGTATTTTCATGGTGACAATGGTTCAGGTATAGGTGCGAGCCACCAGACGGGCTGGACGGGCTTGGTTGCCAAGCTGCTCCAGCAAAGCGGAGAATAAGTGTCATGCTTTCTCTCGGACCGGACATTTGCGCTAATTTTAAAACCTCATCTTCGCGCGAATGGCTGGAGACAAACGGCATTGGCGGTTACGCATCCGGGACGATCGCGGGTGCGAATACGAGACGGTATCACGGACTGCTCGTCGCAGCGACACGGCCGCCATTGGGCCGGGTCGTGATGCTCTCGAAATTCGAAGAAAACCTCGTGATCGATGGCCACAGGTTTGAGCTTTCGTCCAATCAGTATCCCGGCAAGGTTCATCCCGACGGCTACCAGTATCTCACCAAGTTTGAGCTCGACCCCTTCCCGATCTGGACGTACGACCTTGGCGGCCTAATTCTCGAACGTTCGATGTTTATGGTACACGGCGAAAATACGACCGTTTGCCAATGGAAAGTTGTTGGCGACGCCAGCCAAGCTGCGTCCCTCGAACTCCGTCCGCTTCTAGCACTCCGTGACCATCACCACTTGCGTCACGAAGATGATGTTTTCGACACAAACTATGTGGTCAACGATGGCGAAGTTTTGATTCAGCCAGACCCCGAGATGCCCGCTCTCCATTTTAGTCACAATGCCGTAGCGATCGAGCACCAAGGCCATTGGTATCGCGATTTTGAATACGCGATCGAACAGGAACGTGGATTCGGCTACCACGAGGACCTCTTTCAGCCGTTTAGCATGGCGTTTGACCTCGTCTCGGCCGCGACCGTCATCGTCTCGACCAAAGCTCGTTCGGTTTCCGATGCGGCAAAATCGCAAAAGGCCGAGATGAGGCGAAGAGCCGCACTTGTCGCTAAGGCAAAGGCGAAGGACGAAGTTTCTATGCAACTCGTTCTCGCCGCTGATCAGTTCATCGTCGCTCGCGGCTCCGGCAATACCGTCATCGCTGGTTACCACTGGTTCTCGGACTGGGGCCGAGACACGATGATCGCCCTGCCCGGCCTCACTCTGTCAACGAACCGGCCGAAGATAGCCAAGAGCATTCTCACCGAATTTTCACACCACATATCTGAGGGAATGCTGCCGAATCGCTTTCCCGATGCCGGCGACACGCCCGAATACAACACGGTCGATGCGACACTCTGGTATTTCGAAGCGCTCCGTGCCTATGTCGAAAAAACGAGCGATAGCGGATTCGTCCAAACCGAGCTGTACGATAAGTTGTCAAATATCATCGATTGGCACGTCCTCGGAACCAAATACGGCATCAAGGTTGACTCTGACGGCCTGCTCAATGCCGGTATACCTGGCGTCCAACTCACCTGGATGGACGCCAAGATCGGCGACTGGGTCGTCACCCCGCGAAAGGGCAAACCCGTCGAGATCCAGGCCCTCTGGTATAACGCCCTGTGCATCATGGCGGCATTTGCCAAATCCTTCGGCGACCAAAAGGGCGAAAAGACATTCAAGGCGATGGCGACAAAGGCGAAGACCAACTTCCGCTCCCAATTCTGGAATGCCAACGATGCTTGTCTCTATGACGTCGTCGACGGCGATGAAAGAGACGCTTCGATCAGGCCAAATCAGATCCTTGCCGTTAGCCTGCCATTTTCAATGCTCGACGCTGCGACCTCAAGAAAGGTCGTTGCAAAGGTCCAGTCCGAACTTCTCACGCCCTACGGCCTCAGATCGCTATCGCCGAATGATCCTCGCTATGCTCCGATCTATATCGGGTCACCGCTCGAACGCGATGGGTCATATCACCAGGGCACCGTCTGGGGCTGGCTGATCGGCCCGTTCGTCGACGCATATCGCCGCACCCATTCTAAAGATGCGAAGGCCGAGAAGCGTATCGGCGAGATCCTGGCCGGCTTTAGCGCCCACATGTCCGAGACAATGGTCGGCCAGATCTCCGAGGTCTTCGACGCGGACTCTCCCCATCGTTCGCGAGGCTGTGCGGCCCAGGCGTGGAGCGTTGCCGAGGTCCTTCGCGTCAGCTGGAAAGGACGATAAGAGAGTCACGATTATAATGATCCATTACCTTTCAATACTCTCTCAACGCATTGCTCTGGCCGGGCTTTTTGTGTGCCTTGCAGCAACGGCAATGTTTGCCAAGCCAACCGATCTCGTCACAGTCCGCGATGGCCGATTCTACCGGAACAGCAAGCCCTACTATTTCGTCGGCACCAATTACTGGTACGGTTCGCTACTCGGGCTTGAGAAAGATCGCAAGCGCGGCATCGAGCGTCTTCGACGCGAACTCGACTTTCTCAAAAGTCAGGGCGTGACCAATCTCCGCCTGATGGCTGGTGCCGAGGGAACGGGGTTGCTCAACGGTGTTCCGCGTGTCGGGCCTCCGCTCCAGCCTGAGCCCGGCAAGTTTGACGCATATGTTCTTGACGGGCTCGATCTCGTGCTTCACGAAATGGGTAGGCGAAAGATCAAGGCCGTCATATTCCTCAGCAATAACTGGGAATGGAGCGGCGGATTTCAACAGTACCTGATCTGGAACAAAGTCACCGATCCGAAATGGCTGACCGAAAAGCCATCGTGGGACGAGCTTCGCGACAATGTCGCCAAGTTCTATTCATGCAAGCCATGCAAGGCCGGTTACCGCCGCCAGGTTGACTTTGTCCTGGCTCGGCGGAACAAGCTCAACAAACTCCGATACGTCGATGATCCGACGATCATGGCGTGGGAACTCGCTAACGAACCGCGCCCGATGCGACCGACAGCCAATGCCGACTATGCGAAATGGATCGCCGACGAGGCCGCCCACATCCGTTCCATCGACCGCAAACACCTCATCACCACCGGCCACGAAGGCCGTATCGGCACCGAGAGCCTCGCTCTGTTTGAGCAGGTTCACGACGACCCCAACATCGACTACCTGACCATCCATATCTGGCCAAAGAATTGGGGCTGGTTCGCCAACGGCAAAATGGCTGAGGATCTAGAAAAAGCTCTCAAACTCTCGTCCGACTATATTGCCGAGAATAGCGAGGTTGCTCAACGCCTCAATAAGCCGATGGTGATCGAGGAATTCGGAATGCCGCGTGACGGACAGTCATTCGACATCGCCGCTCGAACGACGCTCCGCGACCGTTATTTCGAACGGATCTTTTCATTTATAGACGGTAAGTCACCGATCGCCGGAGCAAACTTTTGGGCATTCGGAGGGACTGCTCGTCCCATAAAAGGCCAGCCATTATGGAAAGCGGGGGATGAGCGAATGGGCGACCCGCCGATGGAAGAGCAGGGGCTGAATTCCGTCTTCGACAGCGACGCATCAACGTGGAACATCATCCGCAAAAAGACCGCCTCGATCACCCGAAACTTCGCCGTCAAATAATGTCCCAGCCCGGGCCAATTTCGACCTCGGTATGACACTGTAATACAGGCAAATCACTGCAACTCACTGTATTCACTCATGTTACAGCGAAAATGGCTGTTCCCACTGTCCCAACCTTGTCCCAGGCTTGTCCCAGAGTCGTTTTAGCTGCATAACTCTTTGTCCATCAACTAGTTACGAGGGCTATTGCAGGGCAATTCGGTCAATTTCAAAACAAAAAGTCTTGCGCAAAATATTCGGCGCCGATCTCTTGCGGCCTGCCGCAAACGCACCCGAGGTGACCGTAAACACTCTAAGGAGCTCGGCGATCTCTGCGTCCTCCTCGGCGGTCTCTGCGTTAAAGGCCGCTAAACGCAGAGCACGCAGAGGCAAGGGTGACGCGTTTACGCGTTATCCCGACGAGGTTCTCACCCAAGCGGAGATCACGCGTAAACGCGTAACTCTTACATGTGTCCCGCGTGGGACACTTTTGGGACAGTAGTGGGGCAGGCTAACTGCTGTAAATACGCCGGTTAGCATGCTCTTTACCGCTGTCCCACATTTCTGCAAAGATTTTTTGCCACGAAGGCAAAAAATTCCCGCGCCGAAACCCGACAGGATGCCGCGGGATGGGTTAAGTTGTCAAATATCAACTACTTACAATAGATTGCGTAAATAGGCATACGTTGCAAGAATAGCACAAATAGCCAACGAAGTCAAGCGGCTTGTCCTGGGGCGTTGCAGACGGCTCAAAGGTGGAAGGCCGGGTCCAAAATTTGCACGTCATCTCGATAGAAGATCGGCGGAAGATCGAAAAATCGAAGGCCTAGCCGAATTTCTTGGTATCATTTCTATGGACTCTTTGGGCACGAATGAGTGAGAATCGCAGTATTACAGGCCCGACCCCGGTTTCCGGTGCAAACGGTTTCCCGATATTTTAACGATGAACGTGCCAAGAAATGAGGCTCTCCGAGATAGTAGAAGTAGGAGCATAAAATGAAGAAGTTTCTAGTCATAATTTCCTTCCTTCTAAATTGTTTTACTCCGGTCGATTCGATCGGGCAAGCCAAGGGTGCGGTACCGAAAGAATCTCGGAGCATACGAAGCGCGCCGTTTCGGTATGTGATTATCCGTGGTGTCTCGGATATTGAACAATATGTGAATGTAAACCCTGACAATGAGTTTTTTGAGGTTCTTATGGAGGACGGAGCATTCAACGAATCAAATCTGACAGCGCTGTTCAAATTATTGAGTGGACGCTTTACGGCAAAAAGCGGTTTGACTGTGAACGTCTTTACGAACCTCAATGCAATTCACACTCCCGAAGAGAATGACCGTCTCGGACTGAAGGGTCCTATCGAAGACTATAAAAAGTACAAATATGCAATTTTTGTCCGCAACGGTTATGGGGAATACTTCAATTATGGGATACCCGGCCGTATTGAGGATAAGCGGATAGTTATTAGGCGAGAATAGGAGGACGACCCCTACTTTGAGAGCAATAGGTCATCTATGAAGTTACCCATGATGTCAAGCGCTCTGTTTCTATGGACTCTTTGGGCACAATGAGTGAGGATTGCAGTATTGCAGGCCCGGCCCTGGTTTCTAATAGATGGCACCGATTGTTCTCATGAAAGTAGCACACTTCTCGATACTTGTAGGAATAGTTCTGCTGGGATGCTATTACTACCCGGGCGAATCGAATTTTGACGACATCGAGCGACTTCCTCAATCAAATCGTCTGGCAAGATTCTCTTCATTTCCGGTTGACGAGCAAATAAACATATTCCTCTTTGCCCAAATCAGTCCTCGAGGCAAGCGTGATACATACCTTCGATATCTTGCTGACGAAGGATCGTCCAAGATTGAGGCAATTGTACGCCGAGTGTCAAAAGAGGAACGTCCAAGTTCCAAGGCGGATCTCATTTCGGTGCTCGATTTAATCGATCTAAATTGCAACTGCGTAGGTTCACCTGAGGTGGTTGCTGAATTGACCTCAGCAGCTAATCCTGTGGACGCAAATGATCCAAATGATGTTCGAGCTTCGAAGCAACGTTTCGAGAGTATTCTCAGCAAAATAAGGGACAGACACAAGCTGCCTCACAGCCAAGATTAGAGGTGCTTGGTTGGGTCGGGCCTGATGTCATAACGGTTTCTCCTGTCAAAGAACCAGAGAAAATAGGGCCAGGCCTTCGATATTACGATTCTAGAGTGCAAGTTTTTGTAGCATCCAAACCGACAATACCTCGACCAGCAATCCGCAGCCGCATCAGGACACGATCATGACCTATGACGGGCATGGGCGGTTGAAAACGCGGCACGATCCGATCGAGGACCCTAGCGCCGCCAAGACCTGGAACTACAACACGGATGATACGGTGAGCCAGTTGATCGACCCGAGGGGTGCGATCACGGATTTTACATACAATTCTCGCAGATTGCCGACGCAGGTCGCCTGACCCCGCGTACAAGCTAACTTCGACCCGTCGTTGGAATTCCTCGTAACTGATACCGTCACTAAGCATGACGTAGCAATTGATAAGAATTTTACTGGCCCTGCAACCTTTGCTTTCGGGCGGCCTCTCCGGCGGCTAACCTCTAAGTAGAACTTTCTTATCCGATGATCGCGGCACGCCTGAGGGCCTGGCGTTGCACAGATGTCAAGACTTTCTTTTTCCAGAGGCTGCCTTCATTCCCTCACAAGTAATTATTCGCCGTACGCGGTTTTTGGTATAAAATGCCATTGAAGCTATGAAAAAACGAGATCTTGCATTGGTGGTCGGCGGAGCGGTTGGGGCGGCGGTTGCGGTCAAGATGTTGACGCGTGCCGATACGGTAAAGTGGGACCGCGTTGCCGATCAGGTCGTGCACTCTGACCATTCGCATTTTGTGAATGTTGACGGTGCACGGGTGCATTTCCAAGAATTTGGCGAGGCGGCGGATCCGCTGATCATATTGATCCATGGCTATACGGCGTCTGTGTATGTCTGGAAGACGGTCGCGCCGATGCTGGCTGATGCGGGTTTTCACGTTATTGCGGTCGATCTGATCGGGTTTGGCTACTCAGAAAAGCCGTCGTGGTTTGATTACTCGATACAGGCACAGGCGAGGATGATCCAGCGGTTCATGGACCGGCGGGGGATCGGGCGAGCGGTGCTGGCAGGGAGTTCGTATGGCGGAGCGGTTGCCGCAACCGTTACGCTCGACAGCCCGGAGCGGGTCGAAAAGCTCGTTCTCGTCGATGCCGTCATCAATGACGATCTCAAGTCGCATCCGGTGCTCAAGCTGGCATCGCTACCAGGCCTCGGCGAGGTCAT
The DNA here is from genome assembly GCA_049663465.1 of Pyrinomonadaceae bacterium. GTDB lineage: Bacteria > Acidobacteriota > Blastocatellia > Pyrinomonadales > Pyrinomonadaceae > OLB17. The sequence goes on from JBATDM010000096.1 coordinate 86,427, forward strand.
CACGCCGTTCCTCTCAGATTCGCGTATGTTTATGCGACATCGAATGCACGGGACGCTCGCTAAGGCCAATCACCACATGATCACCGACGAGCGCATCGAGAATATTCGCCGGCCGCTCTTCGCCGCCGACGCCCATCACAGCCTGCTCGCCACATCGCGAAACTGGTCGGCAAATCACATCCAGCGTGACGCCAACCAGATCAACCAACCGACGCTCATCATCTGGGGCGAAGAAGACACGGTCATCCCGGTCAAGAACGGCTATACACTGCACAAAGAGATCCTCAATTCACGTTTTGTCATCCTCAAAGACTGCGGCCACGTCCCGCAGGAAGAAAAGGCTGATATTTTCGTCGATCTTGTTACGGAATTCTGTCGAGATAAGAAAGGAAAGATCGCTGCAAAGGATGACGACGCGGTTCGTCTGGAGGCGTGATGAAAGCGACCTCGGCAGCACTTTATGGAAAAGGGGTCTTCACGACCGTCGCGATCGAATCAGCACAACCACTTCTTTGGAGTAAGCACTGGCACAGGTTGGAGGACGATGCCGGGAAGATTGGGGTCGATCTTTCCAAACATTCTGACGAGAGCACGAAAGACAGGTTGATCGAATTGATCTCCTCCGGCGATCTCGTCCATGGCAGAGCAAGAATTTGCTTTCTAGACGATCGCCCGAGTGGTTTCTGGCCAGCAGAAACGACCGAGAGACAAACGACGAGTCTTCATATCATCCTCGGCGAACGCCGGCTCATTCCCGAGACATTCAGACTTGGCATTTCTCCTTATCCGGTCAATGCCCGCTCGCCGCTCGCGGGGGTGAAATCGTGTAATTACCTCGAACCGATAATGTCGCTTGACGAGGCGAAGGGCTGCGGGTTCGATGAGGCGGTGCGGTTGAACGAGAACGGCCATGTCACGTCGGCGTGTATGGCGAATGTATTTTGGCTAATTGGCGAGCGGCTTTTTACGCCGAGCCTCACGACCGGCTGTCTGCCGGGGACGACGCGGGAATTTGTGCTCGAAAATATCGAATGCGAAGCGGCCGAGGCGAGTATCGACGAACTAAATGCCGCCGAAGCGGTCTTTCTAACATCCGCCGGCATCGGCATCGTTCGTGTCGCCGAATTCGACGGCCGGATCCTCGTGGACCCACAACACCCGATCCAAACCCTCTGGCCCAACTAACCACTTGTCACTAACCACTATTCACTGAAGAAGCATGACGGAACGCAATTTTTCAGTGGGTAGTGGCTAGTGACAAGTGGTTAGTTTTGAGAAACAGAAACACGAATGCACGCGAACCTAAGGTTCGCGAACATTCGTGTCAATTCTTGGCGAAATTTCTTAGCCTGCGGTTTCGAAAAGTGCGAGGATCTGTTTGCCCTCGTTTGAACGCGGATCGATGGTGCGGAGGTGTTTTTGCCCCTGCATTTCCCAAATAGCCGTCACGGTTCCTTCCTTTTCGACCGCCTGGTAGGACACTTCTTCGTTCGAGTGCTCTGTCTCCGCCGTTTCCGGCGCGGTCTGTACTGCTTCTTCTGACATCAAAAACTATCTATCTCCCTAAACTTGAAACTGCTTCTATACGTAAATTGCGAATAGAAAAAGAATTCTTGCACATCGAGCCCGATGTGTCGAGCCCCAGAGGCTATTTCGACCGCCTCAGATCAAGTTCGTAGAACCAAAAATCGTTGTTTGGCTGATCGACGATGAGTTGATCGGTCTTGCCAGCTTTGTCGATGGTGAATGTTACCCAGCCACGTGGAAAATTGTATTTGACCGACGGACGCCATTTTATTTGAAACGTGTCGTAGTTCCAATGCTCAAGATCGGCCACAAAATTTGGCGACGGCAGAAACCGCATCACCAACTTGCCGTTCTCCTCGGCGATCGTGACATCGCCGTACATCTTGTCAGTGTACGTCCCGGCATAGCTGCTAAGAGCGAGCGACGGTTTTGTGTTCGGTACGCGTGCCGCATCGACCTTTGCCGCTTCGGCGGCGTCATTTTTCTTTCCGGCGTCCATCCGCGCGATCCCGTCAGCGTTATAGTCGCGTTTGGGTGCATCGGCAAAGACATCGACTATCTTGTTCATCATGATCGCAAACATCGGGGATTCGCTATTGGTTAGGATCACAAAACCGGTTTTTTCTTCCGGGATGAGCACCGTATACGAGAGCATGCCGTCGAGTCCGCCGCTGTGGTTAATGATCTTGCGGCCGTAATAGTCAAACACAAACCAGCCCATACCGACGCCCGAGAAATGACGGGGCTGCCGTCCGTCGGGGGACTGGGGCCCGATCTGATTGGCGAGATACTGCTGATGCATCTGCCAACCCTGTGCCGCACTAAAGATCTGTTTACCCTCAAATTTGCCGCCCGCAAGCTGTGTACGGACCCACTTTGACAGATCGTTTACAGACGAATTAAGCGCGGCCGCAGAATAGGCCCCGTCAACATTTCCGCGGTCGAGCCGATGCAGTTTTCCGCCCGACTCGTTGTGCGGCCAAGCCGCGTTGTCGGGAAGATCGTTGATCGTGCATACGGTTCGCGACATTCCGAGCGGGCTGAGTATGCGTTCGGTGACGAATGAACACCACGATTTGCCCGATACTTTCTCGATCACCTTGCCGGCGGCTATGAACATCAGATTCTGGTAGCCGAAACGCGTCCGAAAACTTGATACTGGCTTCAAAAATCGCACGCGGCTCAAGATCTCTGACGGCGAATACGTTGAGTCATACCAGAGGAGATCGCCGCTAAAAGTATCGAGTCCGACGCGATGGGTGACAAGATCGCGAATGGTCAATTCGCTCGTCACCCACGGATCGTACATTTGAAAATCGGGGAGATATTTCGACACTTTGTCGTCCCACGCGAGCTTCTTTTCATCTACGAGGATCGCGAGGCTGGCGGTCGTAAATGCCTTTGAATTTGAAGCAATAGCAAAAACCGTGTCGGCATTGACCCTTTCCGGCTTGCCAAGCTCGCGTATTCCGTAGCCTTTTGCCGACACAACTTTGTCGTCCTTTACGATCGCGATCGCCATTCCCGCCCCTGACTTGTCCTGCCATGTTTGGGTGACATTGGTTGCATAATCGTCGATCTCTTTTAGCTTGTCATCGAGCGACTGGGCAGCAACGAAAAGCGGGAGAATGAACAGGACGAGAAAGAATACTTTGATGTTTTTCATATATATTTCGGGCAGATCAGACAGGTATCGTACGTGATTACGCAAAAATTCGTCCGACCGTTTCGTAGAAACCTAGGCTTTTTAGACATGATACCACGTTCAACGGTATCTTTTTCCTTTCAAAAACGTCGCGATTCAGCTATCCTTTTCCGCACACACATGTCACCAATTGCGATCACGCTAATTCTGCTAATCGTGGCGATCATTCTGTTCGCGACGGAGAAATTACCCGTTGATGTGATCGGGATATTGCTCGTGATGGCGTTGATACTGACGCGGGTTTTGACAGTGCAGGAGGCGGTAGCCGGCTTTGGAAATGACATTGTCCTGACAATTGCGGGGCTATTTATCCTGGTCGGCGGATTGATCAAAACAGGATTGGTCGATCTGATCGGCCGGCGAATGAGCAAGATCGCAGGCAACAACGTCTTTATTCTGACGGCTCTCATCATGACCGCCGCCGCCGTATCGGCATCGGTGTTAAAAAACACCACGACAACCGCGATGTTCTTGCCGATCGTCATCGGACTTGCCGCCAAGACAAAGATCGCTCCGTCCAAATTGCTCATGCCGCTTGCCTTTGGCGCGATACTTGGCGGCAGCTGCACGCTGATCGGAACGTCCACCAACATGGCGGTCAGCGGAGCTATCGGTAGATATGGACAAGAGCCATTTACGATGTTTGAACTTGCCCCGGTGGGCATTATTACGTTCGCGGTCGGAATGCTGTATATGCTCTTCGTTGGCCGCCATTTCTTACCGAACCGAGGCGGCGAAGAGTCGCTGACGGACCAATATCATATCCGCGAATATGTTTCCGAATTGCTGGTACTTCCTGACTCACCGCTCGTCGGCAAAACGCTCGATGAAGCGAACATAAACACCGAGCTCGAACTCAACGTCCTGGGCATCATCCGCGACGGTGAACGAGTGA
>JBATDM010000097.1:0-1915 GCA_049663465.1 Pyrinomonadaceae bacterium
GTTTTGCTTTTGCCTCGCGCTTTTCCTTCCAGATATTTGCATGTGCCGTCTTGATCGGAGGCAGTGACTCTTTATCAACTCCGTACTTTTCAGAAAAGTAATTCCAGATCTCATCATCTTCATTAAAATAGAACATCAGGCCGGCGAGATAACTGTCCCGCAAGTGTGCGAAGTCAACTTCTTCACAGCAAATGTCGAAGTTCATCGGCGGTATCGCAAATCGTTCGAGTTCAAGTTCGGGATCGTCATGCCAATATTCGAGTAATGGAAAGCGCTTATCATTTATGAGCTGAAAGAACTCGTTCGTACGTTCGCTGTACGCCTTAAAATGACCTGCTCTATACAGGCTCCTTGTGGATTGTTCCCACTCCTTCGGAAACATCTCGATATAAAGCCGATATTTGTGCTGTTCCGATACGACTCTGGATACGGTTTCGGAGGCATATATAGCGTTGTGGCTCTTTGCCTTAAATCGCAGATATTCTAGAGAACGGATCAGACGGTCGCCAAAGCCAAAAATTGGCTTTCCGTTCTCGGCCGTCGCCAATCTTAATCCGGTCATAGAGTCTACATACCTCAGAACCCAATCGGAAGATAGTCGATCGATGATGGCGGGCTCTTCTGAAAAGCCTTTTGGTGGGATTCGATTGCTTCGATCTCCTGAGTGCCGATGGCCAGGATGTTCTCGGCCTCGTTCACTTCCTCGACGCTCAAAAGTTCCGCAGCCTCCCGTCGCATTAGCCGTTCCGCAAGAATGATCGCCGGATTGATCTGCTCGTTCTCAGCCCGCAATAATTCGAGCGGCGATTCATCAGGCTGCATAGCCCTTATGCTGTGCTCGTTTGACGATGGTGACACTGAGTTTGCCGTCCTTAACCTCGCGAGTGATATTCGCATTTTCGATCGAAGCGAAGTGTGGCTGAAGTACGACCTTCAGTGTCTTGTCCTCCTGAGCGAGCGATGCATCCAGTTCAAAAGTCTGGCCCTCGATCTTGATGGTCGCCTTCGGATCGGTCACCGGATATGTTGCATTCGTACTTTCCGTCGATTCCGCTTCGCCGTCGTTCGCGTTGCTAGGTGTATTTTCGTCCTGTGGCGTGATAGTTTCGTTTTCCATGATTTTCTATGAGGCGAAGAGGGACTGTTGGTCCTTCGCTGATTCCTGAGGCATCGAGGCTGAAGTTGAAGATGCGTCGGCATTCGAATCTGCTTTCTCGGCAGCTTTGTCGGGACTCTTTGCAGCAGTCTTGGGCGTCCGCTTTTTGGTTGCGGCCTGTTCCTTCTTCATCTTCTCTGCAGACAATAGAGGAAGTGAGTTTCTGTACTGTTCGAGCGCCGCCGATATGGAATTAGATAGATCCACCTCGCGACCTTCGTTACGCTCGTTTGTAAACGTGATCTGTGGAGCAAAATCATGTGAACGTACACTTACGACGCAGTCTCTCGATCCATTGGATTCGGGTAGCAGCTGGATCACCGCTGTGACGGTGCACGTTTCGAAATTGTAGGGTTCCTTTTCAGAAAGAATGACCGACCTTACGAACTGTTCACTATCAATTATTTCGTCTGAAACCGATTCGTCGGTTGAGTTCGCCACCGGAGCAGTTTCAATACCTGTCTTGGCACCAGTATCCGGCAGAGGCGAATCGTGTTCTTTGGATTCTTCGGCAGTGATACTCGGTTCCGGAATCGTAGTGGAAGTCTGATCTATACTTTGGTCACGCGTTGGCTCGACAATTCCAAAAGCCTCCGAAGGACTCAACATCGAAACGATCTCTTCCTCGCATTCCGGCTTGCACTCATTCGCGTAAGATGGTCGCTCGTCGAAAGATTCTCGCGAATCGACGACACCGAGGAATTCGTCTTTCGCTTCTACGGCAGATTCGGGCCCGATATCGATGTGCGGCTCAGCGGA
>JBATDM010000098.1:0-4546 GCA_049663465.1 Pyrinomonadaceae bacterium
ACCGAAGGTGCTCCGGCCGGGGCGTTTCTGACAGTGAACACCAATGAGGCAGGCCGTATCGGCATCCTTGTCGATTCGACGGAAGCATTCATCGCGTCAGCGGTACCGAAACGGTTCCTGATGGTCACATTTGATGTCGCTCCGGGCTCAACGGGCGAAACGCCGATCTCACTGACCAGCAACCTCGCTGCAAAGGCAACCGCCGATGCAAACGGCAACACGTTGACGGTGAGATATCTCGACGGTAACATCGACGTTACTAGGCGATAGTTTGAATTCCATCAGATAGCCAAGATCGATCTGGCAAATGGTCAAAAAAAGGCAGGAGGTTTTGTCGCCTCTTGTCTTTTTTACATGCAGAACACTTTAGTCCGCAATCACGGACCGGTCGATCCAGTATTCGCTTTCTCAGTTTTTTATTTCGCTTGGGCCTTTTCGATCGCCGCTTCCAACTCGGCATACCGTTTGTTCTCAGACGTAGCCATCTTTCCAGCGGCTTTTAGTTTGTCATACAGGGTACGGCTGTCTTGATAACGCTCGAGTGCCGTTCGGTAACTGCCGAGTGCGTCCAGCACTTTGCCGACCAGGAATTTGGATCGCGCGGTCACAATGTTCGATTGAGTATGATCGGGATTGCTTCGTAGCACTTCGTTGCAATTCTCTTGCGCCCTTTCTGCGGCAGCCAATGCGGCCTGATGATTGCCAAGCTTAAAATGCAGTTCGCTCATGTCGTGAAACGATCCGGCGATATCGTAGACGACGAGAATGTTGCTAGGGTCTTCTTTCTTAAGCTGTTCGGCGACCTCGATGGCCCGTTCAAAGCTCTCGATGGCGTCTTTGAACTTGCCAGAGGCATTGAGGGTGACAGCTCGCTGCTTATTTGCCAATACCACATCACGTTTTGCCTGGAAACTGCCAGGATTGTTGTTTAGCTCCAATTTTGCAAGTTCTAGCGCTTGATCATATCGGGCCAGACTATTAACATAATCGCCGCCTTCCCGGTAGTATTCGGCTCGCTTTAAGACCGCTACCCATGTCGCACGCCGTACGCGGTTATCGTTAGGATGCTTTTTATACTGTGCGAGCAGTATTTCAAGCCCCAGTTGCACATATTGCTCAGCTTGGGGCATGTCATCCATATATGCATAGCAATCACCAAGGTCCACGTGCAGATTGCCGTGCTGATAATTAACGAAGGCATCGTCCGGAAACTCGTCACTGAGCTCGGCAAACAGCGCCAACGAACGCCGCGTAAATACCATAGCCGCTTCGGGGCGACCGTCGTAGAACGGGGCATAGTTGCCGAGACGCACTACCTTTGCAAGGCTGCTGCGGGCGGCAAGATCTGTTGGCCGATGTTCCGCGACACTCTCACGAAGTTTTATCGCCTCGGTGACGCTTTCGTCGGCTTTGGCAAACGCACCACCGTTCATATTGATGTCTGCGGTTACCTCGAGATTGGCCGCTAGGTCGGCTTGTTTGTCGAGATTATCAGGGTCAGTTTCGCGCAGGCGACGACGAATTACCTGAGCTTTTTCGTAGCTGACAAGGGCTCCCTTCAAATCACCGATATTCGGTGTATCCGGATTTCCCTGTACGTCGCCGACTTTTTCATAAGCCTTTGCGAGTTCGCTCTGCAGTCCAAGATCGTCCACAGATTCTTGCGACAGACTATCCAGATACTCGAGTGCTCGGGTAACCAACAACTGTCGTGCGGGCATCGAACCGGGAAGATTCTCAATTTTGGGGCTGAATTCGAATAGGAACGAATTGGCGAGTGTGCGAACGTCGGCAAAGCGCTTTTCCGCCTTTGCTCGTTCAGCGCGCGCAACCTGGGCTTGCCAGAGTGTTGTAACTACGCCAGCGATGATCGCAAGTATCACGATGGCTCCTGCGATGACTCCGAAACGATTGCGAGCTACGAATTTACTCGTCCGGTAGGCAAAAGTATTTGGACGGGCGGTAATGGTCATGCCGGAGAGATACCTTTGAACATCCTCGGAGAAATTGGTTGGCGAGGAATAACGCCGTTCAGGTTCTTTTCTGAGGGCCTTAAGGACAATGTTGTCGAGGTCGCCGCGAATATTTTGGGGCGAAAGCTTCACGTGAGCGGGCCGGGTTCGGCGGAAGAGGTTCGCCGAAGTAGCCGTTCGTTTGGTTTGAAGATCTTTATCCGATATCTGTCCGACCGGTTCGGTCGAGATCAGGCTCGACGGCGGAACTGGCTGACAGTCGAGAACGGCGTCGTAGATTCCTCTAATATCGTGCTCATTTTTCTCAAAAGGCCGATGGCCGCAGAGTAATTCGAATAAGATCACACCTAGACTGTAAACATCCGACAGGGTCGTCACACTCTCTTTTCGCAACTGCTCGGGTGAGGCATAGGAAGGCGTCATCACACCGAGACGCGTGATCGTAGCCGAATCGGCGTCCTCGTATTCGTCCGTCACGATCTTTGAGATTCCAAAGTCGAGCAGCTTTGGCACTCCGTCATGTGTGACCAGGACATTGCTAGGTTTAAGATCGCGGTGAACTACGAGGTTTCGATGTGCGAAATCAACAGCCGCGCACACGTGCTGAAACAGTTCGAGTCGCGCGTTAAGGCCCAAATCTTGCGAATCACAGTATTCGTCGATCGGCAGGCCATCGACATACTCCATTGCAATATAGGGAATCTTTTCTTCGGAGGTTCCCGCGTCGAGAAGCCGGGCGATATTCGGATGTTCGAGCGAAGCCAGGATCTCACGTTCGTGCTGAAATCTGCGGCGTAGGGCACTCGTGTTCATCTCACGTTTCAAGAGCTTGAGGGCGACACGTTGTTCGAATTTACCATCGTTCCTTTCGGCAAGATAGACGGCACCCATGCCGCCAAGGCCGATCTCGCGTAGAATACGGTATGCACCGATCTGCTGACCGATGATGGCGTCATCGTCAGGGAAAAAATCTTTCGAAAACCCAGAGGCGGCGACCGACATGAAACTGGCCGACTCGTCCTGCAACGCAAGCAATGATTCGAGTTCAGACCGGAGTTCGTCGGTCAGGCCGCAATTCGCAATGAACTCGGGCCGTTTCGCAGTGTCCAACGCCAACGCCTCAGAAAGCAATTTCGTTATCTTTTTCCAGTCGTCACTTCGCACGTTGTTTCCTTCCATTTGTGTATGCGAATTTGCGCGGCAAAAACTGACAAATTTCCCAAAACTATTTTCGATTGAGCTCTCGGTATAGCCAGAGCCGCGCGACCTCCCAATCGCGGGTGACCGTACGCTCGGAAATTTTGAGTGCCCCGGCGATCTCTTTATTCGTCAATCCCCCAAAGAAACGCATCTCGACGATCTGCGATTGCTGGACATCGAGTTCCGCTAGGCGTTCAAGAACTTCGTCGAGGATGAGGATGGACTCTGCTCGTTGCTCAACTGGGATCTGGACATCGTCGATGGAGAAGTGAATTGCGTTTTTTCCACGTTTCGAAGCGGCGTGTTTTCGGGCGTGATCGACCAGCACCTGACGCATAACCCGTGAGGCAAATCCGTAGAAATGGCTACGGTCACGCCATTCCATTCCCGACTGCTCGATAAGACGAACGAATGCCTCATGAACGAGAGCAGTCGGTTGGAGCGTGTGATCCGAGCGTTCTCGCAACATCATAAATCGAGCCTGCCGACGCAGTTCGTCATAGACAAATGGCAACAGCCGCTCGCGTGCAGCTTCGTCGCCGCCATTCCAGTCCTGGAGGATGCTCGTGATCTCAGACGATCGAGGTTCGCTCATAGGCACAGCTTAATAAAGTGATGATGCCTGATTCTATCCTGTTTTGGCCGTAAATAAAAATTCTCGAAGAGATTTGGCTGCCTCTTGCAATATTTTCCGCATACACCAATGAGCCCACTCAAGGGTGTCTTGAATTTACGGAGGAAAGTATGAAGAAGATCAACGGCCTAATCTTACGACTTGCTAGTATTGGTATTATCGCGTTCGTATTGTTCTACGCCAACCGCCACACCGACCGCGACACCCACGGCTACGCCAACCGCCACGCCGACTGCGACACCCACGGCTACGCCGACCGCCAGTCCGACTGCAACCCCAACGGCGACTCCGACGGCCACTCCGACGGCAACTCCTACAGCAACGCCAACGCCGGGCTCGGGGTTTGAGAGTGATGTTGCGACGAGGCCAAACGGTGATGGGGTCGTACTTTCGGGCGATGTCATCCAGATGAGGCGGTTTTCGACCGGGCTCGACACGCCGAGCATTAGCCCGAATGAGTTTCAGCGTGCGGATTCTGCACCGAGAGGAACTTTGGGAGACGGCTCGGTAAGTTCGGGCGATGTCATTCAGGCGAGACGATACGCAACTGGTCTCGATCCGGCAACCCCAGCCGGTGGCGCGACTGGCCCGCCGCCGGTTCCAAACGCTATTTCATCGATATTCGAAGATGTATATGCATACTTCTTTGGACGAGAGATGAGGGTCACACCTCAGAAGCCAGCGGAAGACGGAACTGTGACGGTAGCGGTCGAGATCACGCCATATGGTGATGAGGTTG
>JBATDM010000099.1:0-25931 GCA_049663465.1 Pyrinomonadaceae bacterium
GGCGACAATAACACGGTTCTCGGAGCCAATGCCGACGTGGGGTCAGGAAATCTTACGTACGCTACTGCGATCGGTGCTAATGCGATCGGTTTTGAAAGCAACACGATCGTGCTCGGTAGAAGTGCAGGTCAGGATACTGTGCATATCTGGGGCAAGCTGCGGGTTGGTCTGGACGGAACGGGGACCTTGGACGTATGCCGAAATGCGGAGGTCCGGCTGGCGAGTTGTTCGTCGAGCCTTCGCTATAAGACTAATGTCGAAACTTATGTTCGCGGACTCGATGTTGTGAAACGGCTTCGCCCGATAACCTTCGACTGGAAATCCGGCGGCGAACACGATATCGGCTTCGGCGCCGAAGAGGTAAACGCCGTCGAGCCTCTCTTCGTCACCTACAACGACCACGGCGAGATCGAAGGCGTGAAATACAAGCAGCTGACCACGGTCCTCGTCAACGCCGTCAACGAACAGCAGGCGGAGATCAGTCGGCAGGAGGCAGTTAGCAGTAGGCAGCAAAAGGAGATCGAGATTTTGCGACAGCAAGTCGCGGATTTGACGGCGTTGGTTTGTGAGTTGAAGCCGCAGGCAAAGGCGTGTATTCGTCCATAACTCTTTTGCGGTAAGAGGTTTTCGGGGTAGTATTGGGAAACCAAAAACAACTTACCGGAGGACTCGTATGATATTGAAAGCCCGATCCCTTTTTATGGCATTGGTTTGCGTTATGCTGTTTGTCGGCGCGACCGTTGCCCAGACGACGACATTTACCTACCAGGGAAGCCTAAACGACGGAGCGAATCCCGCGAATGGAAGTTACGATTTTGAATTTCGGCTGTTCGATTCTCTTGCTGGTGGAACTCAACAGGGGGCTACTTTGATGGAGAATTCGTTTGCTGTTGTAAACGGAGGTTTCGTTGTACAGCTTGATTTCGGCAATCAGTTTCCGGGAGCCAGCCGTTTCCTTGAGGTCCGTGTTCGTCCGTCAGGTGGAGGGGGCTTTACGACGCTGGCACCCAGACAGCAGATCAACACGAACCCGTACGCGGTTCGGAGCCTGTCCAGCACAAATGCACTCCAGCTCGGCGGCCTACCGGCTGATCAATACGCTAACAGTCCGACAGGAAGTTCGGGATTTGTACAAAACGGCACGTCACCACAAGCCACAAGCAATTTCAATATCAGCGGCATAGGGACGGCGAATATTTTGAATGCGGCAACGCAGTTCGACATTAACGGGGCGAGGATACTCGCAAATCCGGGAACCAATAACCTATTTGCTGGCGTGGGAGCCGGGACATCAAACACCACGGGATTCCAGAACTCGTTCTTCGGAAAAAATGCTGGTGAAGCAAATATAGCGGGATTCCAGAACTCTATTTTCGGACACGCTGCGGGTCAATCGAATACAACGGGAAGATCCAATTCGTTTTTCGGCACGAGCGCCGGTTCCGGGAACACTGAAGGTAACTTCAACTCGTTTTTTGGCCTGGGTGCAGGAAACGACACTTCGACGGTTGGCGAACTTTCATTTTTCGGGGCGTTCGCCGGGGGATCCAATACGACAGGTACAAGCAACTCATTCTTTGGCTACTCTGCCGGTTTCGTTAACACCTCGGGATCGCGTAATTCCTTTTTTGGCCATAATGCCGGCTCCGTTAACACAACAGGTTCCAATAATTCGTTCTTTGGTAATGACGCCGGTCTTGCCAACTCGACTGGTCACTCTAACTCTTTTTTCGGCGAGAGGGCCGGTGACTCAAACACGACGGGCAATAACAATTCGTTCTTCGGCATTTTTACGGGGGCTGCGAACTCGACCGCGAACAATAATTCCTTCTTCGGCTCGCTTGCAGGTCAGCAATACACCACCGACGAAGCCAACTCGTTCTTTGGATATGAAGCGGGACGAAATAATACGGAGGGAGGCCGGAACTCGTTTGTTGGTTCTATGGCCGGTCTGAACAACAGCACAGGTGATGACAATTCGTTTTTTGGTAACGGTACGGGCAGTTCTAACACGAGCGGTTTTGACAACGCTTTCTTTGGCTCGGGTTCCGGAGCGTCCAACACGGTTGGCCGAGCAAATGCTTTCTTTGGCAAGAATGCCGGTACTTCAAACACCACGGCGAAGTTCAACGCTATTTTCGGGGCGAGCGCAGGGTTTTCCAATACGACCGGCGAGAATAACTCGATCTTCGGCACGAATAGCGGAGCGGCCAACACCACCGGTGCGTCCAATACGTTTGTAGGACGGAGTGCCGGTGTGGCGAACACAACGGGAAACAACAATACGAATATCGGGGCTGACTCGGACGTTGGAAGCAGCGGTCTCAATTTTGCTACCGCTATCGGATCGGACGCGGTCGTTACCGCTAGCAATCGGGTCCAACTTGGCCGCAACGGCTCTGACACTGTCTCGATCGGACTATTAGCAGGAGCGAGCGCAACGCACGTATGCATCAACGGCACGGTTCTGTCGTCGTGTACTTCGAGCCTGCGATATAAGCAGAACGTACAGCCATTTGCGAGCGGGATCGATCTGGTCAAACGCTTGCGGCCGGTTGCATTTGATTGGAAGGAAAGCGAAAAAAGCGAGATCGGACTGATCGCCGAAGAGGTTGCTGCGATCGATCCCCGGCTGACGTTCACCAACCAGAAGGGAGAGATCGAAGGCGTCAAATACGACCAACTCGGCGTCGTCTTTATCAATGCGTTCAAGGAACAGCAGAAACAGATCGAAGCACAGCAGAAGCAGATAGACGAGCAAAATGCGGAGATCAACGCCCTCAGAGCGTTAGTGTGTGCTCAGAACGCGACGGCGGCGATCTGTCGTTAGAAATAGGATCGAAAGGAAAGGTTATCTATATGAAACGGACTATCGCGATAATGCTGGGACTTTTGATTGCGGCTATACCGATGCTTTCGCAGTCGGGGGGTTCGTTTGAGATCAAGAAGAGCGTCATCGCCGGGGGCGGCGGGCGCTCGTTTGGGGGGATATTCACGGCTGAGGGGACGATAGCCGAGTCAATTGCCGGTATCACTTCGACCGGCGGTGCGTTTGCACTGTCAGGCGGATTCTGGGGAGCCGGAGGTGCGGGAACGCCTACTCCAACGGCGACACCGACGGCCACACCAACCGCAACTCCGACAGCGACGCCCACCGCCACGCCAACCGCGAGTCCGACACCGGGGGGCGGGATCGAAGGCGATGTGACGCCGCGGCCGAACGGTAACGGAAGCGTGATCTCGGGCGATGTTATTCAGATGCGAAGATTTGCTACCGGGCTCGACACTCCGAGCGTCGATCCGAACGAATTCCAACGTGCTGACATTGCCCCGCTTGCGACCCTCGGTAACGGCCTCATCAATTCGGGAGATGTCATCCAGGCACGTCGTTACGCGACCGGCCTCGACGCACCGCAGCCAGCGGGCGGACCGACGGCGCCGGGGCCGCAGCCTCCGCCTGAGGCGGCGTCGATCTTTGAAAAGATATACGGACGTTTCATGGGACGCCAAGTGCTGGTCGGTCAAGAAAGGGCGATCGCCGGAGAAACTATCGATGTGCCCATCGAGATCGTTCCATACGGTGATGAGGTGGCGATCGGATTTACGCTCGAGTATGACTCTACAAAACTGAGCAATCCGCATATTTCCCTTGGCGAATCGGCTCCGAAAGACTCGGTGTTGACATTCAACACGTTTGAAAAGGGGCGGATAGGTGTCCTCGTGGATTCGACCGAGGCGACTACGGCGTCAGCAATTGCGAAGCGGGTGGTGATCGTGACGTTTGATGTAGCCCCGGACGCGATCGGCGAAACGCGAATAGCCCTGTCGAGTTCGCTTGCGGCAAAGGGATTGTCAGATTCGGCAGGAAATGAGCTTTTCACCCGCTGGTTTGATGGCCTTATCAACATCTCGCGGAGATAGCTCGGCTGGGCGTGCTTACTGACGCTGGTTAACTAGCAAATACGGATGGCCGCTCATTCAGCGGATGCGCGGTTTCGTATTTGTAGGCCATGTTGAGCAGAGTTGCCTCAGACCAGAAATTGCCGACTAGCTGCACGCCGATGGGCAGGCCTTCGGACGACAATCCGCACGGGACGCTGATTGCCGGGACGCCCGCGAGATTGGCGGAGACAGTGTAGATATCGCTGAGGTACATCGCTATTGGATCATCGCTCTTTTCACCGATCTTGAACGCAACGGACGGCGAGGTCGGTGTGAGTATGGCGTCACATTTCGCAAATGCTTTTTCGTAATCGCGTTTGACGAGAGCACGCACCTTTTGAGCTTTTGAATAGTATGCGTCGTAGTAGCCGCTCGACAGCACATATGTGCCGAGCATTATGCGGCGTTTAACTTCCGCACCAAATCCTTCCTCGCGCGTTTTGAAATACATCTTTCGCAATTCCGCCGCGTCTTCGGCACGAAAACCGTATCGCACGCCGTCGTAACGGGCGAGATTTGACGACGCCTCGGCTGTGGCGATGATGTAATAGACCGCAATGCCGTATTTGGCGTAGGGAAGTTCGACATCGACCGTTTTGGCTCCGAGTGCCTCGAAATTTGCGATCGAAGCAATGACCTTTTCGCGAACCTCGTCGTCAAGGCCATCGCCCAGTAGTTCGCGGGGAATGCCGATCGTTTTGCCGGCAATATCGCCATCGAGAGATGCCGAATAATCTGGCACCTCGACATCGGCCGAGGTTGCGTCGAGCGGATCGCGTCCGGCGATAACACCCAGCACGTCAGCCACATCCTTTGACGTCTGGCCAAAGATGCCTATGTTGTCGAGCGACGATGCAAAAGCGACCAGGCCGTAGCGAGAGATACGTCCGTACGTTGGTTTGAATCCGACGATGCCGCACAGAGACGCAGGTTGACGTACCGAACCGCCGGTCTCGCTTCCGAGTGCCACACGAACGACGCCCGATGCGACCGCCGCCGCCGAGCCGCCCGAGCTTCCGCCCGGAACTCTCGTCACGTCCCACGGATTTTTTGCCGGGCCAAATGCAGACGATTCATTCGACGAACCCATCGCGAACTCGTCCATATTGGTCTTGCCGACGACAATCGCTCCTGCATCATTGAGCCTAGAGATGGCGGTCGCGTCGTAGTGAGCTTTGTAGTTACCAAGGATGCGCGAGCCGCAGGACGTTCGCATTCCTTTTGTGCAAATGTTGTCTTTAACAGCGATCGCGACGCCTTTCAGACGAAGCTCATTTGTGTTCGCATCGAGTTCTGCGGCACGCCGGGCGGCGTGATCCGCTTCGACCGAGAGAAATGAGTTTAGCTCAGGGTTGAGCCGCTCGGCGGCATCAAGAGTGTTTTTGATCTCGGATACTATGGACATAGAAAAAGAAACTAAATTTGTTCGGACCTTTGCTGCTGCTCGGACTCGTTCAAGGCCCGACTTTATTGATGAGCCAATCTTCACCGGTTTTCACCGTTTCTACATGAACCTCTTTCTGCACCGTCTGAGCGTCATCTCGCCAATAGATCTGAACCTGAATATCGGTTTTCGTCTTATCAATTACTTTGCATTCGCCGATCTTGAATGTCGTTGGCGGATCTTCGGAAGCGGTAAAAATATCGGTTTTTGATTCATTCGCCGCCGCCAACGACTCGTAAAATGCCTGAGTCAGGAACCGTTCGCGAGCCTTCAAATTCTCGGCCGACGGCCGCATTTCGTTGCCGAAATGAAACGAGTAAAACTGTTTTGCAGCAACGCGGGCTTCGGAACACGCAGGCGATTCGAGATTAGGAATGCCACACGCAAAATTTGCCACAGAGATCACTGAGATGATGAGACAAACAAACCGTCCTCGGTGTCCTCTGTGTACTCTGTGGTAAACGCTCATAAAACTTTTGGCACCTGAAAATGTCCCGCCACGGCGGACGGAGCTTCCTTGAGGGCATCCGTTTGCGAAAATGAACCTCCAGCCGAATCGTCCCGGATCGTCGTCGTTGCTTCGCCCTCTGATGTCAGTCCGCCGAGCATCGGCTCGATATCGCCAATGTCGAGTTCGTTCAATTGCTCGACATATTTGACGATATTCGCCATCTGCGGCGTGTAGATCGCGACCTCTTCGTCGGTGATCTCTAGATGTGCCAGTTTTGCTACTTGTCTTACGTCCATAACTATTATCGTTACTCTGCTTCGACCTCGATCACGTTACCGCTATGGGAAAGATAAGCTGCTGCCGCTGCAAGAAAACTCTCGCGGAGCGACTCGTCAGCGATGTTCCTTGCGGCGTCTTTCAATGAGGGCGGAACGTCGCGAACTTCTGGAACGAACTTTCCGATGTGCGGCGCCTTACGAACTGCCTTGAGAGCAACCGGATCGATGCGAAACTCGATGAACTTTGTCGTTCCCTCGCCTATCTCCCGATTCAGCTTGAACAGCATCTGCGGTGCAAGTTCCTCGAGGTTTCTCTTCCAAATGATGTCCTCGACAGCGACGACTAGGCGGTTTTCAAAAAATTCGGTCGGCACGGTGCGTTTGCTGAGCATTTCGCCTGCCGTTTGCCGCCAAGCGGAAAAAACTAGAGCCTCTGTCGCTACCTCGTTCGCCCCCAAACCTTCCAACACCGCCGGTATTGTGCCAAATATCCGCTCCATTTGTTATCCGCCGCCAATCATCTATCATTTTAGACGACAAACTCAGAAAACACGAAAACACCTGATCTATGATCGAATTACCAAAACTTGTCCTTGCCTCAGGCAGCCCGCGACGTGCGGAAATATTGACCTCGGTCGGGTGGGCATTTACCAAACAAGTCGCCGATATCGATGAGTCCGAACGAGATGGCGAAACACCGGAGGACTACGTTGTCCGGCTGGCTCGCGAAAAGGCGGCCGCCGTCGCTCATTCACAGGCTGACTCGATCGTGCTCGGTGCCGATACGACCGTAGTTATCGACGACGGAATTCTCGGAAAGCCAGTGGACCTGGACGATGCGAGACAAATGCTGAGAATGCTCTCGGGAAATTGGCACGAGGTCCTGACCGGCGTCGCCGTTTCTCGAAACGGAAGTACGGAGAGCGGCATTCAATCGACGCGTGTTAAATTCGCTCCGATGAACGAGGCCGAGATAAATTTCCTCGCCGAAAAAGGTGACCCGCTCGATAAGGCCGGTGCGTATGCCGTTCAGGCCCAAGCGGCGTTATTTATCGATGGCATCGAGGGCGATTATTGGAATGTAGTTGGGCTGCCGGTGAGTTTGGTTTACAGGTTGGTTTGTGGGCATTGCCGTTCGTTTTAGCAAACGGAAAAGAGGGAATTGCGGTCGGGCTTTAGCCCTAAACGGGCAGGTTGGGCTAAAGCCCGGAGACTATTCTTCGCCCCAATCCGTTGCCTAAAGGCAACGGCAATAGGCGGCACTGGGCAGTCGAAACAAGGCTAGGAAGTTAGAGAAGTTTGTCGATCACCCGTGAAATCGCACCAGCGAGGTCAAATTTGGGGTCAATGCCGCCAAATGGTTCACCGGCCGGTTTTCCCTGTTTGTCGAGGATGACGAACGACGGGACCTGCTCGATCTGATATTTGCGCATCATTACGGAGCCGTCAGAATCGCGAAGTACGGAGACCGACAACTTGTTGTCTGTAGCAAAACTGCGGACGTCAGCGTCACTGGCAAAATTCTTCGATTTTGCGTTCGTTGAATCCGTGGCTACGAAGTAAAGGACTACGTCCTTGCCCGAATACTTTTTAGCAAGAGCATTCGTGATCTCAGCCTGCTTTGCCGACAGCGGCAGCCACGCCGCGCCGATCGCCAGAACGACGACCTTTCCACGCTGCGCGTCCACATCGATACGCGAACCGTCAGGTGACGTCAATACTGTCTGCGAAAAAGCGGCAGCGGCGAGCATCATCGTGAGAGCCAGGATCGAAATGTAACCTTTTATCGTATTCATAATAGTGTAAAACGCTGTCAACACAGACGTCTCACTATATCTAAGATGCAAATTTGAGTCCAAACTATTGCTTTCGATTGAGGATCACGTTGTCAATCAGCCTTACTTCACCAAAATACGCTGCGATAACGATCAAAGCCTCTTCATCCCCAATCTTTTCAAGGGTTTGCAGCGATTCACGATCTACCACCGAAACATAATCGAGTTTGGCGAGCGGTTCGGTAGTGAGACGGTCTTCGACGATTTGGGTAAGATTTGACGCATTTCGTTCGCCTTTTTTGAATGCGAGCTTGGCCTCTCGAAGGGATTCTATAATGATCGCGGCCTTTTCGCGTTCCTCACCTGTGAGCCGTTCGTTGCGGGACGACATTGCCAAACCCGATGCTTCTCTAACGGTCGGAACGACGACGATCTCGGTCTCAAAACCAAGGTCATTCGTAAGCCGCTTTATCACTGCGACTTGCTGAGCGTCTTTTTGGCCAAAGAAAGCTAGTTCGGGACGTACGGTGTTCAGAAGAATGGTTACTATTGTCGCTACACCGCGAAAATGCCCCGGCCGCGATTTGCCCTCGAGCATTGAACTCACTCCCTCGACATCTACGAAGGTTGAAAACCCCTTTGGATATATCTCGTCAGCGTCCGGAGCGAAGATATAGTCCACATCGTATTCCGCCAGCATAGCCGCGTCAGCCGTAAGATCGCGTGGATATTTTTCTAGATCTGCAGGGTTGTTGAACTGCGTAGGGTTGACGAAGATCGAGACGATCAGAACGTCGCATCGCTGCCGGGCTTCCTCAACGAGCTTGATATGGCCCGCGTGGAGTGCCCCCATTGTCGGAACGAACGCAACCGTCTTTGCCTCGCGCCTGAGTTTGCGCGAGATCGAGAAAATGCGTTGTCGGCGATTGATGATCTCCATTAGCGGTTTTCCTCGGCTTTGCGATATCTGCGAATAGCAGAAACATGTTCCCGTAGAGCATCAACGTCGAGAGTCGCCTCCCAAACCTTGTCCAATACCGTATCAAAATACACGTGAACCAGAATATTTCGAAAAGCTACTAATGTTTTCCAGTCCACTTCGGGATGTTCCTCGCGTATAGTGCTGTTTAGCTTTGACGCTGCTTCGCCGATTACGATGAACTTGTGAATTACGGCACTTTGGACCAGATCCGTTTCAAGGAACAACTCCCGGGAAATCCCGGCCACAAAATCAGATATTGCAAGACACGCGTCGCAAATATCTACCAGATAAAGATCCTCATTTCGCATAGATCAGCTCAGCCTCAGCTAAGACCGCATCGCGGATGAGCGGTTTTAGCCCCTGCTTATCGATAAGATCGATCGTGGTGCCCATCAATTCTTCGAATTCAACCCATGCCCGTCCGTATTCGAACAAACTGATCCTGGCGGCTGGATCAAACTCGACAAGAAAATCATAATCGCTATCGGGCCGATGGTCACCGCGCACACGCGAACCAAAAAGGCTTATCTCGCGAATACGGTGTCTTCTGCAAAGTTCAACGATCTGTTGTTTTGTTTCTTCAGAAAACTGCATCATGACGCTGCCATTTCTTTCTTAGTTTCCTCGGTCAAACCGTAGGACTCTTCGTTGCTCGGATACTTGCCGGTCTTTACGTCCTTAGTCCATGCATGGATCGCTTCGGTCATAACGTTTCGCAAATTGGCATATTGGCGAACGAATCGCGGTTGACGGCCAAAAGTCATGCCGACCAGATCGTGAAGCACGAGCACCTGAATGTCGCACTCGAGGCCGGCACCGATGCCGATAGTCGATATCTCAAGCTCGTCGGTGATCAACGCGGCGACCTCGCGGGGGACGAGTTCGAGGACGATGGCAAATGCGCCGGCTTCCTCGAGCATTTTGGCGTCTTCGATAAGGCGTTTCGCCTGTTCAGCAGTACGGCCCTGGACACGATAACCGCCCATTTTGTAGACCGACTGCGGCGTCAAGCCGATATGGGCAACGACCGGGATCTCCTCATCAACAAGGCGCCTAACGAGATCGACGCGATTGCGGCCGCCCTCGAGTTTCACCGCCTCGGCACCGCCGTACTTCATCAGGCGAAGCGCATTTTTGACGCTTTCGTCTTCATTTACGTGGTAGGTTCCGAAAGGCATATCGCAGATGACCATTGCTCGCTCAGTTCCGCGCTTCACGGCGATACAGGCCGAGAGGATCTCTTCGATAGACACCGGAATGGTATTGCCGTAGCCGTGAATCACATTCCCCATGCTGTCGCCGACAAGGATCATATCGACGCCGGCTTCATCTACGATCCTGGCGGTCGGATAGTCGTAGGCGGTCAGGCACACAAGTTTTTCGCCTTTTTCCTTGGCCGCTCGAATCGCCGGGAGATAAACCTTGCCCTCTTTGTCAGGTTGCAGATATGCCATAAATTCCCATCAAGTTTAGCCGTTTGGCTCCGCTTAGTCTAGCTTTTTGCCGCCCGGCTACGAGCGAGTCGGGCGTTTGGGTTCCATCGGGTTACCTCGCTCGTGTCGTCAACCGTCGCGAGAATATCACCGATCTCTCTATTTAGAACCGGATGAACAAAGTTGGGTGCGATCTCTGCTAAAGGGACAAGGACGAATTTTCGCAGGTGGAGCCGAGGATGTGGAAGTGTGAGGAACTCGCTCTCAATTTTGGTGTCACCAAAAAACAGCATGTCGAGATCAACCGTTCGGGGCTTCTTTAGTGCCTTGTTGCGGCGGCCAAGCAAATACTCGATCCGCAGCATGCGGGCCAACATTTGGGTCGCGCTGATATTCGTCACGCGAATCTCAGCCACCATGTTGAGAAATGGGGTCTCGCTTTCGATCTCAAGTGGCTCGGTCTCATAAATCGCAGACAGTTTATTGACGGCAAAGCTCGCTTCCATAAGGCCGCGAACGGCGAGAAGGATATTTCCGGCACGGTCTCCGAGATTGGATCCGAGCCCGACAAATGCGGTTGTAAATTCTTTGTCCACTTAGGGTTGCTGAATAATAAATAGTCCAATTGCGGCGTCTTGTCAAAGGAGGCGGATTTACAATTATGAGTTTCGATGGTTCAATAGGGGTGTAGCTTTTTGAATCCAGCAATGTCCTCTCACTGAACATTCGGGCGGGAAAGCGTCTCCGTCTTGACAAAAATCGCACGCAAACAAGCTGATGCCGCGAAGAAAATTTCGACACAGTCCGCGTTTCGAGTCTTCCGACGATCATTCTTTTCAGGAATACCTTTTAAATCAGCCAACTCAATCGACCACCCGCACAGAACTGCTGCGTCTGATCCGCGGCGGCGAAGACACCTATCTCGAGCTAAAGGTAAAACTCTCAAACAGCGAAAAGATAGCTCAGGGAATTGTTGCTCTTGCGAATACCGACGGCGGCACCATCATTTTTGGGGTCAACGACCAACTGCGCATCGAGGGCGTGAGCAATCCCGAATGGGTCCAGCAGGAACTCAATCGCATCTGTCGTGATGAGATCGTTCCGCCGCTCGTTCCCATAATTGACACGATTGCCTTCGACAGCGGTAAACGTATCGTCGCACTTGATATCGACGGCCGCAGGCGGCCATACCGGACGCGAGATGGGCGGTTTTACCTACGCTTTGGGGCAGAGAAGCGTGAGGTTTCGCGTAACGAACTATCGGCTTGGCTCGACGAGTTGAGGCCGCTGGGATTTGAAAATATTCCGTTGCAGGGCGTCACTGAGGACGATTTTGACGACGCTTTGCTATGGAGTTTTGCCAATGGATTTGATGACGATGCGCCGAGTATCAACCTATATCAGACGAGCGATTTCCTCCGGAAAGATCTTTTGCTGGCCGTGGGAAATACAGATCAATTCTTTCCGACGGTAGCGGCCGTTCTTCTTTTTGGAAAGAATGAGCGGGTCGCGAACCTATTGCCGCGCTCGAATCTAACGGTTGCCCGATATTCCGGTGACAATGGTGCCGCCCAACTCGTGGAGGCGATCGAGGTGAAGGGGAATTTACTTACGCAGTATGAACGATCTCTCGGGTTTATCCAGCAATATGCCGATCTCGGCAAGGAAAAGCCAAAGAGAAAGCTGTCGCTCGTGACCGAGTCCGTCGCCCAGGCTCGCGGCAACTATCATTACTATTCTGTGGCGGAATCATTGATAAATGCTCTCATACACCGTGATCTGGCTTTGCGTGACATTCGAACACGTGTGAACATCTATGATGGTTCGATAGAATTTATCAACCCTCGGAGGACAAACGGGTTTTCGCCGCCTGCATCGCGAGCCATTCGCTATGGCATTACGCAGCGTTTAAATCCTCAGGTGGCCGCGATATTCACCCGTCGCGAGTACGGCATCAACGCCCCGCATGGCGGATTGCCGATGATCATGCGTCAGTCCACCAGATTCTCGGGCAGAAAGCCGGAGATATATATAGCGAATGATGAGTTTAAGATTAAGATCTATGGGGTCTGAAGTTTGAATGGGATGATCGATCTGGACAACCTCGAATACCCCTGTTGCCCGATTTGCCGAAGTGATGAACGCAAAGGCTCATTTGCCCGCTCGGGCGAGATGAATGTAGTGCGCTGCTCAAAATGCTCGCTTTGTTACCTTTATCCGCGCTTAACAGAGGCGGCGATGCAGAGATATTATCAAGACGACGACTATTTTGAGGGTGGTGAATCTGGCTATTCTGATTCGAGCTACTCGGATCAAGAGCAGGCATTGAAGGCGACGTTCCGGTGTCTGATGCGGAATTTAGAAAAGCGAGGAATGACCGGAGGCTCGTTGCTGGAGATAGGGTGCGGATATGGATACCTTTTAGCTGAGGCGAGAGATCACTTTGAAACGCTGGTAGGTACAGATTTTTCGCCTGAAGGTGCGAGGCGTAGCAGGGAGTTTGGGGATGAGGTTTTTGAAGGCGGCGTCGAGTCCCTGCCGGATGGCCTAAAATTCGACTGCATTATTGCTACACACGTTATCGAGCACGTATATGATCCGGTCCATTTTGTAAAGGCCTTGATTCAGCATGCAAACCCTGGAGCCGTTATTGTTCTTGCGGCACCAGACATGGGCGGGATGTTGCGCAAGGTTATGGGCAGCCGCTGGGCGTCATTTAAGCTTCCCGAACATGTGTTGTATTTTAACGCAACTACTCTCGGGACCGTAATGCGTACCGCTGGGATTATAGAACCTGCTCTATTTCCATATCCACATGCATTTCCGATCTCGCTGATCGCCTCAAAGTTTCACTTGCCCGTGCCAAAGTTCGTGGGGCAAATGAATGTATGGGTTCCCGCAACAACGGTGGCGCTTTACGGACGCATTTCAAATGGAGAAAGTTAATAACAATAGTATCCCTGAACTGTCGATCGTCATTCCAGTTTACTGCGAAGGCGAGCATATTTCGTCGCTATTGGAAGATGTCGTGCGAGTTTTGGCTAGTGTGGACGTGACGTTTGAGTTTGTTCTCGTTGATGATGGTTCGACCGACAAGACCTGGGCGGTACTGAATGAACAGGCGCCGAAATTCCCGATGCTTCGAGCTATCCGGTTGAGCCGCAACTTTGGAAAAGAGCTGGCTCTCTGCGCAGGGCTTGAAACTGCCCGCGGCTCGGCCGTGATCGTAATGGATGGTGACGGCCAGCATCCGCCTGCCTTGTTGCTCGAGATGATACGACTGTGGTGCGAAACCGATGTTGAGATCGTCGAGGCGGTCAAAACGAATCGCGGAAAAGAAACGATTCTGGGCAAGCTCGGAGCCAAGGCATTCTATTTTGTTTGGAACAGATTATCAGGCTTCGAGCTTAACGGTGCATCGGATTACAAACTCCTCAGCCGCCAAGCCGTTGACGCATACCTGAACTTGGACGAGCGAAACGTGTTTTTCCGCGGTATGACTGCGTGGCTTGGATTTGAGCGGGCATCCGTCCCCTTCGAAGTTGTTGAAAGATCTAGCGGCGGATCAAGTTGGTCGCTGTTTAGGTTGGTCAAACTTGCGTTGACCGGGATTACATCATTCTCAGCGGCTCCGCTCCAAATAGTTACGTTTTCGGGCTTACTTTTTATGCTGTTTGCTCTCGTATTTGGGCTTCAAACGCTATATGTCTTCATCATAGGTCATGCCGTAAGCGGCTTTGCAACCGTGATCATCCTACTTCTTATCATCGGCAGTCTTCTTATGATTAGTCTCGGGATCATCGGCGAATATATCGCTCGGATATATGATGAAGTAAAACGTAGGCCTAGATATCTGATCGCAGAGTCGATCGGTTTGCAGACGCAAGGCCTGCGGCGTTCGTCAAAGAATCCATAGCGGACAAACGATCATTTTCTCAAACCCTATAAGCCGACCTGGATTACCCCTGGAGCGGCGGTGCCATTGGTTCCTGCGGTATTAATGGCAAGTAAGTGCGATCCGCCTGGAGCGATCGCTATCGAGGAAATGCGAGCCGGACTGATGGCGTCTGGTTTAATTAGTTTCACGAAGCTGCCTTTGTCATTAAAAACCAGGATCTCGTTCGTCAGAGGGCTGGTAATGAAAATGGACCCGGTTCTTTCATCGACCGCGACGTCCGGAAAGCTGACCGCGACTCCCCATTGCGGTATGGGGATCATTTGACGAAATTCGCCCTCGAGGTCAAATACCTGAACCCGCTGATTGCCGAGGTCGGCTACGTAAACAGAGGTTTTTGTGACGGCGATGCCAGACGGATCTCTGAATTGGCCGACAGAGCTGCCCCCAGTTCCCCACACTGTAAATTGTTCAGTTTTGGGGTCGAACCGAGCGATCCTCGTCCGGCCCTGATCGACGATATAGATCAGGCCGTTCGGTGCGGCCTCGATATCGCGCGGTCCATAGAATCCACTATCGGGCCCGTTCCACTCTTTTTCAAACGATCCATCCGGCCGATATCGGAGAAGTTTATGGCGGAACGAATCGGTCACATAAATTCGCCCGGTCGCATCGGTCGTGATACCGTGCGGCTGCTTGAGATACCCCTCGCCCTCACCGGCAGTGCCGAATGCAGCGACGAACTTGCCGTCGGATGAAAACTTTACGATCCTTGCGTTCCCCGTATCGGCAACAAAATAATTGCCTGATGCATCAACGGCGATACCCCGCGGCCCCGAGAGCATAACTCCGTCCGGCGATGTTCCTGATTGCCCCATCCCTGTCTTGTAAACGACGAACGGAATGTCCTTGAAGATCATCTCGCAATCCGAACATCGTTCCTCGCCGCTGAGCACGAGAGAGTTAGCCGGTGGCCTCTTCATTGGTTCGAGCCGGGCAAAGTTGGACCGGTCAACCCCCTGGACTATCGCTTGCCAAAAAGCCTGATAATAGTATTGATCGGTAAGATAGATCGGCCGCTCCGGGCGTTCGATGGCGGCCGCGAAGGCGGACGCATAATTACTATCAAAATATCCAAGCCGGGTCGGTCCGACTTCATTGAACCGGGAAAAGAATGACCATGCCTGTATTACGACCGAGATCAATAGGACCGCTCCAGCGGAAAGGCGGAGCCACCTCGAGAGGTTTGAGCTCGTCTTGCTCTCGCGATCGGTGGCAAGCCAAGCTATCGCCGGAATCGCCAATACGATCAAAAAAACCGGAAATGGGGAGAGTCGAAGCATGTGAAAATCATTCTTTGTGAGAGATGCCGGAATCACCGAAACAATGAGACCAAATATGACGAACCGCCACCATTGGTCTCGCCAATTCCGGCTGCAAAAGACCAGGATCCCGATTAAGGCTAGCAATGCCGTCGCTGCGAAGAAAGGCACTGCCCCCGGAATATGATGGCGTGGGTTTAGGTCGCCTACGACCAGCAATGTTGTCGGATAAATATTTGCCCAATAGTGCCCTAAAAACTCACTGAAGATCTGCCCATACGACTTGTCAGCGGAAATATACCCGACCGACATATTCAACCGTCCGGTAAGTGCGTTTGGGTTGCGCAGGTGGAACACGAGCATTGGTACAAGTGTCAGTGCATACCCGATCCACGTGCCAAAGACGGCGGCGATCTGACGCTTACTAGTCCAAAAGAGGATCAGTCCTACGGCAAAAAGTGGTCCGAGCAAGCGTCCGATCGCGTAAGTGTAGGTCGTGAGAGCGAGCGAGATCGCGATCAGAAGAATATCAACGATCGACCAATTCTCCTTTCGCGACGCCCTAAACAGGGTGGCCAGCAGCAACGCTGTCGTTAGCGGGTAGAGTGACGCGGAGAATGTCAGGCGTCCTATTTCAAAAAACCAGGGTGTAAGCAAAATTAGTGCCCCGAGAGCCCAGCCGACTGGCCAGCTTTTCGAGAGTTTCGCGGCTATCCAGCCCAGCACCATTGCCATAATGAACATTGCGGTTGCGCTCAGGCCTCTGGAGACAGCCACGGTCGGCGAGAATACGTGATACGCCGCCGCGAGAATATAGACCTGCACGGGTTCGGCATACCCAAGGTAGTCAAACGGCGGTGCAAGCGGAATTACTGGAAAATAGAGCGGAAGGAAATGTCCAAACTCGCCGGAGCCGCTCTCGAACACCCTATAGGCGTTGTAAGAGATCGTAGCCTCATCCAGATAAAAACCCGGAGGGTTTCTGTCGATGCCGTGGATATACAGAAAGTATGCAGCAACGCAAAGGACGATCAGAATAGGGATCGTTACTCGACTAGGCATCGTGGCCCAACGTGTTGCAAACGAAAATTTCATCGGAGCAGCAGCTAGAGCGTTACTTGGCCTTTGTTGTATCGAGATCGTAAACGGCGACTTTACCAGTTTCCGTACTGAGGACGAGAAGCTTTCGCTTATCGCTGAGTCCTGTAATCACCATCGCCGACGGATTATCGAGCGGATGCTCGGCGTCTGATCTTAGCCCGTCGAGCGGCATCCCATCAGGTTTGAATGCCATGATCTCGTTGGTCTTACCGTTAGATACATAGAGGATCTTACTCTTCTCATCGAAAACCAGATCGGGGAAATGCCCCGAAAATCGTTCCCACGATGGTATCTCGAACTGGCTTCCAAATCGGCCGTTCAGGTCAAAAACTTGTACGCGGTTATTGCCGGCATCCGCGACGAATATCTTTCCGTCTCCGATCGCGATCCCGGTTGGTTCATTGAACTCGCTTTCACCAGAGCCCGGTGCCCCCCAGACTTCAAACGTCTCTGTGGCCGGATCGAATTTTGCAATCCTGGTCCCGCCCTGATCTATCACGTAAGTAAACCTGTTCGGGGCTATCAGTATGTCGCGTGGGCCATAGAATTTGCCCGGCGGCCCATCCCATTCTTTGTCGAACTGTCCGTCCGGCTTTAGCCGCAGAAGCTTATGGCGCTTTGCGTCGGTTATATAAATATTGCCTTTAGCATCGACGGAGACACCGTTCGGTTCCTGGAGTTGACCTGGCTGGTCACCGCGTTCACCGAACATCGAAATAAATTTTCCCACGGCATCAAATTTTTGAACGCGGGCATTGCCGGTATCCGCTACATAGATATTCCCAGCCGTATCGACGGTAATGCCACGTGGCTTGGATAGCTTTGCCGTCTCAATACCATCGCCTGTTTCAAACAAATTACCAGAGGCTTCTTTAACTTTTGATGGTTCCGGAGCATCTGGGTCTGGTGGAACATCCGGCACCTTGTAGATCTTGATATTGGCATATTCGTGCCGCTCGTCATTAAAAACAACCGGAAAATACTTCGCCAGCATCGCCTCATTTGGACGTTTGTACAAATTTGGGCTGTTGCGGGCCATGTCATCAACGGCAACATAGCTGATGTTGTTTTCTTTTAATAGCCGATATAGCGCGGCGGGGTCATTCGTCTCGAACATCTGCCTGACCAACTGCTCGCGGGCCGGAACATCGTAACCGATACCCCATGCATAATATGGGTCACCAAAAAATATCTTGCGGCCGGCCAGCAGGATCTGATGGTTAATATAACGGTGCGAAAGGAAGATCGCCTTGGGCTCGGTGTTCGTTTTGACCCATTCAATGAGAGGGTCGTCCTTGTATTTCATGTTTATGAAATACGAATTCCAGATCGGGAAAAGATCGATCGCTCCTCCGATAGTCACAAGGATGGCCAGGATCACAGCAAGTACTCTCATCGGAATCCTGGTCGAGCCTGTTTTCGTTCCCCAGAGTTTAACAAGGGCAAAGGCGACGAAAAGGTTTGCGATCACGAGCCAGACGTTAAGAAACTTATGGCTGGTCAAGACCTCTTCGCTAAAGCGGAAGCAGAACGTCAGCGGGAGCAGGGCAAAGATCGCGGCAAAGAACCTCCGCTGAAAGCCTGAAGCAAAATACAGGGCTATCGCGATCAAGATCCACTTAAATCCGAACGTAAAAAAGTTGTAGTACAGAACGTCGAAAAGACCCGCATTGTCGATGCTGAAACCCCACCGGAACATCGAGAAGCCCGGCGGGCGGCTGCCAGCTACGAGATACCAATATTGCGGAAGTCCAATGATGGCAGATGTGACGGCGACGACGATCAGATCCTTGCGACGGGGAAACAAAAGTAAAAACAAAGCCAGCACGACGGCCGCAGACAGGAAGACAGCTCCATTCCACATTGGCAGGAGCCCAAGAATGACACCGGAAAAAATGTATCCGGTATAGTGTGCAGCAATCCCGTGGAAAGGCCCCTCGGTCGTTGCTTTTGGCTTGACGGAGTCATCGGCGGGCACTTCATCGGACGAATCATCCTCGATATCGTCATCCGAATCGACCGCTTCGGTATCGAGATCGGCTCCGGTTCGCGGTTCGGCATCTTCAGCTTCACTGTCATCGTGGTGTTCCGTTTCATCTGCCGAGAGATCGATCGACTCCGGTATTTCGGCATACTCGCGAAAACGGACAAACAGAAAGATCAATACCAGAAGGAACATCGCGATCGCACTCGAAAAATGCCTTTGGTTAAGAAAAACGTTTTGCGACCACACCCCCCAGTCCTCTCCGCGGTAGGGAAGTCCGGAATTCAGATAGAGCGTCATCTTGGACAATTTATCCATGACGCCGGCGAATGACGGGTTTGCCATCAGGAACGGGATGAAAGCCAGCGAGCCGTGGAAAAAGAAAAGTGCCGCACCGATGCGTCCTGCGGTTCGGGAGCGAAAAACCAGCGAGCCGAGCGTCATTACGCAGACCAAGAGCGAGGTAAGAGAAAACGCCGAAAGCAGGTTATTTGCCCAAACGGGACTAAGGCCGAGATACTCGAGGTTTCCCGCCTGAAAATAAAACAAGAAATGATACCGGATCTGATCGCCAGTAAAGTGTGTAAACTCGGTCGGAAAATTATTACCAAGTGCGAACGACTGCATCAGCGACAGGGTCGCTCCAAAATCGGGGAACTGATGGTGGCCGATCGAAATGCTTCCGTCGGTCATCGTAA
Organism: Pyrinomonadaceae bacterium; assembly: GCA_049663465.1. Classification (GTDB taxonomy): domain Bacteria; phylum Acidobacteriota; class Blastocatellia; order Pyrinomonadales; family Pyrinomonadaceae; genus OLB17. The sequence continues at coordinate 19,306 of JBATDM010000099.1, forward strand.
AGGTTCTGAACATCATCCAGAACGCAAAAGCCATAAAGATCCCGCCGATGACCCAGTCAATGCGGGTGAATTCGGTCTGAGTCGTATCGAGGCTAGTGTTTTCCCCAACCGCAGGGCCATCCTTTCGCAGATAGTAGATGAGTGCGATCGCCGAGCCGAAAAATATCAGGTTCGCCCACAACAGAGGGCTTGATGAATTGGCGAAGAGCCGCCCAAGCAAATAGGTGTACCAACTACTCGCGAGCAGTCCGACGAGAAACGCGGACGCGTATCGGTGTGGGATCGACAGGATCGGATAGAACCGCCGGACGATCGCGTCGCCTACCGCAACTATGAGAAGAACATAAACTATTGCAAGCACGCTAAGATTCTACTCGAAGAGAAAAGTCGATTCCAATCTGTGAGGCTATCTGTCGCCTTTAAATTGCACCGTGGTATTTTCTACAATAAGAATAGACTGGGCTTTACGCCGTAGTTCGGAAGTTCGAAATATGGTCGACAACGTGCGTTCTTCAAATCTCATATGCTGATCGACCTGTCGCCTCTCAGGGCCTCACGCGACTATCGCCTGCTTTTCTTTGGCCAGCTTGTATCGTTTTTCGGCTCAATGATGACCTTCATCGTCGTGCCGTGGCAGATGTATCAGATCACGCAGTCGTCGGCGATGGTCGGGTATATCTACCTCGCGGAGTTTGTGCCGATGGTGTGTTTGGCCTTTGTTGGCGGAGCTCTCGCGGACTACGTCGATAAACGAAAGCTGCTCCGCCTTACCGAGATAGGGCAAACTTTTTTGACGCTGGTTCTGGTTTTGAATTCACTGTTGGCCGAGCCGCTCGTGCCGCTTTTGTTCGTCGTTGTCGCATTTCACGCCGGAATCGCAGCCTTGCAGCGGCCGGCGTTTGAATCGCTTATCCAGAAAGTGATCCCGGCCGAGATGATGTCGGCCGTGATGGCTCTAAATTCGATACGTTTTCATATTGGCATGATCGTCGGACCGGCGTTTGCCGGCATCATAGCGACCCAATTTTCGCCAACCGATGCATATTTGATCGATCTTGTTACATTTGCAGCATCGCTCATCGCGGTTTTTATGATCAAGTTTGTGCCGCCGCCAGAGAATGCGGAGCGGCCGAGTTTTGCAGGTGTAAAGCGTGGTGTGAAATACGCTTTTTCGCGCCAGGAATTGCTTGGAACATACTTTATCGATATCGCAGCGATGTTTTTTGCGTTTCCTCAGGCACTTTATCCAGCACTTGCGGCGATCTACGGTGATCAGTATGTCGGGTTTTTTCCGGCGGCGATCGCGATAGGTGCGTTAACTGCAAGCCTTACAGCAGGATGGACGCGCAACGTGCATCGCCACGGTTTGATGGTCATCGTCGCAGCGGTGCTTTGGGGTGTGGGGATATTGTTTTTTGGCCTCGCCACGAGCCTTTGGCCGGCATTGATCTTTCTCGCCGCGGCAGGTTTTTTCGACATGATATCGGGGATCTTTCGCGGCTCGATCTGGAACCAGACGATCCCAAATTACCTTCGCGGACGCCTCGCGAGCCTCGAAATGATCAGCTATCTGACGGGCCCGATGCTCGGGAGTGCTAAGATGGGGATCGTCGCGGAGAAATTCGGAGTCAAAGCCGCTCTGGTGTCGGGCGGCATCCTTTGCGTTGCTGCAGTTGGTGGAACGGCTCTCTTTTTGCCCAGATTTGCCGCCTATGATGGCCGCGACGGCATCAAACAGCGCGAGATCGAGGAAGCGGAGCGAGCGGAAATGTCGCGGGTTGCGGAATCTAGCTTTTAGAATATGCCTATTATTAAGAAACGTGAGATCGAGAATCTCGAACAACTGAGCGGCGAGGAACTGGAACGGTTCCTTGAGTCGCTGCCGTACGAGCAACACACCATCAGCAAAATGCTCGATTTTATAGAGGACGAGTTGTCAGAGACCGAATGCGACCACAGCCTGCGGTTTGCGATGAAATTCATGATGGACAACCGGCTAAATTTTCCGCAGTTGACCTCGTGGCTCAACAACAATGGTGGTTACTGTGACTGCAAGGCAATGGCTGAGATCGCACCTATTTGGAGGGGGAAGTTTGGAGATGATTAGAGCGAAGATAAAATACATAGCATGGTGCTTGCTTGCGCTTGCATTCGTTTCGCCGGCATACCTTCAGTCGCCGACGACGTCGATCAAAGTCTATTTCTCGAATGAAAGGCTAAATCCCAACATCGACGATTGCAAAAAGGTATTCCCGGTGAAGCGCACGATACCAAAGACGAAAGCGATCGCAAAAGCATCTCTCAAGGAGCTGTTCAAGGGAACAACGAAGGAAGAGGAAGCTCTCGGCTACGGAGCGATTCCTGAGTCCGAGACCAATGGGATCCTCAAAAGCATCAATGTTAAAAATGGTGCGGCATATGTGAACTTCACGAAACTCGTGTTTGATCAAATGGGCAATGCCACAACAAGCTGTGGCGGCGGGCAGTATTTTGGGATGATCGAGAAGACCCTGACCCAGTTCGCGACGATCAAAAAGGTCTACTACGCGATCGAAGGCAATACGGACGATTTCTACGATTGGGTACAGGTCGGCGAATGCCCGTACGGAAAGCGGCATTGCTCTAATAGTAACTTCAAGTAAAACAACTATTTAAGGACCGAAGCCAGGTACCGGCCGGTGTGAGACGTATCGTTCTTCACGATGAGTTCAGGCTTTCCCTGAGCCACGATCTCGCCGCCGCCGATGCCGCCTTCCGGGCCGAGGTCGATGACCCAATCGGCGGTTTTTATTACGTCCATATTGTGTTCTATGACGAGGATGCTGCCGCCGTTGTCGATGAGGGCGCGGAAGGCGGAGAGGAGTTTGTTGATGTCCTCAAAATGCAGTCCTGTTGTTGGCTCGTCAAAGATGAAGAGAGTGTTTGAAGTCGTCTTTTGAGCGAGATGCGATGCGAGTTTTACACGCTGGGCTTCGCCGCCGCTCAGTGTCGTAGCGGACTGGCCGAGGCGGAGATAACCGAGGCCGACGGCGTCGAGAACCTTTAGCCGTGAGATGATCTTGGCGACGTCTTTGAAGAAAATAGTTGCTTCGCGAACCGTCAATTGCAGGGCCTCGTGAATATTCCTGCCTTTGTATTTGACGTCGAGGATCTCCTGCTTGAACCGCATCCCGCGACAGTCTTCGCAGGTCAACTCCACATCCGCCAGAAACTGCATCTCGATCGTGACAGTTCCGCTTCCCTGACAGATCTCGCAACGCCCGCCGGGGACGTTGAACGAGAAGTGTGACGCGTTAAATCCTTTGGTTTTGGCGGCGTTGGTCGAGGCAAAGATCTCGCGGATGGCGTCGTATGCCTTTATGTACGTTACCGGGTTTGAACGCGGGGTGCGGCCGATCGGCGATTGGTCCACCAGAATGACATCGTCGATGTTTTCTGAGCCCTTTATCTCTTTGAAAAAGCCTACGTGGCTGTTCCATTCGCCACGCTTTTTCTTTAGACCCGCGTAGAGAATGTCGTGGACGAGCGTCGATTTTCCTGATCCCGAGACGCCTGTCACACAGACAAGCATGTCGAGCGGTATCTTGACCGAAACGTCCTTAAGGTTGTGCTCGCGGGCACCGATTATCTCGATCCTATTTTTCGTCGGCTTACGGCGAGTTTGGGGAACTTTGATCTCGGAATCACCCCGAAGATACTTGGCTGTTAGCGAATCTTTGCTTTTCAGCAATCCTTTGAAATCACCCTCAAATACAAGTTCGCCGCCAAATTCGCCCGCGTGGATGCCGATGTCGACGATGTGGTCGGCGGCTCGCATAGTGTCTTCGTCGTGTTCGACGACCAAGACCGTGTTGCCAATGTCGCGAAGGTTCTCGAGGATCTTGATAAGGCGTCCATTGTCGCGTGGGTGAAGCCCGATGCTCGGTTCATCGAGGACGTAGAGTGTGCCGACGAGGAGAGAGCCGAGATTTGTTGCGAGCTGAATTCTCTGAGCCTCGCCCCCAGAAAGCGTCGCGGCGAGACGGCCAAGAGTAAGGTAATCGAGGCCAACCTCGACGAGAAATTTCAGGCGGCGGCGGATCTCAAGCAAGATCTTGTCAGCGATAGCCGCGCGTTCGATATCCATCTCAAGGGACTCAAAAAAGTCGAATGCGTCGCGGATTGACATATCGACGATCTCGGGCAGCGAACGCATCCCGATCTTGACATCGCGGGCCGCTTGCCGCAGCCGTTGGCCATCGCAATCCGGGCATCTTGTGTAGCCGCGATATTTGGCAAGGAATACGCGGACGTGAAGCTTGTATTTTTTGGTTTCCAGAAACTGGAAGAAGCCTTTGAGCCCACGCCAGCCTTCGTCGCCGTAGATGATGCAATTTTGCTGATAATCCGGCAGATCGGCGAATGGCACTTTAAGATTTATATTTGCCGCCGCAGCGTACTTTCCTAGTTCACGATTTGCCCATGCGTGCGTCGGTCGCGTAAATGGCTCGATCGCTCCATCTTTTAACGAGAGCAGCGCGTTCGGAATGACGAGATCGTAGTCAATGCCGATCGTGTTGCCAAAGCCCTGACACGTTGGGCATGCACCGTACGGCGAATTGAAGCTGAAAAGATGCGGTTCAGGCTCTTCGTATCGTGTGTTGTCGTATTTGCAGATAAAGCGGTCGGAGAATTTCAAGTCAGTACCACCTGCGGTAGCGGGTGGTTGAAGATGAGGTTGATTGAGATCATCTGAGGCATCTGCACGCCCAGTTAAACCACCCGCTACCGCAGGTGGTTCTGACAACTTGATCACCGCAGCGTGGCCTTCTCGAAAGCATGTTTCGAGCGAATCCACCAGCCGCTGGCGAATGTCGCCGTCAGCTTTTAGACGGTCGATGAGCACAAACGTGTTTTCAAAATCATCGAACGTGTAGTCCTCGGGCCGTGCGAGTTCGATCATTTCGCCATTGCGGAACAGACGTGAAAAACCTTGCTGCAAGAGCGACATCAGATACGCTTGCGTACTGAGGTCCGTAGATTTCCCGCGACCTTTCGCGGAATTATTCGCCGCCTTCATGCCACGCCGGACGACCTCTTCTTGTTCCTGTATCGGGAAGAGCACATAAAAACGCGTTCCTTCCGGCAACGTCGCCAATATCTCGTCGGCCGCAGACTCCGGCGAATCTTTTTTGACCTCGCGTTTGCAGACGTGGCATATGGTGGTGCCGGCACGAGCGAAGAGCAACCGCAAATAGTCATAGATCTCGGTTTGCGTTGCGACGGTCGAGCGGGGATTCTTTGTCGAATTTTTCTGCCTTATCGCGATCGCCGGTGCAATGCCGGTGATCTCATCGACATCGGGCTTGTCCATCCGTTCTAGAAACTGACGGGCGTAGGCTGAGAGCGACTCGACATATCGGCGTTGTCCCTCGGCATAGAGGGTGTCGAAGGCAAGCGATGATTTGCCCGAGCCTGAAACGCCGGTAATTACAGTAAGTCGGTTGACGGGGAGCGAAACCGAGATATTCTTAAGGTTGTGCGTGCGGGCCCCTCGGACGTTGATCTGTTCTTGTTTAGTTTTCGCGGCCTGCATAGATGAGAATTTCGAGGTCAAAGCAAAAGGGTATTTTACCAAATCGAAAAGAGCGGGAAAAGCGAAGGTCAAACTAGGACTGAGGCTTCACCAGCGGACGTCGTAGCGGGTGAAATTATCTCGCCAATCTTCTTTTTCGTCGTGGATCAGGACTGGGACATGGCCGTCGATCTCGATCGCCGTGTCCATATTCCGTCTTAGGCGATATGTTCGCCCCGTCGGTGAGCATACGGTCAGGACGATCCGTTCATTAGCGACCTTAGACACCGCCGCAAAACGCCAATCGATCCGCGAACGCACCATCAGACGCGAGCCGATGGGCAATTGGTCGAGCGTTATTTGATCTTTGGCAGCTTCCACTTTTTTTGGCGTTTGTTGTAGATCTCCCGCGGCATTTGTACGAGATAAGGAACCTTTTCCGGCGACGCCCACGCGACTATTCGCTCGAGATCGCGGCGGTCCATTGCCGTGCAGCCTGCAGTTCCGCTAGACGCATTCTTCCACACATGAAGAAATATGCACGAACCTCGGTCTTTTTCGACCGGAAAAGAATTGTAGCCAACAAATATACCGAGGCCGTATTCTTCGCCAACCGCTAGCATCTTTTCCGATGACTTCCAATCAAAATTGCCGACCTGCATCCGGTTGGTGATGCGATTGTAAAAGCTGGATTTTGGGTCATCGACACATTCGGTAAACCGGTCGAGTTTTGTGTAAGGCAATTCGACCGCGTTCGGCTTTGAGCCGCTGCCGAACGAGGCCGTCAGGGGGAATATCCCGGCGGGTGCATTGCCATCGCCTTCCTGCTTGATCTTTCCCATGTCCATATCGGCATTGAGCAGCTCGCCCCAGGCAAGGCCGTTGACACCGACGACGACCGCAAACGCTTCGCCAACCTGCTTCCAGTCGCTATTCGGCTTCTTGCGTTCGAATATTGCTGCCTTGCCGGACGAATTGTCCCAGCCATCGGTCGTAACGACGACGGCCTGGAGAGACTTTTCGAATGGCGGCTTGACGGCCGGCTTTCCGGGAACCTTGACCTGTGCGAAAG
>JBATDM010000100.1:0-17098 GCA_049663465.1 Pyrinomonadaceae bacterium
CAGCCGTTTGCTTCGGCTTCGGCGAGGGCGATGTCGAGGGTATCTCTCAACGCTCTGCGGCCGACGGATTTGAGGATGATCTGAAGGCGATATTCATTCTTTAGCCGCGAGAGGGAGGCGGGCGCCGGACCGAGGATTCGCGACGCTTTCATAGGATTTGCCGCATCGAGAGCGCGGCGGAGAATGTTGGCGTTTTTTGACGCGTAGCTGAGGTCTTTGTGCTTGATCAGGATGAGGGCGAGCACGAAGAACGGCGGGTAGGCGAGGCGTTGGCGGTATTTTATCTCTTCGGCATAGAATGCCTCGTAATCCTGCTTGACCGCGTGCCGAAGCGCGTAATGCTCAGGATAGTATGTTTGGATCAATACGCGGCCGGACGCTTCGCCCCGGCCTGAGCGGCCGGCGACCTGTGTGATTAGCTGAAACGTCCTTTCTGCCGAGCGAAGATCCGGCAACCCCAAACCGATATCAACCGAAACTACTCCTACGAGCGTCACGCGAGGGAAGTCGTGGCCCTTCGCGATCATCTGCGTGCCGACGAGCATATCAATGCGGCCTGCGGCAAAATCGAGCAGAACTTGCTCAAGCTCGCCTTTGTGAGCCATCGTGTCTCGATCAACGCGGGCGATCCGCATTTCGGGGAATTTCTTTGTGAGTTGGTCGGCGATGTTCTCGGTTCCTTCGCCTACGAAGTATAGATATTCGCTTTCGCAATGCGGACAGACTTTTGGCGACGGTTCGCGGTAGTTGCAGTAGTGGCAAAGGAGTTGATTATTGCGGCGGTGGAATGTAAGGGTGATGTCGCAATTTTTACATTTCAGAGTTTCGCCGCAGGAGCGGCAGAGTACGAACTGCGAAAAGCCGCGACGGTTCAAGAGAATGATAACTTGCTCGCCCTTCGCGTGAGTTTCTTTTATTCCTTCAAGCAGCTCCGGCGATAGCGGAACGTCTTTTCCAAACCTCTTGAAAACGTCACGCATATCGATCAACTCGGCCGTTGCGAGCCCGCGTCCGCCGATGCGATCGGGAAGTTGGAGGTATGTATATTTGTCGTGCTGGGCATTGTAAAACGATTCCATCGCTGGCGTCGCCGAACCCAGAACAACGACCGCACCTGCCATATGCGCACGCATAACGGCCACGTCGCGGGCATTGTAGAATGGCGACTCGTGTTGGCGGTATGATGGGTCGTGTTCCTCATCGACGATCACGAGGCCGATGTTTTCGAGCGGTGCAAATACAGCCGAACGGGTTCCGATCGCGATGCGGGCATCGCCTCGGCGGATACGACGCCATTCGTCAAACCGCTCGCCTTGCGACAGATTCGAGTGCAATATCGCGACCTCCGAACCAAAAACCGCCCGCAGACGCCTCGAAAACACCGGCGTCAAAGCGATCTCCGGTACTAGCATCATTGCCGACCGGCCCTGGTCGAGTGCGAACCGCATCGCCCGAATATACACCTCTGTCTTTCCGCTACCGGTCACGCCGTGGAGCAGAAATGCTTTGAATGTGCCGTCCTTCGTGAGGGCCGCAGTAACCTCGTCGAGGGCCGACTGTTGATCATCATTCAGCGTGAGATCGTCGAGCTTTGGCAATTTGGCTTCGGCCAGCGGGTCGCGCATTACGTCATCTACAAAGATCTCAACGATGCCGCGTTTCGCGAGCGTATTTATCGGCGATGCCCCGACATTAGCTTTTTCGAGAATCTCGGTGAAGAGCATTTCGCCGTTGTTTGCCGAAAGCAAATCGACGATCTTCCGTTGCGGGTCGGTGAGGGGTTTTTCTTCGGATGATTTCAATTCCGACTCGCAGGCACGGCTGCCTGCGGCCCGGCGGAGCAATCTCACGGCCTTTTGGCGTTTCGGACGGACTGTTTCGCTGTTTATTCCGGCAGGGAGCGCAGACTTGAGAGTTTCGCCCCAAAAGCTGGCGTAATAGTCTGCCGTCCATTGGGTTAGTTTTAGGATCTCGGGCGTGATAAGCGGTTCCTCGTCCGAGACCTCGAAAATGTCTTTTATTTTCGATTCGTCAATATCGACATCCGGCGGGAGTTCGTCGTGTAGGCCGACGGCATAGCCGGTCATATTTCGCCGACCAAAGGGCAGCTTTAATCTGGCCCCAAGTTTTATTCTGGTCCGCAATTCCTCCGGGATCCGATATGTAAACACCTGTCGCAAGGGAACCGGAAGAGCGGCCTCAACAAATACGGGAAGGGGCGGAATTGTGGCCTCGGGCTTGGACATTTTTGCGTCTTCGCAACAAATGATAACCTATGGGAACCTTTTGTAGAAACTAGGTGTCTAAATCGAGGGGGCGTTATTTGCCCAATGCTATTCTTTCTCAACAATGGAAGACATTTTCAAACCGGCAGAGAAAAAACGCGGCGTAAATAAGATATTTATAGTTGCCTTGTTGTTTGGAGCGGCGGCGATCGCGGCGGGGATCTGGGCTCTTTCGTTCACACCGCCGATCGAGGTTCAGACGGCGAAGATATTGGAAGGAGCGTTTCGCGACGGTTCGGCCGAGTATGCTGAACTGAACAAAGACATCATAATCTCGACCGATGAAAAGACGGTGCAGTCACCAATGGCGACGGGCAAGATCTCGATGTTTATCCACGGCAACATCAGGAACAAGGGGACCCGGACGATCGACGTCCTCGAGGTGCATGTAGCCGTCGTCACCCAATTTAACGATGTCCTGCGCGAACGCAATATCCTGGTCGTCCCCGTCCAACGGTCAATCCTCGGCCCCGACGAAACCATCCCGATCACCTTGACGTTTGACGGATTTAACCGCGAAGATGACCGAGCAAATATTCGGTGGAAAGTGACGGCGATCAGGGCGGTGAAATAGACTCAGGCAAATATCGGCAATCTAGTCAAACCGAATCTTTTTCGCTCCCGGGGGATTAAAGAATCGAGGTGCCTGGTCTTTCCCGGTGGCGTCAAACAGCGAGATGCCGTATGGGTATTTTCTTAGGTCGCGCGGGTACTTCATCAGATCGAGCATGGTGGAAAAGATGTTTGCATGTGCCGCGTTGAATGTCGTATCGACCTGATTTTCACGCAAGCCAAAAATAAAAAGCGGAACAGTTGCTTCGTCGGGCGTGCTTCCGCCGTGACTCGCTCTCCCCTCTCGAGAAAAAACTTCACCGTGGTCGCTGGTATATATGATCACAGTATTGTTTGGCAGACTCGAATAGTCGTCTGCAAGCCGCTTAAAAAAATCGTCAAGATTAAACTCTAGGTTATTGTCGTAGGAATTTACGATCGCCTGATATCTGTCTGCCGGTGCGATCCCGAAAGGGTCGTCAAAATGATAAATCGGCTGCCACGGTGCTTCCGATACCGGATAGTTCCTGTCGTATGGGGAATGAGTTCCTCGTTTGTATATGAAGACGAAGTTGCCCGCCGACTCGGAGAATATTTTTTTTACGATGTCTGCGGTTTTCCGATCTATCTCCCATTGTTTCGCATCCGAGCCCTCGCCGATCTGTGCATCGATCTTGTCAACCGTCACGAGATCGCTAATATAGTTTAAATCGTCCGGAATGCCCGCCCAGTATTCCGTCATCTGTCCGTCGATCATATGGGTCTTGTAGTTCATCGCCCGCGCATATTGGAATATCGTAGGCATACGGCTGATCTCACTAAAGTTCTTTTCGTCAAGCATGTTGGGCGTCGCTCCAACGATCATCCCGTCGAAACTACTTCGGCTGACCGTTGAGACCGACACGGCCAATCCAAAATTCTTCATCACTCCGCTTTTTGCGAGCGTTTCGAGATAAGGAGTTGTCGGCCTGGAATACCCGTTAAGGCTCAGATGACGGCCCTGGACGGATTCGTCAAAGATAAAGATCACGTTGTTGTCGGGATGGGGTCCTCGATCTGAAATTGGTGACTCGACGGTCTCCCGCTCTTTCGCAGCTATCGAGCCCCAAGGATCGACAATGATCAAATCTGCCGCTGTCTGCCAGAAACGCCCAAATGAATTGCTGGCAAACTGCGAATCAAAAAGGGCCAAGTTTACGTAGTAAAGATGAAAATGAAAGACGCCGAGCGATAGGAAAATAAGTGCTAGCCATCGCGGACCTCGCATCTGGACGGTTGTGTTGCGGCAAAACACGCATAGGCCTATCAATACAAAACACGGAACGAGCGCAAGCAGGTTGATATAGGAGATCAGCGAGTCACCGGCTTGCTGCGAGGTGATGCCGACGGCCGAAACCACATCGTAATATGTCGTAAAGCGCCCGATGGCCCTCGCATAACTAAATTCGGCAAACGTCGCGAAAACAAAGATGACAACGGATGCGACTTGAAAAGGCCATTTTGATGCCAGTGTGGCTAGAACAAAAAGGAAAAAGAGATAAAAGGCTACGGCCAAATATAGAATCGCAACAGCGATTACGAACGGATCATCCTGCTTTGAAAGGCCCGACGCAAACTGATTGAGGCCGACTCCGAGGGCTAGCCATTCCAGAGCCGTCAGGAATCCGACAAACATCAGGGCGGCGACCCAAATGCGCTTCTCAACCCCCAAAACGAGGCTGGGTTTTCGATTCGCAAACAAATGATAAAACTTCGACATACCGAAGGGATCTAGACAGAGGCCTTTACAAAAAGATCCTCGAGAGACTGTTTTACCGGATGAATTGATGTGAGGCGGCCGCCGCCGGCGCGGGTTATTTGGAGGACGGCTTCGATGTCAGATTCGTCGAGGATCTGAATGCTGGCGCCGTTGGGTTTGGGGTGGAGAGAAGCTCCGGCGATGAACTCGATCTTTTCACGGATAGCTTCAAAGTTGGCTCCCTGTACGCTGATCTCGAGAGCTCGTGATTCTATATCAGCGGTGAGCAGTTCGTTTAGATCGCCTGTCGCCGCAAGCCTTCCGTTGCGTAAGATGGCGACCTCATCGCATAGGGCTTCGATGTCAGAGAGAATATGGGTTGACATAAAGATGGTCTTTCCCTTGTCGCGAAGGCCTGCGATCAGGTGACGGATCTCGCGGCGTCCGACCGGATCGAGGCCGCTCATCGGTTCGTCCAGAAAGACGATCTCAGGGTCATTTATTAACGATTGCGCGAGTCCGACACGCTGCAGCATTCCTTTAGAGAATTTGCGAAGCTGTTTCTTGCGATCTTTCTCCGCGAGCCCGACGGCATCGAGCAATTCGCTGGTTGTCTTACGTCGTGTGGCGGCGTCAGAGCCAAAGAGGCGTCCGAAATAATCCATTAACTCGTTCGCCGTCAAATAATCGTAGAAATACGGATTCTCGGGACAATAGCCGATGCGTCGATGCATCTGTACATCCGCAATATCGTGGCCAAGTATCGTCGCGGAACCGCTGGTTGGGAATTGCAGCCGCATCAAGGTCTTGATGGTCGTGGTCTTACCGGCCCCATTCCCGCCGAGAAATCCGAAGACCTGGCCTGGACGGACCTTCAAGGTCAGATCATCGAGAGCACGAACACGTTTCTTCTTCAAGAATCCAGTCTCGTAGTCCTTAGTAAGATTTGATATCTCGATGGCGTATTCCATAGCTATTCAAAAGGTAATCCGGTCAGTGCTCTGTCGAGCTTGACCTTGCATTGCTCTTTGTCGAGTTGATAGGGTGCTTCGGTCGGATCGACAAGTCGATTTGCTCTGTCGATGGTAAATGCGACCCCATCGGGCAATTTCGCGGCCATTAGGCTCGGGGCGATCTCGCTAAAGCTGTTAGCGCAGCGGCCATTTTTGTCGTTGAATTCCGCCAATACACCGTTGATCGCGTCACGCTGTTCATACCACGAGAGCTGTTCGAGCTTACGCTGCGCCGTGATCCTGATCGCCTCATCCTCAGAGCCGTTGAGCATTTCGGTGTAGATCGACCGTGCGGTGCCGCGGCTGCCACCTTCGGTTTTCATCGAGGCCGCCATTAGCTTCATAAATGGCTCGGCCCCGGCGATCTCTGATCCTTTTTCGTATTGCTCAGACGCTTTCTCGAAATTACCCGTTTTCCAGTAGATGTAACCGAGGTGCTGATAGAGTCGCCAGGAATCTGGATTGCGTGCAATACCCTTATTGAGCAGCTCGATCGCCTGGGCGGGTTCGATCGCAGGCAAGAGCATCGCTCCATATGCGTATGCCGCGATAAAGTGCGGGTCGAGGTCGGTGGCGTTGTCGAGCAACGGATAGAGAAGACGCGGATTGAGGCCGCGAAGGTCGTCAATATTGATGCCCTGGCCCTCGGGCTGGCCGAGGATCTTGTCGCCGATGTACAGGAGCGAACGCATAAAATACCAATCCGCCGCCAGACCTTCCGCTCCGAACAGGAATCCGGTGAGCCTCGATCCATTCATACTGAGGTCGCGGTCGGTGTATTCCGCGTCGAGTTTTGGACGGCCTGCGTCGAGCACATCATTCAGGCCGACGGCAGCCGCCAGCCCCGCGACGATGAGCACGAACGGCAGGATCATATTTTGAAACGAGATATTGGCCACTATTTGAAGTTGCGACGGCTGAATATGACAACCGTGATCGCAAGCAGAATAACGTCCCAGACTACGGCGTAAACGATTGCCGTGCCGATCATAGACGCCGGTACGGTCATACCGCTCGCGGTTTCGGTGATGAAGCTGAAATGCGACAGATTGGGCAGCAGGTAATAGATCCCCTCAAAAACAAGTTTCGAAACATTTGAGGTCATCGTCTGAGCCAGTTCGCGAAGCGACGAGCTAAAATGCCCTATGACGAAGACAAAAAAGGCCAGTAGTGCCGACAAGGCCGGGGTCGAAAACGATGAGAACATTATCGCAACGGCCGTCATAGCGGTCAGTTCGAGAAAGATCAGGAAGACTGAAACCCAAACGGGGCCAATAAATTGTCTTCCGCCTCCGACATAGAGCAGAGCGAGAGTGACGCCGATGCCCATAACCGCAAGATTTACAAGCAGAGTGGCACACAGGCCGAGGTATTTGCCGATGATGAATTCGCCGCGGCCGACCGGTTTTGAAAAGATCGAGTAAACCGTGCGCTTTTCGATCTCTTTCCAGACAAGGCTGACGCCGACAAATATCGAGATGAATGTGCCGAATACTAGGATCGCGCTCAGGCCAAGATTGACGATGACGCGAGATTCCTGGCCAGCGGTCAATTCGCCGAGGAATATTGCACTTGCCGTCAGCAGCAGTACAAAGACGATCAGGTTATATAGAATGCGATCGCGAACCGCCTCGCGAAAAGCGTTTTTCGCAATGGTAACGATCCTCGAAATGGTCCCGGCACCCTCGGTCGGCATACTTGATTGGTTGAGTCGAAAAATCGGGGACACAGGCCCCGTGGTTGGCCAAGATTATTTTATCATATTCACGTCCAAATTCAACGGTGTTTTATCTGGTTATCACACGCAAAAAAAGGCGGGAGGTGATCCGAAGATCATCTCCCGCCTGGTCCTAAAGTTGTGGGTTAATTAGTTGTTAAGAGCCGTGGCAGCCGTGCAGGTGCTGTCTACGAAGGCGGTGCCGCCTGTCGTATCGCCCTTCAAGACACCGTCTGTTTGGATACAGAAGCGGCGTGTTCCCGTTGCTGTGATACCCGTTGCGGTTGCCGGTGATGCACCAGCAAAGAACGTAGCAGGAACGGTCGTGGTAGCAGCAACAGCTGAAACCGCGAAGTTATAACCGCTCTTCGTGCCGCCAGCGAGAACCGTGTCGATAAGACCGGTCGTGCCGCCGAGGGTCGCAATAGCAGCAGCATAGCTGCCGTTACCATAGGTTGACGAATACGTCATCTGGGCACCGTGAAGTGTGCGGACAGCCGAAACTGCCGATCCTTCGTTAGCACTACGACGTGCAGCAAGCAGGTTAGGGATAGCGATCGCGGCGATGATGCCGATGATCACAACAACGATCAAAAGTTCGATAAGCGAGAAACCTTTCTGATTTTTCATTCTAATTCACAATCTCCTAAGTAATTTGAAAATCTATGTACCTTTCCCAGGCCACTGATGTACTAACAAGACCTGTGCCACAGGGGAGTGAGTCGGGGGTCTGGAGTCTTAAGTCTTGAGTATAAGAGGGTTACGGTGAATACGATTTACGTGTTTCTGTTGGCATGCTCCCGGGAAAGCTAGCAAAATAACAGTTTTTGGCAACGAGGCGATGACAATAAATGTCAGTGAGGGTCTGGAGTCTGGGGTCTGGAGTCTTGAGAGACTGAGTTTTGGGGTTTAGCCGTGGAGCAGCTTTTTGCGCAGGCCGTAGAGCATGCGCGAGATCTCTTCCATTGAGCTATATATCTCTTCGAATACTTCCCTATTGATATAATTCAAATCGAGTGCGACATATAGATGTGACTGAACCTCGTAGGCCGAGGCATGGGCAATATTTAATAAGGGGGGAAACTCTTTGTCTGACCTACGCCCAAATCCCTCAGCGATATTTGCCATTGTGGATACGCTTGCCCTCCGAATTTGGCTGTGCAGTTAAAAGTCTTTCGAGAACTCCCCAGCAATGGTCTGGCGTTAAATATGGGATGTCGAATGCCGGGCTTTCTGCCAAGCTAGAATATCTTCAAATTTTCTAAAGACGGCCATAACTTCCTCAAACTCAAGACTCCCGACTCAAGACGCCAGACTTTCCTTTCCTATTCCGAGCTTCGCATCTGAGCCGACAGGCTGCGGATATTGTGTTTGTCGAGCAGGTGGCGGAGCGAGCGGACGGGCATTTGGAGCAGGTCGGCGGCTTTGGTTTGGTTTCCACCTGTTTTGCGCAGGGCTTCGACAACGTACGTTTTTTCGAGATTGTCGAGGTGGGCGACAAGATGAACGCCAGTGTCAGGCAGGTCGAATTCGGAGCTTATTCGCTGAGGATTGTAGTTTGTGATGTGATCGGGGAGTTGTTCGGGCTGAATTTCTGATGTTCTCTCAAGGGCGACAGAACGTTCTATCGTGTGTTCGAGTTCGCGGACGTTGCCGTGCCAGGCATACTTTTCGAGCATCTGAGCCGTTTTGGGCGAGATCGTAAGTTGTTTTCCAGACTGATCACAGAACTTCACCATAAAATGGGCGATCAGATCTGGAATGTCCTCGGCACGTTCGCGCAAGGGCGGCAAATGGATCGGAATGACGGAGACGCGGTAGAAAAGGTCCTCGCGAAACGTGCCTTCATCCGTCATTTGCTTGAGATCGCGATTGGTCGCGGCGATCACGCGTGCATCTATCGCCACCTCGTCGTGGGCCCCGACGGCCCGCACACGACGTTCCTGAAGTACACGGAGCAGCTTGACCTGCATTGCCGGCGACATTTCGCCGATCTCATCCAAAAAGATGGTTCCGCCATGTGCCGCCTCAAAAAGGCCCTTTCTATTAGTGTTTGCACCAGTAAATGCGCCTTTTACATAGCCGAACAGCTCGCTTTCGAGCAGCGTTTCGGTAAATGCACCGCAGTTGATCGAGATAAACGGCTTTTCGGCCCGCGGGCTGATGTCATGAATTGCTCTGGCGACCAATTCTTTACCCGTTCCGCTTTCGCCGGTAACCAATACTGTCGATTGGACCTCGGCAACGGTCTCGATCATCTGAAAGATCGCATTCATCTTGGCAGACGTGCCGACGATGTTCTTTATACTGCCTTTTTCACGCTGTGCTCGCTTGAACGCCCGGTTCTCGTCAACGAGTGCCTGCTTTTCCAGCGTTTTTCGGACAATGAGCTTTAATTCTTCGACATCAAATGGTTTTTGAATAAAATCGTCGGCACCGAGCTTAAACGCTTCACGCGCAGTTTCGACGGACGCGAACGCGGTCATCAATATCACGCCAAGGTCCGGCAGCGTCTCGCGAACGGAGCGCAAAAGCTCGATGCCGTCCATATCCGGCATTTTGACGTCGGAGATAATGACGTCGGCAGGCTCGGCCTCAAGCAATTCGAGGGCTTGCCGGCCGTTCATGGCCGTGCGGATACTATTGCCTTGTTCCTCAAAAACGAGGCTCAAAAGCTGGCGGTAGCTCTGTTCGTCGTCAACTATCAGTATGTTGGCCATAGTATTCTCGAGTTGCGTGCGAGGGCAGTCGCGCTATTGTTATCGAATTTTCGCGTGTCTTTCAACCGGATTTTCCATTATTTTGTCTCAACGTGCAAGAAATCCTTTAGTTTTGTGGATTCGGATGGTTCGTCGGCCTTTCGCATTGGCTCGGATCCGACGCGACGGTTGTCTTTTGGCAATTCGACTGTGATCGTCGTGCCTTTGCCCTCAAGACTGCGTACGCTGATAACGCCGTTGTGGTCCTTGACGATCTGATAGACGATCGACAAACCGAGGCCCGTGCCGCCTGATGTGGAATTGGAAAATGGCTCAAAGAGCTGTTCTACCTGCTCGGGCGACATGCCCTGGCCGGTGTCTTTAAACAATATCCTGATCCGATTGTTCGGGATGCTTTCGACCGACACGCCGAGCGTACCGCCGCCGGGCATCGCCTGGATCGCGTTTCGTGCCAGATTCCAGAAGATCTGCTTCAATTGGGTTGGGTCTGCAGTAATGATGAACGGTTCGGTCCCAATGTCGGATTCAAGGATATGGTCTTCGCTCACGTCCGGGCTATGCCGGAGCAGCGTCATCGTATCCATGATCGCTTCGCCGACGTTTGTATCGCTAAATTCGACTGCTGCGGGGCGGGCGTACCCGAGGAAGTTGGTAATGATGCTGTTGAGGCGGTCAGATTCCTTGAGGATAATGTCCATCAACCCTGCCTGGCGCGACTCGGGCGGCGTATCCGAATCGAGGACCTGGATCGCTCCACGCATCGCTCCGAGAGGATTCCGGATCTCGTGTGCGAGGCCGGCTGCGACCCGTCCGACGGCCGCTAGACGGTCTTTTCGACGAACACTTTCCTCCATTGACCGAATCTCGGTCAGGTCTTGAAACGTAATGATAAGCCCCGTGGCCTCGTGTCTTTCGGATAACAAAAGCGAGACGCTAAAACCTATTCGCACGGCAAATCCGTCGGGTGTTACGAGATCGGCCTCAAATCTCGGAAGACTTTCTCCGTCGCCGGCTGCCGCAAGCGAAAGGTCGATCTGCTCCTGAATATCGCCAAAGAGGTCGTTGATCGGTCTGCCGACCATCTGGTCGGGCCGATAGCCGGTGATCTCGGTCGCCGCCGCATTAAAAGTATAAATATTGCCGTCAAGATCGGTCGTGACCAGGCCCGAACGTATCGATTCGACGATGCGTTCGTGCAAAACGCGTAAGTTTGCCAGCGTTTTTACCGTCTCTTCGAGCTCCTGGCCCGAACTGTGCCGATCCGAGAGACGCGACGCGAGCACGCCTACCACGAGAAGTGCAACCACGTGAAAGCTGACGATCTGCACGGCCTTGCCAACTGCCTGAACGGATCCAGTTGACTCAAGCACCTCGTACATTGTCAAAACCGACAGCAGAATAAGAAAAACCGAGCATAGTGCCGCCATCAGCATCGTTGACGTTGGCTTTAGGAAAAAGCTTGCGACGCTAATGACAACAATGTAAAGGGTGATATATGGGGACGACAGGTCGCCCGTACGCCAGATAAGCCACGTGATCAGCAGGGCATCAAGAAGAAATTGAGCCCGAATCTGCCAGGTATAGGTCCGGCTCAGCCGCAGCAAGAAAAAATATACGATCGTAAGGCCGACCGAGATCGTGAAAACAAGAAAGAGCCCCTGCGGGAAATTCTCAAACGACAATCTGAGCGTCCCGCTGTACCATATCCAGCTCGTCACCAACAGCAGAAAGATCGCCATCAAACGCCCGATAATGAGCGTCTGGATCCTTTGCATCTGCCTTGTATTGGTTGAATCGGCCTTTTCGTCTAAACTGAGCATATCCGCAGAGTAAGGCTTTAAATATGGCAATGACCGAAATCCAAAACAACTCGTCGGTATTCGATCAACGACCATGGGGCAGTTTCACGGTGCTTGACGAGGGTGAAAATTACAAAGTTAAGAGGATCGAGGTTTTACCCGGAAAGCGCCTCAGCTATCAGCAACATTCCCGCCGCTCCGAGCATTGGTTCGTCGTTAGCGGCATAGCTAAAGTAACACTAAATGGGGCTGAAATACTAGTAAAAACTGGTTCGGCGATCGATATCGGCCGTGGAGATGCACATCGGGTAGAGAACCCGGATGCGTCGGAATTGCTGGTATTTATCGAGACGCAGACAGGTGATTACTTCGGTGAGGATGATATTGTCCGGCTAGACGACGACTTTGGCCGTGGCTAGTCCGAGAATGTGGTCTATAACGGCACCCATGTTCTCTGAAACAATATCGGGCGGGGTTTCAAGTGTTACATTATGCATTGTGCCGTAACCTGTTAATACTAAAGCGGTTGAGATATTTGCTGATTGACCTGTCTCAACATCGATCCTTTTGTCGCCGATCATCCACGATCTATCCATATCAATTTCAAAATCCCTCATCGCTGCGGCGATCATTCCGAGGCCTGGCTTTCTGCACTCGCAGCCTTCACTAGGCATATGGGGACAGAAATAGAAAGCATCGATCGCACCTGAAAGCTCGTTCTGTATCGCATCGTGAACCGCGTGCATATCTTGCTCGGTGTAAATACCGCGACCGATGCCGGATTGGTTTGTGACGACGATAACCAGGAAACCATTATCTTTCAACAACTTGACCGACGAAGCGGTGAAGGGGAACAGTCGCAGGTCCTCGACACACGAGAGGTAATTGACCTCTTCGATCAAAGTGCCGTCACGATCAAGAAATACTGCCGGTTGTTTCATCCAGGTCGTCCTCGTCTGGGATCAATCTAAGTTTTGCCGCCTCAAAAACCTCATCCACTGTCACCCACGTCATGCATCGATGATCGATCGGGCAATCGCGCAGCATGCATGGTGAACATTCTACCTGTTTTCGGATAACTTCGGCTATGTTCGAGAACGGCCGAGTTGTCTCGGGGTTTGTCGGGCCAAAAATTGTGAGTGTTTGCGTTCCAACCGACGGCGCGATGTGAGCAAGCCCCATATCGTTTGAGACCAGAAAATCAACCACGCTTAAAATAGCGGCTGCCTCGCCGATGTCCGTCTTTCCTGTCAGATCGATCGGCAAACGCTTGCTTGCGGCCTTTACGGCATTGGCGGCGTCGGAATCGCCTTCAGACCCAACCAAAACAACATTCGCACCGGATTCGGCGGACAGACGGTCAGCCAATTCTGCGAATCGATCTGCCGGCCAGCGTTTCGCCCTCGAATTCGTTGACCCCATGCCCAAAGCAACCGTCGGCCGCAAAAGATCAACCCCGGCTTTCTTCAACATAATACGGGCCTTTTGTTTTCTCTCGTCCGAAATAGTGAGGCTCGCGTCAGCATTGTGTTCCAAGACAGTTTCGCGGCCAAGTACACGCTTTTCGATCTCGCGAACAAGATTCAAATAATAAAAGACCTCGTGCCGCCGGTTCTTCCATTCCGGCACGGCAACCGGGTCGGTCAAGAGAAGACCGCGCACGTCTTTGTTATAGCCGATACGGCGGGGAATGCGAGTGAGAAATGAGGTCAATGCAGATTCGAATGAATTTGGAAGCAGAACCGCGAGATCATAGCCGTCCGGTTTGAGAAACTGCGTATTGTCGTAAACATCCTTGATCTTCCAACGCTGCTTATCAAACGTTACGAGTTCGTCAATAAAATCGACATCGCTAAACAGACCGTCTGCCCACGAGCGCGTATGCAGCGTGATCTGAGCATCAGGAAATATCCGCCGCAACTCACGCAAAGCGGGCACGGACATAACCGCGTCACCGATCCAATTTGTACCTCGAACTAGTATTTTCACGGATAAAGAATTTTCAGCGCAAAGATGCTTTGCATTAAAAGAGCGTTTTCAAACCCTCGTCGAGTCCGATCTCAGGTCTCCAGCCGAGTTCCTGCAAGACACGGCTGAGGTCGGACACGTACTTCATTGGTATTGGCGGCGGCAGCGGATCTTCTTCGTCGATGACCGCTTGAAGACCGGAAATATCTTCTAATTTGGTAACAAGCTCACGCAGCGATAATGCATTTTTCGGCCCACCGCCAAGATTATAGACGCCGCGCCTAATTATTGAATCACAAAACGCACTGCACGCTCGTGACAGGTCGTCCACGTGCAAAAGATCGCGTCGAGGCGTGCCGCCGGCGGGCAACCGCAGCCGCTCGCCTTTATTAATGGCATCGGCAAAATGCCCTACAAAATTTGGCGTATTGCCATAGCTATTTGGCGCATAAATGGTAGAGAGACGAAAAATGCAAGCACGAAATTTCCTCGCCCCCGAGTAATATTCAACAAACCGCTCGGCGATGAGCTTTGACCACTCGAGGGCCGACTGTCCGGCGTACAGGGTCGGGCATTCCTCATTTACGACCGAATAATTGTCCGCAAATCTGCCATACACGTCTTTCGTAGAGGCGAAGATAAAGACGGCGTCCTCTTTCATCTGACAAAGTAGATTTACCGTCCCTTGAACATTGTTGAGAAAAACATGCTCCGCAGCCTCGGGCGATTTATCGAGATGAGCGGCGAGGTGAATAACGACGTCATATTCGGCCGCCATTGCCGCATCACTCGAATTGAGAATATCGAGGCCGCAACGCCCGGAAAGGTCGTCAGCATCAAAAAAACGCCGGACATGAGTGCCCAGATATCCGCTGCCGCCCGTAACGAGGATCTTCATACAAGAAGAATCTTAGCGTAAACCAGCGGAACAGGGAATGAGATCGCCGGTCTATTGGCTTAGATCCGGGAATCTTTTGGACGTATTGACTTTGCGGAAGATGCAATGTAAGTATCTTGTGGTCGCACCTTCGGTGATATTGCGGATTGGGGGAAATAGAGAAATGAGGATTTACTTGGGGCGTCTTGTCGGTGGACTTCTGGTGCTGTTGGGGGCAGGTCTTGTTTCGGTTGCGGCTCAGTCAATGGGGGTGGATCCAGAATCCTACCTAACTTGGAGCTCCTCGCAAGCTCAGAAAATTGGGAAGAGTACTCGTGAGAACGGCAAGGCTGGCGGATCGTTTGATCTTCGTATAATAAGCACAAACAAAGCAATCAATTACGGATTGCGGGCTACATTGATGACTCCCGAGGTCATTAGGGCCGCGGCTCGGGTCGTACAGCTCAGAGACAGGCTAACCAATGTTGAGACTAGACAACTAGTTGCCAGAGCCGAGGAAGCCGGAGATCTGGTCGTTATGATCGAGATCAATCCAAACGAGGGATCAGGCGTGGTACCGCTTGACTGGCGGGCGATTCTTCAACCAAAAGACTTGGTTCCAGGAGCTTCAGGTGCGGTTACCGGTCTTAAGGCCCCATATCTGAGAAAGAATCAGGTTTTATCAGGGGTTGTTGGTCGAAACTACGAATATGATGTTTTTTGGGTGGTCTTTCCTCTCGTTGACGAGAATAAGAAACCCTTGTTTGCGGCCGACGTTGCTGAGATTCAGTTACTTGTCGGAATATATAGTAGTGAAGGGCGTATATCGTGGAAAATGCCTGATTCCTTGAGGGAAAGGATGAGAACGCTTTCGAAATGATGTCTAAAGGGAGAATTTATGATCAGAAAATTATTTGGAATTTTTCTTGTTGCGTTAGTAACGAGTGGTTTGGGTTATGCTCAGGATAAGGATCCTGCATCGGATATTTTGCAGTACAAACTTCTGGCAACCACCCGAACTTCAACAATGCAGAAAGAGTTAAATGAAGCCGCGGCTCAAGGATATCGAATCCTAGTCGGATCTCCGACGAGCGGGTCCGAGATGGCATTGTTTCTTTCCCGAGATGGCACCGTAAGCGATCCGTTTCAGTATAAACTCTTGGCGACAACTAGAACCGGCACTATGCAAAAAGAAATGAATGAGGCGGCCGACGCTGGCTACAGGCTGATTCCTAGCAGTATGATCGCCAAGAAGCAGCTATTAGGCGGCGTTGAAATCGTTATGATCATGGAACGTCCGCCAAAGCCAACGAAGAGCTACGAGTACAAATTGCTGGCAACGAATCGGACGTCCACCTTACAAAAGGAAGCTGCGGAGGCTAAGGAAGCTGGTTTTTTGATAGTCGGCATGGTTAGTCGCGACGAACATATGGTGGTAGTTGAGCGAGAAGTTTTGCTCACACCCTAGGAAGGCGAGTTACGCCCCTAAGTCGGTGGAAATTTCGCAAGCCTCATACCAGCACCGCGTGCAGAAGCGGTGCTTTTCTCTTGTCCTGGGAGAATATTCGGCGGAACCAGGAAGGCGTTCGACGAGCAGTTTTTGTTCGTCGTCGAGCTCGGCCCAGTTGAGCATCTTGAGTGATTGGCATCGGGGGCAAAGTTTTTCGCGGTCATCGAACATTTTGGTATAATCGCTGCGGGATCACTCTGGAGTGTCACTCATCAGCAAACTAAGCATTTGCCATCAGATAGATCCTACACTATTAGCTATTCACTGTTATCTATTCACTATCTATGTTCACAGTCAAAGCAGGTTTTAGCGACGATATCGAGTTACGCTCGGGTATCGATCAGGTGCGGGAGTTTTTCTCAGACATTACCAATTTTGCCGAGTTGATGCCGGGCATCGATCAGATCCATGTCGATGCAAAGGGCGTGGCGCATTGGAAGGTAAATGCCGAGATCCCTTTTGTCGGCAAGATGCTGCAGAAATTCTCCATAGAGCTTGCCGAAGATTCCGAAGACCGCATCGAATGGTCGCCCGTTCGGACCGAGGCTGAGAATTTCTTGAGGTACAGCGCCGATTTCCTCGAAAAAGCCAAGGACGTCACGCTCGTCCACTTCTCACAGGTCGTCGAACTCCGCCGCAAATCCGCCCGCGACCTGCACATGCTAGCCGGCCTCGCCGGTGAATCGCTCATCTCAAACGAAATGACAAAACGGATCACGGAAATGATCCGAGTCTTTATGGATAAGGCGAAGGAACGCCTGGAAAAGTAATTTGCCCACGAAACACACGAAAAATCACGAAATGATTGAAAACGTATTTTCGTGCCTTCCGTGTGTTTCGTGGGCGAAAGTCCGTCTGTGGAACCTAGCGGCCTCTGACAACCGAGATCGTCACCTCCGACGGATATTGTTTCGAGTGG
>JBATDM010000101.1:0-34994 GCA_049663465.1 Pyrinomonadaceae bacterium
GGCAAGATCATCCAATTTCGCGAAAAGCCGAAAGGTGACGCCCTAGAAGAAATGCGTGTCGATACGACGCGTTTTGGGTTGACCAAGGAAGAATCAGAGCGTCGGCCGTATCTCGCGTCGATGGGGATATACGTTTTTGACTATGCAAAGCTCATTGAGCTGTTGAATATCGACACTGCGGCGGTAGATTTTGGCGGCGAGGTCATCCCGTCGGCAATCGACAAGTTCAATGTCCAGGCCCACGTGTTCGATGGCTATTGGGAAGACATCGGTACGATCCGAGCGTTTTATGACGCAAATCTTGATCTCGCGTCGCCACTGCCCAAGTTCAATTTCTTTGATTCGTCGGCCCCGATCTACACCCGCAGCCGCTACCTGCCGCCGTCAAAACTGCGCGACTGCGACATCGACAATTCCATGGTCTCCGAGGGCTGCATTCTGAGCGGGGTAAAGGTCCGCAGTTCTATCATCGGACTTCGAAATCGAATCGGCTCGGGCACGGTGATCGAGAAGTCGATCGTGATGGGTTCTGACTTTTTTGAGTCGCTCCCAGAGATACAGGCGAATATCGAAGCAAACAGACCGCACCTTGGCATTGGCAACGACTCGACAATTCGCCGGGCGATCATCGATAAAAATGTACGTATTGGTAAGAATGTACGCCTCGTCAATAGCGACAAGATAGAGAATTTTGATGCGTCAGACGGCTCATTCTTTATTCGAGACGGGCTCATTATTGTACCCAAGAATGCGACGATTGCCGACGGTACCGAGATATAGCGAGCAGTGTCACCTATCCGGTGTGCGCCGAAGAAAGCCTTCGCGAGATCGCACGACAAGGCCTTCTCGATCTACCCTGACCTTTACGTAGGTGTTCTTTCCCGGCACTCGATCGTCCTTCGGATAGTAGCCAATGCTGTAGAACTCACGAAGTTCACTCGCGATCCTGCCGTACGCCTCGGCAAGATTTCCGACCGTTGTCGCTTCGTACGCCCGGCCGCCCGTACGAGCCGCTAGAGAATCCAGATATTCGGATGCCGTCTTATATTCAGATTCTGTAGTGCCTTGACTGCTCGGGAGCCCATCCGATTGGGGCCTGTGTGGGCGGCCCGGCAACGGCGTCATTATCGGTGACGGTCTGGGAACGCCGGAAGCACGCATATTCTGGACATCCGCAAAAGTATCGTAGCGGATCGGATAGATAAGCGCATCAAGTTCCATAGCGTCGGCCAGATTGTCCTGGCCGGTCGTACGACGGCTCGTCGTATCAACGCCATCGGTAAAGAGGATCATCGCCTTTCGCCCAGCGATTCGGCGAAGACGGTTGTTCATCACCAGATCGACGGCCTCATAGAGACTCGTTCCATCGGAAACCTTCGTACTCTTTATCGCTCGTGAGATCGCTTCCCTGTCGTTGGTTGCTTCGCAGAGCATGTGCACGTCCCCATCAAACGATACGACCATCACCTTGTCTTGAGGGCGGAGTTGCTGGATAAAGGCGATCGCGGCAGATTGGATCTCGGCGATCTTAAAGGTCGTCGAGTTGCTCATGTCGATCAAGAGGGCAACGGTAAATGGTTGGTGTTCATTAGAAAAGAGTTCAAGATCTTGTTCAACACCTCCCTCAAAAACACGGAAATTCTCACGGCCCAAGCCGCCAATGAATCGACCACTCTTGTCCATTACTCGAACAGGGATCGAGACCAACTGTGTTTTGACCTTTATCACTTCCCCGTCATCACCGGAAGCTGGAGAGACTGACTTGATGACGGACGACGATGGAGTTGGCGTTTGAATAGGGCGTTGAGCAGTCCTTGTCTGCAGTACCGGCTGGCCAGAACCGGATTGGGCAATTGCCGCGACGGAAGACGCGGACACAAATACCAACGAGGACAATATCAGGAGAACTCTCATTGCAGCATACAAGATCCGATTCTACGATGCCTCGCATGAAAGAAAAAGATGTAAGAGACAAAAAAGATCTCGCAAAAATCGCCCTACCGACGAGGAACGTCCTTACCGATCGTCCACACCACGACCGAGCTCGATAGCCCAAGGCCGGATAGGCGGCCCGCAAGCATGACGATCGTCTCACCGTTCTCGACCACTCCTGCCCCAAGTAGTGTTTGTTCGCCGATCTCGAGCATCTCCTCGGTCGCATCTGATTTAGCGGTCATCAGATCAAGCATTGTCGTGTCTCCGATCGATAGATCGCCATCCCCAGAGTTGAGGCGTTTATCAAAAAACGGCATCACACCCCAGATCATTGCGAGCTGGTTACAGGCATCCTCTGAGGTGGTCAATGCAAAGGTTTGCAGGCCAGAGCGGACAGACGATAGTC
The DNA here is from genome assembly GCA_049663465.1 of Pyrinomonadaceae bacterium. GTDB lineage: Bacteria > Acidobacteriota > Blastocatellia > Pyrinomonadales > Pyrinomonadaceae > OLB17. Next base: position 2,342 of record JBATDM010000101.1, read on the forward strand.
GGCGGGCCATAAGCCCGGACTCAGTAAAAACGGCAACCTTTTCGGTCATCATCTCTTTCGCTGCATAGGCCGCCGCTTTACATAAGGCCTGGCTTGTTCGACCGCTTGGTTCCTGTGAGAACTTTATAGGCTTTCGTAGCTTGTCGGCCTTTATAGTCTCTGCCGAATCGATGATCCGCACCATCGTTTTGATCGATTCGACCGGATATTTTCCAGCCGCCGTTTCCGCTGAGAGCATGACAGCGTCGGTTCCGTCCCATACGGCATTTGCGACATCCGAAGCCTCCGCCCGTGTCGGGAAAGGGTTTTCGATCATCGATTGGAGCATCTGCGTCGCTGTGATAACAAATTTGTCATGGGCGACGGCGAGCTCAATAATCCGCTTTTGATAAACCGGAACAAGCTCGACACTGGTTTCAACGCCAAGATCGCCGCGTGCGACCATCAGACCGTCGGTCTCAGCGATGATCTCCATCAGATTATCTATCGCTTCTGACTTCTCGATCTTAGCGACAAGCAATGCACGCCCGAGCTTCCTCTTGTTCAGCTGCTTGATGATGTCCTTTACCTCTTTGCAGTCGGCGGCGGTACGGACAAAGGATAGAGCAATATAATCGACATTCTGCTCCATCGCCCACGCAAGATCGGCGCGATCTTTTTCCGTAAGCGATGGGATCGGGAGCTTTGTATTAGGAAGGTTTATTCCCTTTCGCTCACCCAGAACGCCGCCGGTGACAACGCGGCACGTGATGTCGGTCTCGGTTTTCGATTCGACAAGCAGATCGATTGCCCCGTCATCGAGTAGAATCCGGGCTCCAGCCTCGACCGCTGCGGGAAGATCGGGGTAATTCGTGGCAACCTGAGCTTCATCGCCGACGATCTCTCGATTGGTTATTACGAACAATTCGCCGGCAGTCAGGACGACCGCCTTACCGTCTTTTAGCGTGCGAGTCCGAATTTTTGGCCCCGACAAATCTACCAGCACCGCTAGGGGACGGCCGCGTTTTTCCGCCGCCGTACGGGCGATCCTAATGCTCTCAGCGTGCTCCTCATGCGTGCCGTGCGACATATTTATTCGCACCGAGCCAAGGCCCGCATCGATCATCTGCTCTATCACTTCCTGCGAGGATGACGCTGGGCCGAGCGTCGCCAGTATTTTTGCTTTTCTCATCGGATTGATTTTAACGCAAAGTGCGTACGACCGTAAGACTCAGGGAGAATTACCTTTCAGTTATTCGCTTGCGAGTTATGCTGCAAAGCCTCGCAGTTTTGCCAGATAGCTTTTCACGGTAGCGACGAAAGTCGAATGCGACCACGTCAACGGCGATACCGAAACCGCACCGCCGGTGAGCGGGTCGATCTGTTCGGCGAGGACACCGGACGGTAGGGCACGTTTGGTCACCCACTCGAGTAGTTCGATGGCCGGTTTCAGATCGTCCTCGGCTTTTGCCCGGGCAATGTAATACTCAGCAAGCCACAAGGTGCAGATAAACCAGGCATTGCCCGTTACCGAGTCTGAAACCCGCATATAGCCGTCGTGCTCAAAGCGAGCGACACCACCGATCGGGCTCGAATCCTTCAGCTTCGATTCGACAGCGTTCATCGTATTTATCACGACAGGATCGTCGATGTCGAAGCACCCGAAATAGAACATCCCAAATAGAGACGCATCCACGATCGGGTCCGGAATCAACGAATCATCCCCATTGGCAAGCAATCCGCGAAGAAATCGGCCGTGCTCTTCACTATATAGATGTCGCCGCATTCCAACGACGATCTCGTTCGCAGCGGACTCATATTCTCGGCCGCGTTCTGTGTCGTCAAACAAACGGGCAAAATTAGCAGCCGCCCGTACGCCCGCAACTACCGTCGAGCACGTAAATGTGTGAACCCCACGCCGGTCTTCCCACAGATTCCAGCTTGGCAGCGGCAATCCCGTCGATTCGTCACGGTAGCCAACCAGAAAATCCGCACACGTCAATATCAGGGAGAAATAGAGGTCGCGTGCGAATTCCACGTCGCGAAACTTGTCGTAGTGTTCCCACAAGGCCCACAGCACCAACGCCGTTTCGTCCTCCTGGATCGGCAGCATTTCCTGCTTTCGCTCGACATTCCAATATGTATGCCATCCCGAGCCGATTGAGCCGTCCGGATTGTACTTTTGTAAGAAATAGCCGCGTTCGTGGACGATCTTTTCACAAAGGGAAAAAAAATGTCGGGAGATCTCGGGGTAACCGGCGAGGTCAAAGGCATTCGCGACAAATGCTCCGTCACGCGGCCAGAGATAGCTATAATGGTCCGTTGCCCGCTCCGTCACGTCGTGGTCATTTGCGGCAATGATCGCACCACCGTTGTCTATCTGTGTGCGAGCGATCAGAAGGCTGCGTTTGTAGAGCTCGACGATCTCAGGTGAGAGTCCGTCAGCATCGATCTGAGCCGGATCGAGCCAACCATGCCAAAAACCTTCGCTTTCATTAAAATACGTCGCTGGTCCTCGCTCAACGACGTTTCGCTGAAGCCTCGCGACATCGTCGTGAGATGTACCGGCCGCGATCCAATAATAGAATTCAAAATTGCCACTTGCGTCGACTGTGCAATCTACTTCAATGGTCGAATCAACCGAGCCTTCTGTTATCGGTCCGCCGTGAAGGCCCCCATCCTCGGCGTCACGCCAGGTGCCTTCTTGATGGAGAAAATCCTTTCGTCCTGTCGCAAAATCGTCAAAATGCGGCTCCGTATTAATAAGAAAGTATCTATGTTTCTTGTAATGGATCAACGATAGCGTTTCCGGGTCGTAATACGCCGTGTCGCCAACCTTGTTCTCATAGATACGAAAATCATGATGCAGAAAAATACGAACTTCGCGTGGCGATCCCCGCAGATCTCTAACGACGACACGACGAAGATAAATATTCTCAGCCGCAGCAACCATGTCGTTGCAAGTTATCTCGAGTCCGAGTTCACGGTTTACCAGCCGCACATCGGTGACGATCGAGTTCGAGTGGTACCCGAGAAAGCGCTCCCATTCGTCCTCAAAAACCCATGAAAATTCGCCGTCGGCCCATACACCAAACCGAAACGGAAAGCCCTCGCTATGATTCTCCTGCCCAACGTGCGGAAAATAGAAGTCGCGGATCTGGTATTTATCGTCGAAATTTACTAGAAGACTGCCGTTGCCGACGGGGATATCTCTCATCTTGGCAGGTTAGTTTTGTTTTGTCGCGAGTTCGACTGCCGCGTCCAGCTCCTTCTGGATCACAGGGCTAAAACCGATGATCTTTTTCACGATATTTCCGTTTCGGTCGATCACAAGTGTCTGCGGAATATCGCTGCGTTCGGCAAAAATATATCGCGTCAGATCATCCTCGGGAAAAGCGAGGCCGTAGTCCATTTTTGTAGCCTTAACAAAATCAGGGATCTTTGGTGCGTCTTCCTCGCCGCCCACATTCAAGCCTACAACATGCAAATTATCAGCACCGTACTGAGCGAGCAGAGAATTGAGATGGGGTATCTCGCGTTTGCAGGGTTCACAATATGTTGCCCAAAAATCAAGGATCACAGCCTTCCCTTTCAGATCACTGAGTTTATGTACGCGATCGTCCGCATCGGTCCAACTCATCTCCGCCAGCGGCTTTGACGGTTGCGACGGCATATTTGTCGTCGGCCGGTCGTTGATCGACGCGGGCTCATTGGAGACCGCGACGGGCGCGGCCGCAGGTGTGCACGCAAGCAAAAAACAAGATGCTGAGATCAAAAGGCAAAAAAAGATTAACCGCATATCGTTGATGGTAATTCGAACGGCCTAAATTGTAAAAGTAAGCCGCCCGCGATTTGCCGTCCGACGTTTTGCCCGTACCATTGAGGCGTGGCAGTGTATCCGGAAAATGTGATCGAGAAATGCCGCTCGCTAAAGAACGCGGTGCGGTCTGAAGATGCGAGTGCGTCGGGCCGGGCCGTAAACTTCGCTTGCGGATGCTTCGCCGCCTTTTCTCTCGATGTCGATAAAGCGAAAAATGTACGGGCTGTCGCGTTTCGAAGCAATGGCTGCGGATATATGCTTGCAGCCTCGGACATTCTTGCCGAGGCCGTCATGGGCACTGATCTATCTGATCTTCATGGCCTTGCCGACGTGGAATTGACTGTCCGGATCGAGGCCGAGATCGGAACGATCCCCGCCCGACGCCGTCAATGTGCGGCAGCCTCGATCGGAGCCTTGCACAACGCATTTGCAGACCTTCGTTCCCGCCAGATCGAGGAGTTTCGCGGTGAAACAGCATTGATCTGCACCTGTTTCTCGGTGTCGGAAGATACGATCACAGAGTTTATCGAGCAGAATTCGCCCGCTACCGTCGATGATGTAACGGACGCCTGCCGTGCCGGCGGCGGCTGCGGTTCGTGCCGGATGCTCATCGAAGAGATCCTCGACGCTGCCAGATCATCGTAAATGTTCAGTTTTGGACGCGACGTTATGCTATACTTCCACAAATAATAGCCGCCCCACTGGAGACGGGCCGCTGACCACTCTTATACGCATCCAACAATGGACGACCCTGCCAGTTTGCTTTTCATGTTTTGGGCGGCCGATTCCGGCACCGTTATCGAAACGCCAACGCTTTCATCTTCGCTTATCAAGCTATTGGTTGTTGTCATACTCGTTTTGGCAAATGGCTTTTTCGTCGCCAGCGAATTTGCACTCGTCGCCGTGCGCAAGTCACGGATCGAAGCATCCGCAGCCGAAGGAGATCCGGCGGCCGTCCGGCTGCTGGCAATGCTCAACAACCTCAATGCATATATTTCCGCGACACAGCTCGGCATCACGCTTTCGTCGCTCGGTTTGGGCTGGATAGGCGAACCCGCTGTCGCGGCGGTTCTCGACCCATTTCTGCTGTGGGCGGGAGACGCAGCCGGCTTGACCTTTTTGTCATCGGCAACTGTGCTCCATACCGTGTCGTTTGCGATAGCCTTCTCGTTTATCACATTTCTACATATTGTATTTGGCGAATTGGCGCCAAAGACGGCTGCGCTTGAGCTATCCGAACGCATTTCGTATTTGATCGCGCCGCCGCTGCGGGCGTTCTACCTCGTTTTCAATTATCCTATCCGGATCCTCGATTGGGCCGGAACTAAGACCGTCCGGATGTTCGGTCTCGAGGCTGGCGGAGAACATGGTTCGAGCTATACCGAAGAAGAGATCCGGCAGCTTCTCAAGGTCTCGCACGCAAGCGGTCATCTCAACGAATCGGAACGACAGCTTATCGATCAGATATTCGAGTTTTCGGACACCACGGTCAAAGAGGCGATGATTCCCAGGACGACCATCACCGCGATACCGGAAACAAGTACGCTCGAAGAGATCGCGACAGCATTTCAACAGAGCGGATATTCGCGTCTGCCCGTCTATCGCGGTTCCCTCGACGATATCGCAGGCGTTGTCCACGCCAAGGATCTTGTTGAGCTTCTTGCAGACCCGGAATCGTTTGATCTGAAAGAATTGTTGAAAAAGCCCATCTATGTGGTCGATACCGCCCGCCTCGAAGACGTGCTGCGACAAATGCAGCGTGAAAAGTTTCACTTCGGTTTTGTCGTTGACGAACACGGCGGTGTCGAAGGCATCATCACGCTCGAAGATCTGCTCGAAGAGATCGTCGGCGAGATCGCGGACGAACACGACGTCGAGGTGGACGAACAGATCGACCCACAGCCCGACGGCAGCTATCTTCTCGATGGCAGCCTCGCGGTACGCGACCTTAATCGCCGTCTTGCGCTGAATGTTCCGGTTTCCGAAGCATACACCACGATCGCGGGATTTATGATGTCCGAGGCCGGGCAGGTTTTGGCTAAGGGCGAGTCTGTGCCCTTCAACGGCCACGTTTTCAGGGTCGAACAGGTCGATAAACACCGCATCACCCAGATCCGCGTGCAGAGTTCGTAGTGCCCGTTGCTCAAGTCCCCTGTCTCGGTTACGATAGTCAATTGAATTCCCAATAAATACGAGGAGAATACTGGCGAAATGAGCTTTATCGAACAGGTTTGGGCACGCGAGGTGATGGATTCCAGAGGAAATCCGACGATCGAGGCCGAGGTTATTTTGGAAGACGGAACGCAGGGCCGAGCGGCGGTACCGAGTGGAGCTTCGACGGGCGAGAATGAGGCTGTCGAACTGCGCGACGGCGACAATACCCGTTATCTCGGCAAAGGCGTTCTCACAGCCGTCAACAACGTCAACGACATCATCGGCCGCGAACTCGAAGGCCTCGATTGCCTCGACCAGACCTTGATCGATCAGACAATGATAGATCTCGACGGCACCGAAACCAAATCAAAACTCGGCGCCAACGCTATCCTCGCCGTCTCGCTCGCCAACGCCCGGGCCGCGGCGGCCGCGCAGGAAATGCCGCTCTACCGATACATCGGCGGGACAAATGCCAAAACGCTGCCCGTACCAATGATGAACATTCTCAACGGCGGAGCCCACGCGGACAACAACGTCGATTTTCAGGAATTCATGGTGATGCCTGTCGGAGCCGAGAGTTTTTCGGAAGCCCTGCGGTGCGGTGCCGAGATCTTTCACAATCTCAAAAACGTGCTTAAATCGCGAGGCTACTCGACCAGCGTCGGTGACGAAGGCGGCTTTGCCCCGAATCTCAAATCCAACGATGAGGCGGTCGAAACGATCCTTGAGGCAATTGATATCGCTGGCTATAAAGCTGGCGAGAATGTAATGATCGCTCTCGACCCTGCATCGAGTGAGTTTTTCTCGGGCGGAAAATACGTCTTTAAGAAGAGCGATAGCCGCGAACTCTCGTCCGAAGAGATGGCATCGTATTGGGCCGATTGGTGCGGCAAATATCCGATCATCTCGATCGAGGACGGCATGGCCGAAAACGATTGGGACGGCTGGTGCAGCCTTACGGGGAAGGTCGGAAAAACCGTCCAACTCGTCGGTGACGACCTCTTCGTCACAAACACAAAATTTCTACAAAAAGGCATCGAGCTAGGCGCCGCAAATTCGATCCTCATCAAGGTCAATCAGATCGGCACGCTGACGGAAACGCTTGACGCCATTGAGCTTGCACGCACAAACAATATGACCGCGGTCATTTCGCACCGCTCCGGCGAGACCGAGGACAGCTTTATCGCGGACCTCGCCGTCGGAACAAACGCCGGCCAGATCAAAACCGGTAGCCTCTGCCGCTCGGACCGCATCGCCAAATACAACCAGCTTCTCCGCATCGAAGAAGACCTAGGCGACAGTGCAAAGTATCCAGGGAAAAATGCCTTCTACCAACTAAAAACTAACAACTATAAACTATAAACTGACCGAAGATGTTCTCTTGCATATAGTTGATAGTTGCTAGTTGTTAGTTTTGGGATATGGACATTCGCGCGGAGCTTCTAGCCGAACATTCAAAATCGCAGACGATGAAGATCGTGCGTTACATCGACGGCGATCCTGATAGGTTTGCGGAGTTGATGGGGCATTTTCTTGGGCCTACCTATCGACTGTCACAGCGCTCCGCGTGGGTGGTCAGCTACTGCATCGAGCACCAACCCTCACTTGTTACGCCCTACTGGAGCAAGCTTGTAGATCAACTCGAACGCGACGACGCACATGTCGCGGTTCGCCGAAATATCGCCCGCCTTCTCCAGTTCGTCGAGATTCCCAAACGCTATCAGGGCCGCGTTTTTGACGCCTGCTACGAACTGTTTGCCGACCCCGCCCAGCCTGTTGCTGTGCGGGTCTTCTCAATGACCGTCGCCGCAAACATCGCCAAGGGCCAACCGGAACTACTCAATGAACTTCGCGTCGTAGCCAGGCAACACCCCCAAGCCGCAACCGCTGGCTTCCGTAGCCGGGCACGTAGGGTTCTCGGAGTGTGATAACAATCTTGGCTTGATAACAAAGTATGCTATTTTGATGAGCAAGGATTTGCATCATGATTGTATCTATAACGCCCGAACTCGAAGCAATGGTCAGCCGAAAATTTGAAAGCGGTCTGTATAATTCTGCAAGCGAGGTTGTTCGCGAAGGGGATCGGCTTCTCCATGAGCGTGACGTTGTCCGTGCGGAAAAACTCGAATGGCTGCGGCGAGAGGTTAAGAAAGGAACCGATGATCTGGTTGGGTCGAAACGCCGAAAGACGAATGGGGTGACACGGTCGCTGAGTTGATAAAGCGTGATTCGTGGATAATGGACGGTAATTTCGGCGGTACTCGTGAAATGCGTTTCCGGGCGGGAGACACCGTTATCTTTCTCGATATCCCGCGGCATGTGTGCCTTTGTCGCGTGATCAAACGGGCCGTCGTTTACCGGACCAAGACCCGGCCGGATATGGCGGAGGGATGCACGGAGAGGCTTGATCTCGATTTTTTGACCTGGGTATGGAAGTTCCCATACGGCACCAAATGGCGAATCGAGGAAGCCATCGCGCGATTTCCGCAGAAAAACGTCGTCATCCTGAGATCAACCCAAGAGATCGATTCATTTCTTCAGGCGATAAGGTGAGTGATATGAACTGGAAAAATGGTGAGTTCGTCATAGACACCGACCGGTTGCGGCTCGATTTCGCCGCCATCCAGCGATTTCTCGCTGAGGACTCATACTGGGCCAAGACCCGCACGCCTGAGCAGACTCAGACCGCCATCGACAATTCGATCTGTTTTGGCCTGTATCACGGCGAAAGGCTGGTCGGGTTTGCGCGTGTGGTCAGCGATCAGGCGACATTCGCGTATCTTGGCGATGTTTTTATTATCAACGAATATCGAGGTCAGGCCTTAAGCAAATGGTTGATGGAAATCATCATCGCCCATCCCGACCTTCAAGGCCTTCGACGTTGGGTACTCGCCACACGTGATGCTCATGGGCTCTACGAGCAATATGGCTTTGGCCCGCTCGTCCACCCGGACCGCTGGATGGAACTCACTGCTCCCGACGCCTACTAAACCCAACTCGCCCCGTTCCGCCAAATCCGAAAACTGTTGCATAGATAAAATACTTGACTATTAGTGCAATTTGTGATATCGTTTACCCGTATTTTCCGGTTTCGTGTTTTTTGGGAAAAGTTTTGTAAAAAATGGTAAGAATGCAGAATGGAACAGTGATAAGAGTAATCAATACAACCGTTTACAGCATGAGGAAGCCCCTGGGACAAGGCTGGGACAAGCCTGGGACAGTGGGACAGTTCGGACACACGCCGTAAGTGTTGCAGAAAAGGCGGTTATCGTGATATTTTAGGTCATTTTCTGTAATACATTGTCATATTTCGGATATTTTAGGCTGTTTTTTGGAGAGGTAAATTATGGGCAGATCGGTAATTAGTATTTCGGTGCCAAGCGGATTGCGAGCGTACGTCGCCAAGCGGGTCGCGACAGGCGGGTTTGGGTCAGCGAGCGAATATTTTAGAGAACTCGTACGGATCGACCTGAACCAACAGAGAACGATGCATATGCTCGGCAACAATTTCAGTGGACGTCGCCATCCTGATCCTCATCTTTTATCGGAGCCCGGAAGAAGAAAGTAATTGTTGTACGACTGTGGCTCGAATCGTTTATAATTGGTGGAGTAAGCTTTACCAGCCCGTTGCCCGTAATCGCCTTTATATGGACATCTCAACTGCCAAGACCGACCGCCCTGTGGCCCTTGTCATACTCGACGGGTGGGGCTATGCTCCGAAGACCGAGAGCAATGCGATAGCGATCGCCAACACGCCATACTACGACGAGATCTGCCGAAAGTATCCGATGACGACACTTGCCGCTGCCGGTGAGGCAGTCGGCCAGCCGGAGAATGATCCCGGCAATGCGGAGGTCGGCCATCTGAACATCGGCACGGGGCGTGTTGCACAGACCGAAATGTCCAAGATCAGAGAGTCGATCGCGTCGGGCGAATTTATGGAGAATGCGGTCTTGGATCGAGCATTTAGGAAGGCTAAGGCCGATGGCTCGGCGGTGCACCTGATCGGAATGGTCAGCGACGCCGGCATCCATTCCTCGATGGAGAACCTTTTCGCACTCCTGCGGCTCGCGAATAACCATGACGTCACTGAGGTTTATGTACACGGAATTCTGGACGGCCTCGACGTTCGCGAGCGAACGGCCGATATATATGTCGAGGCTCTCGAGATCAAGATGGCCGACATTGGCACCGGCACGATCGCGACGCTGTGCGGGCGATATCTTGCGATGGACAGCGGAGAAAACTGGGAACGAACAGCACGTGTTTTTACCATGCTCGTTCACGCGGAGGGCGAACGCGCGGATGACGCCGTGACCGCGATCCGCAATTCATTTCTTCGCGGTATCTCAGACGAATTCATTGCACCGATCATACTTGAAAAATCGCCCGGCACGCCGGTCGCTATCGTTAAGAGCGGCGATCTCGTCGTGTTTTTTAACCATCGTGCCGACACGATGCGGCAATTGGCCAGGTCGCTTTGCGTGCCCGAGGGGGCGAGCGGAGCAAAGCCTTCGGTCGAAACGGTGTGCCTGACGGAATACGATCGTTCGTTCAATCTGCCCGCGGCCTTTCGCCAGGAACCCGAAAAAAATACGCTCGCTGAGGTGCTCTCGGCCGCGTCCATCCCGAGCGTTAAGATCACGGAAACGGCTCGTCTGCCGCATATGACCTATTTTTTTGACGGTGGTTCAGATACGTCTTTTCAAATGGAGGAAGAGCTATTTGTCTCGACCGCAAAGGCCGCAGAGCTTCACCCCGAATCACAGAGTTTTAAGATCACAGACAAGTTTCGCCGCGGAGTAGAGAGTTCGCCAAAGGGATTATTCGTCGTCAATTTGCCTGCTGCCGAACTGATGGCCGAGATGGGCGATCTCGAGAAAACGGTCAACGCGATCCAATATCTTGACACCTGCATCGGCGGTATTTGCGAAAAGATGCGCGATGTCGGCGGCGTCGTGATGCTCACATCGACACACGGAAATTTTGAACAGATGACCCATGACGAAAATGGCGAACCGCATTCTACCGCTACCACCAACTTGGTGCCGTTTCACTATATTGACGATGCGGCAAACGGTATGCGGCTAGACGAGAATCGTTCGCTCCAGGATGTGGCGCCGACTGTGCTTGCGGCACTTGGAATCGAGAAACCGGACGAGATGACGGGCTCCGATCTTAGAATATTGTAGAATTGCCGCTTGGCCCCGGATCTGGAATTTGAATTCCACGGTCCGCCAGATATTCTAAAAGAAAGGAAAAACTTTCAAAATATGGTTGAAGAATTTGCGTTCGATAATGCGGACGAACGACGAAAAGTGCGTCACAACGGAACGGGCTGGATCGAGGTAATTGCTGGTTCGATGTTTTCGGGTAAATCGGAGGAATTGATCCGCCGGCTCAATCGGGCACGGATCGCGAGGCAAAAAGTTCAGGTCTTTAAGCCCGGGATCGACGCCCGTTACTCGATCGAAGAGATCGCCTCACACTCGGGACAGAAACATATTTCTATTCCTGTCGCCAATACCGCCGAGATGATGGCACTGGTTGTTGAAGAAACAGAGGTTATCGGCATCGACGAGGGGCAATTTTTTGACGTCGCCATCATCGACGCCGTGAATCAACTCGCGGCCAGCGGAAAGCGTGTGATCGTTGCCGGACTCGATCAGGACTTTATGGGAAAGCCCTTTGACCCGATGCCGCAACTGCTGTCGATCGCGGAATTCATAACGAAGACACACGCGATCTGTGTCAAATGCGGAGCGACCGCCAATTACTCGCAACGCACCGTCGAATCAGAAGAGCGCGTCGAGGTCGGTGCGGCAGACAAATACGAGGCACGCTGCCGGCAATGTTTCATCCCGCATTCCGACGCACCGACGCTACACGACGATTGATCTTTGACAATTTATTTTACGGCCTTCATCGAATATAGGATCGCCGGGAAATCGTCCGAATGTTTTCCGAAGTTAGATCCCTTGGTTGATGTCATTACATTCAACTGCTGCGTTTGGCCGAGGTATTTGCGGTACGCGATCCATTGATGCCGTCTCGGATCATCTTTGCTTTCCGGCGGTGCCTCGACAAACTCGACACCCGTGATCCCGTCGATCTCAACCATTTTCACCGACTCGTATTTGCCGTTCTTAAGCTGCTGCATCGCCTGATCGTAGTATGCCTTGAGGCTGATATCCATCGGGAAATCATCGCCCAGCGTAGATATATTTACCAGCAGGAAAGCGTTGTCCGGCGAGCCGAAATTGAAAGTGGTTTTGCCCGTGTCCATCTTTTTCCACCCTGCCGGCAGCGTCCACGCTAGAGCCTGATCGTCCCACTTGGTCACATTACCGCCATCAATGATCGCCTGCTGAGCGACGCTCGGCTTTGCCTTTTCGGCGGATGAGCCTGATGATGAATTCGAACCCGTGCTAACAGTGTTCGAGTTTCCGGTCGAGCTTTCACTTAGCCCTTTCAGTCTTTCCTGTATTCCGCAAAATGTTAAAGCGAATGATATTAGTCCCAAGGTTAGTAGCGATTTCATTGATGATCCTCCGATGAATTTGGTTTTGCATATTGTTACCGCAAATAGCTGAAAATGCAAAAACGCTAATTTCAGCACGGTCCAGTGCAAGAAGCGACATCGTCCCTCGTTCCCTTATCAAAAGCGACGCTCTCCCGAGCACAAAAATAAAGGAGCGATTTATGAACTATCTAAGTATCACCCGTGTATTCGCGGCAATGTTATTCGCCATGCTGGCGATCGGGACAGCCGCAGCACAGGCCAGTTCCGGCTACAAATTGTCGGCACCGCACATCCATAAGAACCTCACCATCTTTCTTATTCATGGCAAAGATGCGAGCAAGAAGGGCAACATAATGACTTTGCAGGAGGCGATGGAGCGAAAGCTTTTCGTTGTATATGAGACGTCAACCGTTAATGAACTAGAGGTCGAGAATCTATCGAAAGAACTCGACGTTTTTATCCAGTCAGGCGACATCGTGAAAGGCGGTAAGCAGGACCGAGTCCTCGCGGTCAGCATCATCATTCCAGCAAGGTCCGGCCGAGTGAAGATCGAGGCGTTCTGCGTAGAGTCTGGCCGTTGGCAGAAGCGCGGCGGCGAAGATGCGACGAAGTTTAAGAGCTCAAATGAACGCATTGTGACAAAAGACCTGAAGATCGCTGCAAATGCGTCGCGTTCGCAGCAGGAGGTTTGGGCAAAGGTCGGTGAGGCGCAGGCTCAGCTTGGGAAAAATGTCGGCGGCTCAGTAGCGTCGTCTGATTCGAGATCGAGTCTTCAGCTAAGTCTTGAGGACAAAAAGGTTGTTGCCAACATCGACGAGTATGTCCGTGCCTTGAGCGGTATCGCCGACGGCAAGTCCGACGTGATCGGCTACGCATTCGCGATAAATGGCAAGATCAACAGTGCGGACATATATGTCTCTAATTCACTCTTCAAGAAGGTCTGGATGAAGAATCTGAAAGCGACTGCAACCGAGGCTATCGCCGAATCGCGAAGTGTAAGACTCGCAGATCCGGTAAAAGCCGACGCTGTGAAGGGCTTTCTGGAGGACGCAGATCGGGCCAAGGCTAAGGAAAAGACCGTCAGTTCCGGAGCGCGGCTCGTTACTCGCGAGGATAAAGAAAATGTAATGGTAGAGGCCCGCGACGGCCGGTCAAACACCGTTGTTCACAAGACATACGTTCGCAAGGTTGACCAATAGACCAACGCAAACGTTAAGTTTCGGGCCCGGATCCCATCGGCCGCAGCGTCGTCGCTGTGCTGCGGCCAACGAAGATGAGATCTCGGCCCGATCACCTAATCACAACCACACGATCAGGCTGCGTCTTTGTTCATCAGGCCAAGTACCATTCCGACCACACCGCCGCCGATCGCTCCCATAACGGCTGAGCCGATGACATCAGCTACCGGCGGAATGAAATTCTTTGACAGATTCATAAAGGCCATAAACATCATCTGCATCATCAACGCGATGATAAACATAATGATCGCCCCGCCTTTCGCCCCGCCGGCAAACGTCTTAATGCTAGCCCATTTTTCAAATATATAGGCGAGCAGAAAACCGTTGACGATATTCGCGAGTACAAGCGGCACGAACAAAGGTGTTTCGTTCATGAGGTCGGGGTAGATATTCAAATTCGGTTTCATCACCATTGGGTCAAGCAACAGGCCGTAGATGACAAACCCAGCGACAAAAAACGCAACTCCGCCAGCGACGGACGCGGCTAAAATTCTTGCAAGCATGGAAAAAAACTCCAGTTAGGAAAAATTACCCAAAAGCCCTTGATAAGTCTTTGTGTTGGAGAATACGGGAAAAGTAACCGAGAAACCCGGCGATGTCAATGTTCAAAGGCTGCCGCTACACCTTTTTCGCGAGCTGCCGCTGGTTCTCAAAATGGGCCGCGATCTCGCCAGCTGCCTTAGGGCCGACGAATGGCCGGAGGTCCTCGGCGGCGGTTTTTGCGATGCGTTCGATCGAGCCAAACTGCTTTAGCAATTTCAGCTTTCGCTTCTCACCGATTCCTGGTATTTCGGAAAGCTCGGACGAAAAGTCGCGTTTCTCACGTCGTTTGCGGTGAAATTCGATCGCCGTCTTGTGCGTTTCCTCGCGGATCTGCAGTATCAGCCTGAATGCCTGCGAATTGCGGTCGAACGGGATCGGTGTGTCTTCGCGGCCGTGGATGAGCAGATGCGATATCTGGTTGTGCCGTTTTGGCGGTTTGACGAGGCCGACGAGCATGATCTGTTCGAGATCGAGAGCTTGCATTGCAGCCGACGCAGCCGATAATTGACCCTTGCCACCATCGATAAATACGATCTGCGGCAACGGCTTCTGTTCGGCCAGCGTTCGCTTATAACGCCTGAAGACAGCTTCATTCATTGAGGCAAAATCATTCGCACCCTCGACTGACTTGATAATAAAACGCCGATAATTAGCGCGTGCCGGCTTACCATTCTCGAAAACAACGATGCCGGCCACATTCTCCGAGCCCGAGATATTTGAAATGTCGAACGACTCGATCCGCTCGGGAAAATACGACAGCTCAAGCAATTCCTGTATTTCTTCGAGCACCTTTTCAAGATCGGGTTTCAGCACGCGGAATCTCTGCTCAAACGCGATCTTCGCATTCGCCTCGACCAAATTGACCAAATGTTTGTTCTTACCGCGTTTCGGGTCGAGTATCTTGACCCGACGCCCGCGGCGAAGCGTGAGTGCCTTTTCCAAAACGGCACGTTCATCAAAATCCTGCGACACGTGGATCTCGAGCGGAATATAATCGGTCGAATAATATTGCGATAGAACGTCGCCAAGAAATTCTGATGGATCAAAGAAATCATCGACAGACAGGTCTTCCCAGAAAAATTCGCGACGACCGACGATACGCCCTTCGCGCATCGTAAATAGCTGCAACGCAAGTCTCTGTGCCTCGCGATAAAATCCGACAATATCGATGTCGCGGTCGGCGGTCGTCGCCATTTTCTGTGTTTCGCCCAATGCGAGAACAGTCCGGTGAAGGTCACGATATTTGGCCGCCAATTCAAACTTGTTCTCCTCAGAGTATTGCCACATTCGCTCTTCGAGCGTACGGGCGAGTTCCTTGTCTCTGCCTTCGAGCAAGGTCTTTACATCAGCCGCCGCTTCCTGATATTCCTGCGGCGTGCAAAGACCTTTGACACATGGCCCGAGGCATCGCTTTAGATGGTATTCGAGACACGGACGCGTTAATTTGCCGTTGATCTCGATCTCACAAGTGCGAAGCTGGAACGCACGATTTACAAGATTTAAAGTATTTCGGGCGAGTGTTGCCGGTAGAAACGGGCCGAAGTAATGCGAGCCGTCGCGAACGAGCTTTCGCGTCACAACAACTTTTGGAAACGGTTCGTTGGTCAGCTTGAGATGCGGATACGATTTGTCGTCCTTGAGAAAGACGTTGAAGCGAGGCTTGTGCTTTTTAATAAGGTTTGATTCCAGAACGAGAGCCTCAACCTCGTTATCCACAACAATAAACTCGAAGTCAGCGATCAATTTGACCAACTGCCGCGTCTTCGGGTCATGGTTACGGCTGGCGTGAAAATACGAACGGACGCGATTTCGCAGATTTTTTGCTTTGCCGACGTAGATTATTCGTCCGGCATCATTTTTGTGGATGTAGATACCGGGGTCGGTGGGAAGTATCTTGAGTTTTTCCGCTATCGTCACGTGTTAATTTTTGCTTACCACGGTCGTTTGGGCAACCTCGATCGGCGATTTTGATTTTACTTCGTCGATGGGCGAAACTTTGACACGTGAAGACCTTGCTGACACAGGATCCCGAAAAGGCGGCCGCGTTTATTCGCGGCGGGGGCGTCGTCGCGTTTCCGACAGAGACGGTGTTTGGCCTTGGAGCGAATGTCTTTGACCCAGATGCGGTAGCGAAGATCTTTCAGGCAAAACGGCGGCCTGCGGATAATCCGCTGATCGCTCATATCGCGAAGGTCGGACAGATCGCGGAACTGACTGCGGGAATGAGCGAAAGCGGCGCGAGATTTATCGAACATTTCTTTCCCGGCCCGCTCACGCTAGTCTTGGCCCGTTCGACGCGAGTTCCGGATGTTGCAACTGCCGGGCTTGATACGATCGGTGTCAGAATGCCTAAGTTTGACCTTGCCCGGCGATTTATCGAGGCGTGCGGCGTGCCGGTCGTTGCTCCGTCCGCGAATCTTTCGGGCCGTCCTAGCCCGACGACCTGGCAGGCCGTTCTTGAGGATCTTGATGGGCGGATCGACTGCATTCTACAGGGCGATCCGACCGAGATAGGGCTAGAATCAACCGTCGTCGATTGTACCGACGATGTTCCAGTATTGCTCCGTCAAGGAGCCGTGTCGCTGGCGGAACTTAGAGCTATCATTCCTGAGACCCGCGAATCCGAACCGAACGACGCCGAAATGGTCAGAAGCCCTGGATTACGTCACAAGCACTACAGCCCCAAAGCAGATGTCATCATTGTGGGCTCCGGCTACGCAGTCGATCGCCGTGCCGCGTCCGCGTATATCGGACTCGACGGAAAAATCGAAGTCGAGCATTTTTCTCATGTGAAAGTATGTAGATCGGTCGAGGAATACGCACGTTCATTGTTCGAATTCTTCCGCGAATGCGATCGCCGTGACATTCACACGATCTATTGCGAAGATGTTGAACCGGACGGGATCGGTGCAGCTTTGATGGACAGGCTGCGGCGGGCGGCGGAAGAATAATCTTTCGGGCTATTCGATCGAGACGGCGACGATCGCCCACTCACCATTATCGCGAATCGATTCAGCTTTGACAGCTCCATTATCGGTTAGCTGTTTCAGATACTCAGGCGGCACCAGGACCAGCGCTTTTGTGACATTTGCACGCTGCATTTCGGCGGCAACCTCGGCGGGCGAGTAGAGTTTTTTCTGTTTGCCTTCGGGGTCGCGAAGCAGGCGTTTGGCGGCATAGAACTCGGCGCTATGCGAGATCGTATGCAGCCCGTAAACGCGTTCGTCCGCGTGTCCCCGCTCATTCGCCGCCTCGATCAGGCCCTTGAGAGAATCACCGTCGGCAAAGCGCGGCAAAGCGACGGCCAGCAATATCAGACATACCGCAAAAACTGCGCAAGCGGCCGAATAGATCGCGATCGTCCACCGCCTGCTTTTCCTGACCAAATGGAACATTGTCAGTGCTGTGAATACGATCGCACCCGGGACGGCGGGAAGAATGTAGCCCGGCAGTTTTGAACCTGAAAACGAAAAGAAAACAAGCGGTACCGCGATCCACGCAACCGAGAAAGCGGCCAGACGAGAATGGCCGTCCGGGCGTTCGGCCAGATCGGGCGAGCCCCATAGTGTCGAGCGAACCGACTTCCATATCGCGGCAAAGAAAAACGGCATCCACGGCAGCGTCATTAGCGGCAGGACCCATAGGAAAAAGTAGAACGGCTGCGGATGTTGATATTTGTTCGATGTAAATCTCTGAAAATGATGCTGGATGAGGAATTCGTCAACAAACTTCCAGCCGTGTGTGACGTACATCGGTACGTACCAAATAGCGGCGACAGCACCAGCGAGTAACGTTCCCCAAAAGAGGCTCAACAAAAATGTCGGACTTGGCAATCGACGGGTCAGCAAATAATTCAAACCGACGATAGCAATAGGAAAGACAATGCCAACCAGTCCTTTTGCCAAAAGTGCGATGCCGATGAAAACATAAAAGAGAATGAGGGCAAGATGCCTTGGTGTCTTGGTTTCGTCAGCCGTCGAATTATCGTAAACAAAGAACGCGACGAGCGCCGCGGTTATCGGGAACGTGAGGATGATGTCAAAGCTCGCTCCGCGCGAAAAAACGATCAACCCGAGTGTCGATGCCGCTATGAGGGCAAGCCACTTTGCAAAATTAGTGTTGGGTTTTTGAGCTTTCGTCTTCGAGATCGAGCGGCCCAGTATCCAAAGACTGAGAATTGTGCCAAGGCCGAACAGCGTGGGGCCAAATCGGGCGGCAAATTCGTTTACGCCAAACAGATTGTATGACGCGATCTCAAGCCAATAGAGCAAGACGGGTTTTTCGAACCATGTAAACCCGCCGAGTGTCGGCGTGATCCAATCGCCGCGTTCAAACATCTCGCGAGCGACCTGTGCGTAACGAGGTTCATCAGGGCCAAGAAATGGCAGCCAAAGCCCGAAAAAGTATGTGAACACAGCCAGTAAGACGAACGCGACCCACGCGATGCGGGGCAGCGAACCGTCGCCAGTTTGGTCTGTGTTTGTGATCTCAGCCATCTTAAACGAGAATGTAAAGTATTGCTGAAATGGCGTTTGCAAGCAAATTTATGGATGATGAACGAAAATTACGTGTAGCCGCGATCGGCGTCGGCAGCCTCGGGCGGCATCATGGGCGTAATTATGCAGAGATGGCGGCTGAGGGCCGCATCGAAATGGTTGGCGTGTGCGACACGAGCGCGGAGACGGCCGCGAACATTGCTGCTCAGCATGGCTGCGCGAGTTTTTCGGACTGGAGCGAACTGATCGGCAAGGTCGATGCGGTATCGATCGCGACGCCTACAGAAACACATTGCGAGATCGCCTGTGCGTTTTTAGAGCAAGGCGTTCATATTCTCGTCGAAAAGCCGATCGCTCTCACGCTCGACGAAGCAGACAGGATGATCGCAGCCGCAGGGACGTCCGGTGCAAAGCTAATGGTGGGCCAGCTCGAACGCTATAACCCCGCGATGGTCGCCCTTCGGCCGCATGTGACCACGCCGCTTTATTTCGAGATCCACCGCGTGTCGCCATTCCCAAATCGTTCGCTCGATGTCGATGTCGTGCTCGACGTTATGATCCACGATCTGGACGCAGTGCAATGGCTCGTTGGGCCAGATGTCAAAGTATCTGAGATACGGGCGGTTGGTATTCCGGTCATTTCAGATAAAGTTGACGCCGCGAATGTTCGCTTGGAATTTGAGAACGGCACGGTCGCGAACATTACGGCCTCGCGCATCGGCACCGACAAGGTCCGCAAGACACGCTTTTATCAGACAAACGCCTATGTCGTGCTCGACTACGGAACAAAATTTACCTCTCTAACCTCGCTTAACCCCGATGCCGCTCATCCCCTGGCCCGTATCTCGATCAATCGGCTTCAAATAGACGATATTGAACCGTTAAGAGCTGAGATATCTGCGTTCCTGGATTGCATCGAGAATAATACGGCCCCGACGATCTCGGGCGAGGACGGTAGGCGAGCCCTCGCATTGGCAGTTGGTGTGCTCGAAAAAATAGAACGACACCGTGAACGGCTCGATGTCTGACTCTGGCGGCATGCCGCGAGAGACGATCTGAGATTTGAGATCGGAAATTTGAAATCTGAGATCTGAAAGCCAAAATCAAAGATCCAAAATCAAAGATCTACCGCTTTTTTCACCTTCTCACCTTTTCACTTTTCCTCCTCATCCCAATGCACGGTGTTCGACCATTAGGCAGAGGTCCTGGACGACTTTGATGCCGGATTCGGCTAGGCGTTGGGCTACTTCGTCGTTGCGGATACCGAGTTGGAACCAGACGGCCTTTGGCTTTTTTGCGAGGATCTCAAGGGTGTGTTTGCGGATGTCCTCGGAGCGACGAAATACGTTCAGCAGGTCGATCTCGCCGGGGACCTTGTTGAGATCGCGATAGACCTTTTGCCCAAGTATCTCGGTCACCTCAGGATAGTAAACCGGCACCGGAATGATCTCGTAACCGTGGTCCGCCATGTACTTTGGCACGTAAAACGCAGGCTGTCCGGCGTGCGTCTCAGGCTTCATCCCGAGCACCGCGATCGTCTTCACACCACGCAGCAGTTCCTGCACATCGTTGTCGGTCGTTAGGATATTCTCTCGCCATTCCATATTGCAATTATACATTGCGTGACAAAGCCGAAGAGTTTTGGCACGAATTACACGGATGGCACGAATTAAGACCCTTGATTTGTGCAACTCGACATGTTATGCCATCATAACTAATTGTTATACACACGAAATTATGAACTTTGAACTTTCTGAAGAGCAGTTGCAGGTCAAGTACAGCGTACGCGAATTTGCCGAGAGCGAGATACTGCCGAACGTGATGGAGTGGGACGAGTCGCAGCATTTTCCCGAGGAACTCAGGCCAAAGCTGGCCGAACTCGGGCTGATGGGCGTGACGATGCCCGAGCAGTACGGCGGTGCGGGCATGGGTTATGTCGAGTACGCGACGATCATCGAGGAACTCGGCCGCGTCTGCGGATCGGTCGGCCTGTCGGTCGCCGCTCATAATTCGCTCTGCTCAAACCATATCTATATGTTCGGCAGCGAAGAGCAGAAGCAGAAGTATCTCGTGCCGCTGGCTAAGGGTGAGAGCTTTGGAGCGTGGGGCCTGACGGAGTCGCAGGCAGGTTCGGATGCGTCGGGAACACGAACAACGGCGGTCCGTAAGGGTGATGCGTTTACGCATTCCTCTGAGAGTGACTCTGACGCCACGGAGGGAACGGCTGAAGCCGTCACTCGTACGGGTGGCTGGTTGGTCAACGGCTCGAAGAATTTCATCACGCACGCACTAGCATGCGAGACGCTCGTCGCCGTTGCTGTGACCGATAAGGAGCAGGGCAACAAGGGGATCTCAGCATTCATCTTCGACCGTTCGATGGAAGGTTTCAGAGGCGATAAGAAGGAAAACAAGCTCGGAATGCGAGCGTCGGAGACGGCATCGGTCGTGTTCGAAGATTGCTACGTGCCAGAGGAAAATCTGCTTGGCAACGAAGGCGAAGGCTTTCTACAAGCGATGCAGGTGCTTGACGGCGGCCGCATTTCAATTGCAGCTCTGTCGGTCGGTATTGCTCAGGGAGCGTACGAAGCTGCGGTCAAATACGCGAAGGAAAGGCAGCAGTTCGGCAAGCCGATCTCGAAGTTTCAGGCGATTCAGTTCAAGCTGGCGGACATGGCAACCCAGATCGAATGTTCCAGATTGCTCACCTTACAGGCCGCCGCAACCAAGGACGCTGGCCAGCCCGTTACCCAAAAATCAGCCATGGCAAAGCTGTACGCCTCAGAAACCGCAGTACGAGTTTCAGAGGAATCCGTCCAGATCCACGGCGGCTACGGCTATACAAAAGATTACCCGGCCGAAAAATACTGGCGTGACTCAAAACTCTGCACCATCGGCGAAGGCACCAGCGAGATTCAACGCATCGTTATCGCCAAACATCTGTTGAACGCCCAATAGAAAAAGGTTATTTTTGAGAGGAATGTTCTTAAAGTTTCTCTTCGGCAACCATTTAACGGTCAGACTGTGCCTCGTCGCACTTTGTCTGGCCGTTCTCTCGTCATGTCAGGGCCGGGCCGGAAGCGATAAGGATCTCCTTACAAAAGATAAGACTGCGATGGCCGAGCTGCAGGCGATAAATCGTGACCTGCAAACCCAGCAACTGATTACACCGGAGAATTTCGACAAACTGAAAGCTCTTAGGGCGAAGTATCCGGACTCAAAAGACATAGAAAAAACGTTCGTGGCAGCTCTCGCCGATCGTGAGGACTGGGAGTTGATCGAGGAGCTGTTGACCAGCAAAACTTCAACCGGCCGAGACCGCGATGACAACGTCTTGCTCGCAAAAGTATTGGTCAAGCGTGCAAAATATGCGGAAGGGCTCGATCAACTCCGTCAACTCGGTACCGCCGATTCCAATGATGTTGAACTACGATCCATCTCTGCATTTGCCAATTTCAATTTAGGAAAACTCAACGAAGCCGAAGGCGACCTGGACGCTGTCTGGGACGCAGTGATCGCTCAGAAACGGATCGCCGAGATCAACCTAAAAGGAATGATACAGTTCCGCAATGGGCAGTATGATCAGGCGGTCGCAACTTTTGAAAAGTCGCTGGCTTTTGCGCCAACGGACCCGGCGACGAACAATATGATGAGCCGCACCTATGCGGCGATGGGCAATGCGGAATTGGCAGACAAATATCGTCTGCTCGGAGAATCGAGCCGCGACAAGAGCACTCTCGACGAAACCAATAAACTGCGGTTCGTTAGTCTCGGCAAAAAACTGCAGGCGGCATGGACCGCCAAACGGTATAGCGAGGTGATCGATCTCGCCGGACAGATGCTGCCGCTTGCTGCCCCTGCAAACAGGGTGCCGATTCTCCAGTACCTCGCCGAATCTCACAAGGCCCTCGGCAACCAAGCCGCAGCGGATGCGGCAATGCTTGAGATCGAAAAGCTTAAAGCCAAATGATATACACGAAACCACTCTTTCCAACCATCCTTTTCCTGGCTTTTGCCTCAGCTTGTACGGGAGTTCCAACAGGCAATACGGCGACGACTGGCGTACCAACCAAGATCAAATTTGACGATGCAACGGCAGCCTCCGGTGTAACATTTCAGCATGTGCCAACGCGTACTGACAACAAATACATGCCCGAGGTGCTCGGCAGCGGCGTGGCGATTGCAGACTTTAACCGCGACGGTGCTCCGGACATTTTCCTCGTAAATAGTGGTGCTCTAGGTTCGGCTGTGCGTTCGGGCGATTCATCCGACAGGCTGTTTATCAACGACGGTAAGGGGGCATTTTCGGATAAGACCGCCGAGTGGAATCTGCCGAGTGCGGGTTACGGGATGGGCGTGGCCGTCGGAGATGTTGACAACGATGGCTGGACGGATGTCTTTGTGACATCATTTGACGGAAACAACAGGCTCCTTCGGAATACCGGTACTGGTTTTGAAGATATTACAACGGCTTCAAAGATCGCCGGTAACGGCGCTTGGGCATCGAGTGCCGGATTCGCTGATTTCGACAATGATGGTGACCTGGACCTTTTTGTCGTTTGCTATGTAAAGTTTTCGATGGTTGACCCGCCAAAGGCCTACAATAACGGCCTCTTGACCTATCCGGCACCGCTGCTTTTCGAATCTGAGGCTGACCAACTATGGCAAAACGACGGCAAGGGGCATTTCACCAATGTCACAACGTCGGCCGGACTCGATAAAGAACCGCAAAAAGGGCTTGCACTTGCAATTGGCGATATCGACCGCGATGGCGACCAGGACGTTTTCGTCGCCAACGACACTACGCCAAACAACCTCTGGCTCAATGACGGCAAAGGGAATTTTAAGGACGTTGCGCAACTCTCAGGAGCGGCCTATAGCGCGGTAGGTCGGGAGCAGGCAAATATGGGAGCCGACTTCTCAGATCTTGATGGAAACGGCTTACTCGATATTGCGGATACCACCTTTCAGACCGAAGCCCTTGCGATCTATATGCAGCGGGAACCGATGCTTTTCGAGGATATCCCAGATCAACTCGGCGTTGGATTTGCCTCCCGTGAAAGGCTCAAATTTGGGATCGATACGTTTGACGCGGACAACGACGGCGACGAAGATATTCTTGTGTCGAACGGCCATATCCAGGACAATATCGAACGCAATTCAGAGACCGTCACGTTCGCACAACAAAATCTTTTGTTTGAAAATCTCGGTGGTAAATTCACAGGTATTAGCAGCTCGGCGGGCAAGGCTTTGGCCGACAAGCAGGTAAGTCGCGGTTTGGCCACCGGCGATCTCAACGGCGATGGGTTGATCGATTTTGTTGTAAATAATAATGGCGGAACCGCCCAAATCGCCTTCAACTCTACGCCGGAAAAAGGCAATTTTGTAGTCTTTTGGCTTGACGGTGAAAAATCTAATCGCAACGCGATCGGGGCCCGAGTTGTCGCAAAGATCGGCGATAAGACATACGAGAGACAGGTGATGGGATCTCAAAGTTATCTGTCGGTCAGTGATTTTCGCCTTCATTTTGGACTCGGCACCGCCGACAAGATTGACGAGTTGACCATTTACTGGCCGGACGGCAGCGAGAAAAAGATCAGTGACCTGGCAGGCGGAAAATTCTATTATCTCCGCCAAAACGGCACCCCGGTTCCATTTATTCCAGGCGAAAAACAGATTCTGTAAACAATGCGTAAGCGTCATTTAGGATTGGTCATTTTGCTTTCCGTTTTGCTCACAGCCTGCGGCAGTACCGCTCCTGATGCCGGCACTGAAGCCTTTGAGAAAGCAGTCCGGACATTTTACGTCGGTCTGTCTGCGATGCAGGTCGGTGACGAACAGCGGGCAAAGGTCGAGCTTGAAGAATTGGTCGAACTCGCGCCGGCTGAGCCTGCCGCGTGGGCAAACCTTGGCATTCTGCAGATGCGGCAGCGTGACCTCGAAAATGCGGCAACGTCCTTGTCAAAGGCATCTGATCTGGCACCAGAAAATGTTCAACTGCTCCGCAATCGATTCGCTCTGGAAACGCAAAAGGGCGACCGTCCAAAAGCTATCGAATATCTAAAAAAAGCGATCGACCTTGACCAGAGCGATCTAAAGGTCCGGTTTGCGTTGGCCAAGGAATTAGAACAGCAAAACAACGAAGCCGACGCATTCGAGGCCTATCGGTCGGTACTCGCGATCAAGCCTGACAACCTAGCTGCGCAGATCGAAGTAGCCCGTCTCGCTGCAAAGCGGGGCGACACCGAAAATGTAAAAGCGATTCTTGCCAGCATCTCCCCAAAGATCACCGGATGGGAGACCGAGATCCAGCAGCAGTTCCGCGTTCTCGGCGATGCCGCAAATTCGGGCAACCTTCGCGACGTAAGTCAAAATCTGGCCTTCTTCCGCAATACGCTTCTCCGCTTACCCGAATTTCGGGCGGCCATTGCTGAGGTGAGATTTGATGAGAACACAGTTGGTGAGCCCTTCATGCGGCCGCTGAAACTCCCGGTTCCAGATTTCTCGCCGGCCGCACCGGACACGGCCCTGAAAATGACTCCGCAACCGGTGTCGGACCGGCCCGCGACGTGGGCGAAGGCTGTATTTACTGACGGCGACGCAAATGCACTGATCGCCTGGGCCGATGCAAATGAGGTCCATATTGGCGAAAGAGCGATTTCTGTCGCCGGATCGAAGGACGTCTTGGCCATCGATCTCGACTACAACCTTAGGAACGACTTTGTCATTGTAGGCGAGAGCGGCTTGCGTTTTATTGACGACAAATTTGGCGATATTACATCGCGTGCGGGGATCGCTGCTGAACTTTTGCGCGGCAAATATGACAGAGCCTACGCATTTGATGTTGAGGCTGATGGCGACCTCGATATTGTGCTCGGATCTGACTCCGGAGCCGCTGTTGTGCTTCGCAATAACGCAGACGGAACTTTTCAGGAGATGAAGCTATTTTCCGAGGTCATCGGACTTCGCGATCTTGCTTCGGACGATCTCGACGAAGATGGCGACGCCGATCTTGCCGCGATAGACGCGAAAGGGCAACTCCTGGTCTTCACGAATGAGCGGGGCGGCCAATTCTCGCTGCGGAGTACACCGATAACATCGCCTGTTAAGACTATCGCTGTTGCCGATTCAAATGGTGACAGCAGGCTCGATCTCAACGTTCTCGGAACCGACGGATCGGTGACATCGCTCACCGACGAGAACAGTGGGCAGAGTTGGGGGGCAAGATCGTTGCTTCCTGCGGGTGCGGCAACCGGGGCCGGGATCGTATTTGAAGACTTTGACAACAATGGTGCGGCGGATGTTTTGGTTGGCGATCAGTTATGGCTTTTCGGGGCAATGGGCGTTGTGTCGACGGAAGCCATTCGGATCGATGGTTCCGCCGCGAAAAATACCGCTGATCTAAATGGCGATGGGCGATTGGACCTCGTCGGCCTAACGAATGACGGCAAACCGGCACAATTCATCAATTCCGGGCCCAAGAATTACGGTTGGCAGATCATTCGTCCACGGGCGGCCAAGACAGACGGTGACCAGCGGATCAATTCCTTCGGCATCGGGAGCGAGATCGAGATACGGGCCGGATTGCTCGCCCAAAAGCGCGTTTCTTCTTCGCCACAGGTTCATTTCGGGCTTGGCGAACAAACGAATGTTGACGTCATGAGGATCGTCTGGGGCAATGGCTATGTGCAGGCTGATTTTGATATGAAGCCGTCGCAAACCGTCCTCGTCGAGCAGCGTCTGAAAGGCTCTTGCCCGCATCTGTTCGCATGGAATGGATCGAAGTTTGAGTATGTTAAGGATGCCCCGCCGTGGAGTCCGGCGCTTGGGCTGAAGATAAATGCACAGGATACTTTCGGCATCGTGGAGACAGAAGAATGGTTTAAGATACCGGGCGAAAAGCTCGTTGCGAAAGACGGCTTTTACGAGCTTCGGATCACCGGTGAATATTGGGAAACCTTTTATCTCGACCATTATTCGTTGCTGGCAGTCGATCACCCTACCGACCGGGAAGTCTTTACGGATGAACGGTTTGCGGTCCCGCCGGTCGAGTTGAAAGTAACAACGACCGAACCGACACGGGCGTTTTTGACAGCGACCGGCAACACTGGACAAGACGTTTCAGATTTCGTCAGCACGGTTGACGAAAACTATCTTGACGATTTTGATCGCGGACCTTTTCAGGGTGCGGCAAGCGACCACTTTGTCGAGGTGGCGCTGCCAGAAGATGCTCCAACGGATAAGAAATTATGGCTCGTTGGCGACGGTTGGGTTCATCCGACAGATGCTTCGATCAATGTCGAACTTGGCCAAAGTTCGCATCCCGTGCCGAGATCGCTCAGTATTGAGATCCCCGACAAAGACGGAACCTGGAAAACCGCAAACGACGGTCTCGGTTTCCCTGCCGGCAAGATGAAGACGATCCTGATCGAGCTTCCAATAGGCGAGCGTCGCTTCCGTCTGCGGACCAATATGGAGATCTTTTGGGATCGTCTGTCCTGGACGGCGGATCTGCCAGCTGATCAAACGATCGAAACTCGAATGTCGCTCGCCTCTGCCGAATTGCGGCAACGCGGCTTTTCGGTAATGAACAAGCGTGACGCATCGTCACCCGAGATCCCGGACTATGACGCGATATTCACAACAACACAGAAATGGCGTGACCTCGAGGGCTACTACACTCGATACGGCGACGTTCTGGACCTGCTTACAATAGTTGACGACCGCTATATAATAAGCGGTGCGGGTGACGAACTTGTGCTCAAATTTCCGGAGCTGCCGCCGGTTCAACCGGGCTGGACGCGAGATTTTGTGATAATTGGTGATGGTTGGATCAAGGACGGCGATTTGAATTCCGTCTTTTCGAAGACCGTGCTGCCATTGCCGACCCACGCGACGAACGACTATTCGCGACGGCCGACAAGACTCGAGGACGATCCGGTCTATCGTCAGCATTCAGCGGATTGGCAGCAATTTCACACGCGTTATGTCGCACCTGACCGCTTTCGCAACGCACTGAGGAGTAAATGAAATACTTGCCCAAGATACTCTTGTCTGTTTTTTTTGCGGGACTGCTGGCGGTCCCTTTCCTCATGCGGCGGTATTACCAACCGGCGGCGGTTGAGGTTGATTCGGCGACGGCGATGAAAAGTTTCGGTTTTTTCCTTGAGGACGTAGCGGCTAAGTCAGGCATCAACTTCAGACATCAGTCCCCAAAGCTCGATCCCAAACTTGGCAATATCATGCCGATAATTGCATCGATGGGAGCCGCGGTCTCGATCGTTGATTACGATCGCGACGGGTGGAACGACATTTACCTGACCAACAGCGGCGAGGGATCGAAAAATGCCCTTTACCGCAACCTTAAGGACGGCACGTTTTCCGATGTCGCGGAACCAATGGGCGTTGCTGATCTCAATCAGATCGGCACTGGCGTTTCGATGGGCACCGTCTGGGCCGACTATGATAACGACGGTTTCGAAGACCTTTTCCTTTACAAATGGGGCAAACCTGAGTTGTTTCACAATGACGCAGGCCAAGGTTTCACGCGAACTACCGACGGTTCTGGCCTGCCTGAATGGACGAATGCAAACACCGCCGTTTGGTTTGACTATGACCGCGATGGAAAGATAGATCTTTTTGTCGGGGGATATTTTCCCGAGGGTCTGAACCTTTGGAATGTGGAAAGCACGTTGATAATGCCCGAGAGTTTTGAATATGCAAAGAATGGCGGGCGAAAGTATCTATTTCATAATCTTGGCAGCGGCAAGTTTGAAGAGGTGAGCAAGAAGCTCGGCATTGACTCGAACCGCTGGGCACTCGCGGCTGGTGCTGCTGACATTCGCGGAACCGGTTATCCAGACCTCTTTGTCGCAAATGACTACGGGGTCGCTGAGCTATATTTGAATGAAAACGGCGAGCGTTTTGTCGAGGCGGGCGAGAAAACCGGCGTTGGATTTGCACCAAAGAGCGGCATGAACGCGACATTTGGCGACGTGTTGAATCAGGGCAAATTTGCAATTTACGTGTCGAATATCTCCGAACCCGGAATTCTGCTTCAGGGCAACAATCTATGGATGCAGAAGCCAAATTCAAAAGATCTGGCGTTTGAGAATCAAGCGAGCAGTTTTGGCGTCGAGTTTGGCGGATGGAGCTGGGGATCTCAGTTTGCCGACCTCAACAACGACGGCAATCAGGACATTTTTCTGACAAACGGCTATATCTCTGGCGATCAGGCTGAGAACTACTGGTACGACTATGCGAAGGTCACCGTTGGAAATAATTCGATCATCAGCGACACAAAGAACTGGGCACCTATCGGCGGGCGAAGCCTTGCTGGTTTCCAGGCAAAGAAGGTCTGGTTAAATGACGGTTCGGGAAGGTTTAGCGACGTTGCACGGGCCGTCGGCGTTAACGAAACGTTTGACGGACGCTCGGTTGCGACCGCCGATCTGTGGAATCGCGGCGTGGTCGACATCGTCGTTGCCAATCAGAATGGCCCCGTCGTCGTGTATAAGAATAGTGCGGACGCGGCGAACAATTGGATCGCCTTTGACCTTGAGGGAACAGCCAGCAACACGAGTTCTATCGGAGCGCAAGTTCGAGTATTTTGGAACGGGCAGCAGCAGGTGCAGGAAGTTTCGGGCGGAATAGGCTTTTGCTCGCAGAATCAGCGGCGGCTGCAGTTTGGCATCGGAAAAACCAATACGATCGACAAAGTCGAGATCCGCTGGCCGTCCGGGAAAGTTGTGACCATCGAATCTCCGGAAGTAAATAAAGTCCATTCGATCAAGGAAACGTGAAGAGATATGGCCGAAACTGCCGCAGCTCAAATAAGCGCCGACTCAAAGGCTTCGTCACCTGTGGCAAAGGTCTGGGGGATCGACGCCAGGTTTATCGCTCCGATATTTATCACACTGATATTATTGGGCGGCCAGCTTTCGTTTGGAATGCTGGAAAGCTATCCGCAGACGCTGCTCGCGATACTTGTCGCGGTCGTCTGCGAGGTCGTGCTCGGAAAGGTTTTTACCGGCAAGATACCGCATCTCGCGAGTGCCTATATTTCCGGGATCAGCGTCGGCATCCTCATCCGTTCACCATTCTTTTGGCCATTCGCTCTGTGTGCCGCGATCTCGCTGACCTCAAAATATCTGCTCCGTGTGAAGGACCGCCATATCTGGAACCCCTCGAATTTTGGCGTTTCGGCGATGCTTTTTGCGGCACCTTTTGCTGTTGCAAGCCTGAGCATTCAGTGGGGTAACAATCTGTGGGCGATGGCCGTAATCTGGCTGCTCGGTTCGATCATTGTCTATCGGCTCGGTAGATTTCACATCACGCTCACCTATGTTTTCTTCTTTCTCGCGTTCAGCCTTATCCGAAGCATGATCACCGGCCACGGATTCTTTGCCGAGGTCGCTCCGATCACCGGGCCGATGTATCAGCTCTACATTTTCTTCATGATCACCGATCCTAAGACAACGGTCAGATCCTCAAAATTTGCTCAGTGCTTTGTAGTATTTCTGGTCGCAGCGGTCGAGATGGTGCTGCGGCTATTCGAAGTCGTCCACGCTCCGTATTACGCACTATTCCTAGTCGGGCCGATCGCCAATTTAGCAGATATTTACTGGCTCTCGGCCACGGACAGAAAGGCATCAGAGTTGATAGCGACATAAGATTGGACGCAGGCTGCCAGCCTGCGTGTAAACCTTTTGAGAATGCTCAGTTGAAAATGACAGGGAGAACCGAGACTCGCAGGCTAGCAGCCCGAGTTCCGGCAATCGGCCTGTGTGGCGTTGCATTAGTGCAACGGCGTGCTATACTGATTTTCCAAATTGGAAATTAACATTAGGAGAAAGTAAATGAGTTCAACAGCAACAAGTACGGGCCGGCTAGCGTCGGCATTTTTGGGTGAATTGGAAAATGAGGCAAAGGTCACGCGTTCGTGTCTCGAGCGTGTTCCGGTAGATAAGTTCGACTGGAAGCCGCATGAAAAATCGATGACGATGGGTCGTCTCGCGGTTCATTGTGCGGAGATGTTCGGATGGACGAAGGAGACCTTGAAGAGCGATGTTCTCGATTTTGCGACGATGGATTTCACGCCATTTGAACCGAAAACGAACGAGGAACTGCTCGCCTTCTTCGACGATCACATTGCTAACGCCAAGATCATTCTTGGCGAAACGCCGGATGAGACATTCTCCACGGACTGGACAATGCGAAACGGTGAACAGGTCTACATGACGATGCCGAAGGTCGCCGTGATGCGGACCTTTGTGATGAACCACATCATCCATCACCGCGGCCAGCTATCGGTATATTTGCGTCTCAACGACATACCAGTGCCGTCGATCTACGGACCGTCCGCTGATGAAGGGCAGATGTAGTTAAGTTAGTCGTTCCTCCGTGTGACGGGCCGAGAGATCGGCTCGTCATTTCGTGTTTATGTGACAAAATGAGAAAATTACGGTTTATGAAACGCCTTACACTAGTGCTAATTGGCATCTTGATCCTCGCCACTTTCGGGATCGGTCAGCAATCTAAGAACCCAACCTTTGGCCGTTATCCGGCCAAAGTGGAAAAGAGAACCGCAAAGGCGATCGACTTTCGGAGAAGCCCTAGTGCATTGACTTTCCGAACAAGGCTGCGAGAAGCAATAACGGGCGAAGTGAATTTCGCAGGGCGTTTCATCCTTACCCTATGGGGATGCGGCACAGGGTGCTCGCAAAGTGCGATCATTGACGCTAAGACTGGCCGGACATTTTTCCCCGACGAATTGTTAGGAGTGTCTGCCTGGTTCGGTTCGGTGTCAGATGACTTTCCAGAAACCTACACCTACCGGAAAAACAGCCGTCTGCTGGTTATTCGGGGAACGCCGGGGCCGATGAAAGATGGTGACTCCGACCAAAAACAAGGCACCTATTACTACGAGTGGCGAACGAGCCGACTTCGCTTGCTCAAGTTCATTCCTGACACTTCGCGATAGATGGCTGAGATTGACCCAGAAAAACTATTCGCGGGTGACGTCCGGACGGTTGCCCGTGCTATCACGCTTGTCGAAAACGGCGGCGGGAATGCGGCTGAATTGATGAGAACCGTTTTCCCTCATACCGGAAAAGGGATGGTAATCGGCATCACCGGCTCGCCGGGCGCCGGGAAATCTTCGCTCGTTGATAAACTTGCTCAACATTACAAAGACCAGGGCAACAAGGTCGGGATCATTTGTGTCGACCCATCCAGCCCGTTCTCAGGCGGTGCGATCCTTGGCGACCGAATTAGAATGGCGACGCTTGGGATGCAGGAGGGCGTGTTTATTCGCTCGATGGCGACACGTGGCAATCTCGGCGGACTTTCGCGTACAACGGTTGATGCAGTGGCGATTCTCGATGCTGCCGGATTCGACAAAGTCATCGTCGAAACCGTCGGAGTCGGTCAGGATGAGGTTGAGATCGTCAAGGCGGCGGACGTTTCCGTCGTCGTGCTCGTTCCGGGAATGGGCGATGACATTCAAGCGATCAAGGCCGGGATAATGGAGATCGGCGACGTTTTTGTCATCAACAAAGCCGACCGCGAAGGCGTCCTGAGAACCCAGAAAGAGCTCGAAGCACTGCTCTCGCTTGCTCACCGTCCCGACATGTGGATGCCGCCGATCATCAAGACCATCGCAACCGAAAGCAAAGGCATCGAAGACCTCTCGACCGCCATCGTCAGCTATCTGGAGTTTCAGGCGAGCGACGAACACGCAAATGAACGCCGGCAGGCCATTGCCAAATGGCGTTTGACCGAACTATTGAGAGAGCGACTCTTAGCAGATTTATTGGATCGTAGTGGAACTCGCGAAAAGCTAGACAAGCTAGCGATCTCAATTTCTGACAAGAAGATCGATCCGTACTCAGCGGTCGAAGCG
>JBATDM010000102.1:0-6175 GCA_049663465.1 Pyrinomonadaceae bacterium
CTCTCATACAGCTTCCGTCAAATACGCCGAATGATGCCGTCAGACACTTGGTCAACGCCTTCAACGATCTGCTGGTCGACGCTGACAGGCGCAAACGCCTCGGTGAACACGCCCTCGCGGTGATGAACAACAACCGCGGCGCCGCCGAGCGCACGTTGGAATATATCGCTCATTTGCTCGGCAAACGCGAAAATCGATGATCTTCATCTTCTACTTTTTCGCAGCCGTTCTCGTCTGGCTGAGTTTCAACTCCTTTCGCGGCGGCATTGCCTACCTCAGATTCTTTCGCAGCGAACTCGAAAAAAAACGTTCCGATTTCACGCCGTTCGCATCCATTATCTCCCCCTGCAAGGGCCTCGACGAAGATCTGAAACGTAACCTTGCCGCGTTGACCGAGCAAGATTATCCGGCATACGAGATCATATTTGTCGTGGACAGTAAGGACGACCCGGCGGTTGCCGTCATTAACGAGGTGATAGAAACCGTGAATGACCGGGTCGGGGTTTCCGCAAAAATGGTCAACGCACCAAAAGCCGTCAGATGTGCACAAAAAATCGCCAACCTCCGCGAAGCCGTCCTTCACATCGACGCCTCATCCCAGGCTTTTGTCTTTGTCGATTCGGATGCTCGTCCGTCGCCCGATTGGCTACGGACGCTCGTAGCACCGCTTGCAGACGAGCATATCGGTGCGGCAACGGGCTACCGCTGGTTCTTTTCAAGAAATCCGACATTCGGCTCTGAGTTGCGTTCGGCCTGGAACGCCTCGATCGCGTCGGCACTCGGCCCGGATCGAAGCTCAAATTTTTGTTGGGGCGGTTCGACCGCGATCCGCCGGGATGTTTTTGAACGCATCGGAATGCGTGACCGCTGGATCGGCACGCTATCCGACGATTTCGCCGTCACGGACGCATTGAAGGATGCTGGATTGCCGATAGTCTTTGTACCACAAGCACTTACGGCGTCGGTCGAAGATTGTACGTTTCGACAAATGCTCGAGTTCACAACGCGCCAAATGAAGATCACGCGGGTTGGGGCAACCAAACTGTGGGTTATCTCTTTTCTCGGCTCCGCCCTTTTTAACTCAGTGATGATCGCCGCGTTTCTGATCGTGCTGCTCAGCAGATCTAACGATCTTGCTGTCGCTACAGCGATAACAACGCTTGTCGTCGTCTCCGTGTTCAGCATCGGCAAATCATGGCTGCGGCTCAATGCGGTTCACCTTGTGCTGACAAGATACACGTTCGAGATCAGCCGGCAATTTTGGACGCAAAATACTCTGTGGCTTATATCACCGGCCATTTTCTTCTATAACTGCCTCGCAGCCTCGGCCTCGCGACGAGTGACTTGGCGCGGGATAACGTACGAATTGAAATCGCCAACCGAAACTGTCATTATTTCCACTGAATGATCTTCGAGCCGGAAACAACAGAATCTGAGACCGAGAACCGCGAAACACCGTGGCCCGGCGGCCAGCGTGCTATAGATCTGCCCGCTGAACCGCTCCCTGAAAGCGTCGCCTATTTCGATGGCTCGGACCTTGCCGAGATCGACCCGAATTTGACTGGGCTCTGGCCTAATGAAAAGGTGGATGATGACGCTCCGACTGAGCC
Source organism: Pyrinomonadaceae bacterium (assembly GCA_049663465.1). Classification (GTDB taxonomy): domain Bacteria; phylum Acidobacteriota; class Blastocatellia; order Pyrinomonadales; family Pyrinomonadaceae; genus OLB17. The sequence continues at coordinate 1,611 of JBATDM010000102.1, forward strand.
GTTCGTGCCTATCGCGGCCACGGTCCCGGCCCCCACACCTGACGTTTCGACCGCATTCGAATCTCCGCTCGCACCGGATGATCCGCAGCTTCCTCCGCGTGCGTGGCAGCCAGAGGAAACTGGCCCGGCGTTAAAATTTGTCCCTGAAAATTACATTCCCGAAACTCCCGACGAGAGCATCCGCCGAAGCGGCCTCGCATGGTCGGCCGGCATTGTGTTTTTTGGCTCGGTAGCATTTATGCTCTTTCTCGGCTGGGGTGCAGACCTCTTGTTTGGTAGCTCACCGTTTGGCATGGTTGCGGGCATAGTCATCGGCTCAATGATCGGATTCATCCAGTTCTTTCGGGTCAGCAAACAGATCTACGCACCGAGTAGCCGAAAAAGCGACATACGCCCGCTGTTGTCACGCCATGACGACGACCTAGACCCTAAGTAGTTCAAAACAAACTCTTTGTGTTCTCTGTGTCTTCCCTTTGTGGTCTCTGTGATAAAAAGGGCGATCATCACAAAGAGCGTAAAGATGAAGACACGGAGGACACAAAAGGAAAAAAGGGAAACCGCTTCTCTTCCTTTCGTTTTGAATTTCGCCCCATTCCTTGTAAAATTTAGGATTCGCGATCGCTGTGGATAATGATCCTGTGACAAACGAAGTTGCGGTGATTTCACATCGCGGAATCTTGATAATAATGGCTGTGCTCATTGCGGCGGGCACAATTGCGGGGTTTGGCTTTGGCGGAACGCGGTTTGGGATCGGAGTTTTGTTTGGCGGTGCTTTGGCGTTTGCCAACTACTTCTGGCTTGAACGCTCGACACGGTCGATATTTGAACCGCACGCGATAGCGACGTCGGGCATTCTCGCAGCCAAGTACATTTTGCGGTATGTCGCTATGGGCGCCGTTCTGCTGCTGGTCTATTGGACCGATGCGATGCCGATAACGGCGGTAATTTTGGGCCTTGCGGCATTTGCATTTGCCGTGGTTATTCACGGTTTGAAAAATATTATTTCTAATACTTTTTAGAAGGTTTTTAACATGTTCTTATTTTCTGGGGGCGGCGGCCATCACCTGCCTTTGATCGTAGAGTTTATCAATCACTATCTCGGCGAGCCGGTGCATCATTTTCAGATCACCTACACTGAGCCGATGTGGAACAAGTATGTGTTCTCACATTTCGACACATCAGCGGCCAAGGTATTCGGCGCCTATACACTCGAGAACGCCATTCCCTGGTACTCGATCATGTTCGTCATCGCATGTTTGATCACCATATTTGTCGTGAGCCTGCTCAAGGGTAAACTTTCCGAGGATGATCCGCAGTCGGGACAGCTGACGCTAGAGGCTGGTTATCTCGCGATAAGAGAAATGGTCGGCAGTGTCATCGGGGACCACGGAGCAAAATATTTCCCGGTCGTCGCGACCTTTGCTATTTTGATCCTTGTTTCAAACCTGATGGGCCAGTTTCCGATGTTTATGTCACCAACCGCGTCGGTTAATGTGACGTATGCTCTCGGGATCTCGTCGTTTGTCTATTACAACTACGTCGGTATCAATGAGAATGGCTTCTTTGGCCACATCGCTCACTTTGCCGGCCCCAAGCTGCCGTTTTTGATGGCGATGATCATTACGCCGCTCATCTTTGTGATCGAACTTATCAGTAACTCGATCAGGCCGTTCACGCTCGGCGTACGTTTGTTCGCAAATATGTATTCGGATGAGCAGGTGTTTACACAGATCACAAATCTGGCTCCGCCGTTCACACATTTTGCGGTTCCGTTGGCTCTGACGCTGCTCGGTGTATTTGTGGCATTTGTTCAGGCATTTGTATTTACGCTGCTCTCGATGATCTACCTTGGCGAGGTTTCGCACGCGCCGCACGATCACGATGAGCATGGAGAAGAGGCCCACGGCGAAGCGGCTGTGGCCCATGCATAACGATATTTGAAGACAACGGCCGATTTTTGCCGGATCTGTGTTTTATAGCAACTATGCCCGCACGCATCAGGAGACGCGGACTCTACGGAGTATAAAATCCGCGGCATACCGGAAGTGAGGCGAAATAATACCAGCGAACAGATCTGAAAAAATGAGTACTGAGTCTTCTTATTTAGCAAAAAAGGAGATAAAAAATGAATAAATATAAATACGTTTTGTTTGCGACCCTCGCTATCGCTCTGATGGCAGTCGCGACAATGGCACAGTCGGGCGGAGGCGCGGCATACAATGATTCGTACGTCGCCGGTTCCAAGGCGATCGGCGGCGGCATCGGTTTCGGCATCGTAGCCGGTTTGGCCGCTATCGGCCAGGGCCTCGTCGGTTCGCGTGCTGCCGAAGGAGCTGCCCGCAATCCCGGAGCTGCCGGTACGGTTCAGACGATGATGATTATCGCCCTCGCGCTGATCGAATCACTCGTACTGTTTGCGCTGCTTATCGTTTTCGTCAAGCTTTAATTCGATAACGTCCGATACAGATCCGCGGATGAGGCCGATTGTCTCATCCGCGTTTTTCTTTGCGATCTCAAGGAACGAAAAGTATTTCTTGAATCTCGCGACCCAGAGTTTTATTCTTTAAGTTGCAACCTGAACGCATTTTGAGCGTTCTAATATTAGATGAGCGAAGATATTTTAGGAAAATTAGTTGCAGAAAAATACCGTGTCGAAAACCTGATCGGCGAGAGCGATATGGGCGACCTGTATGCGGGCCGCAATGAGATCGTGGACAAGCCTGTAACGGTAAAGATATTGCCGCTCGCTCTCTCGGTCGATCAGCGTTGGACAAAACGGTTTATTGACGAATCACGTGCTGCCGCAACAGTTTCGCATCCGAATATTCTGAACCTAACCGATTTTGGCAATGACGCTAAAGGCACGGCATACGCCGTCTTTGAGCCGATTGCCGGAAAGCAACTGTCAGAGATCACATCCGAACCGCTCAAGGAAGACCGGGCCATCGCCATCGCAACTCAGATCGCAGCCGCAGTCTCAGCCGCTCATGAGAAAAAGCTTGTTCACGGGCGCCTTAGCCCGGATTGCGTAATCGTCGAGACAGATGAGACGGGTGCGGACAGCGTAAAGGTTTATGGATTTGGCGGTGACCCCATGAGCGTCAGCCGCGATGCCGACCCGCATTATCTCGCGCCGGAACAGTGCAATTCATTTCCTGTCGCGGATGAACGGTCGGACGTCTATTCGCTGGCGGTAATGATCTATGAGATGTTAAGCGGCGTGCTTCCATTCGAAGGAAAGACACCGGCCGAAATCCTCGAAAGATCATCGAGCGAGCCGCCACCGCCGCTGTCGGCATTCAGAAAAGATCTGAACCCCGAGATCGAACCAATAATTTTGACTGCGATGTCTGCCAACGCCGAACGACGCTATCAGACGATGGCCGCGTTCGCAGAAGACCTAAATCTTCTGTCGAGCCGTATCGCTCCCGCGAAAACCACCGCTGCGGCCGCAAATGGCCGGAGCATTTGGAAAACTTCGGTGGTCGCCCTCGTGGGTGTCTCGGTTCTCGCCGTGGCTTTGATCTACGCAACGTCGGTTCGAAAGACGGATCCGACGACACAGCTTCAGGCAGACGCAGGCAGCTTTCCTGTCCAGCCGATCGGCCCGGCGACCGGTGCGCAAGAGGAAAGCCTCGCACGTCTTCCGGCAATGACCGATGCAGAGATATTGGCTACCTCACAGCAGCCGATCAGCGATCTTCCGGGCGGTGACGGTTACAACGCATGGGCCAACGGCGGCGCTCCGCCAACCGGTGCTCCGCCGCTGGGTGCGGTCATCCCGATGGCCGGTGCTCCGCTCAATCAGGGCGGCCCGCCGATAGAGTATATTCAACCGGGCGGTCAGACCTACACAGTTCCGAGTGCGGGCAGCGGTAGCCAATTTATGCCGGCAGAAGGTGGTGTGATACTTGTACCTGTTCCCGTAAACCCCGAAACTGCGCCCACAGCAAACCCGTCACCATCTCCCAAAGCGAGTGAAAAAGTTCCTACCGGTCAGCCCACTGTAACCGACACGGGGAAAAAGACGTTCGTTAAACCGACCGACGCAAAACCCGCAGACGGAAAATCAAAAACTAAGACGCCGACTGGAAAATCTACAAAAAAGGCTGACAAACCCGAAGAGGGCGACGTCCAAGGACAATAGACAAAGATATTTAATGCAAAGACGCTAGGCTGCAAAGATTCTTTTTGCGTCTTTTGCATCTTGGCGTCTTTGCGTTGAAAATCTGCCGATCAGCGGGGGACTTCTACCGTTTTGATAATATCCGAGATGACCGCGTCGGCCGTCGCGCCATCGAGTTCTGCCTCGGCACGCAGCGCCAATCGATGCCGTAGAACAGGCAAAGCTACATCGCGCACATCGTCCGGCGTTGGAAATTCGCGTCCCCTAATAGCCGCAAGAGCCTTGGAACACAACAACAACGCGACCGACGCACGTGGACTTCCACCGTATAGGATATTCGGATGACTACGCGTCCGGCGGACGATCTCAACCACATATTTCTGCACGCCCGGCTCCATGCGCATCTCACGCACCTCAAAACGGGATTTTTGTATCGACG
>JBATDM010000103.1:0-6248 GCA_049663465.1 Pyrinomonadaceae bacterium
CACTTCGAAACTCAGGTCATCCACCGCCGTAAAATCGCCAAAGCTTTTGGTGACATTTTCGACCCGCAAAGTTATGTCTGAATTGCTCATAGAATCGAATCACAGATTACCACGCCAGCGGTAAACACAGAGAATGCCGCGGCCGCCGCCCCCAAAAGTGTCCCGCTCTGTCTCGCTAGTGTCTCGCATCCAGGGCGAGACACTTAACTAACTGATACCACAACACTTACGTCCCGTTTTTGGCAGTGTCTCGGCCTCCAACGTGAAAAAAATATTTCGTGCCATTTTGTGGGTCGTCCTGAAAAAAGTTGACACATTTCGGTGCAGCTTGACACTCGGTCAGCGATCTCTGCGTCCTCCTCGGCGGGCTCTGCGTTAAAAAACAGTTGAACGCAGAGAACGCAGAGAGTTTCGCAGAGCACGCAGAGGCAAGAGTTTTGCATTCTCCACTTTCCGTTCTCAATTCTCCACTCCCCGAAGGGGTTTTGTCCCACGTGGGACACTATTGGGACAGTTTTGGGACAGGCTAACTCGCTGCAAATACGACGGTTAGTATGCTTTTGGCCGCTGTCCCACATTTCTGCAAAGATTTTTTGCCGCGAAGACAAAACAATTCCCGCGCCGCAACCGTTCGGGATCCTGCGAGATGGGTTAAGTTATCAAATATCAACTACTTACAGCGACGTGCGTAAATAGGCAAATGTTGCAATGATAGCACGACAGCCCAACAAAGTCAAGTGCCCGTCTCGGCGAGTCGCAGACTGCTCAAAGAGCGGCGAGATGGGGGCCTGCCTTTCGATATTGCGATTTGATTTTGGTGGGTGATATTGTGGGAAGTATGGCACGATAACCGAGGGTTGAAGTTGCGGGAGGCCAAAGTGGTCGAAGGATACCACGAATGATCAGTATAACAGGCCTGACCCGGTCCTCCCAGGTTGCTCCTTCGGCGCTGGAGTCTTGCCAAAGGCCCATTCAGTTCCATCTTCAAAATACACAAATTGGATGTACAAACGCACCGCGCGGACATCCTCGGCTCCGTACTTCTTGAGGATATCCCCAAATATTTTCAAGTGTTGATCGCTTACTCCAACTTTGATGACCTCACCCGGCTCCAAAGGTCCAAGCTTTGCTTCACCGTTTTGCGTCCTCGCATTCTCTGGAGTGGCCTTCGAATAGTTGCGAAACAGAACTGGAAAGCTGACGGCCGTTGCCATGTCACCCCGCTTCTCAACGAGCAGAGCGATGTCAAACGCTCGAATATCTTTCGTCGATGAGTTCCTAATCCTTAATCTGAGTTCCCTCAGCCAGTCCCGGCCAGCCATCACTCTGGTAGTATCAATGAACTCTTTGTTTTTCAGCTCCAAACCAATTTCGAGAGGGGCATCTATATATCGAAATTGCTCAACGATCCGCATTTCTTCCTGCCCAACAGCAAACGGTACCGTGAGGAATAGAAGAGTAAAGACGAGCAATGCGATTCGGCATTTCCAATAAGTCATCTCAGTTCGTCTCCTTTCTGCTCTCGCGGGAGAGCGGCAATGTCTTTCGACAGAAAGGTTGTTTGTCGGTTAGAGAGGCTAACAACCCGGGAAAGTTGCTCGCGCGGTAGCTTCTGCTTGTGACAGAACGGTTGTTTGATCTTGACGGGCTAAACAACCGGGGAAAGTTGCCAGTGAGTAACTTGTAAATACGTCAACACTAATATCTGCCTAAAATCAGTCCGTGTCAAGCACTAAATCATCCGCTCTCGCCTTGTGCGGTTGCGGGGGCTAATTTACACTGCTATCCCTAATATGTATATGTCAGAAGCAAATTTGAAGCAGACGCCGATGAATGGTGCATCGTTCTTTAGGTTGTGGAACGATTGTCAACACGATCCTATCGCGTTCCAGGCTTCTTTTCGCGACAGACAGGCGGGACGAGTAAAGACGCGCGAATCATTTCGCGGCCCAGAATGGTACGCGGGTATAGACGGTGGAAAAGGCTTCGCCGAGGTTGAAGTTTCGTTTGATGATCTTTGCGGGGTCAAAGAACCAGAGGCCGAGGGGGTCTTCGCGGCGTTTTGAGTCGAACCAGCCCCAGGGTGGGCGGGCCATGTTGATGCCGCCCTGTTTTCCGTAGAAGGCCGAGCCGAGGTTTGGGAGGTCGATCTTTCGGGTTGCGGCTTTGCCGTCGGCCGCCAGGATGTCGATCGAGACGGGCGCGTAGTTGTGAGCGGTTCCGAAGGTAGGGCCTTTTGGATCTGCGGAGACCTTGGCCTTGGTCCAAAGCGTTGTTTCGATGGGCAATAGATCGTAGCCGATCTCCTTGCCCTTGACCTTGTCCGGGTCGTCAGCACGACCGGTATATTTATAGACAAGAAATTCCTTGCCGTCTACCTGCTTTGCGTCACCGGAGTACGCCTCGATGCCGTGGCCTTTTGGCTCGATGTAGAGTTTCACGCGCTGGCCGTCCGTTTGGAAGGGGCTGAACCTAGATTCCGCCGATGCACCCTCAAGGTATGGAATGAAAACGTTGTGCGCAAGCGTTTCGACATATGCGGGTTTGGCGGCAGCCATTTCGCCGCCGTTTTTTGCGACAACGACCAGCGTCCCTTCCATATCGTTCTCATGTGCGAGCGTAGCCTCATCGGCGATTCCGGTCGGATCTTTGTCGCCAAGTATCTCGGCCCCTTGACGGATCAGGCTACTAAATAGACGGCCTTTCACCTCTCCGCCCTTGTAATCTCTAGGGTGAAAAACGGCGTAGTGAATGAAATAATGCGTCGCAGTCTCGCTCACTGCGTAGTAGATATAGGCCTTGAGCGGGTATTTCTTCTTACCGGAATTGCTCCAGTTATTATCGCCTCGCCAGTCGCCGTCGAAATCAAACTTCGTTATGTAATCGCTCCGCGGCTTATCCCCGAGCGCCTGATAGAAAACAGGGGCGAAGCGCGATGCGATCACACGATCTGACGCCGCTGAGCCCGCGAAGATCGACGGGCAACAGAAGATAAAAAGCAGACTGCCTAGCAGAACTTTGAGCATAATTAGGTTGTTTCGTCGCAAGACTATCACAGCATTGCCCTGACAAAAAATCTCGGATGAGAGATTGAGATTTGCCGACACGTGCGTAGAATAGCTTTAGTTTGCTTGTTATGCAGATCTTTGTTTACAGGAAAGGCGGTACCGAGCTTGAGGAAGGATTTTCCCGCGAGGAACTCCCGGCACTTCTGGCTGATAGTACGAATGTCGTATGGGTTGACCTGCGCGGCGAAACCGAGGCTCATCTTGCCGAGGCAAAAGAAGTTCTGACAAATGTGTTCGCCTTTCACTACCTGACGATCGAAGACTGTGTTGAGCTGCGAAATCAACCAAAGATCGAAAGCTTTCCCGACTATCTTTTCTTCATAGTACATGGAGTAAAGCCCGAGGAAACACGGCCGACAAATTTCGTGACCAAGGAGCTGGATGGCTATCTTGGCCCGAATTACGTTGTTACATTTCACCGGGAGCGTTTTCGTAGTATCAAGGACGTCAAGAAACAACTCAGGGTCAATCCATTTGCGATGCAAAGAGGTTCGGCCTATCTGCTGCACCAAATTTTGGACAACCTCGTCGATCTTTACATGCCGCTGATCGACGAATTTGACCGGGTGATCAACACGCTGGAAGTTCGCGTTTTGGATACGACACGAAATGACAACGCTATGCTCGGTGAAATAATGAACGTCCGTCGGGCGGTCGCACGCCAGAAGAGGATCTCGTCCCGGCAGCTACAGGTATTGTACCGGATATCTCACGGCGAATTTCCACACATCCCAGAGCCGATGCTGCCTTATTTTCGCGACGTCCACGACCATCTGCTGAGGATTACTGATCTGGCCGAGGGTTATCGTGATCTTGTGGGCGGCCTGTTCGACATACACTTTGCCGTGGTTGGCTCTCGAACCAATGACGTCATGAAGACGCTCGCCGTGGTCTCCGCGATAATTCTGCCGTTGGGGCTGATCGCGGGTATCTATGGAATGAACTTTGTGGATATGCCCGGCCTCAAAACACCGCTAGGATTCTGGCTCACTGTTGCACTAATGCTCTTGATAACAGCAGGGCTGCTCGTTTATTTCTGGCGCCGGGGCTGGATCTTTCAGAAAGAAGCGAAAATCTTGATAACGTCACCCGTGGCAGCAAGCAATCCAGACGATGACTATGAATGAAGGCGGTCGAGCAGGGCCTGCACCTGAAGATCGCCGTAACCGTAAACGCCAGCACGCTTTTTGAACTCAACGAAGATCTTACCAAAGTCAGTCTCGCCGTTTTGAGTGATCGCACGTAGTACCTCGACCGGTTCGACATCTTCATCGACTGCGGCCCGGGCTACTTCCTTAAGGTACGGAAAACAGGTTGACTCCGTGTCTGCAAGGCTATTCACACCAGCCTGATCTTTGTGACGATAAGCGTCCCACAACAATGATCCCAGATCCACATCATTTTTCGTCAGCTCGGTTCTCAGCTCAAAGCATGCTTTCAGATCGTCGGCCGCAAACTTGCCAAAACCTTCCCAACGCTCGAGCACATCAAGGCCGATCGGCTCGACACGATACACCTTAGCGTCGGTATTGCTCAGTAGCGACAAACAAAACCACATGTTTACACTGCAAAACAGCTCGTATTCAAACCACAAATTCACTTCATCTTCAGCGGTCAGTTCCGTGAGTCGTGAGAGTTGGTCAGCGACTTTTTCCTGATATTCGATCTCATCCTCGGCATATTCAGCGAGAATAAACCTTGCACGCTGGTCCCAAAATTCATCCAGATTCTCGGCATCGATCGGGCCTGAAATCAAAGCCTCACGACAGACGATCACCTCGCCGGCAATGCCAGATTTTTTGAATTCTTCGACGAGCGAATCGCCCGGTAAAACATGAAAGATCATATCGCCAAATAAACCGCATACCCGACCGCAAGACAGATGCCCGCATACACGCCCGCAACAATATCATCGGCACAAATGCCCAGCCCACCCGGCAAAACCTCCATCGCACGGATCGGATAGGGCTTCCAAATATCAAAGAGTCGAAACAAAAGAAAACCCGCCAAAATGACCGGCCATCCGATCACGAAAGGCACAAAACAAAACGTGATCAACTGCCCCATTACCTCGTCAACGACAGCCTGTGACGGATCTTCGTTACCGAGGAGCGGGATCGAGCGGTTTGAAGCCGCAATTCCTAGTAGACAAAAGCCCCCAAGCAGAACCGCAATGGCAACGTAGATCCATGCCGTGACCTGCACTGGCAGAAGAGTCGTTGGGAACTCGGCTAAAAAGGGCAGGACGGGCATCGAGAACATCGAAAAGTAGCGAATGGTCTCTCTGACCCCAAAAACTACTACCATGTATATCCCGACACCTAGCGCTGATCCATAGGTTCCTGGCGCACCCGGAATGTAACCGACGCCGAAAGTGGTCAACGAGAGAGCGAGGTGATCTGCAACCCCGTTTGGCTTTCGCTTTTCGACCGGTTGTTTCATAAGTATCTAGAGTGAGGACTTTAGCTAGCTTTCTGCCGATCCGGAGCAACGAGCTAATGCTCGCACTCTTAACTAGAACTCAATTCCCTGCTGAGCATAAATTCCAGCGTGGAACGGGTGTTTTATCTCAGTCATTTCGGTGACGAGATCGGCCTCGTCGATCATTTTAGTAAGAGCATTGTCGACATTGCGGCCGGTCATGATCACATGAAGATGCGGCTGGCCTTTTCGAATTTCCCGAATCTCGTCGATGACACGTTCGATACTAAGAAATTCGTAGCTCAGGACATACAGCAGCTCGTCAAAAACAAGCAATTCATATTCGCCGCTTCGCAGTTTTTCGAGGCAAAGTTCCCAGGTTTCTTCTGACGTCTTGATGTCAACTGATTTGTCCTGTGTATCCCACGTAAAGCCCGCTCCCATTGTGTGGACCTCGATGCCGAGTTTTTCGAGCGATTCATGCTCTCCGTATCGGTCTGTCTTGGCCTTCATGAACTGGATCATCGCACATTTCAGGCCACGGCCCGCCGCACGGACCATAGTACCGATCGCGGCCGTCGTTTTGCCCTTCCCGTCGCCGGTATTGAGCATCAACAACCCTTTAGTATTCTCGCGGTAATCCTCACGCCGCCATTTGTATCGTTTTTCGGACATGAAGTCGGAACTCCTGCGGTAGCGGGTGGTTGAACGGAGTCTGTTACGACCGGTCGGACCTCTGCTAATCTTTAACCACCCGCT
>JBATDM010000104.1:0-14501 GCA_049663465.1 Pyrinomonadaceae bacterium
GTGCTCGGCGTGTCGAGCCCGGTAGCAAACCTTCGCATCTGGATCACGTCCCCCGAGATCACACTACCGTTTCCATTCGGCCTCGGTGCAACGTCTCCCTCAAATCCGGCTCCGGCCGACGGAGCCAATGCGGCAACGAAGGGCGACAGTGACGAAACACGGGCGCAGATGGTTCGCGTTGCAAAATTCGGAGCTGGCGTATCGGGAGCAAGGATCGTTCGATCGATTAGCTGCCCACTTTCTCCATGTAAAATTCGGACTTGTGAAAACTCAGTTGGGTCGTTTACTGACGCCACGATAAAACACACCGTGATCGGTGGAACAACTACGGCCGTGGTCGTCACATTATATGCTGGACCAGCAGCGACAAACGTATAACCCGCCGGCGGATCACCCGCCGTTGGTGGGGATATCGCCGCAAAATCGGTGTAACCGGAACCTGTCACCTGATTGAATGTGATCGACGCATCCGCATTTTGAACAACAACATTGATACCAACTGGTGTGTTTGGAGTCGGAGTTGCCGTTGGAGTGGCTGTCGGTGTCGAAGTGGGGGTAGCCGTGGGTGTTGCGGACGGAGTGGCTGTTGGAGTTGCTGTAGGTGTAGGCGTTGTCGCTGCCGTCTGTAATTCAAACGCTCCTATATCTGAACTGTCCGCAGCGTTCGGAACAAAAGGATCGTCGAACGGTCGGAGCAAGCCTCTCTGATCGCTTGTCAAACCAAACGCATTGCCTCTATCAATTGCAGGGCTGCCCGTTATCAACGAATGGGTTAGGGTCGGCCCACCATTGTTGGCAAGTGAGGCTAGCAATGGATCAAGGACTGGACTCAGCCCGCCGCCGACCTGATCGGCCGGCCCCGTAAAACCGGTCGCGGTGCCGATATTGCCAATCAGATTATAGCCCTGCGAAGCAAAGCCAGCGCCGCTTACATCCGCCACCGAAGAATTGTTCTGATTTGCACCGATGATCGAGCTACGAACTGTCACAGTGCCACTAAATATCTTGACACCACCCGCGCTGTTCGGGTCAGCCGGGACACTGTTATTCGATATAGTGCTGTTCGTGATGAAAGTATTGCCAAACGTAGAGATTCCGCCGGCGTTGTTGGTAAACCCCGCCACGGTATTTCCACTTATCGTGGAATTGATGATCTCAAGAAAACCTCCTCCGTTGTCGATACCACCGCCAGCAAATCCACCGATAACTGTCGTGTTGCCGGAGATAGAACTGCCGTTGATGCTAACGGCAAGACTTCCAAATATAGCGATACCGCCCCCAAACGATTGAGCCGTATTATTGCTGATGCTGGAATCGTTGATGTTGGCCGTGCCCCCGGTTATCGTGATGCCTCCACCCGCGTTCGCGGCATTATTTCCAGTTATATGGACTGAAGTTAGCGTAAGTGGATTCCCCGAACTTAGGATTGCTCCACCACTGCTGTTACTTACCAAACCGACGCCGTTTCCACCAGATAAGGTCAAGCCGGTGATGTTCGTAGCGGACGATACTTGGAATATGCGGCCTACGCCGCTACCCGAAACCGTCAATGAAGCAGCTCCCGGCCCCTGGATCGTCAGATTCTTGTCGATCACGATCTCGCCCGTCGTAAGCGTGATAGGACTGACTACGAAGCCTGCTCCCATGGCAAACGTTATATTGCTCTCCGTACATGCGTTAGCGACCGCATGCCTGAGGCTGCCTGCTCCACTATCCGCATTCGTCGAAACTATCGGATCTACTATACAGGAAGGCGTAGGGCTTGCTGTTGGCGTTGCGGTCGGAGTCGACGTTGGCGTCGGCGTTCCCATTCCGGTCTGTAACTCAAATGCTCCGATATCCGAACCGTCCGCAGCGTTCGGAACAAAAGGATCGTCAAACGGTCGTACCAAGCCTCGTTGATCACTTGTCAAACCAAACGCATTGCCTTTATCAATCGCAGGGCTGCCAGTCATCAGCGAATGTGTTTGGGGCAGCCCACCATTGCCTCCTAACGTTCCAAGCACCGGGTCGATAGGAGTAGCTCCGGTTCCCATCTGATCGCCAGTGCCGATAAATCCCGTGGCGGTGCCGACGTTGCCGATTAGATTATACCCGCCAGATACAAAACCACCGCCTACATCCGGATTAGTAGTGTTATTAATATTTCCCGCAACGAGAGAGTTCCTAATATCCACTACGCCGCTTCCTTTTCTAATTCCTCCGCAATTATTTACCCCGGCCGGAACGGAATTATTCGTGACCGTCGCGCTGGTTATGCTCACAGATCCGCTACCAAGGTACAATCCGCCGCCATTGAAGGTTCCCGATGGAACACTGTTTCCGCTCACGGTCGAGTTGACAAGATTCATTGTCCCTTCGTTGGTTATTCCACCCGCACCATTAAACGTTAGCGTTCGTGAATTACCTGAAATCGTGGATCCAGTTATATTCAACGTACCGTTCCAATGTACAATTCCTCCTCCGATGGGCCCTGAGTTGTTACTGATGACGGAATTAGTGATGTTTGTCGTTACTCCCGCCTCGATTAGGGCAATCCCTCCGCCCAAGGCCTCGGCGATGTTACCTGTAACGACGCTGTCGGATAGGTTCAAATTCCCCTGGGAAAATATTCCGCCGCCGCTTCGCCGTAGGTCGTCGCCACTATCCGTCGCATTTCCACCAGTAATCGTCAACCCGCTGATTCCGGCCGTTTGACCCAAATTAATGACGAATACTCTGCTCGCCGCGTTACCAGAAACTGCCAGAAAATTAGCGCCGGGACCTTGGATGGTCAGGTTCTTGTCGATCACGATCTCTCCCGTCGTAAGAGTGATAGGACTGACAACGAAGCCTGCTCCCATTGTAAAAGTTATACTGCTACCCGTACACGCATTAGTAACCGCATGCCTAAGGCTACCTACTCCACTATCCGCATTCGTTGTAACGACTGGATCTACTACGCAGGAGGTCTTATAGCCCCCCGAGAACTTTGCTGTTCCTCGGTATTGGCCGACTGCCACCCTGTACGCTTGTATTTCGCCTGGAATCGGATTTGTGTCGGCAATCGTCGATGCCTCAATTTCATCCGTAATGCTAGAGATCTCACCATTCTGCTTGGGATGCCCGATCATGTCCCCTTGCCAAATAGCTATGCCCCCTTTGTTCTGTCGGAAGAAGATTTGAGCCATCTTCGGATCGCCCATCTCGACCCTCTCAGCCGTAAACTCGTCCATACTTCCGACTAGGCGCTGTGAAGCTTGTAGGCTTAGAATCTCACTCTCAATTCCGGTTGTATGTCCTCGTTCGTCTGGCAAACCCGTTCCAAACGTTGCGCCACTGGCTGTAGTCCGGCTAAGACCAAGGCCCAAAACGATCAAGCCAAGGCCGATCGCAACTATTACTAATACAACACGGTTCTTCATGAGCGTTATCTCCCTCGCGAGAAGCGAACCATCATTGGTTCAATTTGAGCCAAATCGAAAAAACAACCAAGAGGCTTTTTGAGCCGTCCGATCCTACGACACGACCGGTGCGGTGCCTGCAATTCTCACCTCAAAACTACTGTTCAAATTTCGCAATCAGTATACGCCTACTCTATATTCTACTCAACCTACCCAAAACCGCCCTTCAAAAGAAGTGGCAATTCAAGGCGGGACTTCTCCGCAACCTAAGAAAGCCCAACCATCTTCACCGCTCTCCGCTTGTAGGAGGATTGGGGTCGCAGAAAGAACCGATGTCACGTCTGCGGTTCTGCGATACCGGGCGAGGAAAAGTTTTTCGACTTGAGATTTGGCGTATGCGAGTTTTCTATTTGTCTGGAGCTTTTGTCGGGCGGCGCCGCATCGGCGGGTAATATTTGACGAATGATGGGCTACATTTCCTCGCTTACAAATCGGCGTAGCTTTTCGCTGATCTCATCGCGTACGCGACGGAATGTTGAGAGTTGGTTTTCTTCGCTTCCCGCGGCTTCGGCGGGGTCGTCGAAGGACCAGTGGATACGTTCGGCGCGGCCCGGGAAGACAGGGCAGTTTTCTGCGGCGTTGTCGCAGACGGTAATTACGAAATCGAATTGCCTTTCGAGAAACTCGTCGAGGCATTTTGAACGGTGGCCCGAAATATCGATACCGATCTCAGCCATCGTGGCGATCGCCTTCGGCCGGACAAAGCTCTTGATCGTCCCGGCGCTCTCGACATCAAACCGGTCGCCCGCCATATGCCTCAGCAATCCCTCAGCCATCTGACTACGAGCGGAATTGCCGGTGCAGAGAATGAGCACACTTTTCTTGTTCATATTTATTAATCGTACACGGCCTCGTTCGCCCGTCTTTTATGCAGGCAGTTCTGACTGCGCGGCAAAATATCGTTTCTGAAAATACAAGGCGACGTTGACCAGGCCGATCAGCACCGGGACCTCGACAAGCGGCCCGATCACGGCTGCAAGAGCTGCGCCTGAATTTATCCCAAAAACCGCAATGGCAACGGCTATCGCGAGTTCAAAATTATTACTTGCTGCCGTAAACGACAGCGTCGCGGTTTTTGAATAGTCGGCACCGACCTTTCTTCCCATCCAAAAACTCACTAAAAACATAACAACAAAGTAGATGAACAGCGGGATCGCGATCCGTAGAACATCGAGAGGGAGTTGAACGATAAGCTTTCCCTTGAGGCTGAACATTACAAAGATCGTGAATAACAGTGCGATCAGGGTTAGCGGGCTGATACGCGGGATAAATTTGGTTTCATACCACTCTCTGCCCTTTATGCTGATGAGCATGAACCGGGTCAGCATGCCCGCGAGGAACGGGATGCCAAGATAAATAAAGACGCTAACGGCGATCTGCCAGATGCCGATATTGACGGCAACCCCGGCGAGGCCAAAGTACGGAGGAAGTATAGTTATGAAAAACCACGCATAAACGCTGTAAAACAGGACCTGAAAGACACTGTTAAAAGCCACGAGCCCGGCCGCATACTCGCTGTCGCCTTTGGCAAGTTCATTCCAAACGATGACCATTGCGATACATCGTGCGAGCCCGATCATGATCAGCCCGACCATATACTCCGGCTGATCTCGAAGGAAAATGATCGCGAGAGCGAACATTAAGATCGGCCCGATCACCCAGTTTTGTACCAGCGACAGACTCAGGACCCTCGTATTTCGAAAGACCTCTCCAAGATTTTCGTATTTAACCTTTGCAAGCGGCGGATACATCATCAAGATCAGGCCAACGGCGATCGGAATGTTCGTCGAGCCGATATTGAACTTGTTGATCACGCCCTCCGCCGCCGGGTAAAGATAACCGGTCAGTACGCCCGCGAACATCGCCGCAAAGATCCAGAGCGTAAGGAACCGGTCCAGAAATGAAAGCCGCGCTACGGGATTGCAGTTATTTGTAGACATCGTTCTTGATCGATCTTATGCAACGGAATCTTCGCAACAGAATGTATTCGTCTCGTACGTTCCGGTTTCAGTGTTCATTCTCGCAACAAAAACTTGCCAATCCGTCTCGAAGAGCCCCTTTGGCGACGAATCCTCCGCGTCCGGCCGACCGAACCGCCGACGTCGAAGCTCTTCGAAACTTGATCTACGTTTGATATTCCGACTATTCATAACGACTTAGCAGCAAGCGGTCTTTACGGCATCGACCTTTCCGCCGATACCGACGACTGTCGGCACACAGCAGGTTGCTTCCGCTGCATTCTGAGTTTCCTCGGACAAATTATCTTCGATCACCGTGAAAACTTCCCATTCGTTGCCGTCGGGATCGTTTACCCACGCTTTGTCCTGAAGTGCATAGCAGCATGTCGTCTGCATCTCCTCACGCGGCGTAAGACCACGCTCGCGCCACTGTTCACGCAATGCGATCACGTCCTCGGTGCCGGCGACCTGAATGCCCAGATGAGACAGTGCTCCGGGGCCGTCAAATGCTACCTGATTGAGAGTCAGGTTGAGCGGCGGATTCTGAACATCGAATTTAGCGTAGCCCGTGCGGACCTTGCTTGGCTCGATCCCGAGCATGCGTTGGTAGAAATCGATGCTTGCGGTAACGTCGGTGACGTTGATCGCGAGATGTGCTTTTAATGTATTGATTGCGGTCATTGTTTTTCTCCTTTCGTAAATATCAATTATGTCTATGCGTAATTGTATTCCCGAGAATAGACCCAAATTATAATTATGTCAAGCCATAATTGAATTGTGATATGATTTTTTTGTATGGCACGTAATGGTTCAGTTGATTTGGAGAAATTCTTTGCAGCCCTCGCCGACCGTACACGGCTACGCTTGCTCAATCTAATGCGCGATGGCGAGGTCTGCGTATGCTTTTTTGCCGAGGCTCTCGGTACCAATAATCCAAAGATCTCACGCCATCTTGCATATCTAAAGCGTGCCGGCCTCGTCAAGGGCCGTCGCGACGGGAAATGGATACATTACAGCCTGGACCTTCTGAAAAACAAGCAAGCCGAGGAGATCTTCGGCTCCCTGCTCAATAGCTTTGACGCCGATCAGGAAATGGTTGGCGATCGCTCAAAGCTCGCTGATGTTTGCTGTTCGCCCGCGAGCCCTTTTGTCACCCTGAACCGGCGACCGACGGATATTTCCACTTCATAAATGTCTTTTCTCCAGAAAATTGAAATAGCAGTTGCAGGCATGGCGATTTGTCGATACTATGTTCTGACAATTTGGGTAGGGGAGTAGATGCCTCTGTTAAACAGAGGTCCTTCGTCATCGTCAATACGATCGTTCACACGCTAAAACGATCCGGTGCGTAGGGTAATATCAAGACCTTTTGCGGCAACCATGCCTGCAAAGGGTCTTTTCCTTTTGTTCGGGCTCCAAACAAAGGTGACGCGACGGGCGTCCCTTAGGAGATATCACTGATGAGTCTTTTTCCCTTTACCGAATTTTGGTGGCTTTACGCCCTCTTCATTATCTTCGTTCTGGCCATTCTGGCCATCGATCTTGGCGTCTTTAACAGAAAGGAACACGTTGTTTCGTTCAAAGAAGCGACTATCTGGAGCGCCGTCTGGATCACTCTCGCACTTATATTTGCAGGCGGATTTTACCAGTATTCACTGACGAATTTTGGAGAAGTGGCGGCTTGGACACTGACGTTGGAATTCCTGACGGGCTATATCCTCGAGTATTCACTTTCCGTTGACAATATATTCATTTTTGTCCTCGTGTTTGGCTATTTCGGCATCCCCGACAAATACAAACACAGAGTCCTATTCTATGGGATCATTGGAGCTCTTGTTTTCAGGGCAATATTCATCGCGCTCGGTTCGGCCCTGATGCAGTTTCATTGGGTGATCTATCTGTTCGGCGGGTTTCTTATCCTCACCGGAATCAAGATGTTCTTTACCACCCACGAAGAGATCGAACCCGAAAAGAATCTGCTGATCAGGATCTTTCGCCGGTTCATGCCGGTAACTAACACGATCGAATCGAAAAGCTTCTTTTCAAAGATCGACGGACGCTGGCATGCAACACCGCTTTTCATAGCTCTGCTTTTCCTGGAAGCCACCGACATCATATTCGCGGTTGACAGCGTGCCTGCGATATTTGCGGTGACCAATGAGCCCTTTATCGTATTTACATCCAACATATTTGCGATCCTCGGCCTCAGATCTCTCTACTTCATGCTCGCGGGTGTCATAAGCAAGTTTTATCTATTAAAGTTTGGCCTTGCTATTGTGCTGGTTTTCGTCGGCCTGAAAATGGTCTGGCTGAACGACTTGTTTGGCGGGAAGTTCCCGATCAGCTATTCGTTAGCGCTGATCGTCGGGGTTATTTCGGGATCGATCGTGCTTTCGCTGGTCTTTCCCCAACGAAACGAGCATGAGGCCAAGTCACCGCGACACGATTGATCGTAGCAGCGGCGCGGTTAGTTCGTCCGCGCCGCTTCCTTTCGGACTAGTATTTTTATCGTTTTCAGTCTATCGTTTTTGTCGGAACTTTTGTTTTACCGGTCTCGTAACCCTTTGTTGACAAGGCGAGTTTTGGTGCTTTGTAGCTTTATTGGCTTAAGGGAAGGTGGTTTCGGGAGATATTTGGATTGGAAGCTCTAAAAGCTGTGACCGAAATTAATGGTGCTGAACTCGTCAAGCGTGCCCGAGCAGGCGACGGCGCGGCGTGGGAGGATATTGTCTCTGCTTATTCGAGACGTATATTCAACCTCGCGTACCGATTCACATCAAGTGTGGATGCCGCCGAAGACCTAACGCAGGATGTGTTCATTCGCGTTTACCGCTCGCTCGAACAGTACGATCCCAAGCAGGGCGACCTCGCCAATTGGCTCATGCGGCTCGCACGCAATTTGATAATCGACGACTACCGGCATCGTCAACGCAACCCGCAAAATTCGATGGCGGACACGGTGGACGACCACGATTACCATTTACGGGCTGCCGGAACGTCGGCCCATCGCGAGATGGAGAGAAAAGAACTCGCGAGTCAGGTGCAGGAGGGCATTGATAAATTGCCGCAGGACCTCAAGACATGCGTGATTCTTCGTGACATAGAGGAATTGACATATCAGGAGATCGTTGACGTGCTACAGATACCTGAGGGAACCGTGAAATCAAGAATAAATCGTGGCCGTATCGAACTCGCCAAGGTGTTAAGAAGAATGAGGGTGGTGACGATCTAAGACAAGGGGAAGCGTTATGAAAAGCGTACAAGATCAAATAATAAGTTGCAGCCAATTTGAAGAATTGCTGACCGACTATCTCGACAAGACGCTTGAGAGCACTGTTCACAAGGGTGTTGCTGCCCATGCTCTGAGCTGCCCGCTGTGTCATTCCCTGCTCAACGACGTAAAAGGATCTTTAGAAGTTTGCCGTACGATGGCCGCACCCGCGACGCCGCTGACGCGTCTCGAGGCACGCGTCCTGTCGATGACGATGCCCGAGACGGCGATGGAATGCGATGATTTTGAATGCTCGCTGACGGATTATCTTGACGGGTTTTTGCCGGCACAGATTTTCCATCGTTGGGAACGTCACGCAGCACTTTGCAACAATTGCGAAGACCTGCCCGGCATGGTCGTTCGCTCGATCGCGGCCTGTTACACATACAAGATGGACGAGCTTGAAGTGCCCGCTGGATTGCAGCAGCGGATATTGAATCTGACAAGCGCCTTGGGTGCTCCGGAAACGTCGAAAGAATCATGGACTTCACGTGCGAGTGATTGGCTTCGCGGTCTTAAATGGCCGATCGCCGTTCCGCAGTTTGCTCCGGTCGCGATGATGCTGATGTTTGCATTCCTGGTATTCAGCCAGACGGTTTCTGCTGACGGTACTCTCGCGGGCGTTTATTCGGAGAGCCTCAAGCTCGCGGAGCAGACGATCCAGCAAAGTTCCGATGCATTTAACGGAAAAGCATCGAGTTTGGACGTGACGCCGCGGCAGGATCCGATCACTGGCACTACCGATGTGAAGAGCGAGGAACAGAACTAGATGAATTGTGCCTATCACAGCCATAATGCGGCAGTCGTCAGTTGCAACGGATGCGGACGTCCGCTCTGCCCGGCATGTGACCATCGCATCAAGGGATTTCCCTATTGCCAGGACTGCATCGTTATGGGTGTCGATCTGCTCAGGCAACAGAGCCAGACGAATCATGCTCCGTACGTGAAAAAACGGACCTCGCCGGTACTTGCGACAATATTGTCCATGATCTGCCCCGGACTTGGTGCGGCCTATAATGGCCAGACGGTCAAGGCCCTTGTTTATTTTGCGATATTCGTAGGTTTGTTTCAGATGGCGGTGCTGACTGGCGGTGCTCCGCTGTTTGTTCTCGGCTTTATCGGAATGTGGTTTTTCGCCGCACTTGATTCATGGCGAACCGCACAGATGATCCGTTCGGGCCTTACGCCCGATGTGGCGGACGACATTTTGGTCAAGAGATTTTCAGGAAATCCGCGGCTTTGGGGCAGCGTCCTAACGGTGCTCGGCGTCGCATTTCTATTTCAGAGGGTCTTTAATATCGGATTTTTGATGCGCGGAATATTACCGCTAATGCTTATTGGGCTTGGCATTTATGTGCTTCGGGGGTATATCTTTAAGCCTAAGAAGCCTGCGGCGGCCGAATGGGGCGGCACTGGCACGTCCACGAGTTTCGCTCTGACCCAGTCACGCTATCAAGAGGCTGATTACAGGCCGACGGACGATTTTGCCGACCGCACACGAAGCGGCAGTTGGCGCGATATGTAGATTTAGGAGTAAAGAAGTATGTTAAAAGCAGCGGGTGTCGGAGGCAGCATTTTAGTGGTCATCGCTTTGGTGATCGCGTTGCTCAAGGTGTTGATCGGCTTTGTCGGATTTATTTCCATGGCGGTAAAGCTGCTCATCGTACTTGCTTTTATCGTTGTGTTCGCTGCCGTAGGATTTATGATCTTTCGGGCTTGGCAGGGTAAACGAAGAGTAGATTAAGCGGGCGAAATTCAGATTATTTAGAGCATTACCCCTTACGATATAAGGGATCAGACGGCTTGCCTTTCGCGGCCGTCTGTGTTTTTATTAAGCTTCCACATATTGGATATCAATTATTGGAAGGTTATTAAAAGCAGTTATCCCACGAACGGCGAGAGTTTGGTTTATTTATTAGGTTGACTCTTGTTCACGGTTTCGCGTTAGTCGCTCGCGGCTATTCTTGCGTGATGCCCAGTACAGCAGGATGTTGTTCCAGCTGTGCGAGATATCATAGAAAGGAGCTTAAAAGCACGATGCAGAAAAACGACAAGTCATACAGCTTTCTTGTTGCTCACTCATTTAGATCTAAGTCTAGAATTTATATAAAACGTTTTGAATTTTCGAAGGGCCTATTGCACTTCGGTTCGCTCGGTATTTTTCTTATATTAGCTATTTCAACATTGGCGTTCGGTTTCGGAAGACTTCTGAGAGACACCTCATTGGTCGATACTATATCAAAGACATCTTTGGTTTCACAGATCTCAGCAGAACCTGTCAGGCAGGATGAAACGATCGACTATTCGCGGCCCACGGCAAACGAACTAGCCCTCAATAGCGGCGGCCCTGAGGAAGGGGCTGAAGCCGATGGTGAGAACACGGAGATCGAAGATCGCCTTCAGCTTATCCGTTCCACCGCCAATCCGGCGTTTCTTCCGTCCATGTGGGCACATCTCGGCAAGATCAATAATGAATTTGGTTTTCGGCGCAATCCGTTTGGCGGACGTGCCTACGAATTCCACGCCGGCATGGACATCGACGGGGAGCGCGGAGACTTGGTTGTGGCACCAGGAAATGGCACTGTCCTCTCTGCCGGATATAAAGGCGGTTACGGGAACATGGTCGAGATCGATCATGGCAATGGCCTAACAACTCGGTATGGCCATATGTCAAAACTTGAGGCCGCTGCCGGTGACACTATCACTCGCGGTCAACTTATCGGCTACGTTGGATCGACCGGACGCTCGACAGGTCCGCATCTTCATTTCGAACTGCGGCTCAACGACCGTCCGATAAATCCACGTCATTTCCTCCCGCCCGAACCTACCGATCTGAGTCAAATCGTAAAGTAGTAATTTTCATTTGAAATAAAAGAGGCGGACCAAATGGCCCGCCTTTTTTTCTACGCCTTACCGTGAGTTTTTTTCGAGGCCTAAGGCCCTCTTGATGCTCTTAAGGTCATCTTTGATCTGTTCCTGCTCTTCATGTGTAAACTGGTCGCGATCCTCGATGACGCTCGTAAGCAGCCGGGCGACGATCAGCGGGATGATCACGAGCGGGACGATGTGCATCAGGAAAAGCGCCACGATCTTGCCGCCGATCGTGATCGGAAACATATCGCCATACCCGATCGTCAATCCGGTGACCGCCGCCCACCACATCGAGTCGAACCACGGTTTGTCCTCAAAGTAGGCAAACAATGATCCCGAAAGAGTGAGAACGATCAGATAGTAGATGATGATCTCGGTAAAGGTATCCGTTGCGTTTGAAATTGTCTTTTTTATGTCTTTCATAGCGAAAATTACGGACAGGGACAAAGAATGAATACGCCGATAATAGTTCAGAATGACCGGATAGCCAAAACCGCCTATTTCTCACGATCTGTCTAGCCAGAAAAGTAGGCGCGACGATGCCCATCGCATCAGTAGGCCTGCGCATCAATGAGAATGCCTTACGTTCTACTTGTGTCGGTAGGTGATACGTCCCTTGGTCAGGTCGTAAGGTGAGAGTTCGATGTCCACGCGATCGCCCATCAGGATACGGATACGGTTTCGGCGCATGCGACCAGAGATGGTCGCAAGGACCATATGGTCAGTGTCGTTAATTTGTACTTTAAAATATGCATTGGGCTGTTTGTCCACGACAACGCCCGCCATTTCTATTAATTCTTCTTTCATTTATCTCTAATCATATAATGCCCTGATATCGCAAGGTTTGCAAGCGCGAGACAGGCCGGTACAGGGCACTCCATACCAATTGGGAGATCCTACATCCCACAGACCCTAAGATGTTGCGACATAACGAAAATTCCGTCCGATTCCATTGCGTGCTATCATTCCGTTAATACTCGCTGGAGGTTTTGTCGATGAAAAGGTCCTTGATCGGAATGGTCACTACGTTTTTCGCACTCGCATTTGCTGGGGTCGCGGCAGGTCAAACACCGCCGCCCAAAGAACAAAGACCGGCTTCGGGCAAGCCGACAGTGGCCGCTACCCCAACTGTAGCTCCCGTGCAGCCCTGCCCTAAACTCCAGCTGCGGACTGAGCAGCGTCCCGTTCGCGATGGCAATCCGGTGCGGTTTACGGCCACTCTGTCCGGTGGTGATCCGGCGACCGCCGCGATGTTTAGCTGGTCGATATCAGCCGGGGCTATAACTTCCGGTCAAAACACACCGGCGATCATAGTGGACTCAACGGGTGCAGGAGCAGCCAGAGAGATTACGGCGACTCTGCTGGTTGGCGGCTATCCTGGCGAGTGCGGCGGCGGCGTCTCCGCCAATGCGACCGTGCCGATCGCTGGCCCCGCCGTTAAAGTGGACCAGTACGGCATGATCCCTGAGGACGAAGAGAAGGTGCGGCTTGGCAAACTCATGTCCTTTGTCACCCCGAACGAAAGGGCCTACATCATCGCCTATGCCGGACGAAACAGCGCGCGCGGCTATGCTCGATCTAAGCTGCAGGCGATCAGGGCTTATCTACTCAAAGAAGGATCGTCTTCAAACCAAGTCGTCATTATGGACGGAGGCTATAAGGAAGAACCTACTCACGAATTGTGGTGGGTACCGAACGGGGCTGAAACGCCGCGGCCAGAGCCCACGATCAACGCCCGAGATATAGTTTTTCCGAAACGGACACCGACGAAGAAGCCATAAGAATATCGGGTTGATCCGATAACCGGATATCTCGTTTGGAGGCCGTGATTCACGCCAATAGTGAAAGATAACTGCAAGCATCTTTGATCGAGGAGTTCCCGCCGCACAGGACGAGAACGACATTGCTTTCAGGTCTAAACTCCTCGCGAAGTTTGTCGGCAGCCGAGAGTGTACATGACGCGGCTGGTTCGGTCATCACCTTTAGCCTTTCGGCGATGAAAACAAGGGATGCGACGGCTTCGGCGTCCGTTACGACGGTGACAGATTCGAAATTCTTGCTGACGAGGGCAAGCGTCGTATCCGAAACGTAAGGTGCCCCGAGCGTTTTAGCGATAGACGTGATCGCGGGCAGTTCGACCGGATGGCCCGCCACCAATGCCTGTGACATCGCGTCGGCCCCGACCGTTTCAACTCCCCACATTCGCACTGCCGCATTCGTTTCCTTAACCGCCGTGGAAACCCCGCCTGCCAGGCCGCCGCCTCCGATACTAACAATAACATCCGTAGCTTCCGGCAGATCTTCCATAATCTCTAGCCCAACAGTTCCCTGCCCCGCCATGATGAGCGGATCGTCGAACGGATGTAAAAAGACACGACCTTCGCTCTGATATTCCTTGATCTTTTCAAACGCCTCGGCGATCGACGGCTGCAGATCAACCGTCGCTCCGTATCCGCGAGTCGCATCGACATATATTTGCGGAGTTGACTGTGGCATTACGATGACAGCATCGACGCCGAGGACACTCGACGCATATGCCACCGCCTGAGCGTGGTTGCCGCCGCTGACCGCGACGACGCCGGCGGAGAGCTCGGCCTCGGACATTGAAAGCAGTTTATTGAACGCTCCTCGTGCCTTAAACGCACCCGTTTTCTGGAACATCTCATATTTGACGAAAATATTCGTTCCGAGCCGTGTGCTTAAGGTTTCACTCCTTTCGAGCGAAGTCCGCTTTACAAAGGGCTTTATTCGATCCGCCGCGGTACGTATATCGGTGATGTCCATTTGAGTAATATATCATCCGTTTTTGTGATCGGTCGGGTGGAAAAGTAAAGGGAGTTATATACTTCACTCCCGTTTCTCCTTTTTTGGTTCTGCTTTTGCACGTTTTCTTGGTTTCTTTTTCTTTTCTTTAGGCCGATATTTCAGAATTATATCGGCCATTTTATCCAACACAAT
>JBATDM010000105.1:0-76766 GCA_049663465.1 Pyrinomonadaceae bacterium
GACTATATGAGTGTTATGGCCCTGATGCGGGCCTGGGACAAGGGTGGGACAAGGGTGGGACAAGATCGGGGCAAAAGTGGGGTTAACTGGCAGTGTTTAGTGTCGGTTAGCGTCGATTTGGCTCCGCGCAAAGTTTTTGGGAAAGTAGCCTTTTGTCGACGGCATAGCCGCCTCCGAGGTCGGGTTGATGCGGCTGCGGAAAGGCATAGCCATTCCGCACATCGAGCGGCATAGCCGCGGCTGAGCAATGTCAGTCGATCCGGGCGACGTAGATCGTGTTGAACATCGGTTCGCCGTTGTAGGGGCTGGCGAAGCGGACCATGTGGGCGGTGGTGGTGTTGAAGACGGACTCGAGCGTGGCGGTGAAATCGTCGTCGGGGAGTTCGGTGGACCAGAGAGCAAAAACGCCGTCGGGCGCGAGCTGTTCGCGGAGGTTGGCGAGGCCGTCGGCGGTGTAGAAAGCTTCGTTTCGCGGGTCGAGAAAGAATTCGGGCGAATGATCGATGTCGAGAAGCACGGCGTCGAACTTGCGATTCGGGTCAGAAGCATCGAAACCGCTCTTTGCCAATTCAAAGAAGTCGCCGCACACGAATTCGCACCGTCCGTCTTTATCCAGCGTCTCGCCGAGAGGCACAAGATGCTGCTCGTGCCAGGCGATCACCTCGGGGAAGATGTCGATGACGAGAAGCGAGGCGACATTCGCGTGTTCGAGCGCCGCAGCGGCAGTATAGCCAAGGCCGAGACCACCGACGACAACGCTGAGATCCGGCCCGAGACCCGCGAGGCCGATATTCGCTAACTCGCGTTCGCCATCGACAAAGAGGCTCGACATCAGATATTCGTCACCGAGCTTGACCTCATAAACCTCGCGGCCCTGCAACAGCGGTTCGGGACGACGACGTAGCATCAGATCGCCAAGCGGCGTTTTGTGGAAGGCAAGTTCCTCTACTTTGACCATGTTGAGATGATAGTACGCGCGGGCCGCAAATTCGATATGGCATGATCTCAAACCGGCGGGAGCGGTCGACGATGCCCTTTTTGCATACTTTATTTATGGGTATAAGATAAAGGAATGAGCGATATCTTTGAACTCACGACCCGGCCGAATCCGGACGTGTTTTTTGGCAAAGGCGATGCAAATGACCCGCGTCTGGGCGAGACCGTTGGCCGCGAACCGGAAGATTACGCCGCCGCAGATATCGTTATCGTCGGATGTCCACAGGACGAAGGTGTTCGACGAAACGGCGGCCGCGTCGGTGCAGCGGAGGCTCCGGGCGTAATTCGCGAACAATTTTACAAGCTTACGACATTTAATGTCGTCAAACGGATCTTTGACCTCGGTGAACTGCGGGTCGAAGGATCGCTCGAAGATGTGCATGACCGTCATACCGTGGTGGTAAAGCAGCTTCTAGCTGACGGAAAACGGGTCATCGTCCTCGGCGGCGGTAATGACATTTCATTTGCCGACGGCGTCGCCATGGCCGAGACCTTCGGCCCCGAATGGTGGATCGGCGTCAATATCGACGCTCATCTCGACGTCAGGGTGGCCGACGAGCGAAACAGCGGCACGCCGTATCGTCAACTTCTCGACGGCGGTCATTTGCGTCCTGATTACTTTTACGAGGTTGGATATCAGACGCATCTAGCCTCACCGATATACTACAGCTATATTCGAGACCTCGGCGTCCACAGGATCAGTCTCGAAATGCTGCGCTCGCGAGCGGAGGCGGACATTGAGCTGAAGGAAGGTATTAGAGAAAAATTCATCGGCCATAGCTCGTCCCTTAGCACGTTCTTTGGATTCGACATGGACGCCGTCCGAATGGCCGACGCTCCGGGAACGTCGGCACCGTCGCCGCTCGGTTTGCGGGCAGGTGAATTTATCCAGCTTGTAAAATATGCGGCGTCGCTGGCAAATACCAAGATCATCGAGTTTACCGAGGTAAATCCGCGATTTGATATCGACGACCGCACGACGAAATTGGTCGCGGTCGGAATGCATAGGTTTTGCACGGGCGTTCTCTAGCCGAACTCTGCTTGTGAATTTGGCGTAAGCCTTATTATGGAAACAAAGATGTTTTGTCCCAAATGCGGATCGGCCGAGCAGACACCTGACTCGTATTGCCGCCAGTGCGGTGAATGGCTTCCCGACCTCTCGGCTGCCTCTCGCGGGCGGTTCAGGACATCTACCCGCGAACAGAAGGTCCGCCGTATGCGAGTGCTGCAGATGATCAGCACTGGGCTATCACTCGCGTCCGCGCTGATCATTATCCATGTGGTAGCAAATGGGGTCGACCAGGAAATGTTGCCACTTGCGGCATTCTGCGGATTTCTTGTTGCGGTGTATCAGATAATCAGTCTGATTCTTGGCTACAACGTGTTGTCGCCCAAAAAGGCTCAATCCAACGAGTCAGATGCCTTGACGACGCAGGTATCCAGTTCTCAGTATGCGTCGCTGAAAGCCGCAGACACGCAGGAATTCATTAAGCCGGATAGCGTGGTCGAAAACACAACGGCTTTGCTGGACCATGTCCCCGCCGGAAAGTATAAAGAGGATAAAAAACGATGATCAAAGGAACAGTTTTATTGACACTTTTAGCACTAACGACATTACCGATGGCGGTGCCTGCATTTCCGGTTGCAACTTCGTATATAGCAGAAACGCGATGCGGATGGTTCGTCAATCCGACCCCGGCCAATGCCTGGCTCATCGACGCCGACCGTGAATGGCTCATCGGCTCTCAGGGCGGCTATCAGGCCGACGGCGACTGGCCGGACTTCAAACCGTCGCAATGGGTCAAGACCAATGGTTACTACGGTTACGGCTGTGCTTGCATGAAGGTTAGCGTTAATAAAGCAGACGACAAGATCGTCGAGATCTTCTCGTCAAATGCACGGCCTCTCTCGGCCTGTAGGAAGGATAAGGCTATCAAGAGCAAAGAGCCCAACCGGTAGCCAATTGCGAGGCTCGCCTCACTTGACAGCAATTGCCGCATTTGGCATTCTTGTTGTTCGCTTTTCTCTTGAAAAGACGAGGGTATAGTCTCTTAGCTCAGTTGGTAGAGCATTACCTTGACAAGGTAGGGGTCAGCAGTTCGAGTCTGCTAGAGACTACCATTTTTTGAAAATGTAGAATGCAGAATGATGAATGCAGAATTTTATGATTCATCATTCGCAATTCGACATTCATAATTCCGGTACGATGCTTACGAAGAACTTTGCTGTTTTTACAACTACTACGCCCCGCTTCTAATGGCGGGACAATCGCAGTTTCTTCGGATCCTGCAAAGCAAAGTCGCTCTTATCGGATCAAATCTAAGTTAGTAGTAGTGGACGAGTAAATCGTCAATAGTAAATAGGAAATAGATAGATAAGCGCGGCGGGAAAGTTTTCGTTGGCAATTAGGCTATTTGGAACGTGGGTCGTCAATGGAGAAATTCTGTTCACGATTTACGATTCACTATTTACAAAGCAATGAGTGAACTAAACCTTAAATTTGGCGATAGGCAACTGGCCATCCCTGCGCCTGCGACGGTCATTGATGCGCTAAAAGCCTTCGACCGCGACGTGTTGAAGAAGTCACTTGCTGCCAAAGTTAACGGCGAGGAAGTCGATCTGAATAAAGAACTTCCTGTAACGGCCGAAGTTTTATCGATCGAACCGATCACCGCTGACACGGCTGACGGGCTCGAACTTTTGCGTCACTCGACCGCCCATCTGCTTGCGGCAGCGGTTCTCGAATTGTTCCCCGGAACGAAACTTGGCGTCGGGCCCGCGTTGATGGAAGATCCGCGATACGGCTTTTATTACGACGTCATCGCTCCGCGAAATCTGACCGAGGAAGATCTGCCGGTCATCGAAAAGAAGATGCGGGAGATGGCAAAGCGCGATCTTAAATATCGCCGCGACACCATTGACAAGGCAGCGATCCTAGAAATGTTCAAGGGGCGCGACGAACCGCTCAAATGCGAGCTGATCGACGAAAAGGTCAACGGGTGGGCAAGCGTCTATTACATCGACGGTTCGCCGTTCATCGATTTTTGCCTCGGGCCGCATGTCCAACACACTGGCAAACTCAAAGCCTTCAAACTTTTAGCTCTCTCGGGCGCCTATTGGAAAGGCGATGCCGAACGCGAGCAGATGCAGCGAATTTATGGGACTGCGTTTGCATCACAGGACGAGCTCGACGCTTGGCTCAAACAACGCGAGGAAGCCGAAAAACGTGATCACCGCAAACTCGGCCGTGAACTCGACCTCTTCTCGATCGACGAGAACTACGGTCAGGGATTGATCCTCTGGCACCCTAAGGGCGGTATCGTCCGAATGGAGATGGAACGCCTGCTTCGTGAGGAGCTTGAACAGCGTGGATACAGTTTTGTATTTACGCCGCACATCGCCAAGCGAAACCTGTGGGTCACAAGCGGGCATGAAGGCAACTACTCAGATTCGATGTATGCACCGACCAGCATAGAGGACGAGGAATATCGGCTAAAGCCGATGAATTGTCCCTTTCATATCGGTATTTACAAAGCCTCACCAAAATCTTACCGTGATCTGCCGCAGCGTTATTCTGAAATGGGCACTGTGTATCGAGCCGAACTTTCGGGAACGCTTCACGGTCTGATGCGTGTCCGCGGATTTTCGGTTGATGATGCTCATTTGTTCGTTCGCCCAGATCAAGTACACGCGGAGGTTGCGGATTGTCTGGATTTCGCGATAAAGGTTTTTGAGACCTACGGGTTTGAGAAGGTCAAATTTGAGCTTTCAGTCCGCGGCGGTGCGGAAAACAAAGGCTATCTTGGGGCGGATGAGGATTGGGTAGCCGCAGAAGAACAGCTTGCGAGTGCGCTTAACGAACGAGATATCTCGTACGACCGCATCGAAGGTGAAGCCGCATTTTACGGCCCGAAGATCGATATTAAGATCGAGGACGCTATTGGCCGCGTTTGGCAGTTGGGAACAATTCAGCTTGATTTCAATCTGCCGGAACGCTTTGAATTGGAATATACCGGCGATGATAACCTCAAGCATCGCCCGTTCATGATCCATCGGGCATTGTTTGGCTCGATCGAAAGATTTTTCGGTGTTCTGATCGAGCACTATGCCGGAGCATTCCCGCTATGGCTCGCTCCGGTACAGGTTGCTGTATTGCCGATCACCGACCGCATCAACGAATACGCAGAAACTGTTGCGGCAGAGTTACGCAAGAGCGGATTTCGCGTAGAATCTAATACACGATCGGATAAGATCGGTGCTAAGATACGGGACGCTCAAATGCAGAAGATCCCGTATATGCTGATCCTCGGTGATCAAGAGCTTGAGAAAGGCGAGGTTGCCGTTCGCGAGCGTAAACAGGGAGACATCGGCACGATGTCTCTTGCAGAGTTCAAAGAGAAGATCACGGGCGAAAGATCGGCCCGCAGTCTCTGAGATCGTTAGTATTTTTTAGGAGGCCATATCGCAAGAAGATTCAATAGGTATAAGCCGCGGTTTCGTGAACCGCAGCACCGCACGAACGAACGAATTCGCGTTCCTTCAGTGCGAGTCGTGTTAGATGACGGCGGAACACTCGGTGTAATGGATACTCGTGACGCAATTCACGAAGCCAGAAATCGTGGGCTCGATTTGGTCGAGATCTCGCCGAATGGCCAACCGCCGGTGTGTAAGATCATCGACTATGGCAAGTTTCTTTACGAACAAAAGAAAAAGGCCCACGAGGCAAAGAAGAAACAGGTCACAGTTCAGGTCAAAGAGATCAAGTTTCGCCCCGGCACCGATGATCACGACTACGAATACCGAATGCAGCATGCCCGCGAATGGCTCGAGGGCGGCGATAAGGTCCGGGCGGCGATCGCATTTCGTGGACGCGAAATGTCGCACCGCGAGCTCGGAGCGAAGATCCTAAAGAGATTGACCGGCGATCTGGCGGATCTCGGCGACGTCGAGGTCTACCCAAAGATGGAAGGCTATCAGATGTTTACCATCTTGTCGCCAAAAAAGGCAAAGATAGCACCTGCGGGTAAGCACACGTCCGCGGCGCCGGACAAGAAGGACGTGGAAGAGCCGAAAGAAACGGTTCCGGCAAAAGAAAAGGAAAAGAAACCGGCCGCGAAGAAAACATCCACTAAGGCCGTGAAGGCTAAGGAAGAGCCAAAGCCCGACGATGAGATATTTTAGAAGTTACTTTAAGTAACGCAGGTAAGTTATACACAGGAGAAAGGTTATGCCAAAACTCAAAACACACAAAGGCGCGGCAAAGCGTTTTCGCTCGACAGCGTCGGGCAAATTTAAACGCGGCCACAGCCATGCACGTCATATTTTGACGAAAAAGACATCGAAACGTAAACGTAATCTCGATATTGATGTTTTAGTATCCGAGGGAGATCAAAAGCGCGTCGAGAAGATGTTGCCGTACGGCCGAGATTAATTAGGTAAAAAGGCAAAAGTAAAAAGGCAAAATTAGGAGTGAGACCTCTTATTTTTGACTTTTAACTTTTAACTTTTGCCTTTTTCACGACTAAAAGGAGTGAAGAAATGCCAAGAGCAAAACGTGGTAATAAGCGCCTTGAGAAGCGCAAGAAGATATTAGCCTTAGCCAAAGGCTATCGTGGAACTAAGTCAAAGCTGTATCGCTCGGCCAAAGAGTCGGTCGAACGCGCACTAAATTTCGCCTATACAGGCCGAAAGCTGAAAAAGCGTGATTTTCGCAAACTGTGGATCGTTCGCATCAATGCGGCTTGCCGTCTGAACGACATCAAGTATTCGCAGTTCATCCATGGGCTAAACCTTGCGGAGATCGAACTCGACCGAAAGGTGCTCGCCGACCTCGCGGTGAAACAGCCGGACGCATTTGCCACGATCGTCGGTCAGGCAAAGGACGCGCTCAGCAAACAGCAGCAAGTAGCTGCCTAGCAGACAATGTCGGAAGAACTTGAAAAAGTTCAAGAAATCCGCGAAGCGTTCGAGCAGGAGTTCGGACGCTTTGCTGATTTGAGTCTTGATGGCACGTCTCCGGACGCCGCCGAAGGACTTCTGCGCGAGTTGAATGACCTTAAGGTCAGACATACCGGTAAGAAATCCACGATCTCGGGCGCTATGAACCTTGTCGGAAAGGTTGAGCCTGATCGCCGTGCCGAATTTGGCCAGCTTGTTCAATCTGTTCGCAGTGACATCACGGAAAGCATCGAGAATGCCGAATCGTCGCTTAACTCAGTTATCGCTAAGGCGAAGATCGAGCGTGAGCGACTCGATGTCACACTTCCCGGCCGTCGCTTGCGAACCGGTCACCTTCATCCGATCACGATCCTGCGACAAAAGATCGAGGATATCTTTGTGTCCATGGGCTATGCGATCGAGGACGACCGCGAGATCGAGACGGACTATTACAATTTTGACGCGTTGAATATCCCCGTAGGCCATCCAGCCCGTGAGTCTCAGGACACTTTTTACACGACCGAAGGCTTTGCGTTGCGTTCGCAAACCTCGACTGTGCAGATCCGTGCGATGGAACGTCGGGGCGTGCCGCTGCGAATTCTAGCCCCCGGCAAGGTCTTTCGCCGCGATACGCCGGATATGACCCATACGCCGATGTTCCATCAGCTCGAAGGATTATGCGTCGATAAGGGCATCACGATGGCTCACCTAAAGGGCACGGTCACCGAATGGCTCAAACGGCTGTTTGGCTCCGACACAGTTACTCGGTTTCGCCCCTCGTACTTCCCTTTTACGGAACCTTCGGCGGAATTTGATTTCTCGTGCTTCAAGTGTCGCGGAACAGGTACTTTCGAGGACGATCGCTGCCGTCCGTGCAAAGGGTCGGGTTGGATCGAACTCGGCGGCTCGGGAATGGTCCATCCGAACGTGCTAAGGGCATGCGGGGTTGACCCAACTGTTTATTCGGGCTTCGCGTTCGGCTTCGGCTTAGAACGAATGACCGCGATGATGTACAACATCGATGACATTCGCCATATGTTTGAGAACGATGTGCGGTTTTTGGAGCAATTCTCGTAAGCTTCAAATACGGGAAAAATAGGGAACGGTGAAACGATCTGTTCAAACATAGATGGACATTAGCTACAACTGGCTTAAAGATCTGATCGACACTGGACTCGACGCCGAAACGACGGCGCGCGAGTTGACCCGGGTTGGTCTCGCCGTTGAGGGCGTTCATCCGCAAAACGATGATTGGATCCTCGATGTCGATCTTACGTCTAACCGCCCGGACTGCCTTTCGCACCTCGGTGTTGCACGCGAACTATCCGTCATTACAAAGGCGAAGATACAAGCTGTAGCGAGTGTGCCCTCTGACGAAAAGAACCCGTCTAAGGCAACAGATCGTGTATCGATTAGTGACCCCGATCTTTGCCACCGTTTCACCGCCCGCATCGTCCGGGGTGTCAAGATCGGCCCTTCGCCGCAATGGCTCGTCGATCGCCTTGAAGCTCTCGGTGAGCGGTCGATCAACAATGTCGCTGATATCACCAATTACGTCATGCTCGAGCTAGGACAACCGATGCATGCTTTTGATCTCGATAAACTTGCTGAGGGCCGGATCCTTGTTCGCAGAGCCATATCAGGTGAATCAATAACGACGCTCAAAGAAGAGGAAAAGGTGCTGGGCCCTGACGTTTTGGCCATCTGCGATGCCGAAAAGCCGGTAGCGATAGGTGGTGTGATTGGCGGACTCGACTCAAGCATCACCGATTTCACAGTTAATGTATTGCTTGAGGTTGCGTATTTTGACCGAGCAAACATAAGGGCAACATCGCGTAAGCTTAATATCGCTACGGAGGCCAGCTACCGCTTCGAACGCGGCGTTGATATCCAGAATCTTGTCCGGGCTTCAAACCGTGCGGCAAAGCTCATCGTAGAACTTGCCGGCGGCGAGTTGGGGGAATTCGTTGACGTAGATCCGACTGGCTTCACCCCAAAGAAAGTTGAATCGTCCGACATTTCAGCCGCGGTCGGACGGTTGACGGGACTCGATGTCCCGACGGATGAATGCGTGCGTATCCTTGGCTCCCTTGGCATCCAGCCAATAGAAGGTTCGCATGTTTTCGTCGCACCATCATGGAGGCACGACATTGCTATTGAGGAAGACCTCGTCGAGGAAATCGCGCGTCACGCGGGATACGAGAACATTGCATCTGAACTACCGCCCTCGTACGGTGCCGGTGAATATCAGGTGACCGAGCACCGCGAAAAGTTGCTGCGGCAGCGACTGGTCGATATGGGTTTTGACGAGGCGATCTCCTACAGCTTTGTCGATACCCGGCACGACGAGATATTTCAAACGGCGCCGGGCGTGATAGACGAGAATGCAGACGAACAGTTTGTCACGCTGCAGGATTCAGTTATCGAAGGAGCGGTTCGGATGCGGGCGACGATCTTGCCTGGGCTTCTCGATGCGGTCAGGCTAAACCGCAATTTTCAGCGTCGCGACCTCAAACTTTTCGAGGTCGGCAAAGTCTTTTCGGCCGGAAACGACGAGGATGGCCTGCCGAACGAGCACGAAATGCTCACGCTTGTGATCACCGGTAGCGAGGTCTATCAAAACAAGGCCCTCGCGACCCGCCAACTGGACTTTTACGACGCGAAAGGCTCAGTCGAGGCCGCCCTCGATGCGATAGGTATCACAGATCCAGCGTTTTCATCGGCAGAAGTTAAGCATCTCCGAAACGGGCAGGCCGCAAGTATAGCGGCGGGCGGAACTGATATCGGATCCGTAGGCCGTCTAGATGACGAGATTGCGGCAACCTACAAGTTCCGCGACCCCGTATATGTGGCCGAGATCGACCTTGGTGCAGCGTTGGCCGTCGCTGAGACCCCGTTGGCCTATGCACCCTTGGCCAAATTCCCTGGAGTGACTCGCGACATCACCTTTGCCGCAAGCAAGAATGTGTCGTACGCCTCGATTCGCGCGGCTGCCGTGGGACTCGGGGTTGAATTGTGTCGCGATGTCCAGTTCGCCGATGTTTTTGAGGGCAAAGGGTTGGCAGACAATGAACGGGCATTGACGATCCGGTTGCTGTATCGAAGCGATGAACGAACGCTCGTAGAGGATGAGGTCGAGGCCATTCACAAGAAAATAGTTGAAGAAATCGAACGCGTAACCGGCGTAAAACAAAGAGTTTAGAAATATCTTAATCTTTTACTTGAAGTTTTGGCCCGAAGTGGCTCATAATCTTTTCCACAGCTGACGATATCCCAAGTTGGAGACCCATTTGATGAACGGTTTGACGGGAATGGAAAAATTCTCGCATCTTGAAGACAAGATATATCTCACTATTGAGTTTGCCAAGAAATTGCGTGATGAAAAGGAAAGACTTGAGCAAGAGTCCCACGATCTGCGTGTCGAAGCTGCAAATGCGGTCGCAGACAAACGGATCGCCGAAGAGAGGCTTTCCGTATTGCTTTCCGAGCGCGATTCGATCCAGCTGAAGGTTGAGGCAATGCTTGAGGCAATTACCCAAATTGATGCGGATGCAGCGGAGGCCGTCGGTAAATAGCCGCGAGATCGATCTATGTCCGAACAAACCATAAGAGTCGAGATATACAATCAGACGTATAGCATCCGTTCGGACGGCGATAATGAGTATATTCAAGACCTTGCTCAGTACGTTGACAACAAGATGCGAGAGATCACGTCGGGCACGATGACCGTCGATTCGCTAAAGGTTGCCATTCTCGCCGCACTGCATATTGCCGACGAATACTATCAGCTACGTTCCAATCAGTCCCAGAACGATGCCCAGCTCGCGGCCCGGAGTTCCGAATGCACGGAAATGCTCGACCGCGTTCTCAAACACCGCGAGATCCCGTCACCGGTCCTTGATGTCGAATAGCTCTACAACGAATTTAATTTTGGATTGCCCAGGTCTGTGGTAGTATCTGTTTGGCGAAAGAATTTTGACTGCGGTTCTCGTTCACGGACGCAATTACAATTGAGCCAACATATGAATGCCGGGAGGCTAATGCTGGTTGTCGGTGCTTTTCTCTACGGAGACGAGCCATAGAGACCGGCTTTGATATCGCGAAAGCGGTAGAAGGCCACCCACCTGTAAACTACAGGTTCAATTCATACGTTCGCACGAATCCGCGGTCCTCATTCGCCATTTATTATTTAGACGCTGCTTGGAGGCGTCTTTTCTTTGCTTTGAGTCCTCTCAGTTAGATAGGATCTTTGCTTTCGAGTTCCAGTCTGATCTCGTCAGCCATTTTCGCAGCCTCGAGTGCTAGTGGAAGTTCGGATGTTCGCGCGGAGAGTTTCTTGAGTGCGATCTCGTTGTCAACCAGCGGGCCGCCTCTCGTTGCAGCCGCCTCGATCATTTGCAATCGAGCCTCAGCCTCAGACAGCATTAGGCGAGCCTCCTCATTGATGTTGGAGATCTTCGTGATATCGTCCGCAATTTGCTCCTGAAATTGTTCACTTTTTGCGGATTTTAGCTCCTTCAAGGAATTTTGACGGCGCTTTGCATAGACCAGTTCCCGTTTCGATGACCTCGCGATCCTGGTCGCGGTAAGGCGTGAAGCAAGGGTCTCGCGAAAGGCATCAGCGAGTAACACGTCTCGTGCCTCAATTGCCTTGAGGGAGCGCTTCTCGGACGGCTTCAGTTCGTTGCGAAACCAATGTATTTCCTGGGCACTGATTCCGTTTGCGGCGATTCGCTCGCGCATTTCCTTTGTCCAAATGGAGCGTCGGCGGATCATCACAAAAGAGAGGACGAGTCCGATCAGCAATGCCAAGCCAGTTGCAACAGCCCCGACGAAAAGGATAACGGCCGCGACTGGTGGTCCGGAGGCGGCGAACAGCAGGAGCAGAAACGTGATCAACGCCGGCAAGATCGGCAAAAGAATAGGGGCGGCAAAGGCTCCAACCTTTAGCTTTTGTCCTCGCTTGATATCAATATCTCTATTCTCATTCATACGCGCCAGCAGACCTAGAGTCTAGCGCATCGGGCTGTAATTTGCGGAAACTCAAGTACCTCTTTTCGCATCATAAATTTCGGTATTTGGCGATAAATAGTTTATTATGCAGGGACTAGGTTTCGGAATATGAGGATACGACTAAATTTGCCTGTTATCGCGGTAGGTATTGCTTTGTTCGTCGCAGCCTTTGCCAATGCTCAGCCGCCGCCAGACGAAACTAAACCCCGTGTCCGCACCGTGACGATACCGATATCCATCTTTACAAAAAAGGAACTCAGAGGAAATCAGGCGGAGGAATTTGTTCAAGCAGATCGTTTGATCGTCAAGGAAAATAATGAGGAGCAGCCGATACTTTCTATCCGAAGCGTGAGCGAATCACCTATGTCCATTGCTCTGCTGATCCAGGACGATTTGACCTCGACATTTAACCTTCAGCTAAAGGATATTCAGAGTTTCATTCGTAATCTGCCAAGTGGAACCAGAGTAATGGTCGCCTACTCGCGAAGCGGTTCTCTAGATGTTCGGCAGAGATTCACTGACGATCTCGATAAAGCAGCGAAATCATTGCGTATCGTCTCTGGCAGTTCGTCGCTCGCCCCACGTAGCCCTTTTGACGGGGTCTCCGACAGTCTTGGCCGGTTTGACGGCCTGCCGTCCGGGCGGCGGGCAATCCTACTATTCTCCGACGGCTTGGATACATCAAGCGGAACGAATCTGGCGTCTATTTCACAAAGCTTCGAGCTTGACCAATCGATCTTGAAAGCTCAGAGAAAGAGCGTTGCGGTGTATTCGTTCTACGCCCCAACAGCGCTCTCTGAAAGCGGCAATTCGATATTTGCACTTGCTGCTCAGGGAGCGCTCGTCAAGTTGTCAGACCATACCGGTGGCAGGGCTTTCTTTCAAGGGTCGTCGGCACCGGTAAGCTACGTTCCGTTTTTTAAGGATCTAGTCCTTTCGCTCAATCGCCAATTTTCCCTAACCTACCTCACCACACACATGAAAAAATCCTACTACAAGGTTAGTGTCATGAGCACCAATCCCGAGATCAAGATCGAACATCCTAAAGGGTATTACTATCGGTGAGGGCCGAGAGCCAGTTTTGAATCACAAGTTTGACAGACCGGAACGTTCTCTTTGATCAACAAACCGATCCAAAATAGCGGAAAGAATGCGACCAAAAGCACGGCAAAAGTGATCCAGCCGCCCGTCGAGATGCGTCTTTCAATGCGCGGCATCATCTGGCTCGAACAAGTCGGGCAGCGAAAAGGCTGAGCAAGGTAACCCGGTTGCTGGTAGGCAAGCGGAGCCGGCCGGTAATTCGAATTCAGATGGTCGATCTGTCCGGTATTCTTATCAACATAGCCGGTGTCCTTCCCCTTCCGCGGCTCATTCTTCGTCTGAAACTCATCTGTTTTCCACGCGTAGGCTCGCGGTGCCGAATAGTCAAAACCCGGGTCATTGACAGGCTGCTGCTGCAGAGTCATAAATTTCGACCCACAGAACCGGCAATAGTTGGTCTCCGGAGTATTAAGCTTTCCGCAATTTCGGCAGGGGTTCATACTTCACGTCTCTCGTGACACAGCATATCAAATTTTACACGCGTTTTGCGAAGAAAGGTTCGAAATGGGTCAGTCAAAGCGGACGCCTTTGCCGGTCCGGATAGCTTTGTAAACCGATTCAACCAGTTCAACCGCCTTGTATCCGTCGAGTGCTGTCACCAACGGGTCGGTGCGATCTAGGATCGCATCGACAAATGCAGCATCTTCCTGAACAAATCCGCGTTTTTCATCCGTGTCGAGCATATGGAACGCGTGCGTTTCAAAGTCCGCCGCAAGCCCGCGGCAATCGAATAGACGTTCCATCTCCTCGGTCATAATGGTCCGGTGATGGCAGAAAACTTCCATCCGCTCGAACGGAAAATGCCAGCTCGCATCCGACGAGGATGCGAACGTGCAGTGAAATCCACTCCTAAACTTAAAAATGATAGAAAATTCGTCGATCTCCGGATACTCGTGCCGCGAGCCATAGGCGATAAGTTCCTCGATCTCGCCGAACTGAAACCGGAGCATATCGAGAAAGTGTATCGTTGTCTCGTACAGAAAGCCGCCGGTAACGTCAACATCGCCAGTCCACGGGGGGTTCTTCAACTCTCCGCGATTCATCTTAATGTGCGCAGAATGCGGCGTGTCCTCGGAAAGCAGCTCTTTGAGTTTTACGTAAACGGGAGCAAACCGCCGGCTGTGCCCAACCTGAAAAATGCCTTTGCTGGCCTCTGCGGAGGCAAGAAGGCGCTTAGCGTCTTCCATGCCGGTCGCAAACGGCTTTTCACAAAAGACGTGCTTCCCTGCCTCGACCGCGGCCGTGGCGATCTCGAGATGCGTCTTGTTTGGGGCACACACGAGGACCGCGTCGCAATGATCCAGCAGTTCCGCACGAGACGAGCACACCTTCCCGCCGATACGTCTCGCAGTTTGATGGGCCCGTTCCGGAATGATGTCAAAGAGTGCAGCGATCTCGGCCCGCTCGTCGCGGGCATAGATACTACCGTGGACATTCCCGATATAACCCGTACCAACTATGCCGATCCTGACCTTGCTCATTACCAACTGCCACCCGCCGTATATTGTCCCAGTCCCAAAACCTCTTCGGTCGCCCGTTTTGCCTTTTGGGCAACCTCAAATGGGTCCTGATCCCAATATTCAGGACGAAAGATCTCAATGCTGACCATTCGGTCGTAACCGATCGCGTCAAAACGTTGTTTCATCTGGTGAAGCGGCAGTATGCCTTCGCCGGGATAAAGCCGCTGAGCATCGGTGAGACTTTCCTTTGGGAGATCTTCGGCATCATTTATGTGAAAGATGAACAGCTTGTCGGGGTTCATCGAGTCGATAGCCTCAAACGTTGAGTTCCCTGCATAAAAGTGGAATGAATCGATCACGCTGCCGACGTTGTCGCGGCCGACGCGTTCGACGATCTCGTTACACAGGTCGAGTGTCTGGACCGAGCAATCCGTTTGACCGAGAAACTCAAACGCGAGCGAAATACCAGATCTACTGGCAATATCGGCAAGCTCATTCAACACCGTCACCGATTCGTCGATGATCTCGCCCTCGGTAGCACCGTCCGGTAATTTGCCTGGCACAACGACGATATATGGACAGCCGATCTCGCCGGCAATGCGCGAAAGCGTTTCGCACTCGGCGACGATCCGGGCGTGATCCGCCGAGTTGCGAAATGTAATGTGCTCGATCGAATTTATCGAGTATGGTTTGATCCCGGCAGTCTCAAATTCGACCCTCAGGTCATTGACTGAGTGCTCCTCAAGGTACCGGTACAACTTCGCCGACCATATTTCGAGCAGATCGTAGCCTGCCGCCCCGGCCGCTTTGATATCGGTCGATAGGTCTGCCTTCATCGTGGTGGCGCCGTTTAGGGCGATCATCATATCTGCTATTTCTCCAAAAGCGAGAGTTTACCACGAAATCTCTCTACCACCGACGCCGGAAGCTGCGGTCAACGAATATCGTTGCGCGAGCGTCTAAAAATGCGGTAACCTAACGGCAGACCTGACCTCGCCCGTAGTACAAGATATGAAAAACATCCTCGCCGTCCTCGTTTTATCCATTTTATTGCTTGCCGGTTCTGCGCTCGGCCAATCCGACGCCGCTTTGCGTGCGACGATCGACAAGGACAATGC
The DNA here is from genome assembly GCA_049663465.1 of Pyrinomonadaceae bacterium. Classification (GTDB taxonomy): domain Bacteria; phylum Acidobacteriota; class Blastocatellia; order Pyrinomonadales; family Pyrinomonadaceae; genus OLB17. The sequence continues at coordinate 15,626 of JBATDM010000105.1, forward strand.
GAGCCGCAATAATAGCGGAGAAATGCCGCTCTTGAGCGCAAGCGAACACCTTGCGCGAGGAACGGTCTACTTCGAGAACCGCCACTTCCCCGAATCCCGCGTGCATTTTTACAAGATCCTCGAAAAGTACCCGGAAGATCCCGCGATGTCCGCTGCCCTGTTCATGACGGGCCGCTCATACTATTGGGAACGCCAGTATGCTAAAGGAATTCCCTATCTTGAACGAGCGGCAAAAGAATTTCCGGGCACCAAGGACGGCCGCGAAGGCCTTTATTTTCAGGGTTCGTGCAACGTCCGTATCGAACGAAACGAAGAGGCGGCCCGCGTTTACGAGCAATACACCGTAATGTACCCGACCGGCGAGCGAATCGACGGGGCGTATCTGAATATCATTGATGCGTTGCGCGAGGCACGTAAATACGACGAGGCCGACGCCTGGGTCGAAAAGGTCCGTCAGAAATTTGGCGGAATGCCGACCGAGACAAACGCTCTGCATGCACGGCTGCGCATAAATATCTTTCGCGGACGATGGGATGAGGCGATAGCGACCGCCGACACGATGCTGTCCTCAAGTAAATTCTCGGGTTCGATGGCGAGTATCGACGAGGTCAAGTATTTAAGGGCATTTGCCCTTGAACGGGCGGGCAAGCGTGGTGATGCCGCAGCAGCGTACGCCGCGATCCCGGACAGCCGTTCGTCATACTTCGGCGGACTCGCGGCAGACAAACGGGACGCATTCGGCGGCCGCGTCAAAACGATCGCTCAGGTTTCACCGAGGGATTTCCCGGCAGTCTTCGTTGGCGAGGTCCTCCGTGAATCAAAAAAACGCGGCATCGATCCCCGGTTCGTTCTTGCCATAATGAAGCAGGAAAGCTCGTTCCGCCCGGCCGTCAAATCGCCATCGGCCGCACGCGGCCTGCTCCAGCTTGTCTTTGACACGGCCCTCAAATACAACAAAAAGGCCGGTTACGCCACTATCGATGCCGACGACCTCTACAAACCGTCGGTCAATATCGCCATCGGCTGCGAGTATATCGCCGACCTCAAAGACCAGTTCGGCGGCCTCTACGAAGCCATCGCCGCCAGCTACAACGGCGGCGAAGACAACGCAGAGCGCTGGCTAAAACGCTCAAACCCAAAAGACCCCGCCATCTTCGCCTCAGAGGTCGGATTCTCCGAGACAAAACAGTACGTCTTTAAGGTGATGAACAACTATCGCGTTTACAAGGATCTATACGACGAGAACTTGGTGAGAAACTAGCTATCATTTCGGCCATGGCACTTGGAAGACAAAGGCAACGTTGGCGACCTTGAGGGAGTAAACTACGAACTCGGCGTCGTTCACGCGGCGAAAATAGACGAGCCCCTTGATACTTCCACCAGCCCGTACTGATTTCGCCGTCAATGCGGTTTTTCTCAGCCGTCTCTGTTCGCGTGAACTGACTTCGGTGCGGGTCTTCTCCAGCCGATCTGCCTGGTCGGCGGCGCTTTGATCGGGAACGATAACCGTCGTCTTGACCCTGGAACCGTCGTCACGCCGCAAGTCCCTCGTTTCGCCAACGACCTGCATGTCGCCCATAAATTCTCCAAGAGAATTTTCAAGCCTTGTCCCCGAGGCCATTGTGCGAATAATGTCGCGACTCGGGATAGATGTCTCGGCAAGCAGAGGTGCTTTTCGTTCGACAAACTCGATGCGCGACTTAAAATGAGCGGCTCCCCAACGATCTGAATCGAATCCGATAAACTGATCCGTATCGTTCTTTATTTGGGCCGCAACGATTAAACGATCACCGTCTTCGAGAAACACCGCGGCAAGGGTAACACCGTCATACGTTATCGTACTGACGGGGCCGCGCTCGGTGACGATAGAGTCGCAAAAAATCGTTTCCGGTTTGTCGATCCCTTTAGACTTCAGGCCGCAGCGTGGCTCGCCATTCCAAAAAATTAGTTTCTTAGCGCTCTGCGCGGATCCCGCCACCGTGATTGTTAGGACTATCAGAGCGCAAACGATTATTTTCATGACTGGGCGGGTAAAACACGTGTTTTATATATCGAAAGTATGGATCCTGTCAATGGTTGGGAGATATCAGCCGTTGTGCAAGAAGCGTAAACGATGGCGTTCTTTAGATACAAGATGCGGCCGTTTCTTGAAATACAACATACGGAGAAGAAATATGAAAAGAATTGTTTTGGCCCTTACACTCATGTCGCTGTTCGGCGTGAACGCACTTGCATCGGTTTACATCAAGTACTACAACAAAGACTCGCAGAAATGGGTCTTTAAGGTGAAAATGGACGGAAGTACAAAGGAAGTTGCATTCAACGCCTCGACCAGCGGAGCCACGTCGATCCAAGGTAGCGGAACGAAAGCCGTCGTCGAGACCAAATGCGGCAACGTAGAGATCAGCGATAATTCGAAGATCGAGATCAAGGACGGGTGTATTAAATTTGTGAACTAGTCCGTTCACGTTCCAACCAAGCTCGGGCCTCGAAATTAATTTTGGGGCCCGAGATCGAGCTTCTACTGTTCCCAATCGCCGTGCCCTTCGCGTTCGACCTGATAGCCTGCGGTTTCGAGGTGATCCTGAACCTCCCGGGCGTGCTCGTTGTCACGAACCTCAAGCAACATTTCGATCCCTACGCGCCCGAGGGGGGCGAGCCACATCGCCCGGCGGTGAAATACCTCGATCACATTGGCGCGGGTTTCGGCGACCTTATTGAGCAGCGTTGCGAGCATTCCCGGTCGATCCAGAACGAGAAGTTTAAGCATGATGTAGCGTCCCTGACGAACGAGGACCTGCTCAAGTACACGAGCAAGCAGATTCGCGTCAATATTGCCGCCGCAAAGTACCGCGCAAACCGAATCATCCGGCCTGATGTCGATCTTTTTCGCGAGCAGTGCCGCTAGACCTGCAGCTCCCGCACCTTCGACAACAAGGCGATTGTTTTGAACGCAGAAAAAGATCGCGCGAGCGATCTCCTCTTCGCTCACCTCAACAACAACGTCAACCAGTTCACGAATCATTGGCAGGGTAACCTCACCCGGACTCTTAACGGCAATTCCGTCCGCGATAGTTTGGCCCGGCTGAGCCGTAACAGCTCGTCCGGCTTCCAGCGAAGGTTTAACCCATGAAACATTCGCCGCTTGTACGCCTATGACTCGCACGTTCGGCCTCAAGGCTTTCACCGCCGTAGCAATACCAGAGATCAGTCCGCCGCCGCCGATCGGAACAACGACCGTCGAGAGGTCGGGAATCCCTTCAACCATTTCAAGGCCGATAGTTCCTTGTCCCGCGATAACCTGTTCATCATCGAACGCATGTACGTAGGTAAAGCCGTGCTTTGCCTGCAACTCGCGGGAATATGCGACCGCCTCGTCAAAGGTCGCTCCGCGCAATATGACCTCAGCACCGAAGCTGCGTGTTGCGGTGATCTTGGTCAGCGGAGCAAATTCCGGCAGAACAATCGTAGCTTTGATGCCGTTTAGACTTGCTGCCAAAGCCACACCCTGGGCATGATTTCCGGCAGACGCGGCAATAACGCCACGGCTCTTCTCTTCGTCCGATAGCTGAGAGATCTTATTAAAGGCCCCCCGGATCTTAAACGATCCACTCTTTTGCAGGCTCTCGGCTTTTAGAAACGCCTTCGCACCGATCTCTCGCGACAGGCGAGCGTCGCCGATGATAGGCGTTGGGGTAATGACGTCTTTGATCCGTCGTCGAGCGTCTTCGATATCAGAAAGTTTAACTGCCATGATTGAAGCGAATTATAGCAAACAAGCGTTAAATAGAGTATATTTGCAATAAATACGGTTCTGGAGGATGTAATGGAAATTTTTGGTCTCGGTGCGATATTTTTGATTTTTCTCGGCATTGCTTTGCTAACGGTGGCGTGGAAAACGATCAAGATCGTGCCTCAGTCTAGCGTGCTGCTGATCGAGCGTCTTGGTCGGTTTCATCGCGTCGCTAACAGCGGCCTGAATATTATTGTGCCGTTTTTCGAGTCCCCGCGGGCTGTATACTGGTCCGGGACACGGCCCGGCACTACGTCGATAGACCTTCGCGAACAGTTCATCGACATGCCTCCGCAACCCGTCATTACGCGTGATAATGTGACTATCAATGTTGATTCGGTGGTCTATTGGCAGATAACCGACCCGAGCAAGTCGGTTTACGAAGTGGCGGATCTCGTCGGAGCGATAGTACAGCTTACGATCACGGGTATGCGTTCGGTTATGGGCGAGATGGACCTCGACCACACGCTCTCAAACCGTGATCAGATCAACGGCAAGCTCCGCCTGATCCTGGATGAGGCGACCGACAAATGGGGCGTAAAAGTTACACGCGTTGACGTCAAAAATATCAATCCGCCGGAAGATGTCCGCATCACGATGGAAAAACAGATGACCGCCGAGCGAAACCGCCGAGCCTTGATCTTACAGGCCGAGGGCGACAAGCAGGCCTCCATAACCCGAGCGGAAGGTGAAAAACAAGCTGCGGTCACGCGTTCCGAGGGCAATAAACAATCTGCGATCCTCGACGCCGAGGGAGCATCACAGGCCCGTCTCGTCAATGCCACAGCCGAAGCTCAGGCGATCGCTCAGATCGCAAGTGCCATAGGCGATAGAAGACAGACGGCCCAATATTTGATCACGCAGCGCTATGTCGATTCGATGCGCGACATGGCCCGCACGCAGAATTCCAAGGTGATCTTTATGCCGATGGAGACAACAGGCGTGATGGCGAGTGTCGGTGCCTTTAAGGAAGTTTTTGCGGCAACCGGCGAAAAGGCAGAAGAACTGCCAAAACCACGTTCCCCTCGCGAGCTGGAGAAATAGATTGATAAAAACACTCGTCGTAATTCTGATCCTTGCAGCCGTTGCACTCTCCGCAGCGGGTTACAAGTATGGTTTTATTTTTGATCCGACGCCGACCGCGGCTCCTAGCGAAACATCTATTTATCAATTCACGATGAAGAATATTGATGGCAAGGACGTAAAGCTAGAGACGTATAAAGGCAGCGTCGTGATGGTCGTAAACGTTGCGAGCAAATGCGGATACACGCCGCAATACGAAGGCCTGGAGGCGATCTATAAGAAATATGAGGATCAGGGATTTGTCGTTCTTGGCTTCCCTGCCAACAACTTTATGGGCCAGGAACCGGGCACCGAGGCCGAGATCAAGGATTTTTGCTCAACCACCTACGGCGTGACATTTCCAATGTTTTCTAAGATCTCCGTCACGGGATCTGACCAGCATCCTCTCTACACGTTGCTGACAAGCAAAGAGTCGGATCCAGAATTTGGCGGCGATATATCGTGGAATTTCAATAAATTTCTTATCGACCGTTCCGGCAAGATCGTCGGACGATTCGCGACCAAGGACAAACCTGACGGCAAAGACGTCACCACCGCAATCGAAAAGCATCTAAAATCTAACTAGGAGAAAACAATTCCATGCTCAAATTGTCGCGGCGATGCCTTATGCTCGTCATCATCCTTACCTTTGTGTCATTTGCCTATGGGCAAAAACCGACCCCGACTGTGACCGGCCCTGAGAAGGTGAGTCAGTTTATTAAAAAATCTCCGCATAAATTCAAACTCGTTGAGAAGAATATCTGGACGGTGACAGACGGTGAAACAACCGCGATCGTAACCGCCGATGCGGAGTATGTGATCGCGTTTGCGATACTCGCTCAAAAAGGCGGCTATAAAGTCACATCTGAATCGATGTCTGAGATGTTAAAGTACGCAGGGCAGGCCGATTTTATCAAGATCGTGATCGACGATGGCGGCGATCTCGCATTGAAGATCGAGGCAAAGCCGCGAGGCCTAGACCAAAAGGATTTCGACGAAATGGTTGGACAGGTTCTCGCAGCGACGGCGGAGGCAAGTGCGAAACTTGCTCCCTTTTTGGTGAAATAGCAATCGGCAACGTTTCTCAGCCCCGTCGGTAACATTTTGAATAGCCCGTAGCCGATTGCTAATCTTTTCACTAATGACTCGTGTTCTAACCATCATCTTCGCACTTCTTGCCGTCGTCGTGGCGGCGATCTGTTTTGCCTCATATTCCGTCTATTCGTCGGTGACAACACCGCATCAGCACGACAAGGCGAATCAGTTCATCAAGATCGAGAAAGGTTCCACGCCGCCCCAGATCATTGCAAAACTTGCCGCCGAGGGCGTGATCTCCAGCGAAACTTCTGCGGGCCTGTATCTGCGTACGCTCGCCGATGCCAGCAAACTACAGGCGGGCGAATATCAATTCCCCTCGCCGATCTCGACCGTACAGGTGCTGAAACTGCTCGAAAAGGGCCAGGACCTTACGATAAGGCTCACAATTCCTGAGGGGTTTACCCGTTTTGACATCGCAAAGCGGGTCGCGGAAAAGTTCAGCAATCTACCACCGGCGGCCGAAGGTTCTATTCCGGCACCGCCGGCGGATGAAAGATCGATCCTGGCCCTAATGGACGATGTCACGCTGATCAGAGATATTTCGCCGACAGCCAGGAATCTTGAAGGCTATATGTATCCAACGACTTACAACGTCTCGCGTGATGCAACGCCTAAAGAGATCATCACGATGATGGTCGAACAATTTCGCAAGTTTTGGAAGCCGGAATGGAGCGATCAGGCCCGTTCGCTTGGCCGCACACCGCATGAGATCGTCACCATCGCGTCGCTGATCGAGACCGAGACCGGTGTTGAAGCCGAGCGGCCAATCGTCGCCGGTATCATCAACAATCGCCTTTCAAGAAATATCCCGCTCGGAATCGATCAAACCAACGTCTATATCGCCAAAATGATGGGCCGCTGGGATGGCACGATCCATAAAAGTGATCTCGAAGTCGATTCCCCATACAACACTCGGATCAAAACCGGTATCCCACCGGGCCCGATATCGTCCGTAACCGAAAGCTCCATCCGCGCCGCTCTAAATCCGAATCCTAACAACTACATCTTTTACGTGAGGAATGTTGACCTAAATGATGGCTCACATTGGTTTTATGCGTCAGCGGCTGAGTTTGAAAAAGGTAAGGCTAAGTATCAGCAATGGCTTGAGCGGGAACGTCAAGAAAAACGCTCGAACGAATCCGGCACTAACTGATGATCAAACTCCTCGCCCTCGATCTCGACGGCACAACCTTGAATTCCAGCGGTAAGGTGTCCGACGCCAACCGGGTGGCTATCCGTGCGGCAGAAGACGCGGGCGTGCTGGTCACGATAGCGACGGGGCGGCGTTTTCGCGACGCTAGGCCGGTCGGGCTAGAACTTGGGCTCAATGCACCGCTGATCACCCACAACGGGGCACTGATCAAATACGCCGACACTGAGGAGACCGTTGCGTGCGACCTGCTCTCCGCCGAGACCAGCCGGGAGATCGTCAGGCTCGGAAAGAGCTTTGGCGGAGATGCGTTGGTTAGTACGGACCCGCACGGAAATGGAGCACTGCTCTACGATCGCGTGTCTGAGCACAACATTCCGCTCAAAAAGTATCTTCGGTGGTCAGAGAATTTGCACGGCGGGGCGGCCGGGCGTGACGGTGTTGAGCATGTAAGCGATCTTGACGAGATCTTGCACGAACACGAGATCGTCCATATCTCATTCTCCGGCACATTGGCTCCGATGCTTGAGCTTGAAACGAACCTACGTTCAGAGCTTGCCGACAGCGTGACGCTGCTGGCGACGATATATCCACATCTGGACTTTACGCTTCTCGATATTCTCCCGCCAGAGGCATCGAAGGGGCACGGCGTCTCGCGGCTGGCTCGGATCAATAACCTAACCGCTGAGAACGTCATGACAATAGGCGATAATTTCAACGATCTCGAAATGCTCGACTACGCCGGGACGGCCGTCGTCATGGGAAACGCAGACCCAAAGTTGCTCGAAGGGCGTGAATTTCATACAACATTAAGTAACGACGAGAGCGGCGTGGCCGCTGCTATTGAGAGATTTATTTTAAATTAAGGAGATTATTCATTGGCAAATAGAATTGCAGTTTTAGAAACGAACAAGGGTACGATCAAATTTGAGCTCCTCGAGACGGACGCTCCGAAAACAACCGAGAATTTCCGGCTTCTTGCGGATAAGAACTATTACGACGACGTTATTTTTCATCGGGTTATCCCAAACTTTATGATCCAGGGCGGCGATCCGCTCGGCGAAGGTTATGGAGGCGAATCCGCATGGGGCGGAAAATTTGACGACGAGATCGATCGCGGTACGATGCTCTACGCCGGACCTTATGAAAAGGGCACGGTGGCAATGGCAAATTCGGGCCCGAACACGAACGGTTCGCAGTTCTTCATTATGCACATCGACTATCCGTTGCCGCCGAGTTACTCGAAATTTGGCAAGGTCGTCGAGGGCCAGGACGTCGTGGACGCGATCGCGATGGTCGATCGAAATGCCAACGATAAGCCGCACGAGCCTGTCGTGATGAATAAGGTTTACATTCAAGACCCGGAATAATGCGTGTCGTTGTTCAACGTGTCTCGCGGGCGAAGGTCACTGTTAGCGGACGGATTGTTGGCGAGATCGAACAAGGTTTGCTGGTTCTTTTAGGGATTGCGAAGGACGATCAGATCAGCGACGCAGATTACCTCGTCGAAAAGTTAATAAATTTGCGAATCTTCGACGATGGTGAAGGAAAGATGAACCTTTCCCTCACAGACATCGACGGAGAAATGCTCGTTGTTTCGCAATTTACACTCTATGCTGATACGCGCCGCGGCCGTCGTCCGTCATTTATCGAAGCGGCTCGGGGCGAGGACGCAGTTGAGATTTACCGACATTTTGTCGAAAAGTCGCAGGCCGTGATCCGAAAGGTAGCCACCGGTGAGTTCGGAGCGATGATGGATGTCGAACTCGTTAATGACGGCCCTGTTACGATAGTTATCGATAGTGAATAGAGGATTTTAGTTATGAAGAAGATTTTATTGATAATTGCAGCTGCTGCCGCGTTGTTCTCACTTTCCTGTGATAATGCGGCCAACAAATCGTCCAACTCCAAAACCGGGACAGTAGAGGTCAAAAAGGGTATTGTTCCTGTGGCAGATCCTGAGATCGCCTTGATCGAAATGGAAAACCCGGTGTACGGGACCGTAAAGATGGAGCTATATTCAAACATCGCTCCCAAGATGGTCGCCCGGTTTAAGGAGTTGGCAACAGAAGGCGTTTACAGCGGCGTCACCTGGCATCGTATTAACCAGTCGGTCATCCAAAGTGGCGACCCTCTTTCCAAAGATGCGGATCCAAGGAACGACGGTACGGGAAAATCCGACAAGCCGAACGTAGATGCTGAATTTTCTGATATTCCGTATGACACTGCGATCGTCGGGGCCGCTCGCGGTCCGGATAACAATTCAGCCAACTCTCAGTTCTTTATCACGCTCAAACGCGAGGCTGGTTTTGACGATCGGTATACGATATTTGGAAAGGTCATCGACGGTATGAACAACGTCCGCACGATCGCCGGCGTCACACCGAAAGACGGCGAACGCCCCGTCGAGCCTATCAAGATCAAGAGTATTACGATCGTCCCCAGCAATGGGGCGAAATGATACGATCAGACTAGATATTTGCTCGCGTAGCTCAGTTGGATAGAGTGCTTCCCTCCGAAGGAAGAAGTCGCAGGTTCGAATCCCGCCGCGAGTACCATTTTGATGAAAGTAAAAGGGGCATCCAACCGGACACCCCTTTTATTTCTGAGCTTTGATCTGCCTATTTGACCTTCAACATTGGGTCACCAAGAAGTACCCAAGAGTACCTCACATCCGCCCCGGCCGGGATGGCAGATTTTGCGTCAGTCGTCAGATCTCCGATCCTATTCATCGTGCCTACAGACAATTGGTTGTAGAACCGCAATGCCATCGCGAGTTGGATATCGGGCGTTGTTTCAGCAGACGATGCCCATGCCGCCACCGCTCCGCCGTTCGGGGCCTTGATGAGGTTTTCACCCAATGATTCGGTCGGGCTCGCCCAAATGAAATAGCCGTTCAGGCACGTCAGCATCGTGTAGATGGTCGGGCTGTTAATATTTGTCAGATCAGGAACGCTGCTATTGCTAAAAAAGCTACTCGATGCCCAGAGGCCGCTCGATCCGTGTCCTGCATAGTTGATAATGTAGCGTCCTGCGTTCATCTCGCTGATCAATGTCGCCTGGGCAGTCGGCGATGCTCGGTCCACCAGCACTGAAGGCATCGTCGCCGGCAGTTCATCCCGGATCTGGGTGCTCATGCCTCCAAAATCAAATCCATTTGGCAGATCATGGGCAAAGATCGCCCCTCGATCAAAAGTCAGGTTAACTGGCGTTTCAAAAGAAATTGTCTTGTTCAGTGCAATGTTGACGGTCGAAGCTGTCCGAGTCGCGATGCGTCCGATAGACAACTCTGCCAAACCGTCCCCGTCAAAATCTGCCAGAGCCTCGTCACTCGGGCTTTCCCCATAGATCAGACTGACGTTACGGCTCGGAACCATGTTCCAATAGCCAAACCCCTCGTAGTTACGCGGATCGTGGGTTGCGTCGCCAAGGATAAGCACATACCTTAGTGCCGAATGATTGATGCCGTGCAGGTAGGTCAGAAAATTCTTTATCGACAAGGCACTCGACGATCCATAGTTAAATTCGTCATAAATGTCCGCCACGTCAACAACCGCCGCCGGTGTTCCTAGGTTTTGTCTGTAACCCGCCCATGACTCGGCCGCGGCAAGAAACTCCGGAGACGAATCTGAAATAACCAGAAATTCCGGTGTTTCCTCCAAAGTTGCGTAACTCGAAGGATTGTTTTGAGTGACCGACGGCGAGACCAGCAAGCCGGAATCTTCAACGCCGTAGGCAACAAAGTTACGGCTCGACGGAAGCTTTGCGGTGTACGTCGAACCATCCTGCACGATCGGCAATCCGACGATCAGCGAAGGTGAGCTGTCGTGCGTAGTGTCAAAAACCCGAACACTTGAGCTTGAAAAACCGGTCAGATCTATCTTTCGATAGCCCGGTGTAAAAAATGCCACCCGGTTTTGATCTGCCTTATAGGTACGGTTGTACTTAACCGCGACCGAATCGAACAGACTAAAGTCACCCGGATTTAGTCCAGCGAGTTGAATAGAATTAGTACCTTCGACCAGATAACTTGCGGGGATAGTAAACGTTCGGGTAAAAGCGTTGTAGCCACCCCAGGTTGACTGGGGAAGTGAATGACCGTTCAACAGAAGATCGATGAGGTGAGTTCCAGACGAAAACCCCTGAATCTTGATTGTCAGCGTAACGTCTCCGTCAGTCCCGACGCCGGTAAGAGTAAATGGTATTGACACGGGAGTTGACGAGATCACGCGTCCCCAGTAGTTTTCTGCATCACCATTGATGATGGTCCTCACATATGAGCTCCGTTCCTTCTTGAGGGCAGTGACCGGGTATGTATTCGAGACCACGTTCCCGCCGATAGGCCTGAGAACTCTGGTCGCCATTCGTTTTCCGTCGGTCACATCCTGGATCAGATAATAGACCCTCATGTCACTCTCAACGGTGTCCAATGGCTTACCGTAAAACTCAATGTATGCGTCGCCAGAGCCAACCAAGATGGCCTGTTCAACTCCCTCGGCAAATAGCCGCCATTTCGCCGAATCACCCCCAACCGTAAAGCCGGCTGCCTGGAGTTCTCCACTCGTCACTCGGTACAGTCCTTCTGTGCGTACCCCGATCTTGACGCCGGGCTGGCCGACTACCCAACGGTGAGTAGCGAGATCGGGCAGTTGTGCCGAAGCAGCGACTGCTTGGGCCAGTTCAGGAGTCAGTTCCATATCGCTGGCGACAACATTTCGATTAGGTGAATTTGTTGCGGCCGCCCAATCGGCCGACGACTGTCCGCTAACCCGTTCGAGATCCTTCACGAATTGCGTACTGACAATTGTGCTGCGTACCTTCTTACCGCTTTGCAGGTTGCTCTCAACAATATACGACGCACCGAGTCCTCCAGTTGGGTCAAATAGCTGGTACGACTCGCCATAAGCCTGCTGATTTCCGGACCGCGCAGACGACCCGAGCACCATGCCTTGATTCACCGGTACGGTCTCGGAATCGCCAATTCGATAGACGTTAAACCCAATGTTCCTGACCTCAATGGACATTTCCCAGCGGAGCAGAACACCATTTCCGTCTGTCAAAGCCTCAACCGAGGCAAACCGGGCGTTGTCGCGCTGACCAAACTGATCTTTGCCTCCCTTCTGTGCGAACACCGGAATGCTTGCCGATACTAACATGGTGACCAGTAGGGCAACCGATATGATTCTATTCATTTTGATTCTCCTCAAAAACAGCCGGAAGGGACGGCACGCTGCAAACAAGTCGATTATGTATCAATCGATGTAAATTTATCACTCAAACGCAACTATTACAAGGAATTTCACGCCACCAATTGACGCAAAACGTACGGTAAAATACCGCCATTCTTGTAATATTCGATCTCGATCGGCGTATCAATCCTTAGAGTTAATGATGCTTCCGACGTCTCTCCGTTTGCACGCCGAATCCGAAGAATGACGTCCTGACGTGGTTTTACCACTTCGCTTTCCAGTCCGACCAGGTCAAAAGTCTCCGTTCCGTCAAGCCCCAAGGTCTCCGCCGTCTCGCCATCCTTAAACTGCAATGGCAGCACGCCCATACCAACAAGATTTGACCTATGGATCCGCTCAAACGATTCTGTAACAACGGCTTTCACCCCCATCAACGCAGTTCCCTTAGCGGCCCAATCACGCGAACTGCCAGTTCCGTATTCCTTTCCTGCGAATATCATAAGCGGCGTATCTTCGGCCTTGTACTGCATCGCCGCGTCATAAATGGTCGTTTCGGTTTCGTCAGGTTGATATCGCGTAAATCCACCCTCGGCAGGAGAGACCATCGTGTTTTTTATCCGCACGTTCGCAAAGGTTCCCCGCAGCATCACGCGATCATTACCGCGCCGAGAGCCATAAGAATTAAAATCGGCCGGAGCAACCCCTAATTCCTGCAGATACTTCCCAGCCGGAGAACTTGCCTTGATCGCACCAGCCGGTGAGATGTGGTCTGTTGTCACGGAATCACCAAATATCGCCAAAGCTCTGGCTCCGTGAATATCAGCAAACTCCCCCGTTTCCATTGAAAAGCCCGCAAAAAATGGCGGTTCCTGAATATACGTCGAATTTGTATCCCACTCGTATATGCCGCCAACCGACGATTCTATTCCATTCCAGAGTGGATTTTGTTCCGCGAACTCTGAATAGAGCCTTTTGTAGGTTTCCGGATCGAACGCGGCAGCCAAAACTTCACGAACCTCATCAAGCGAAGCCCAAATGTCCTTTAGATAAACATCATTGCCATCGCGGTCCTTTCCGATCGGATCATTATGCGGGTCCCGCAGCACGGTGCCAGCAAGTGCAAATGCCACGACGAGCGGCGGCGACATCAGAAAATTTGCTTTTACGTTCTGATGGACACGGGCTTCGAAATTTCGATTCCCTGAGAGTACTGATGCGGCGACCAGATCGTGGTCAACTATCTGTGTCTCGATACCAGCATCCAGCGGCCCAGAATTACCTATGCAGGTCGTGCAGCCGTAGCCAACCAGGTTGAATCCAACCTCATTTAGCCATTTCTGCAGACCGGCCCGTTCGAGGTATTCAGTTACAACACGCGACCCCGGGGCGAGCGATGTCTTTACATAGGAAGGCACCTTTAATCCTCGTTCCGCCGCCTTGCGGGCAACTATGCCTGCTGCGATCATCACCGATGGATTTGAAGTGTTCGTACAAGAGGTTATCGCAGCAATAACCACATCTCCGTTACCGATCGTAACTGGCTCGGCGAGACAGTCATCGTCGTGCTCGACCCGATCGGGAGTTGGGCGATTATTTATCATTTCCGTCTCGGACCGAACACTCGTGTTCGCCGCCGATACATCGCCATAGATCGGCAATGGCGTCCCATGCTGGTCACCCCCACCAGTGGACGTTCCGTTTGGCCCGCAAAGTTCAACCTCAAATCGCTCCATCAATTGGTCGGCTGGCCTTCCAAAACCACCGTCCGCCACGGGCTGACTAAACAGCTCGACAAATTTATCGTCCAATTTGTCGAGTTCTATCCTGTCCTGCGGCCGTTTTGGCCCCGCAACTGCCGGAACGGTGGTGCTGAGATCGAGTTCCATTACCACCGTGTAATCAATATCGCCGCTTCTCGGAATGCCAAACATTCCCTGGGCGGTGTAGTAGTTTCGGATAGTATCGATCTGCTCGGCAGTCCGCCCGGTATTGCAAAAATAATCAAGCGTTTTCTCATCGGTCGGGAAAAAGCCCATCGTAGCACCGTATTCCGGAGCCATATTTGCGATCGTCGCACGGTCGGTAGCGTGTAGTGCGGCAGCACCCTCGCCAAAAAATTCGACAAATTTGCCCACAACCTTCGCCTCACGCAGCATCTGGGTAATCCTGAGAACGAGATCAGTTGCGGTCGCTCCCTGAGGCAATTCACCGCTGAGATGTACACCGACGACGTCCGGCGTCAGGAAATACACAGGCTGGCCGAGCATTCCGGCTTCTGCCTCGATGCCGCCTACGCCCCAGCCGACGATCCCGACTCCGTTGATCATAGTCGTGTGTGAATCTGTTCCGACAAGCGAATCGGGAAAATACACGCCGTCGCGTTCAAAGACACCTTTGGCAAGGTATTCGAGATTTACCTGATGGACGATACCGATGCCCGGCGGTATTACGCTAAAACCATTAAATGCCTGAGTACCCCACTTGAGAAAGCGATAACGCTGGTCGTTACGCTTAAACTCCATTTCCATGTTCCGTTGATACGCCGATTCACTTCCGGAATAGTCCACCTGAACTGAATGGTCGATCACTAGGTCAACGGGCACGAGCGGCTCGATGACGCCGGGATCTTTACCCAGCCGTTGGACCGCCGAACGCATCGCGGCGAGATCGACCAAGAGCGGCACACCCGTAAAATCCTGAAGTATCACGCGTGCGACCACAAACGGGATCTCTTTGCTGCGCTCATCATTCGCCTGCCAGCCTGCCAATTCACGTATGGTGGCTTCACTGACCTTTTTGCCGCCGTCAAAATTGCGTAAAACGGATTCGAGGACAATTCGTATCGAAACGGGAAGACGAGAGATATTTCCGAGCCCCTCCGCCTCAAGCTGCGGAAGCGAATAAAATATTCCTTCGCCGCCGCTTCCGGTGGTAAATGTTCGTCGTGTTCCAAAAAGATCGTGTGCCATAGATGTATTTGCGGACATTGATTTAAACTATCAGTTTAAAAAGGGTTTAGGCCAAGGTCAAGGTAGCGGGACGGTTACCAACTCGTATTTCTTGCACATTCGGGCTGGCTGTTTTATACTTTCGATTCGTCGCACCTAACGGCGCCTTCGTCTATCGGTTAGGACGCTAGGTTCTCAACCTGGAAAGAGGGGTTCAACTCCCCTAGGCGCTACCACACAATATGTCGTGAGTCTTTGGTCTGAAGTTGATTCAACCCGGACAGCACGTAAGACTCACGACTTTAGACTCAAGACTCAAAACATTATGCTCGTAACAACTGGATTTGATATCGAAGGTAAACAGATCGCCGAGTACCTTGGCGTCGTTCGCGGGATCGTCGTGCGTGCGACAGGACTTGGTCGGGGCATCATTGGCGGGATCAAATCGCTGGCTGGCGGCAATATTGAGGAATGGTCCGTTGTCTGCGAAGCTGCCCGAATGGAAGCATTTAACCGGCTAGTGCAGCACGCTCACGAGATCGGCGCCGACGCAATTATCGGCATGCGATATGATGCGACCGAATTTTCACAAGGTGCAACAGAGGTGCTCGCCTATGGCACCGCAGTCAAATTGAAATAGTTCACCTTAGAAGCGAGGCGACCTGGTCTCGCTCCCGATCCGTAGATCTGCTATCCATCTCACAAATCGGCTTTTTAGCTTTCGCGGATCTACAAATTCCGTGATGCCGATAGTTTTGCGTAGCTTGCCGTCACCGAGGTCCACGCTGATCTCGCTAAGCATTTTCACTTCTGACAAACCGGAACGAAAAGCTCTGAATGGCTTTACGGCAAGGCGCAGATCATCTTGGGAGACAAATTCCATCTTCCAAGGCACAAGTAACCCCCAACGATCCCGATGATAGTCGCTCGCTTCGCAGGCGGCATCCCGCTCGCTGATAACACCGTCCTTGATCAAATAGAACTTCCCTGCGGCTGTCCGATCCCGAACACCGCCGTGCCTCTCAAAAACGACCGTCGAGTCGGTGAAATGTGCCCGTCCCCACATTCGGGAATCAAGGTCGCGATAGTGCACGTTCGCGCTGCTTACCTGATCGTGGTAACCAGTGCCGCGAAACTGGATCAGCTTGCGTGTTTTCCCGCGGCGCCCTATCAGCATAAGCTTGCCGCTCACATCTGCACGCGGAACCGCGGCGTTCCATACTGCATCCGCCTCGGAATCGGACCGGGGAAGCAGGTCAGCTTCGATCATCAGCCATTCCAGTTCAGCCTTAATATGCTGCCCGCCAAAGGTGCGCAGGTCAATATTAACAATATAGCCACGACCGTAGTCGGCTGATTCCAGGCGGAATGAGGAACCACCGACCGCGAAGCCCTTTTCAGACGACCAACTAAAGTCGCCCTCGACATACTCATTGACCGAACTTAAGACAGGCGTTCCGTCCAGCCAGTAAATGAAGGAGACAGCCGGAAATCTGTGCCGCCCCGAATTCGTAATATTGGCATCCGTACCAGCGTTCAAATGAAACCGGGGCGACAGAATGTAGTTGTCATAGAACGTGATCGCGAGTGCTTCGCGCCCGTCATCCGAGACGGCATCAAAATGCCAACTCTCAAAAGCGTTGGGGCCGGCAAGATCGTGCCACCTGTCGGCCTCAAGGCTCGAACAGAACAACACATTCTCGACGGGTTGGTCGAATTGCTGCAAAGACATTCAATTGATCAAATTTCGGATTTCCAATTCAGAATCGCAGAAAAGCAAAGATATGGCAAATTTTGAGGGTTGCAGGACGTTCCTGACGCACATGGGTCACACTGACGCAGCTTTGGGGCAAATCGACAGAGCCTAACCGCTATTGTTGGTGATAGAATGGGTTCGCAACGCCCTTTCGCCAAGCAAACTATATGGATCCAATCCTTTCGGCACTAGATCGTCAATTTCGAGATCTCGACTTAAGGTCTCGCGAATTCCTTGACCGCCTACCCAACGAAATTCTATTTAAGCGGCCACGCGAGATCAAAAACTCAATGTCCCCATTTTCTTGCGGAGAGTTTCTACTTCGCTCTGCCGCGATGGTTGAAAGATCATTTGGAGGAATAACAACGAGACTATGGGATGATCCGTTCGAATGGACACTACCTGAAAAATTATCGGATCGTGCAAGCATACTCCAATATCTCGATGAGGTAGCGGAGACGCGGTCCGCCGGCTTTGCTTTTTTTTCCTCTGACGCTGACCTTACCCGTTCGATCCCGGCACCGGAAGAATTGACGCCGATCATTGCCGTGCTCCTTGAGACGCTCGGAATGGCGGAACACTTTCAGGGACGCGCATATGCTGTGTTTCAAATGCTCTCGGATGAAAAGCTACCGAGGCGTTAGGCCGCCAAACATTATTGCATCGCGAACTTTTTCGTGTAAGAATTCGTTAAGATTCGAGTCCAAGGTGAACATTCGATAAGGAGCACGCTAATGCATTGTCCAAGCTGCGGACAACAACAGGTTTCTAATGAAACGAAGTTCTGCTCGCGATGCGGGCTTCCGCTCAGCACCGTTGCGGAAGTAGTTGCCTATGGCGGCTATCTGCCCCAGTTGGCAGAACTAAACAAGAAAAAGAAGCCGCTGCTGAGCAGGCGAAACGGCCTCGGATTTAGCTTGATCTGGTGCCTCTTTTTTCTACTGATCATGGCTCCGTTTTGGGGAATCGTCAACGTAGAGGAACTTGCCGCAGTTTCAGCGATAATCGGTATTTTCGGCGGACTTATTATGGCCGTGTCTTCGTTAGTTTTCCTTCCGAAGGCCCCGCGCCAACTAGCTTTTGACCAGAGTGCTTTCCTTCCACCAGGTCAGCCGTCTCATGCACCGCAGCAAGATTATCGGGCATTGCCTTCGCAACAATCCGTTCCTGCTTCGGTATATGCAACGCCGCAGGCAGGCAGTTGGCGCGATACAAATGATTTGCAGCCGGCAAGCGTGACGGAAAGTACGACTCGATTGCTCGACAAGGACGAGATCTAAAAAAGTATGTTTTGTCCCAACTGTGGCCAGGAGAATGTTTCTCGTGAGACGAGCTTTTGCTCGCGATGCGGCTTTTTGCTTACCGGCACCTATGACCTACTTCAAACTGGAGGTTTGATTCCCCAAGGTGAATCATCGTCAGGGAAAAAGCGAACGTCAGCCCGCACTCGTGGTTTGAAACAGGGCCTCTTTATCTTCCTGCTGACATTTCTAGTGGTGCCGATCGTTGCGATCATTACCGTCTTCGCCAGTGCGGAGCCGTTCGGCGTAGCGATAGCGGCCATCTTTCTATTTATGGGTGGACTTCTGAGAATGGCATATGCTCTGATGTTCGAAGAAGCCGACCCAGCAGCTAAACCAAGATCGGTCGATGACTTTCTGTCCGCTGCTCAGGCCCATATGAAACGGCCCGCACGAGAGCTGCCGTCTGAGCGATCGGTTCCCGCCTCAGTTTATTCCGCGCCAAAGGCCGGAAACTGGCGTGACACCAACGATCTACAACCGGCCAGCGTTGTCGAAGGAACGACAAAACTTCTGGAAAAGGATGAGACGCCTTAGTAGCCGACCGCCAGCCCGTCGCTCCGCGAATCGATCGCTCCGAGCCTAACGCCCTTATCATCGATCATAATTCCCGTCGCCGAGGCGATGCCGCCCGGTCGATCGACAAATTTGTGGCCGTAGCCAGACAAGACCGCCATTGTGTCGGGCGAAAGTCCAAAGGGCTCATACATTATCTGATCGGGCAGCCATTGATGATGAATACGCGGCGCGTCGATCGCTTCCTGAATATCCATTCCAAAATCGATCACGTTCATCACCGACTGCATTACCGCCGAAATGATCCTCGGGCCGCCGCGCGCACCTAGTGCGAACCACAGCGAACCATCTTTTCGCAAAACGATCGTCGGCGTCATTGACGACAACGGACGCTTTCCGCCCTCGACCTTATTCCGCTCGCCCTGAACCAGGCCAAACATATTCGGCTTACCGGGACGGGCCGCGAAATCATCCATTTCGTCATTCAGCAAAACGCCAGTTCCCTTCGCCGTAACACGCGATCCGTATAGATCATTGATCGTATAGGTGTTCGTAACCACGGTTCCATCACTATCGACGACGGTAAAGTGCGTCGTGTCCATCGATTCCGGCCCAGTCGGCTGACCAAAGCGGATCTCCTGGCTCGTTGAGGCCTTGGTGGGATCGATCGATGCACGACGCTCGGACGCATATTTCTTATCGATCAGCTTCTTAAATGGAACATCTGCAAAATCGGGATCGCCCATATATTCGGCGCGGTCCGCAAATGTTCGCCGCATCGCCTCGGTGAGAATGTGAAATCTCGCCGCCGAATTAAACCCCATTTTTTCAACGTCATACGCCTCGAGCATATTCAAAACGCCGAGCATAACCACGCCGCCCGAGCTCGGCGGCGGCATCGTGATGATCTCGTGTCCACGATATGTACCACGGAGAGGTGTCCGTTCTTTCGCTTGATAATTATTGAGATCGTCTAGGGTTATCAACCCGCCGTTCGCCTTCATATCAGCAGCGATCAATTTTGCGGTCTGACCGGTGTAGAATTCACGGGCGCCAAGTCGCTCGACGCGGCCCAAAGTCGCAGCCAGATCGGGTTGACGAAGGGTGTCGCCTTCCTCATAGAATTTTCCATTGTTGAGAAAGATCCGGTTGCTGTCAGGATAATTAGAAAGCGAGCTTCGATATGCTTTGAACAACTCCGCGAGACGGTACGAAAGAACGTAGCCATTCTGCGCAACGGCGCGGGCTGGCCGGACAAGGTCGCTCCATTTCACTTTACCCGAGCCGTACTTCGTGAAGGCAAGATCAAACCCAGCGAGTGTTCCCGGAACGCCGGACGCTCGATAACCGACAGTCGAAGAACCTTCGCCGTTGATCAGATTTCCGTCCTTATCCACGTAAACATCGCGTGACGCAGCTTTCGGAGCCATTTCTCGATAGTCGATCGCATACGCTTCCCCGCTCTTCTTTCGGATCAGCATAAAACCGCCGCCGCCTAAGTTTCCGGCTTCCGGGTATACAACCGCGAGTGCGATCCCAACGGCGATCGCAGCATCCACCGCATTTCCACCCTTTTTTAGCACCTCGACGCCGATCTTCGACGCGATCTCATGCTGCGACGCGACCATCGCGCTCTTCCCACGGGCAGGTGCGGGAGCAGCGTGAACGGAATAGCCGCCGAGTGGCAGAATGGCTAAGGCCAGAGAAATAACAATTATGCGTGTAACTGTTGAGCGGATAAGTTTTGATCTCATACTCGAACTCTAGCAAATGTCCGATTTTCCGACAAATCCGCCGCCCGGCCCGAACGCACTTTTCTATTTATCCCAAAAGAGTTATAGTCACTTTTCCGGGCAATCTCGCCCGGTTTGCAAAAAAATGGACGACGGCAGTAGTAGAAATGGCACTTGCACGCTTTTCTCCGAGAAAGTTTGTTCAAGGGGCGCGCGGAATTCGCACGCGTCTTCGCCGTCGGCTGTCTGATTATCGATTCTTCGCCTACCTCGCAGTTCTCGGGCCCGGAATTATCGCCGCAAACGCCGGCAACGACGCCAGCGGCATCGCTACATATTCATCAGTTGGAGCTGAATTCGGCTATTCGCTGCTTTGGGTCTTTGTCCCGATGGTTATCAGTCTGATCGTCGTGCAGGAAATGTGCGTCCGGATGGGCGTCGTCACCGGCCAGGGCCTTGCCGATCTGATCCGCGAACAATTTGGCGTCCGCTGGACCGCTCTCGTAATGGTCGCTTTGCTGATCGCAAATACAGGCGTGATCATTTCGGAGTTCGTCGGCATCGCTCAGGCGTCAGAACTTTTCGGTATTTCACGATACATCACAATTCCGATCACCGCAGGACTGATCTGGTGGCTCGTTGTTCGCGGATCGCAAAAGCGTGTCGAGCGCGTCTTCCTCGCGATGTCGCTCGTCTTTGTTACCTATATTTTCTCGGCGTTTCTGGCACAGCCCGAGTGGGATCTCGTCGGTAACGGCTTTCTCGAACCATCGTTCAAGCACGAGTCGAACTATCTGTTCATGATCATGGCCCTGATCGGCACGACGATCACGCCGTTCATGCAGGTCTTTGTTCAATCTTCGGTTGTCGAAAAACGAATGGATGTCGCAGACCTTCCCGTAGTTCGGGCTGACGTGGTCGTCGGGACTATCTTCGCCTGCGCGATTGCCGCGTTCATCGTAATTTGTGCGGGGGCAACTCTCCATTATCAAGGGATCTTGACAGTAGATTCCGCCGCGACCGCAGCCGAGGCGTTTGAACCTGTCGCGGGCACCTATGCAAAATATCTCTTCGGCGTCGGCCTTTTTGGGGCGGCGATGCTGGCAATGGGTGTGCTTCCCCTGGCGACCGCTTACAGCCTGAGCGAGGCGTTGGGATTTGAAAAAGGCCTTTCGCGGTCTTTTCGTGAGGCACCGATCTTTATCGGGATATTCACGGCGCTGATCCTCGTCGGATCGATCGTCGCTCTTATTCCCGGCATTCCGCAGATCCGGCTTTTGCTCGCAACCCAAAGCATTAACGGCCTTTTGCTGCCGGTCATTCTCATTGCTATCGTCGCCCTCGCGAGCAACCGCGAGATCATGGGCGACCATCGCAATGGCAAGCTTTACAATCTCTTCGCATGGACGATCACCGGAGTCGTTTCCCTTCTCTCGGTCGCGTTGATTGCGAAAACGATTACTGATATGTTTTAGCTCTATTTTATGGCACGAAGCGAGTTGCGCAGTAAGACAATCTTCTTTCTGATCTTCGCAGGAGTGGTCGGCATTGTGCTGATCCTCGCCCAGCCGATCATCGATCTTGTTCAGCCGTATGTGATCTCTGAGTTTGGGCTGCAGATCGTTGATGACAAAGTCATCACGCTGGCTGGCGACGAGGCGTCAAAAATGGCCGAAACCACGGTCGGCCTCGCCCTAAACGTCCTTCGCATCCTCAAGGTCATCCTCTGGATGGCGTTGATCATCTCGCTCGTCCGCTTTGTCGGCTACATGATCGGCCGGACCGCCAATCGGAATAAGACAGCCGAAGGCGATGTTTCGTCGTTGCTGACAACGGTCATTTCGATCGTTGTTTACATCGTAGCCTTCTTCATAGTCTTTCAAACGCAGTTCCCTAAGATCGAACTGACAGCCCTGTTTACCGGTTCGACGATCCTCGGTATCGTGGTTGGTCTTGCTTTGCAGGACACGCTGGGCAATTTGTTTGCGGGGCTTGCTCTTTCGGCGGACCAGCCGTTTGCGGTTGGCGATGTGGTGCAATTGCCCGGGCGTGGCGAAGGAGTGGTCGAGGCCATCTCTTGGCGAGGCGTCAAGATCCGCACGTTTCAAAACAAGCTGTTGGTCGTGAGCAATTCCGTACTCGGCAAAGAACTGATCGAGGTTGCCCCGAAAAATAACCTCAACGCAAAGGTCGTATTCTTCAACACTCTTTATTCAAATTCCCCCGCGCACACGATCCACGCGGTCCGCGAGGCGGTGAGGCAGATCGAGAATGTTTCGCAGAAGAAGCGTCCGGTGGTTAGAATTCGCAATCTCGCGGCGGATGGCATTGATTACGAGATCAAATATTGGCTCGATGATTACAGGATGCAGCACGACACGGACGCGTTGATCCGGCAACGGATATGGTACGTTTTCCAACGCGAGAATATCTCGTTCGCTTATCCTACGCGGACGGTTCATGTCGAACCAAAGCCCGTCGAGGTGACCGACGACGAACAGCAAAACGTCATTGCCGAGCGGCTCAACCGCGTCTCGATCTTTGCGCCGCTCTCTGACGAAGAGATCGAGCGGGTCGCCAACGCCTCAACGTCGCGTGTGTACGCACCCGGCGAGGCGATCGTGCATATCGGGCAGGAAGGCAATTCGATGTTTGTCATCATCCGCGGCTCGGTCCGCGTCCAACTGCTCGAGGACGGCCACATGCGCACGATCAACACGCTCAAGGAGAATAGTTTCTTTGGCGAAATGAGTCTGCTCACGGGCGAACCGCGTTCCGCCACTGTGACGGCGATCGACGAATCTGAGGTGCTGCGGATCGGCAAAGGCGGCCTCAAACCGATATTAGAAAACAATCCCAAGCTCGTCGGCTCCATCAGCGAGTTGATCGAGGAACGCCGTGAACTTCTCCAACGCGCTATCGCAGAGGCCGAGGAAGACGAGGCGGAAGAAAGCCGCAAAGGAATGATGCGATCGATCCGCGGATTCTTTGGCATTAAATAGACGGACAACGTGATCTATGTGTGGCAGAGCATCGCAGGCTGAGATACAGGCGTATAAAGACAGGATATTTGAATGGCTGCATCCTGAGGCGTTTATCCCGAGGCGGAATCTGCGTCCGACCGAGCCAGCGTGGATCGTGGCACGGCGGGGCGATGGTTTGGTAAAGACAGTTGAGGCTCGTTGGTGGTGTCAGTGGGACGGTTCGCGAAAGTTTGAGGCAAAATACCCGACATTTAACGCCCGCGTCGAGACTATGCACGACAAAAAGCTCTGGCCCGACCTGCTTCGCAAGGGCCAACGCTGCATCTTTCCGCTCGACAGTTTTTACGAGTGGCCGATAAAGGGCAAAGGGCTGCCGCCGGTCGAGATATTTGTAAAGGGCCGCCAGCCGTACGCACTCGCGGGGTTATGGAGCCGCTATTTTGAGGGCGAACAGACGCGATATTCCTTTACGACATTCACCTGCGAGCCAAACGAATTCATGCGCCCGATCCACGAAAAGGCAATGCCCGTTATCCTCAACTCGATCGAAGAACAAAAACTCTGGCTCCTCGAAGGCGACGAAGAACTCCTACGCCCCTACACCGGCGAAATGGAATCCACCCAACTCCCCGACACCCTCGAACACCTTTATCCCGAGGAGAATCAGAAGTACTAAATGCAGGATGCGAATGTATTTTATCGAATCACTAACAGTCGTGTTGGAAAAGGGTTTTCGGAAAGCTTAGAATGGAACCCATGCCCCATCCACTAGAATCAAAATACGG
Source organism: Pyrinomonadaceae bacterium (assembly GCA_049663465.1). Classification (GTDB taxonomy): domain Bacteria; phylum Acidobacteriota; class Blastocatellia; order Pyrinomonadales; family Pyrinomonadaceae; genus OLB17. The sequence goes on from JBATDM010000105.1 coordinate 39,941, forward strand.
GCTGACATCGCAAGAATTACTCGACGCAATCGATAAACGATTCCGGCTAAAAGTAGCACTCGAAGGTGCCGTTGCTGAGGTGCATTTTGAACGAAAGCTTCGGATTGCGAGCCGTGAGGGTTGGTTAACTAGTTATGAGGGGCATGATGTTGACGGGATGCATGACTTTACCGTTGTAACGCTCTCCGACGTGGCCATTCGGGTCGAAGTAAAGACGATACGCAATGGCCCGAAGCCCAAGGTTGAATTACAAAAGACACGAGCCGCCAAGGGCGACCCCAGTAGCAGATACTACGACCTTACCCACTTTGATGTCGTCGCTGTCTGTGTCGGTCGTTTCACTGGCGACTGGTCTGAATTCCGATATGCTTTAGTGCGAGATTTGCCAAGTCACCGGAATCACCCTAAGAAGCTTCAGGTCATGCACTCTATTCCCGACGCCGAGGATACAGAGCCGCGTTGGTTCTCACGCTTTCAGGATGTTATTGATGCCTATTCAGTTTGAACATATTTACCAGACCGAGCTTGGAGCGATGTACTGTTCGGACAGCCTCGAATTCATGAGGCGTATGCCAAACGACTCGGTTGATTTGGTCGTAACGAGTCCGCCTTATGCACTTCACTTCAAAAAGGAATATGGCAATGCTAATCAGGGCGATTACGTCTCTTGGATTCTTCCATTTGCGAAGGAAATCAAACGAATCATTAAGCCTTCAGGCTCGTTCGTTCTGAATATTGGCGGAGCCTGGCAGCCTGGTTCACCTGTCCGTAGTTTGTATCATTATAGAGTGCTAATGGCTCTTGTTGATGAAGTTGGCTTCGATCTGGCTCAAGAGTTTTTCTGGTACAATCCGGCAAAAATGCCCGCTCCCGCAGAATGGGTAAACGTACGTCGAATAAGGGTAAAGGACAGCGTTGAATATATCTATTGGCTTGTTAAAGACCCAATGGCTAATGCGGATAATCGAAATGTCCTTCAACCGTATAGTGACGACATGAAGCGTCTCATCAAACGCGGTGTGAAAGAAACCCTTAGACCAAGCGGCCATATGATAAAAACTAGTTTCGCAACTGACCAAGGCGGATCAATTCCCTCGAATCTAATACAATGTGGAAACACTGAATCAAATAGTGCCTATATCAAGAACAGCAAACTCGCTGGCAGTAAGATCCATCCGGCTCGGTATCCAGCAGATCTTCCCAAGTTTTTCATCGAATTTCTTACAAAACCGGGCGAACTTGTGCTTGATCCGTTTGCTGGCAGCAATACAACAGGACAAGTGGCTGAATCCTTGCGGAGAGAATGGATCGGAATTGAGATAAGGGAAGATTACGCCGAGGAAAGTCGATTGCGGTTCGAGGGCGTTCCCGACGAAGTCGTCATCGCCCACGGCCAACAGCTTTTGCCTCTTTAACTTCAACGGAAGTCACAGAAGTACGCTGAGACCCAGAGTCTTTGGGGGTTCCGCTTGTGGAATACTCATAACCCGCAATGAACCGACAAAGCCAATGGTGCAGGAAGCGAAAGAAGCAGGCACGTTCAAACCCGAATTCTTCCAGCCGTTCGACAAACTCCAAATCGTAACCGTCCAACAGATCCTCCACGGCGAGAGAATGAATCTTCCGTTGATGGAAGAAGTCACCAAGAAAGCGCAAAAAGCATCAAAAACCAAACAAACCGGCCTCGCCTTTGAGTAAAAGGCGGTAAATGCTGGGCGAAACGCTGTTCCTGTCGGACGTAGCGGCGTTCGCCAAGGACTCAGCGGCGCTCGCCAAGCACTCAGCGGCGTTCGCCAAGCACACAGCGAAGCTCGCTAAGCACTCAGCGAAACTCGGCAAGGATTCAGCGAAGTTCGCGAACTACTCAGCGAAACTACGCAGGTATCTAGCGAAACTCTGCAACCACTCAGCGAAGCCTGCGACCGACTCTGCGAAGCTCGCCAACCTGCCATCGACGTTCCCCGATAGATCGCGGACGAAAATTCTGTTGACTTTTATTTCATTCGGGAATATTATTTTTTCCTTCCAACGACAAAATAAAAAAAGGAGATAACTCTATGCCACAAGATTGGTACCCATCATCGCGGGATGCTCGGGCGGCTTGGCACGCGAATTTCGCGGCTCAGATCGGCGCTTTGGCGACGAAGTATGGAATTTCGGCGGGGACGCTGTTGCTGATTGCGGCGGACAACGCCTGGATGCAGTATTGGGTGCAGGCCCGCAGTGATGCGGACGCGCTCAAGCAACAGTTGACACAGTTTTTCAATATTATCTCCGGCAATGACGATTCGCTGCCGCAACCAGCTCCAATCAATTTTGCACTCGCTCCCGATCCGGCAAATGAGGTGGCGCCGGGCATCGAGAAACGCGTTCGCGAGGTCGTGCGGCAAATCAAGGGCGATATGGAGTATTCCGTAGCGGACGGCGAACTGCTCGGTATCGTCTCGCCCGCGAAAGAAGGCGGTCCGCTTGGCCCGGGCGATCTGGTCTCGCCGGAATTTGAGTTACGGACGCTTGCCGCGTTCGAGCTTGAGGCGAGATTTAAAAGGATGGGCAACGACGCGGTCAAATTCCAGTATCGCTATATTGGCGGCACTTGGATAACCGCCGCGACACTCCTCAGCAGCCCCGGAAGTTTTGCCATCCCGCCGTCCACACCGGGCGTCGGTCAGCAGATCGAGATCCGCGGCATCTTCCTAAAGGGCAACAAAGAGGTCGGCATCTACTCCGACGCTAAATCCACGTTCATCGCACCGTAGAACGCGAATACGTAAGATAAAAAGCCGCCTTCACGACGAGGGCGGTTTTTTGTTTGGGATGCTCGATTCGATATTTAGAAGTGAGCCGGGCTGAGATCGGGTTCGGCGTTGCTGATGAGGCGACTCTTGAAGCAGGCCGCATGACAAAACCATACCTGCCATTTCTCGCCTGCGGTTTCTACCGAGATCGTGCAGGGGTCGATCGGCGATTCAAGAATATCTTTACCGCAGAAACAACACGGCCCAAGTACGATTGTCGGGTCGTCAGGCGGAATGAGTGTTGGAGTGGGGATCCCGAAAACTATTCTAACCTTCTGCTCAATCGAGCCGAAGATGAAATCATTTATCTTACCCATGCCCAATGATATCACGCGCGAATGGTCGTCTTAGTGACCATTCAGTGCGCGTTTTTGTCGTAGATGTCGTGGAGGACCTCGGAGATGGTTTGGCGGTCGGTTGGTTCGGGGTCGGGGACGGTTTTTTTCGGGCGCTTTGTGCGGGCGAAATCGGCGAAGCGATAGGTAATTCCCTTTTCCTCGCCCGGTGCGTGGCCGCTGTCGTCGGTAATCGACTGGCGTTGGCCCGCGTTTGATCCATCGTGAACGGACTCGGCATCGCCGCTCTCGATCTCGTGATTCCCCGCCGCCATTTCGCTGCGGCTGACCTCGAGCATCTGCTGGCCGCGATTGCGGCGGGCACGCTCCAGTGCACGGACGGCGGTCGAGGTCATCGGCGATTCGGCCGGAGCACGCTCGATGCGGCGGAGAAGCCGGACATATTCGCGAAGTTCCTTTGGCGGGAAAACTACCGAAGATTCGTCGCCGGTCGGGCCTTCGAGAGCGTCGGCGAGGTGCTTTGCAGCCGAACTGTGATGCCCGATCTTCTGATAAAGCGCCCCGACCGCAAAATGTACCAGCGGCGGCGGCGTGATCATCGAGCGGATTATCTTCTCGCCGCGAGCGATCGCCTCCTGCATCTCAAACCCGTACCAGCGGCGGTCGTCATTACGCAATATTTCGTTTGCATTGAGATAAAACTCGAAGATCTTTCGCGTCTCGTTGCGGGATTCGGCGGTGAAGAGCCGCCAGACGAAGAACGCGAGCCCGCCAAAGAAGGCGAGCATGAAGATCGGAAACCCGACGACCCACAGCATCACCGCGATCACGCCAAAGGCCAGGCCGTATTGGGCCTTTTCCTTTACCGAAGTCGGCCCGCGTTTTTCAAGCTTGGTTTCCTTCACATTGTTCGCGCCAGAAAGCTATTTTGCAGCTTTCGGCTTTGGCGGACGCTTCGTCGAAGCTTTCGCCTTCGGCTCCGCAGCCTTTGCCGGACCGCTCGACGTCTTCCCGCCGGATGACGCGGTCGCCGCCGCCGCCTTCTTGACCTCGTTCTCGATCTTTTCGCTGATATCGTGGATAAAATCGCCGGCCTTGTCCATCGCTTTGGCAGATGTGTTGGCAATGTAGGTCAGCGTCTCGCCAAGCGTCGCCGCCTCCATTCGCATTAGGCTCGCGATCTTTTCCTCGAGCGTCAGTGCGGCAAATTCCTCTTCGAGCCGCGTCTTGGCCTTTGGCTCAGATGTTTTTTTATCGGTCATGATAGTAATTCTCCTGGTTCAATGATCTGCAATTCTGTTCACTAAACCTACGCCGATACGGGATAAAATGTTCCGCTCAATGGATCGCCGTCCGCACCTTTACCTTTGGCTGGCCGCCTGATGGCGTTGGGTTCGTTTCCGCCTTCAACTGCTGGCATTCGGAACAAAGTCCCCACATTCTCAGACTATGATGTGTCGGCTTAAAGCCAAATTTCCCCGCCATCTCGTCCTGCAGCGTCTCGATCTCCTCCGAGAAGAATTCGATGACCTTTCCGCACTCGGTGCAGATCATATGGTCATGGTGCTCGTGATCGTAGTGATGCTCATAGTACGTCTTGTTGTCGCCAAAACGAACCTCGCGGGCAAGACCGGCCTCGGTGAGCAGCTTGAGCGTTCGATAGACCGTTGTGAGCCCGACCGTGTCATCCTGCTTCCGAACAAGCCCGTAAAGATCCTCACTCGTAAGGTGTTCCTCCGTGCTCAGAAAGATCTCGAGGATCAATTCCCTCTGGCCCGTTCGCCTCAGGCCCGACGCCTGTATGTGCTCGTCAAAGATGCCCTTTTCTACTTCGAATTTACCGTCTTTCTTGGCCAATATCGTCCACCTTGTACTTTTTCGATACTACCATTTCAGTTTTGATTTCGCTATGGAAACCTTTGTGCGGAGTATGTCGATGCGTTCCTCGCTGACGCCCTGCCTTGCCGCGAGTTCAAGCGAACGCTCACCCAAAAGCAGGTATATCTCGAGCAGCGAATCCGAGACATTCTCGTTTAGCGCCGTCAGGTGCCGCGTGAATGTATCGGTGTCGGCGCGGGCAAAGGTCCCCGTCAATGCTGCCGCCGTGCTCTGTTCATTAAGGTTCTTTACCGTACTCGTCACGAGAGGAAGCAGTATCTGTTTGGACTCGTCCGAGCTGAGTCCGCATTTCGTCATCATCTCGACCGCCGCGTCAAAAAGCGCGACCAAATGGCCGCAAGCAGTGACCGCCGCCGCGTGATAAAGCGTCTTAAATCGCGTATCGATAGAGAACGGCCTGCCGCTGAGATCTTCGACGATCCGCGTGCCGACTGCGACCGCATTTTCGTCGCCTTCGACACAGAAGAACGAACCGGGAAATCTTTCAGGGCCAAGTTCCGCACTGCTGATCGAAACGAGCGGATGTATCGAACCCGTGCTGCAACCCATCGCTTTTAGAGCGGAGAGCACAGAAGAATCGAACGCTCCGCTTGTGTGAAATACCGTGGGCGTGCCAGTGATCCGTGAAGAGATTTGGTCGGCAGCCGACACAATATTGCCGTCCTGAGTCGTAATGAAGACAACGTCGCTTTCGATCTTTGTGTCCTCGTTCAGGCTCGACACAAACGCTTGTGATCCCAGTTCGCGAGCGATCACGCCAGCGGATGAGACATCCCTGGACACCAAATTTGCAATAGAATAGCGGTCAGATGGCAAACTCCGTGCAAGAGCACCACCAACGCGGCCAACACCTACTATCGATGCTCTGATCATACCGATAAACTATAGAGCAAAGTTTGTATGGAAAAAACTTCGGAGAGAGGTTGTGTGAGCAACCGCTGCCGGTCACTGACTCAGAGTTGCTTCAACCGGAACGGATATTGGCTCCCAGGCTGGTGAACCTTCATCAAAAAGATCGATCTCGTCCCCGTTGAGGTCGGGGGAAAGGCTAAAGCTTTCCGACGAACCATCCGCCGCACGCTCAGCCGCGACTTTTAAGAGCCTAATATCCTGGCCCGAAAGTCCCGCCAATCCGCCTGCTGTCAAAAGTTCCTCAAGAATTCGGTTGACCGACGACCTCATCGCTTCTGTTTCTGCCGCGTCGGCAAGAGCGGCGGCATTTGCCTTGAGCCGCGACTCGATCGTTGAAAGGCCATTTCCGATAGTTGAACGAAGCTGCGTCGGAAGATCCTTTAGACGTCGGTGCCCCGATAGACTAAACGAACAATTGCAAAATGGCTGTTCGAGCAGTATCTCATCCGTATTCGCGCCGCACCGCAACTGCCGTATCTCACGGATCAGCGAGCGAGACTTTGTAACAAATCGCTGGTCTGCCCACACGATCCGGTAGAGACTCTCAAACGCCGACCACTCGGGCGAGGCGAGGATATTTCTCAGATCATCCGCGACCGCATCTTTCCCCATGATCGAGCTATGTTTCTCGACATAATACGCAGAATATGTCCCGAGAAAATTCTGCCACAAGTTCTCAACCTGGCTCACATCGCTCGCGTTCGCCCAGAAGGTCGACGGATCTATAGCCGCAAGCAGGGATTTGCGTGCCGATTCAACCTCGGCATTATCGGTCACCTCACAAACAGAAAGATACGACGCTATGGCTGTCCGGCGGCCAACGCCCTTTGTAAACTCACCGAGAGTACGAAGCTCATTTCGCTTTTTCTCAAATTCAGGCTCTGAATCCGAAAAATGTTCAGCGATGGCATGGAGAGCGTCATCAAGCGATATTTCGTCCTTGACCAAGCGGTCGATCACTTCGGCCATCGAGCCAAAGGTCTTTTTTAGGCTTGCCGCAGTCCGCCATATTTGAGCATTCAGATTCTCGTCCGGTAACGCATCAAAATCGGCGAGTACGCTGCTCTCCTTCCAGGCAGAGAGCCAACCGGACAACGAGTCAATTATCAGAAGCCGATCTTCTGCTCTATCGAGGGACTTGATGCCCGAGTTGCCGGTTGTAAGTTTGGCCCAAGCCAACAGCCTGTCAGGAGCATAGGCCTCATTTAGAGGGTTCGCCAGGCCAACGATGTCTTCCCAAATGATACGAAGATCGAGCGACCTGTGGCTGATTCGATTTCCGTTCGCCGTTACGAATTCGAATTGACGCTGCGAAACAAGTGCGACCATTATTAGCCGCATTGCTTCTCGAGTCAGACCAAAGGGTTGTTCCCCGAAAAGCCTGGCGATAGCGGACAATTCGATCGGCGAACCGTCATTCTTTCCGATCGCCTCAAAAGTAGAATTGACGACCGGCAGGGCGGTCAAAATGTCATTCGCTGATGGGACGTAACTTTCACCTTGCTTGATGGCAACACCCAGCGGCACCGCAAATGTCTCAGCAAGACCCTGACTATCCGCATTATTTACGCCGCCACCGCCAAAAAAATCAGCGATCAGGGCGGAACAGCGTTTGTCGTCAAGAACATTGCTAAAACGCGGGTGCTCCGGATATCGTTGCTCGAAAATTGGAGCAAGGGCTTCCGATAGAAGGTGCGTGAGACCATGGGCTGCAACCGACGATCCTGCAAATGGATATTCGGCCCCGTCAGCCAGCAATCTTGCTTCTTCAAAGAAGATCCTCTGCCAGATCTTCTCAACCCCCATATTATGGACGTGAACCGCGGTAGCTAATCCGTCACCAAGACTCTCCCGCACTCCTGCATCCACCTGCATGAGGTGATGACGTTGGATCAGTTCCTTTTCATCCGGCGCCAGCTCCGCAATTTTCCAAATAATTTCGCCGGGCACTGGTTCCGGAATTGAATCTGCAAAACTTAGGCGGACTATCCAATCCAGATCCTGCGTTATGGCAACTCCATTAGAATTCCAGATCACCGCCCCGCGCCGGATTCCACCACGCCACTCTACCGTGCAGAACGTCGAGCGAATCTCAGAGCTTGCGGACATCCCGGCATCAGCAAATTTATCAGCGGTCACCTTTAGCAAGACATCGGAAATGACCTCATCGCCAACCGTCCCTAAAGCACTCGCCATGACGTCGCCCACTTCAGATTTCGCGATCAATCTAAAGCAATACTTTGGCGGACGGTCGTCCTGTTCGACCTTCACTATTGCACCGGGAATAGCTTCGACGCACGTGTCGAGGAGTTCGCCAACGTTAATTGACATCGAGCTGCCGTCATCGGCAAATATCATCATCGATGCTGCGATCTCCGCACTTGTGGTGCCCTGTCCATTCAGCGAGAGCATGAGCAGGCCTTTCAAGAGGAGCTTTGCATGTAACCGTTGGTGGACCGGCATTTTCGACACAACTTGCTGTTCTATCGAATCAAACGACACAAAGGCATCAGACAACTCAGGTACGGCCCGCAATTTCTTCTCTACACTGTCGTACACTTCATCCAGCCCGATCAGGGAGTTGGCCGGACGTCCGAGAATTCTAACTCCGGCTTCGGCCGCAAAGCCGAGAAGTGCAAAGTCGTGGACGTACAGCCGGATCAACGGAGCGATCTCGACGGTTGCTGGATGCAAGGGATAGAGTGAAGTGAAACGCTGCTCACTCCAGCGAAATCCCGGCATTACCTGCCGATAATATTCGTAGATCTCGCGAAGCAGTGGAAGCTGCTGACTGTGCTTGGTAAATATGTGCGCATCAACGATCTTGTAGAGGTGTTCCTGATCAAGATAGTCAATGGTAAAGCTCGCCGAGATCGAAGAATTTGGCCCGTCCGCCCCTGAAATATCATCGTCGAGAGCCACACCAACAAAAATCCCGAGCGTATCTGCGGCATCTGCGACCTCGCTGATCAGCGGCCCGTCGTCTCGAGATACCCTGGTTTCCCGGCCAAGTGCAGTGTCTATGAGGACAACAAGAGGTGAGTCGCCGGCATGCTCCGAAGCTCGCAATAAGAGGTCATAGAGCGAGTCGCTCAGTGTGCCGGGATTAACTCCCAACAGCTCAGCAACCGCGAGTCTAAGCTCGTCTACCAGCGATATGCCAACGCCACGGCGAACCGCGACGACGCATCCATGTCTTCGTGAGAGGCGATCCGCACTCGCGGCGACATAGGGATGACCGATCTTCGGCCGGAGCTCCGGATTTGCGACCAAGGCCCAAATGACAGAGAGAAAATGGCTCTTTCCAACCCCTCGAAACCCTGCAAGCGCGAGAGCAGCCCCCTGTCCCGGTTTGACGCGAGAAATGGCTTCGATCCATTTCCCCATCAAGTCGGCTGTAATATCGGTAAAATGATAGCCGGCCAGCGTAAGTGCTGGGTCCGCGCCAAAATCGTTCAGGTGCGTAAACGGACGCACCTCGACGATGTCTCTTACCTTTTCTGCGACACGCTTCATTAGAAATGCTCTAGATCAAGCCTGGGAATTCGGGCCAATATTGTGCTCCAGTGAATTTGCGATCTCAGTCCCGACGGGACTATCGAAGTATATTTTAACAAGTTTTATCACTTTAGAGAATACTTATTTTCCCTTCAAGACGACTTTCTTGCTTTTTTCAACTTTTCACAACTTTTCTTGGCAGTTTTGCATCACATATTCGTTGGAATAGCATTGAAATAGGGCTACAATCTCTATAAGCGTTCACGAATGGGAGAAGTATTATGCGAAAGGCAGTAAATAGGCGTTTTGGAGCGGGCATTTTGATCGCAAGTATCTGGTCGAGTGTGATTGTCGTCATTCCGACGCACACGCTAGCTCAGGACGCCAAAAAGGATAAAGCGGCACCAACAAAGCAGGCGAAGAGTGAGAAAGCTAAGAAGGACGTAAAACCGGCGCCGACTCCTGCCTCGACTTTGAGCACAAAGGAAGATCCGGCACAGATCGGCAAGCGAAAGATTAATTCGGGAACGGATCGATTCTTCGGTTGGTTGGGCGGATCCCAGGATAAGGAAATGCAGCTCGGCCGCCAGCTCGCACTTGAGGTAGAGCAAAGTGCCAAAATGGTCGACGATCCCGTAATTACAGAGTACGTTAATCGGGTTGGGCAAAACATCGTACTTCACTCGGACGCGAAGGTTCCGTTTACGATCAAGGTCATCGATAGTGACGAGGTGAATGCTTTTGCTTTGCCGGGCGGCTTCTTTTTCGTCAACAAGGGGCTGATCCTGGCTGCCGACAACGAGGCTGAACTTGCGGGCGTCATGGCTCACGAGATAGCTCACGTAGCCGCTCGTCACGCCATGGAGAACCAGGGCAAGGGTACTTTTATCCAGTATGGAATGCTTGCGGGAATTATCTTTGGCGGCGGCATAGCGAGTGCGGTTCTTCAAAACGGCGGCGGAATTCTTGGAGCCTTAGGCATGCTGAAATTCTCGCGCGGAGCTGAGGAAGAGGCTGACCGCCTAGGTGTTCAATACCTGTACGCTTCCGGATACGATCCGACTGCAATGTCCACTATGTTTGAAAAGCTTGCTTCGCAGAATAAAAAGAAACCGGGTACACTTGCGAAGCTTTTTTCATCGCATCCCCAGTCACTTGAACGGCGCGATGATAGCTTACAGCTTGTAGCCCGTTTTCCAGAAAAAGAAGAATACACGATCAGCACGTCGGAATTTCAACGCGTCAAGAGCCATCTATTCCGCTCGACCAATGCAAAGGCTGGAGTGCTGGTGGATTACGATCAAACTGATGACAGCAGGCCGACCCTGAAGAAGAGACAGCCTGATGCCTCCGATCCAAATGCAGATAGCGGTTCAAGTTCTTCGTCGGACGCTCCGCCGACTCTTAAGACGAAGGGCGAACCGGAACCAAAAGCAACTCCTACTCCTCAGGGCTAAGCACTTTCTCAGCTAAAACAAACACGGGCCATTCGTTTGGCCCGTATTTCTATTTGTGAATGTGGAAATCCTAGTTCTTGATCGGCGGCGTCTGCGGGGTTGATACCGGTTGAGCCGTTGGCTGCCGATTTACGATCACCGTTGTCAGAGCTTGTGGAATCTGATTTACCAGAATGTCGCCTTGATTCTCAATGATCTGATCGATCATCTCAAACTTCTCTTTATCAAAATCTCTGGTCATCAACACCCCATCCTTGTCGATCGTCATTGGATAGATGCCAAAGAGTTGATTCTTAAAATTTTGAAAGAATGATATATCTTCCGGCGGCAGAATTGCGGCCCGCTCAGGATTTGCCGCTGGAATTGTTGCACCGATCAACTCCAACTGCTCTTTTGACTTAGCAACATAATCGCTGTTTGGATAGTCGCTAACGATCCGCTGAAAGTATCGGGCTGCTTGGTCCGTCTCTTCCTCAACAAGGTACGTTACCGCAAGCTTATACAAAACCTCATCCATAAAGCTGAAGTTCGGATATTTGTCGATTATCTCGCGAAATCTTGACTGCGAGCCCTTGAGTCCACCCTTTTTCTGATCGACCGAGAGAACGTAGTAGTAGTTCGCGATCAACAAGTTGTGAAGGCCAAGATTGTCCTGAACTTGTTTTAATCTCGTTTCAGCCTCCCCCAATAGCAAAGGGTCCTGACATTGCTGCATCAAGGCTTTGAGTCGTGTCTCCGCCCTCTTGGCACGTGTCGCATCCCGGTCGGGCAGCCCGATCTGACGCATTTCGGCCTCACCGATCTTTAGGATCACGCGACACGACAGTGGATGCGTGGGAAAAAACGTTAGCCAATCCTGATATGCTCCGATCGCCTGGATCAATGAGCTGGTTGAGCCTTCGAGATAAAAAGAATCCCCAACCGCCAACTTGGACATCGGCAGATACGGTGAATCGGGATATGTAGTAATGATCGTCTGGAACAAAAGCCGCCCAACATCATAATTCTTTTTTCGGACTTCGCGGGTAGCGACAACAAACAACTCACGGTCGCGGCCGACCTGAACGCTACCAAGAAGCTCGTCGTATTCGTCACTTCCGCCCCCGCCAAAGATACCGAGAAACTTTTTCTTTTTCTTCTTTTCCCGAGGCTGGCCGATACGGGACACCGGATTCGCGCGGGCCGATGCGGTCTCGAATAGCGCGGTATCTGCACGAGTCTGAAACTCGGCAACCAACTGTTCAAGGGTATCAATATCGGAACGCTCAAACTTGTCGCTCCGATCGACCTTACCGCGAAGACTGTTCACGTCCGACTGCAGGCGGGAAGCGTCCTTTTCCAAAGCAACAAGCCTGCCTAAAGGCGTATCAAGTTTTTTCTCGTCATCCTTTTTAGCCTTATCGGATTTGTTGTCTTCCTTGAGCACCGCGATCGAACTGTCGAGTGATCGTCTGAGGCGTTCAAGCTTGTCCCTCATCACCTGTAGGCGCTGAAGGTCGGTACCATCGCCAGGTTTCGTTTGGGCATACGCACTGGAGCCCAACCCGAAGAGCAACAATAAGAAAAGGGCGAGGCCCTTGTTAAGATCAATACTAATCATATTACTAGTCCTAAAAACAGCCGACCGTCTAGATCCACGCCGTCCCACGTTCAATCAAACCTTTAACTGCCTCGGTCGGCTTGCCGCCTCCGAATACAGCCGAGCCCGCAACTATTATCTCCGCACCAGCTCCGACGATCTCAGCAATGTTACTGGCGTCAATACCGCCGTCGATCTCGATCCTGACCGAAAGCTCGCGTGTTGTGATCATCTCCTTCAGCCGTCGGAGTTTATCCACCATCGTCGGGATAAACGTCTGTCCTCCGAAGCCCGGATTCACCGACATGAGAAGCACAAAATCAGCGTATGGGAGTGTCTCGGTAAGCGATTCTATCGGCGTAGCCGGATTTATCGCGATCCCGGATTTTGCTCCTGCATCCCGTATCGCCGTCAATGTCCTCTGCAAATGAGCGTCTGCTTCAACGTGAACCGACACCATATTCGCTCCGGCCTTTACGAAATCGACCGCATACCGTCCTGGCTCAGAGATCATCAAATGCGTATCGATCGTCATATCGGTCGCCTTTCGGATCGATCTGACGACCGGGAGACCGATCGTGATGTTCGGCACAAAATGACCGTCCATCACATCAACATGAAGGATAGTCGCTCCGCCATCTTTTACAGCCTCGATGGCTTCTGCAAGCCTTGTAAAATCCGCCGAGAGTATCGACGGTGCTATTTCAAACATTCACGTTTAAGTCTCTTATTTTGTTGCTATTGTGACGCTAATCGTTGCACCACCTACGGGCGGATCGTTGGTTTAGTAACTGGCTTGTTCGAGGCCGGATTAGGCAACCGCGTCATGGGTGGAGTTTGAGTATTCTTATTCGTTTTTTCAGACGAATTATTACTGGTTCCTTTGTCTTTCTTGTTCGAGTTGCTCTCCGGCGGGTCCGACTTCGGATCTGAATTCGACTCGACTGCATTCACGTCCCGCGCGGTATCCGCTTTTTTCCGATTGGAATTCGTAGCCTTCGATTTCTTCGGCTTATCCGAGATCATTTCCTCAATCTTAGCCGAGTCGTCCTCTTCATTTGTGTTCTTCAAGCTGTCGGGTTGATCGCCTTCCCCCGGACCCTTACTAACGACAACACGAATAGTTTGCCCGGTCTTAACTGTCTCCCCGGCTTTCGGAAGCTGTTCCACTATCGTACCCGGAGTTTCATTGCTAAATCTATCCGCTCGTTTTTTTATCTGCAAGCCGAGCAATGCAAGCTCTTTCTCACTCTCGGGCACATCCTTACCAAGTATTTCAGGCACCTGAACCTGCTCTCCCTGGAGGGACATATACACGACGCCCGCCATGCCAAACAAAAACGCCAGACCGAGCAGTCCGACCGCGATCAATCTTCCAATGGCAGAGATCCCTGAATTAACGAAGCTCACAATTTACACCTCAAAATCAAAAAATGAGTTTAACACCTTTGCGAGAAAGGGGAAAACGAGATCGACCTCAATTGGACCATACCGTAGCTACGAAACGCGGCGAAACTTCGCAATAAAAAACCCGTCCATTCCATCCCGCGAAGGCGATGTCCTAACAAAGCCCTCCGGGGTAAAAAATCTAGCATCAACCTCGGGGTTCACCGGCTCAAAAAGCATATTCGCTGTCGCAAAACTGCTGCAAACTGCCTCATTTTCCTCCCGCTCGATAGAACAGGTGGAATAGGTCACCGATCCGCCGACCTTCACGAGTTTTGATGCATTAGTAAGGATAGCGAGTTGTTTAGCGAAAAGGTCGGGGAAATCTGATTCTGAAAGGTGGTATCGAATCTCCGGGTTCCGTCGTACCGTGCCCGTCCCCGAGCATGGTGCGTCCACTAACACAGAATCAAATGACGCATTATCAAATGGAAGCTCAATCGTTGCGTCGTACTGCACGATCGCAACATCCTCGGTCCGCTGGTGCCGACAGTTATCGCGAAGGATCTGAATACGGGACCTGTGGATATCCCCAGCCGCAATCATACGAGCCGTCGGGTTCAATAGGCTTATGAGACCGGTCTTTCCCCCAGGGGCCGCGCAGACATCAAGAAATCGGCCGTTTGGTGGCACCTCTATCGCCCTTGCAACCATCTGCGACCCTTCGTCCTGGATATAGATCTCACCGCCAACCGCAAGTCGGTTCAACTCCGAACCCTGTCCATTTGCAACATACGCTCCTTTGACAAATTCAGACTGTTTCGCTGTGCCTGCAAACTTCCGAGCCTCGTCAGAAGCAGCCGCCAGCAATCGAAAGGCAGTGTTTGGGGAATGATTGTTCGCCTTGCCTACCGCCTCGGCTTCAGCGATCTCCAGATCAGTGATCCATTTATCGACGAGCCATTGCGGATGCGAGGTTTCGACCGATATCCGATCGATTTCATTTGCATACGCCAGTTTCGGAGCCCCGAGGGAAGCCTTGCGAAGAATAGCATTAACGAACCCTTTCGCAGATGTCTTTCGGGCCGCCTGAACCAGATTTACGCTTTCGTTGATCGCAGAATATTGTGGTATCTTATCAAGAAAATAGAGTTGATACAGTCCCAAACGAAGGGCAAGACGCACCTCAATATCCAACTTTTTGCCTTTCGCAAACGACTCAACTACGCGATCTAGATATATTTGCCGGCGAAGTGTACCGAGGACAAGTTCATGGCACAGTCTGCGGTCAGATTCGCCTAGATCGGCCTCAAAGACCGGCAATAGAACAGACGAATAGGCCCGCTCCGTCTCGATTCGACGCAAGATCTCAAATGCGGCCAGGCGTGCCGGAGAAATTTTCATTCTGAGATCTTATATGCCTCTTTCTTCCGCTGCGACAGGCGTTGGGAATGGTCGGGACCAGTTCCCTTTTGAAGATCGGCTCCAACGGTAACACGCTCATCAAAAACAAAACACTCGCCTTCCCATAAAGTATCCTCGGCCAGAGTTTCTTCCAGGTACTTTAGGATACCGCCTTCGAGTTGGTAAACCTCATCGAACCCGATCTGCTTCATATACGGGGCAAATTTTTCACATCTGATACCGCCGGTACAAAACATTGCAATACGCTTGTGTTTGAATGGATCAAGGTGCTCCGCAACATAAGCCGGAAGCTCGCTGAATTTGGAAATATTGGGGTTTATCGCACCGCGAAAAGATCCGGACCGGTACTCATAATCATTCCTTGTGTCCAGCAATAGGGTTTCGGAATCTTCCAGGAGGCTGTTCCACTCGGCGGACTTTATGTGGGTACCTTTTCCAAGCGAAATGTCAACGAATTGCTTCAATGTAACGATCTCAGGCTTTATCTTGACGTCGATCTTGCGAAATGGCGCGGCTGCGTGCAGCGACGACTTGTAGATGAGATTAGTTTCAAGAACACATTCCAAACGAGGTACGAAATTCTGAATCTCCTCCGCCGTGCCGCAAACCATACCGTTATAGCCTTCGTTCGCAATGATGATCGTTCCGCGAATGTTCAATTCATGAAATAATTCGCGAATCGAGCTCCGGATCGTCTCTAGGTCCCCGATCACGGCCATATTCTTAAACTCGTAAAACGAGATTATCTGAAACTCCTTATTCATAACCCCAAAACATCTCCGGTTTTCAGCTTAGCACCATTCAGAAAATCGCGAACAGGCATTCTACGCTTCCCTTCAGGCTGTATCTCATCCACGTTCAAGGCGGTATTGCCACCACAGGCGATGACAAGTTGGGCATTTCTCGCAGAGACTACTTCGCCAGGCCGTTTGGCCATCTCGCTCGGCCTAATCGAAGCTCGCCAGAAAGTCAGCTTTCCGCTTCCCAAATAGCTAAATGACCCCGGAAATGGCTGAAAGCCTCTTATTTGATCGGAGATATCTTTCGCCGGGCGTGTCCAATCGATCAACCCGTCTTCCCTCCGCATTATCGGGGCATAGCTCGCCAGATCGTCATTCTGCTCAGTTGACTCGAGCTCATCCACACAGGCTAAGGTCTCTGACAAGAGATCAGCACCGATGGCCGATAGCCTGGCCATCAACTCGATCGAACCCTCGTTGGCACCGATCTCTGTCTTTGCCTGTAGCAAAATCGGCCCGGTGTCGAGTCCGACGTCCATCTGCATGGTTGTCACGCCTGTCTCAGTCTCTCCGTTTACGATTGCCCAGTTTACTGGCGCCGCTCCACGATATTTTGGCAAAAGCGAAAAATGCACATTGACCGCCCCATGCTCAAAGGCATTCAGATAGGTTTCGGGAAGGATCCGTCCGTATGCGACGACCACCACAACTTTGGCTCCGTGAGACCGAAACTCCTCGATCGTATCCGCAGCCTTGATCTTTAACGGTTGAAAGACGGGAATGCTACGCTCGATCGCCTTCAGTTTGACCGGCGAATACACGATCTTGTTCCCTCGCCCCGCCGGTCGATCGGGTTGGGTATAGACGGCAACGACCTGATGGCCATCGGCGATCAAACGTTCGAGCGAAGGAACCGCAGCGTTAGGCGTTCCCATGAAAACAATCTTCATTTTCGTCCCAGTCTCAGTGCATCGGCCATGATATAGAACGTCCAATTTTCTTCCATCGAACCCCGAAATAGATGCGCGTTTACGCCGGTAGCAAATATGGCGACATCCTCACCGCCGTGCGTCTCCGACCACAGCCGAATATTTGCCTCCTGCGTGTAGTCCGGGTTCAGGACCATCTCTTCGGTCAGCGTAGGGCGTTCACCTCCACGGGCTCCCATTCCATTCGCGTACCCAAGGGTCGTATAGGGTTTGCGGTCACGGTCCAATTTGTATGCCGCCTCAAACTCGCCGTCACCTCCGATCTCGCGTGTTAGGCCGAGGATATTGTTTCCCCGGCCGGGATACCCCTGAATAAACATGGTATGACTGTGATCCGCAGTAACAACTATGAGGGTGTCCTTTAGATTAACGCGGCTCGCTGCCGCCCGTACGGCATCAGAAAGTGCAACAGTGTCACGAAGCGCCCGATACGCATTACCGTCATGGTGTGCATGGTCAATTCGTCCGCCCTCGACCATCAGAAAATAACCTTTCTTGTTTGTCGAAAGCATGTCGATCGCTTTTGTGGTCATTTCGGCAAGCGAAGGCTCACCAGCCGTGTCTTTCGGGCGATCATGCTCATACTGCATGTGTGACGGCTCAAATAATGCGAGGACGTGCTTATCCTTCTTCGGATCAATATTAGAAAATTGCTCGCGGTTCCACACAAACGACGCGCCTGAGTGCTTCTTTACCCATTCGGAGGTGAGGTCACGGCCATCTTTGCGTTCACCTTTTTGAGTTGGATACTCCGGATCATTCAACGAGTTCGGAAGAAATTTCGTACGGCCGCCTCCAAATGCTACTTCGAGTCCGTCGCCGTATTTGAATTCGATCAGCTGTCGGGCAATGTCTGGAAAGTTTGCCTCATATGCATCTTTCCTTCGTGTAAAAATATCAGAATCCGACTCCCAGTCCCGCGACGCGGTGTGAGCATAGCAGGCCGCCGGAGTGGCATGAGTAAGGCGAGCGGTGGAAACTATGCCTGTCGATCGGCCTGACTCCTCAGCATACTCAAGGAGCGTTTTGGTTTCATTTCCAGCAACGGTAAGATAGTTGCCAAACTGTACCTTCTGATTCACCGAAATTATGCCTTCGTCTGTTTTGACACCGGAAATGATCGCACTCATTGTCGGGGCTGAATCAGACGTTTGCTGATTGGTGCCGTATGTTTTAGAAAGGGCTGAAAACGGAAACTGTTCAAAACTCAGTCGATTCTCTTCGCCGCTCTCACCCCGCATCTGGCCTTCGAAGATACGCGCAGCGGTAAGCGTCGAAACGCCCATTCCGTCCCCGATAAAGAGGATGACGTTCTTCGCCTTGCCCTTGTGCAGCTTCTGCTTCTTGGCCGTGTTTACCGCATTCCAACCATCCATACGCCACGTACCAGCATTTTCAACTCGCTTGACCGGAAATGGCGGTTGGGGAGACTGTGCCAACATCGAAGAAGTTATTGCAACGATCAGGGAAAAAGCTAAGACCCTAGTGTTCATTTTTCTCATACGTGTATCAAAAAAAGTGCCAAGCTCAAATAGTGAACTTAACACCTCGAAAACCAAAAATACAATTCCCTTTCCGTAACGCTTTAGTAACCGCAATGATAGTTCGAACCGTCGAATATGCGTGTCCATTTCGCACCCGAACGGCCGTAGACATGGAAACCTGATCCTTCGAAAGACTGTGTGTATGTAAATACCTCAGATATGCCGTCCCCGTTAAAATCAAACACATCCAGCAAAAGTTCGTGATAAACCCCTTCATCAACTGCCGCGATCTCACCGCTCATTACATTCGCCTGATCGACCGTTCGGTACTCATGGTGGCCGAACGAAAACTTACCGTTTTGGCCCCGGCTGGCAATGAAAAATAGCAATGCACGCGTTTGCCTGTCCACTTCGACCCAATATGAGCCAACAAGTTCCGCCTTCGCGTCGTTATCGAGATCAAGTGCGGTCAGATTTTGATAACGCAAAACCGTAGGCGTCAGCTTTTGTTTCGTAAACTCTGCACGAACCAGATCTTCGATCTCCTCACGTTCAGCCGCGGTCGGTCGTCGTCGATAGCTTTTTCCGGATGATTTCCCCGCAACATTAGAAGCTAGGCCCATAACCAGTCCATCAAGTTTGGCGGTCACCGCTTTTGTGGAGACGGTCGCCATATTAGCAGAACACTCCGCCTTCGAGTTCGAACTTTTGACCGTAACGGTTCCCGCATCCGCACCGCCAAAGATCAAACGATAGCTCGCACTCGGCTTATAGTAGTTCGCATTAAATGCCGTGATCTGTTTGGCATCGTCGCTTCCATTGACCGGAGCCTCGAGTTTGCCCTTATTGACATAAGCGATCGGCTCCAGGGTTTTGCCGTCGTTGAGAACTGCGAAGATGATCGGCTTCTTAGTCGGTGGTTTCGCGGCACGTTTTTGCGACCAAAAGGTGACCGCAGGGAGAGCGATCATGCCCAGTAATAAAGCGATTTTGAAGATAGACTTCATATTATTGATTTGCTTGAGTTGGTGGTCATATCTTTTGCGCGGTCGATTTGCCCTGCATAAACTGGAGCAGATATTCACGTCCGCCAGCTTTCGAATCAGTGCCGCTCATATTAAAGCCACCGAACGGATGAACCCCAACCAATGCACCGGTGCATTTCCGGTTGAGATACAGATTGCCCACGTGAAAATCGCGACGTGCCCGTTCGAGTCTTTCCGGCGATGCCGAATACAATGCCCCTGTCAGGCCAAATTCCGTACCGTTGGCGATCTCTAGCGCATGGTCAAAGTCCCGGGCTTTCGTCACCGCGAGAACCGGCGCAAAGATCTCTTCCTGCTCAATGGTCGCTCCCGCCGCTACATTGTCTATAATGGTCGGTTCAATAAAGAATCCGCTGGAATCATCACCACCACCGCCAACTAGCAACTCGCCGCCCTCTTCAATACCCTTTTTAATGTACCCGAGCGTTGTGTCGTAAGAACGCCGGTTAATTACTGCCGCGACATTTGTATCGCCCTCGGTTGGCTGGCCGATCTTGAGAGTTTTGGTAAGGGCAACGATCTTTTGCATCAGTTCGTCGTGGACCTTTTCATCAACGATCAGTCTCGAACACGCAGAGCATTTCTGTCCCTGAAAACCAAATGCCGCCTGTACAACTCCTGTTGCCGCTGCATCAATGTCTCCATCGTCCGCAACGACTATGGCGTCCTTTCCGCCCATCTCGGCAACGACCCGTTTTATCCAGATCTGGCCGGGGCGAGTCTTTGCTGCCTCAGCATTGATGTGCAAACCAACGCCTTTTGAGCCGGTAAAAGAAATAAATCGCGTTTTTGGATGCGTGACCATTGCTTCACCTGTTGCGGCGCTGCCTGAGATGAAATTTACAACCCCCGCTGGCAATCCAACTTCCTCGACGATTTTCATAAACTTCGCCGCGATTGTCGGCGAATCAGACGAAGGTTTTAGCACCACGGTATTGCCCGCCACTACGGCAGCCAATGTCATTCCGGCCATGATCGCGAGCGGAAAGTTCCACGGCGGAATGACAGCACCGACTCCGAGCGGAATATATTCGAATGTATTCTTCTCGCCCGCATAGGGCGTGACCGGTTGTTCCTCGGCCCATCGCAGCATTTCGCGGCCATAGAATTCGCAAAAGTCGATCGCCTCAGCGGTATCTCCGTCGGCCTCGGCCCACGTTTTCGACACCTCAAAAACCATCCATGCGGAAAGTTCGTGCTTCCGCTCCCGCATAATTGCTGCGATCTTGAACAAATACTCCGCGCGTTCGGCGGCTGGCACATTCCTCCAAGTCTTGAAAGCTTCACTTGCCGTTGCGACAGCCTTCTCTACAAGAGAAGTGTCGGTGTCGCCTTCCGAAAAAACACCGACAACCTCGTCCTTCTTCGCAGGGTTGTTGCTCGTAAACTTTGCATCGAGCGAGATCTTTTCCCCGCCTATAATAACTGGGTATTCGCGACCAAGCTCGGACCGGACCTTCTCGATAGCAGCCCGCATTGCGTCGGCATTTTCTGCCACAGAATAATCTGTAAACGGCTCGTTTCTAAATTCGTCTAGTGTTCGTTGTGTTTGCATGTCGTTCTTTCTTAAATCGTTTCAACCAGAACGCTGTTTTTCGGTTCCGGTAGCGGTTTCCCATCGGCGAGTAGTATTTCTATTGTCTCGTCGACCGCTTCGCCTAATTCCTTAAATACCTCGACCGGGTCATCGCCGTGCACGCCGCCGTACATTAACTCGGGACATATTCCGATAAAGCACTCGTCCTCGTCGCTCCAATAGACTACTTTTTTGTATCGGTCGCGGTTCATTGCTATTTTTTCTTCACTCCGGCGATCGCTTCTCTTACCATTTTGATCTGATATCGCTGAGCGTCATCACCTGGTTTACCCGATATTGTAACAGTTTTCACAATGTCCGAATGAGAGTAAACACGATGACTACCCTTTCCCGAACGGTAAATAAATCCCGACCTTTCCAGCGTTGATATTAGTTCTCGTATCTTCGGCGGCAGTAGGCATTAAAAGGTTATCCCATAATACGCCGCAAAGGAATTGTTTCCTCGACCTGAGTTTCCAAAGCTGTAACCGGTCGTCAGAAACTGCCGTTTCGTTACGGCGAATGTCAGGCCTGCTGAGGCGTAGCCGAGACGGTTCTTGCCTGAGAACCAATCGGCGACAAAGCTAACGCGTTCGACGATCGGTTGGTTGACGCCAATGATCGCTCCCGTTTTGTCTCCGTAATCCTCGACGCCGCCTATAATGCGGTACGCTCCGCCGGTGACGGTCATTCCATTGAGCGGATTCACCGTTTTACTTGCTACGCCGTAAGCCATGACGGAAGTTTTGTCCGTGCCGCGTGTCCGAAGCGGTACAAATGCAACGCCGCCGCCTGAGATCGCAAAGCCGTGGCGTTCGCTACGGTAAACATTTTGCTTCAAACTAAATTCAACCTGTGCGGTCGCTTCTTCGCCGTCGTAGGTGTAGTAAAAATTCGATCCGATCTCGGTCTTATTCGAGGCTCCATAAGCTAAACGATATCCGTAGGTCTGAAAACCGCCGTCGCGATAGGCCGCGGGCTTTGTAATAAAGTCTCCCTCAAGTCCCCAAGAGCCTTTTGGCAAAGTGTCGGTTGTCGGAATATTGAACAAAGTTGACTGAGCGGATACGGCGACGCCGCAGACAAACACGATCAGCGTGCAAAAAAGAAGCGATGTTCTACTAAACATTTTGTTCTCCCCTTGCGGCACTCTGATATTGATCCCATCCCAACCGACCGGGGCAAAACGGGCAACCGGGAACCTTATGTAATTTACAGATATTCTATTCGAAAACGACCGGAAACCTAAACCTCGAAGAGGTAACCACGAAATGACACTAAAAACCACGAAATAGAGAATTCCAATTTAGTGCTCTTTCGTGTACTTTCGTGGTTCAACTCCTACCGATTTCGCTGGCGGTACATCTCGCGTTGTTCCCATTCGTCGAGCAGTTCGGGGAAGATCGCGGGGCCTTCGCCCTGCCAGGCAACGATAAATCTCGGTTCCTGGCGGTCTTGTTCGTGTTTGACGTAGCCGAGTATCAGCACCCAGCCGTCGCTGAGATATCGGTTTAGTTCGCCGCTTGAGGTCAGCTCAGCCGTCAGCCTTGTTTCCTGTATTTTCAATTCTAGTTCCACTTCCCTGTTTTTTGTAAGGTCTTGATCCTGCGTTTTGCAAGCTGCCTTTTGAGCGGCGTCATACGGTCGAGAAACACAATACCGTCGCAATGATCTGTTTCATGCAGTATACACCTTGCGGCTAGTTCCTGAACATCTATTTCGAATTCCTCGCCTTTTGCATTCTGAGCGCGGGCAATGACGCGCATCTCTCGTTCGACAACCTGAAACAGTCCGGGAAACGAAAGACACCCTTCATCACCGGTTTGTTCGCCCTCGACGCTGATTATTTCGGGATTAATTAGAACATGGCGTTCGCGGCTGCCGTCTTCCATCGGCGTGTCCATCACAAACAGCCTTTTCGACACCCCAACCTGCGGCGCGGCCAGCCCGACGCCGCCCGCGCTCTCCATCGTCCTAAACATATCCTCAACAAACCGCTCCATCTCCGCCCCAAACTCTCCGTCCCCCACCGGCTTCCCCACCGTCAGCAAAACAGGCTCAGGATAATGTACTATCGGCAATATCGGCATTATTTTCCCATTCTACGTGCCTTCGATGACAAAGGCGAGCATTGCCCGCGATGTGGCTAACACCAATAGGGACGCTTTACGTTTATGAACGCGGCCAATTCTCCCCAGATCAACTTTTTCCCAAAAAATCAAATATTACTGTAAGGTTTAGCCGAAAATAGCAATCATTAGTGAAAGGTAATTTACTTTACTTTGTTTTCTTCCTCAGTTTCTCCCAGTTTGCGGATGCATTTTGCGGAATTTCCATTCGAGGCAAAACGTGTCCGCATTTTTACGCATAGACGCTTCGAAACCCTCAAAACCCTGCACAATTGCAATTTTAGGCCTATTTTGGTAAAATTAGAATTACCAAACATTATGCTGATCAACAAAGAAAGAATAATCGAATCACTCAAGACAGAGATCAAATCAAAGAGAAAGGCCGAATTTCCCGTTAACTGCAAGCGTTGGGACAAACGCCTCGACCTCAGCCGCGGTGCAACCAAAAGATACATCGAAACCGCCGCCGAAACCCTCGGCTACAATGCCAACACGCGTTCCACACTCGTAAAACTAAAACGCAGGAAATCACACTAATTCTCTAAGAAGTGAAAGTTGAGAAGTGAGAGATGCGAGGAAAAGCTCGTCGTTTCTCACTTCTCATTTTTATTTGTCACTTATCATCTTCACTCTCAGATCTCACTTCCCGTTCACCACCGAGAGCCGAACTCGCTTGCTTCGTCCAATCACACAGCGCCTTTCTATCACTCTCGCTCAAAACTGCGTCGCGATGGATCCACAGATATGATGGCAGCGGCATCTTCGCCTCGTTGATCTCTTCGCAGATCTCTTCAAGCTTTTCCATCCGCTTCTTTGGTTCGTAGGTGGCGAATCGGCTTAGATTGAGATGCTTTCGGCCATCGTCAATGTGATCTCTCAAAAACCAACCGGACGGCTGGATATAGGAATACCAAGGATACAGCGATTTGTGCGTGTGACAATCATTGCATGAACGTCCGAGGATCTGTTGAATATCCGCCGGCACCGTAACCGCGGCCTCAAGCGTCTCTGCCTCGACAATTACTGGATTTGTCTTGTCGATCTGGAAGAATTGAAGAATGATGAACACCGCACCGATCAGAATGATGACGATCTTAAACGCTTTTTTCATGGCACGATTATACTATCAGTATTTTCCCTTTGTAAATGCTCATCCGGGCAATGTTTTCAGCACCAAAACTGTATTTGAACTTTCCAATCGTGTATAAAATAAACCAATGATCCGGATCGCTTTTGCAGTTTTCACGGCCGTTCTTTTTAGTCCGATCTTCGTTTGGGCTGACGGCCCCTGCAAGACATTCCTTCCCGAAGGATTGCGAAAAGTTGACACGCTTGAAAGGGTCAAGCAGGTGTCAGCGATCCTTGATGAGCTTGCGGAGAAACGTGAAACATTTCTCGCGTCCGGCGACCTCGTTGAGATGTTTCCGATGCTCTATTATCACATGACAAGGGCACAGTTTCGCGAGGCTCTGAGCCGTGACCAACCACTTGCAGACGATCTGCTTGATATTATCATTGCGTTTTACGATGCCTATTCTATCAATCGAATGTTGTTCGACGAGCGCGGAGCAAAGGCGGTAGAAAAGCATTGGAAAACTTACTACGAGCGGGCGGTCGAACAAAATCGAGCAAAAGATCTAACGACGCTCGACGTATTCGCATTGCTTCTATACGGGGTCGACGCCCATCTAATTGACCTCGCCCGAACACTGCGATATTCGATCCCGCAGGCTAAACTTTCGACCGAAGATCTGCGAAAGGGTTACTACGGCCTCGATCCGGTGTTTTATGAGATTAGCAAAGCGGCCGTTGCCGATATTGCGGCTGTAAAGAAGATCGATGAGCGACTGAAGGATCTGGAGCAGACATTTGGATTGGGTGCAAGATATGCGATCCAATCGCGCGATCGTTCATGGAAGAATGCTACCGGCGGTGGGCCGCTGGTTGCGAGAGATCCACAGCCTGTCGTACCCGGACGCAAGGGCTCGTCGTCGTTCTTTACTCTTGAGGAAACGGAAGCGTGTCCCAAAACGTCATAGATAACACAGCTGCATACCGATCGCCGAAAGAGGCTGCACGAAACATTTGGAAATGCTCAAACCGACCGTCATCGCCATTCCGCTCTTCGCGATCCTCATTGCGGCTGAAGCGTTGTGGTCGCGATACAACGGTTCAGACGAATACACCGACAGGTTGGACTCTTGGAATAACATCTTTCTAGGGTTTATGAGCATAGCGTGGGGTGCTCTGTTTGGCATCTTTACCTATTATATCTATCTTTTTTGCTACGAACTCGCTCCGTACAAATTCCCCGCCGACGCATGGTGGACGTGGGTCGCACTTTTCTTTATTGACGACCTCGCGTATTACATCTTCCATCGCGTTAGCCACGAAACGCGGCTCTTCTGGAATTTTCACGTTGTTCACCACTCAAGCGAGCAATACAATCTAAGCGTGGCCGTACGCCAGAGTTGGTTCTCGGGAATTCTGCATTGGATATTCTACGCTCCCGTGATGCTGCTCGGGTTTGCACCCTGGATGTTCGCTCTTATGCACGGATTTAACCTGATATATCAGTTTTGGATCCACACCAAACTCGTAAACCGTCTCGGCCCGCTCGAATATATTCTAAATACGCCGTCGCACCATCGCGTCCATCACGGCGTCAACGAACAGTATCTCGACAGGAACTACGCCGGCGTACTCATCATCTGGGACAGGTTGTTCGGTTCGTTCGTAGAGGAAACTGAGCCTCCTCGATATGGGATAATTACCCCTTTGAAGAGCTATAATCCATTGTGGATCAATGTCCACGGTTGGGCGGAGATGGCCCACGCGGTAAAACGCCAGACGGGATATGCCGCCAGATTGAAATGCATATTCGGCTCTCCGAATATGGACCTAAAGCAAACATATGAAAGCTAAGATCATCCTCACATTCTTCGCGATTACGTTACTTTCGGCGGCCGGTTTCGGGCAGTCCGTGGTTGTGACCCGAAAGAAAGTGACCTACACACGTCCAAAACCGATCGTAGATTTTAAGAAAACCTTTACGATCAACTACCCCAAGGTAAAAGCCCGGACCACCGCTATCTCTCGAAAGATCGAAGCTGAACTCAGCTACGAAAAGCTCTTTGGAGTTTCCGTCAACGAGGAGATCAATGGTGCTCAATGGCTAGAGGAAGCTGATTACAGCGTCCTGTACAACAAAAACGGCCTGCTATGTCTTGAGCTTTATGTTGAAGGTGTAGGTGCATATCCGGACGGCAGCACAAAGCACGTCGTGGTAGACACGGTCACCGGCAAACGTGTACTGCCCGGCGAGGTCTTCATTTACATCGGCGGCCTCATTGACATCCTAAGCAAGATGCAACGGAAAGAGATAACAGATGCCGTCTCCGAGATCAAGGGCAACAAGGATTGGGAAGAACCAAATCCTGAGCCTCTTTTTGAAAATGCCGTCTTTGAAAAGGACAATCTCAAAGGTTTCTCAATAAATGCGAATGGCGTGACATTCTATTATGATTACGGCTTTCCACATATGATCCAGGCGATGGAACCGAATGGTGAATATTCGCTCACATGGGCACAAATGAAACCATATATCCGTGTGAATAGTGCACTGGGGAGAATGACGCGGTAGAATATCCATAACCTATGAGCGAGAGAAAAATAAGAGTTTTGGTCGCCAAACCGGGTCTCGACGGCCATGACCGTGGAGCAAAAGTTATTGCCCGCGCATTGCGCGACGCTGGGATGGAAGTCATCTACACTGGCCTCAGACAAACGCCCGAGATGATCGCCTCTGCCGCCCTTCAGGAAGATGTTGACGCAGTCGGCATCTCGATCCTCAGCGGCGCTCACAATACGCTTTGCCCGAGGATAGTCAATTTACTGCGTGATAATGGAATGGACGACACGTTGGTGCTTGTCGGCGGGATCGTGCCCCAAGAAGATATCGCGACATTAAAGGCAAACGGCGTCTCCGAGATATTTCTTCCCGGCACATCGACCGAAGACATCGTCAAATATATCAACACGAACGTGCGGCCCCAATAGTATGCCGGAATACATCTGGCCGCCAATTCGGTGATATAATAGTAGGCGAATCAAAGGGGGAAATTATCAATGAAATTACTAAAATATTCAATATTGTCAATCGCGCTAGTCCTTTCCATTGCATTCGTTGGGGGCACTTCGCTCGCGGTAAATGCACAGGAATCGATGATGAAAAAGGTCGGCGACAAGGTCGCTGACACGTCGAAGGATGTCGGCAAGACCGTCGCCAAGAGTTCTAAGAAAACCTACAAGGTTTCGCGTCGCGTGGGAACAACCATTGGCAAACGCACATGGACAGGCAGCAAGTGGGTCGCCAGCAAATCATGGAAAGGCGGCAAATGGATCCTCGTTAAGACGAAGAATGGTTCGAAATGGGTTTATCGCAAAGGCAAGAACGTGGTTGTCGGTTCCCCGCGAAAGCCGTAGTTAGCCACGCTTGCTCAAAGCATTATTCATAAAACATTGGCGGCCAACTGGACAAGTTGACCGCCATTTCTTTGTTTGCTCTACTAAAGATATGAAAAATTCAGTCCGAGTGGCCGGCGGCCAGGGATTTTGGGGCGATCTGCTCACGGCTCCAGTCGATCAAGTACGTAAAGGCCCGATCGATTATCTTATGCTCGACTATCTGGCCGAGGTGACGATGTCGATCGTCCAGAAACAGAAGCTGCGTGATCCGAAGGCAGGCTTTGCACGCGATTTCGTCACGCTAATGCAGGAAATCCTGCCCGACTGCGTCGAAAAGGATATTAAAGTGCTCTCAAACGCAGGCGGCGTAAATGTTGAGGGTTGTGCGGCGGCTATTAAGGACGTCGCCAAAGCTCTCGGATTATCAGGAAAAGTAAAGATCGGCGTGGTAACAGGCGATGACGTTCTCGACCGCCTCGACCAATTCATTGCTGACGGCGTTGAACTTAACAGCATGGACGACGGCACGCCGCTCGCCGCTATCCGCGACAAAATTCAATCTGCCAACGTCTATCTCGGTGCCGCTCCGCTTGTCGAAGCGTTAGGAAAAGGCGCAAACATTATTGTCGGCGGCCGCCTGACAGACACGGGCTTGACGCTTGCTCCGCTGATGCACGAATTCGGTTGGAGTTTTGATAATTGGGATCTGGTCTCCGCGGGGACCATCGCCGGACACATTATCGAGTGCGGTGCGCAGGCGAGCGGCGGTAATTGCCAATACGATTGGCAGAATATCCCCGACATGGCGAATATCGGCTTCCCGATCATCGAAGCCTCGCCGGACGGCACGTTCTTTGTCACAAAGCACGACGGAACCGGCGGTCGCGTAAATATTCAGTCGGTAAAAGAACAGCTTCTGTACGAAATGGGCGACCCGCACGAATACATCACGCCAGATGTCGTCGCCGATTTTGCATCGATCCAACTGGCCGAGGCCGGAGAGAATAAAGTCAAGGTCTTTGGCATTACCGGTCACCCGAAAACTGATTTCTACAAAGTCTCGATCGCCTACACCGGCGGTTACAAAGCCGTCGGCACGCTCGTCTATTCCTGGCCCGACGCCCTCGAAAAGGCCCAAGCTGCCGACCGCATCCTCCGCGAACGTCTCGACAACCTCGGCCTAAAATTCGACCATATCCTAACCGAATTCGTCGGCGTAAACGCCACCCACGGCCATCTTGCGCTCCAAAGCTCCCCTCCTTACCAAGGAGGGGTGGACGCCGCTTTGGGCGGACGGGGTGGTTCTCTCGCTGATATCCCGGAAGTGCAGTTTAGAATCGGAGTCCGCGGCCAAAACAAAGACGACGTCGCCCGCTTCACCAAAGAGATCGCCCCGCTCATCCTAACCGGCCCACCCGGAGTAACAGGCTTCGCCGGCGGCCGCCCCAAGGTCGAAGAAATAATGGCGTACTTCCCTGCTCTGATACCGAAGGATCTGATCGAAACGAAGGTCGAGATCGTCGAGGCGTGAGAAAATATAGACACCGAAATTGATTCGATATAGTATTTTAGAATGAAAAACGAATATACAGCCGTCATGAAACAGGATGGCGATTGGTGGATAGGTTGGGTAGAGGAGGTTCCCGGAGTCAATTGTCAAGAAGCAAGTCGTGACGACCTCATCAACAGCCTCAGAATAACGCTGTCGGAAGCTATCGAGTTTAACCGCGAGGATGCCCGCCGCATGGCAGGTGTCGGATTTGAAAAAGCCCTGATCGCGGCATGAAACGACGCGACCTCATCCGGCACCTTCACAAGCATGGCTGCGAACTGCTTCGTGAAGGTGGGAGCCACTCATGGTGGATCAATCTTGCTCAAAACCGCCGCTCAGCCGTTCCGAGACATAATGAAGTGAACGACAAACTTGTGCTCAAGATCTGTAAAGACCTCGGGATAGAAAAGCCTTAAACGAAACGGCCGCCAAATCATCGGAGTGGCTCGCACGGGGGCGGAATGAAGCTAATGTAGTTACCTAGCTACTCCCCCAACGGCGACGGTCGCTTCTAATCGTCGAGCGGAAAAGTTGTGCTTCGCCGGCGGCCGCCCAAAGGTCGAAGAAATAATGGCGTATTTTCCGGCTCTAATACCGAAAAAGTTGATCGAGACCAAGGTAGAGATCGTTGAGGCGTGAATGTATGCGATATAGTTTCGAGTGGGACATCAGAAAGGCGAGGAAGACGAAGCGAAACCAAAGTACATGAAAAAGGAATATGATTTCTCAAAAGGGGTAAGGGGCAAGTTTCATAACCCTGACGGCGAATTCGATATACCGATCTATTTGGATCGCGAAATAGCTGAATTTGTGGAACGCCTGTCTGCCGAAAAAAAAGTAGATCGAAGCCAGAGCGTCAATAGACTGCTTCGCAAGGACATGGAGCTCATCGAATTCTAAAGGGTCGATAATGAAAGAACACACAGGAAAGTTCATCCAATCATTGGTATTAGGACTTCTATTCTTAGTGAGTTTCAATGTCGCGGCCCAAGAGCATCCCAGCCTGGTCCTGACGAAAAAAGGCGTTCAAGAGATCAGGTCGAATCTCGGCAAAGTCCCTCTTTTTGACGCTTCTCTAGCCGATGCCAGAGCCGAAGTCGACGCCGAGATAAAATTGGGGATCCTGCTTCCCATCCCTAAAGATTATTCCGGCGGATATACCCACGAACGTCACAAGAAAAATTATCTGATGATGGAAAAGGCGGGCCTTTTGTATCAGATCTTGGGCGAGGACAAATACGGGGTCTATGTTCGGGATATGCTGCTGGCGTATGCCAAATTGTATCCGACGCTGCCCTTGCATCCGCAAACCAGATCGTACGCCCGGGGGAAATTTTTCTGGCAGACCTTGAATGATTCCAATTGGCTGGTGGCCGCGAGCCAGGCCTACGACTGTGTCTATGATTTTATCAGCCCGGCAGATCGTGCCGTTATCGAAAAAGATCTTTTCAGGCCCCTTGCTGATTTTCTCTCTGTTGGTTCGCCTCAGTTCTTTAATCGGGTTCACAACCACGCCACGTGGGGAAATGTCGCGGTCGGGATGATCGCGCTCGTCCTGAATGACGCCGAACTATTAGATCGAGCATTAAATGGTTTAAAGGACGACGGTTTACCAGCGGGAATGAAAGACAATGATGGCGGCCTGATAAAAAAGGAGGGGCAAAAGACGGGCTTTCTGGCAAATGTTGACGAGCCGTTTTCCCCGGATGGCTACTATAACGAAGGCCCATATTATCAACGGTATGCGATGTATCCTTTTTTGGTATTCGCACAATCGCTGCAAAACACTAAACCCGACACAAAGATCTTTGAGTACAAAAACGGCATTCTGCTCAAAGCCGTAAATGCTCTGCTGAATTTGACCAACTCAGCCGGAGAATTCTTCCCCTTGAATGACGCACAAAAAGGGATGTCCATCTATTCCAGAGAATTAGTTTCGGCGGTTAATATCGCTTATTTATATGGCGGCCGCGATCCTGCATTGTTGTCGATCGCCCGGAAACAAGGCCGGGTCCAACTGGCTGATTCCGGCATGGCCGTAGCACTTGCGATCAAAAATGGACTGGAAAAGCCGTTCGAAAAAAGATCGATCGATCTTTCTGACGGTCCCGACGGCAAACAGGGCGGCGTGGCGATCATTCGAAATAAAAAGAATGATGACGAATTAACCCTGGTGATGAAATACACCTCGCACGGGTCGAGCCACGGCCATTACGATAAACTGTCGTTCTCCTACTACCAAAATGACCAGGAAATACTGCAGGATTACGGATTATCCCGCTTCGTCAATATCGAACAAAAGGGCGGCGGGAATTATCTAAAGGAAAACGCAACCTGGGCCAAACAAACCATCGCCCACAACACGATCGTTCAAAACGAGACCTCTCATTTTGGCGGAGATTTTGATACGAGCAGTAAATTTGCCTCCGAGAGATATTTGTTTGATGTTTCAGATCCAAAGGTTCAGGTCATCAGTGCCCGCGAGAATAATGCTTATCCGGGAACCTCGTTTCATCGAACGATGGCCCTGATCGAAGAAGAAGGATTTGAAAAGCCATTTTTACTGGACATCATCCAATTGGACTCTAAAACGCCAAACCAATACGATCTGCCCTTCTATTATTTCGGTCAGATCATCTCGGCAAACTTTAAGTACCAATCACCCAAAACCTTAGAGCCTCTGGGAAAAGCCAACGGATACCAGCATTTATGGAAAGAAGCGAGTGCCGTTCTAACGGCTGAAAACGCCAGGATCTCGTGGCTCAATAATGGCAGTTACTTTACCTTGACCTCGGCAACGCAGCCAGATGATGAGGTCTTGTTTGTCAGATTAGGTGCAAATGATCCTGACTTTAATCTGCGAAGAGATCCCGGAATTATTCTTAGAAAAAAGAACGCCCAAAAAGCTGCTTTCGTCTCCGTTATCGAATCTCACGGCAGCTATAGCCCCGTAACCGAATCCTCGAAGAATTCTTCCAGCAGCATTGATTCGCTAAAAGTGGTCTATCAAGACGCCAACTATATCGGAGTCGAGATCAAAAACACATCCGGCACCGCCACTCTCTTCGTCATAGCGACCGGGAATAATACTGCAACCCAAAAGCACAAGATCGAGATCAACACCAAAACCCACGATTGGACCGGGCCGTATTATAAGGCATCAATAAATTCTGAAAAAAACTAACGTGGACGGCCGAAACATGCAGCTCGAACAAATAGGATGGAATGATCATTTTGCCGAGCATTTCAAATCGTATGCTGACAAAGGCTATATTGTCGGGCGCGTTTACGAGGAAAATCGCCGCAGCTTTTGGTTTTATACGGCGAACGGCGAGATAAAGGGCGATGTTAGCGGCAAGATGTCGTATCGCTCAGAATCTCGTGCCGAACTTCCGGCGGTTGGCGATTGGGTCGTCATCAGCATTCTCGCGGATAATAGCAAAGCGATAATCCACGCCGTTTTGCCTCGCACTAGCAAGTTCTCGCGAAACACCACAGGTTCCGCCACCGAAGAGCAGATCGTCGCGGCGAATATAGACACGGTAATGCTGGTCTCGGGCCTCGATAGTGATTTCAACCTTCGGCGGATCGAGCGATATCTCGTAATGGTCAGCGCGAGCGGAGCCGAACCGGTGCTGGTTCTAAATAAAGCTGATGTTTGCCTAGATCTTGCAGAAAAAATCGAGGAAGTTCGGCGGATCGCTCCTCACGTTCCTATTGTCGCGCTCAGTGCGAAACACGATGCGGAATTAACTGATATATATAATTACGTCCAGCCCGGCAAAACCGTCGCCCTCATCGGTTCGTCCGGCGTGGGTAAATCTACGATCACAAATCATCTGCTCGGCGGCGAGCGGCAGAAAGTGCAACAGGTTCGCGAAGGCGATAATCGCGGGCAACATACTACGACAAAGCGAGAATTGATCATCCTGCCAAATGGAGCTCTGATAATAGATACGCCGGGAATGCGCGAGCTGCAATTGTGGATCAGCGAAGACGGCCTCGAAAATAGTTTCGCAGACATCGAACTCCTCATCGCCCAATGCTTCTACCGAAACTGCGAACACAATAATACCGAAGGCTGCGCCATCCAGCACGCCCTATCCAACGGCACCCTAGACCCCGCCCGCTGGAACAGCCGCAATAAACTAAAAACAGAACTCACCGACCTCACCACCATCCTAGAAAAAAAGAAAGCCACGAAAGAAGCCACTCAGCGGTTTAATAAATCGTACAAACGTTAGGACCAAATCCCTTTCTTCACTTTTTAATCGTCGGCGGATGATAAGTTCGCCTCAAGGCAATCTTCAACGGCCGGTTTTGAATTTAACGAATACTCAGCTAGATTCTTCTTGATACCTTTCTCTCATTAACCGACTAATGGCATTAAGCTGGAACGAAATAAAAGCGCGTGCGGTCGAGTTTTCCAAAGAGTGGGAAAACGACTTTAACGAACATGCCGAAGCGAAATCCTTTATGGATGGGTTTTTCAACGTGTTCGGCATTACGCGACGGCGTGTAGGGACGTTTGAGCAGATCGTTAAGAAAGAAGACGGTAAGCAGGGATTTATTGACTTTCTTTGGAAAGGCAATATCTTGATCGAGTTCAAATCTCGCGGCAAAGACTTAGACAAGGCTCATCAACAAGCAAAAGATTATTTTCCCGGTATCAAAGAGAGTGAACTGCCAAAATTTATTTTGGTTTGTGACTTTGAGCGATTTCGACTTTACGATCTCGAGGAAGGCACAACCGCTGAATTTAACCTTTCGGAACTTGTTAAGAACGTTCAGCTTTTCGCTCATCTGATCGGCTATCAGAAAAAGATCTACAAAGAACAAGATCCGGCCAATATAAAGGCCGCCGAGTTAATGGGAAACCTCCACGACCGTCTCGAAGAGATCGGTTACGTCGGGCACCCGTTAGAGGTCTATCTTGTTCGGTTACTGTTCTGTCTCTTTGCCGAAGACACGACGATTTTTGAGAAGCAGCAGTTTCAGGATTACATAGAGCAGCGGACGAACGAAGACGGCAGCGACCTTGCGGCAAAACTTCAAGAACTCTTTCAGGTTCTCAACACACCAAAAGAATCTCGCTTCTCAAATCTTGACGAACAGCTTGCTGATTTCCCTTACGTAAACGGAAAGCTGTTTGAGGAATCGTTGCCGATGACGAGTTTTGACAGCAAGATGCGGCAACAACTTATTACTTGCTGTCATACGGACTGGAGTAAAATATCGCCCGCGATCTTTGGGTCGATGTTTCAGAGTGTGATGAACCCGGTCGAACGTCGCAATCTCGGAGCACATTACACGAGCGAGACAAACATCCTGAAGCTCATCAAACCGCTATTTCTCGATGATCTCTGGAAAGAATTTGAAAAGGTAAAAGGTAGCCGAAACCAATTGCAGGAGTTTCACCAAAAACTTGCAAACCTTCGCTTTTTAGATCCGGCGTGCGGTTGCGGCAATTTTCTGGTCATCACCTACCGCGAACTCCGTCTGCTTGAGATAGAAATACTCCGAGAGCTAAATCGTTCAGGTCAACAGACCATCGACGTCAGCGGGATCATCTGGCTCGACGTCGATATGATGTCGGGGATCGAGTACGAAGAATTCCCTGCGCGAATTGCCGAGGTTGCAATGTGGCTCATCGACCACCAGATGAATATGCTCATCAGCAACGAATTTGGCCAATACTTCGTTCGCCTGCCACTAAGGAAGTCTGCCAATATCGTTCACGGCAATGCATTGCGAATAGATTGGGAAACGGTCGTCGCCAAAGAGGAGCTTTCATACATCTTGGGCAATCCACCGTTCGTAGGCGCAATGATAATGAATGCAGATCAGCGTCAGGACATGAGCCTTGTGTTTAACAGCGAAGTCCGGAGCTACGGTGTGTTGGATTATGTCACTGCTTGGCACTATCAGGCGGCAAAATGCATTCAAGGGACGAAAATACAGGTTGCGTTTGTTTCGACAAATTCAATCGTTCAGGGCGAACAGACTAATATATTTTGGGCTCCGGTCCAATCCAAGTTGGACATTCGAATCAATTTCGCTCATCGAACATTTAAATGGCGAAATGAAGCGAAAGGAAACGCTGCCGTATTCTGCGTAATTGTTGGTTTTGCGACTTTTGATAAGCCGAATAAAAGGCTTTTCGAGTACGAGGATATCAAGGGCGAACCGCACGAACTCCAAGCAAAGAACATAAACGCATATCTAGTTGATGCGAAAGATCTATTTATTCACAACAGATCGAATCCAATATGCGAAACGCCGAAAATGAGTTTTGGAAGCATGCCTCGCGATGGTGGAAATTTGATTTTTTCCCTTGATGAAAAGAATGAGTTTCTTCAGATTGAACCGATGGCGGAGAAGTGGATTCGACCATACACCGGTGCACAAGAATTTATCAATGGATATTCGAGGTACTGTCTTTGGCTAGTCGATATCAAGCCTGACGAACTGAAAAAGTTGCCGATGGTTCTTGAACGAGTTCGTAAAGTAAGAGATTTCCGTCTTGCGAGTAGTGCTGCATCCACGCGCAAATTTGCCCAGATTCCCGCATTGTTTTGTCAGATTGCACAACCCGCTACGTCTTATTTGCTAGTTCCACGGGTCTCTTCGGAGAGGAGGAAGTTCATTCCAATTGGCTATCTTGAAAGCGACGTTATCGCCAATGATCAGGTCCTAACTGTTCCGAAAGCATCGCTATTCCACCTCGGAGTACTAACTTCGTCGATGCATATGGCGTGGGTTAAGACTCTTTGTGGACGTTTGAAGAGCGATTACAGATACTCGAAAGATATCGTCTACAATAATTTTCCTTGGCCCGATAGTCCCGCTGAAAAACATATTAAGGCAATCGAAAGTGCAGCAGAACGGGTACTGCAAGCTCGAACCGAATACCCTAATAGCTCACTTGCTGACCTATACGATCCAATTGCGATGCCATCGCCACTCGCAAAAGCACATAGCGATTTGGATAAAGCTGTTGATCACGCGTATCGTGTTCAGCCTTTCACGAGCGAAGCCAACCGAATGGTGTTTCTTTTCGAACTTTACGAAAAGTACACGGCAAGTCTATTCCCAATCAACATAAAAACTAAGCGAGCAAAGAATGTATAAACATGAAACATTTGTCCAATGTGACGACAACGCTGGCGCGATTAGGCGGGGCCTTATTATGTCTGCCACCGCCGCCGAATATGACAGCCTGACGGTAGCTGTAGCTTATGCGACGGCACAAGGTTGTAAAATGCTTACCGAAGATTTTCAGGAGGCAATTCCCAATTGGAACCAGCTACAAAAAAGATGGCTGATCTCTTTCGATTTTGGAATAACTGATCCTGGAGCGCTAAATCATTTGTCGGGGCTTCCAAACTCCGAAGTCAGGGTGCCTAACGCCCTCAGAGTAATACAACAGAGGCTCCGTCCTTCTGTAAGATTTCACCCCAAATTGTACCTTTTTGAAGGGATAGGTCACTCTCTTTTTTCAGGCTCGGCAAACCTTACGCCTAGTGGACTAGTGAGAAATCAGGAACAGGGCGTGTTTCAGGCCTGGACACCGCCGTTCAGCCGTAGCAATAT
>JBATDM010000106.1:0-6435 GCA_049663465.1 Pyrinomonadaceae bacterium
ACCTGAGTTTCGAAGTGCGTGCCGGGCGTGTTTTTGGTTTTATTGGGCCGAATGGGGCAGGCAAGACGACGACGATCCGCATGATCGTCGGTATCACCGCGCCGGACGCAGGTCAGATCAAATATGATTTTCCGGGTGACAGGGAACAGGTGACAGGTAACAAGAGTTCTTTCTCGTCACTTGTCACCGGTCGCTCGTCACTCTTTGACAAGATCGGCTATCTTCCCGAGGAACGCGGCCTTTATAAAAAGATGAAGGTCGTCGACCAACTGCGCTACTTTGCGGCGCTCAAGGACGTCGACCGGGCTGAAGCCGACAAGCGCATTGACCGATGGCTCGAACGGATGAACCTATCGGAGTGGAAGACAAAGAAAACGACCGACCTTTCTAAGGGGATGCAGCAGAAGATCCAGTTTATCTCGACGGTTTTGCACGACCCCGATCTGCTGATCCTAGACGAACCATTCTCGGGCCTCGACCCCGTAAATGTTGAGTTTATGATCGAGGTCCTAGCCGAGTTCAAACAGGCGAATAAGACCGTCATATTTTCGACACATCTGATGGAGACGGCAGAAAGGCTTTGCAACGATATTTTGCTCATCAACAAATCAAAAAAGGTCGTTTCGGGAAGTCTTCGTGACGTTAAAGAGAGTTATGGCCGGAATCTGATCGCTTTGCGGGCGGTCGGCGGTGAGGCGGTACTTGCCGACAAGTCCCTCGTTGCAAAAGCAGTCGAGCATTCCGACGAGATCGAGATCCACCTCGTGGACGGTGCAGATCCGCAGATCCTCCTGAAAAAACTGATCGAGGGCGGCGCCATCATTTCAAAATTTGAACGCGTCGAACCAAGCCTAAACGACATCTTTATCGATCAGATCGGAGGTGCAAGATGAAAAAGTTTTTCGCCGTCGTTCGGCACGAATACAAAAAGATCGTCGTAAAGTGGTCGTTTCTGTTGGGAACATTGCTGCTTCCGGTCATTGGGCTTGGGTTTGCGGTGGTTCCGGCGATCATTTTTTCGCTAAAGGGGGAGGCAACACGCATAGTGGTCATCGACCAGTCGGACAAAGTGCTGCCGAGGCTAAAGGAAAAGCTTTCGTCTGAAAGTATCGCGGCCAAAGTCCGGAAAGCCGCTAAAGACCAGTTGGGCGATCTAAACGCCTCGCAGGAAGAGAAGATGAAGCGGGGGGTTGAGCAATTGGCGTCGGGGTTTGTATTCGTTGATTACGATCGAACCGGAAGATCAATGGATCAGATTCGACAGGAACTTAATGCGAAGGCGGCGGCGGATGAGATCGATGCGTATCTCGTTATTCCGGCGGATATTGATAAGGCGACGGCGGCTTTTGAATTTCGTTCGCGAAAGGCCGGCGATTTCGTCGCAAACGATACGCTTAAAGATGCCCTGAACGAAGCCGTGCGATCCCAGCGGTTAGCGGATGCGAACATCAACGAGGCTCTTCTGACCAACCTTAGCCGAAATGTAGAATTTGATGCGAAATCGATCAGCGAAAAGGGAGAGGAAAAGGACAGCGACTCGCTATTCATCGCGTCTCTCGTAATCGGAATGATGATCTATATTACGCTCACCATTTACGGCCAGGTGATAATGGGAGCGGTTGTCGAAGAAAAAGAGACGCGGATCGCGGAGATACTTTTTTCATCCGCAAGGCCGTTTGAGCTGATGTTCGGCAAATTAGTTGGCGTCGGCCTGGCTGGGCTGACCCAGCTTAGCATATGGATCGCATCGTTGGCGGCGGTGATCGGATTCTTATCGACCCAGAGCGATACCGCCCAGGTGCTTTCTTCCATGCCGAATATAACGCCGCTCATGGTCGTATTGTTCATGATATTTTTCATCGTCGGCTATTTTATCTACGCCTCGATCTTTGCTCTGATCGGCTCGATGGTGACGACGGTGCAGGAAGGCAGCCAATTCGCATTTCCCCCAATAATGTTGATGTTGATCGGCTTTTATTTCTGCTTTGCGGTGATTCGCGATCCGAACTCGAGCCTTTCTTTTTGGGTGTCGATCGCGCCGTTGTTTGCTCCGCTGACGATGCCGGTTCGCATTTTGGCGGAGATGCCGCCGTTTTGGCAGATCGCCCTTTCGATCGGCCTCAACTGCCTCGC
This sequence comes from Pyrinomonadaceae bacterium, assembly GCA_049663465.1. Taxonomy (GTDB): domain Bacteria; phylum Acidobacteriota; class Blastocatellia; order Pyrinomonadales; family Pyrinomonadaceae; genus OLB17. The sequence goes on from JBATDM010000106.1 coordinate 2,134, forward strand.
GATCGCCGCCTTGGTTTGGCTCGCTTCGCGCGTGTATCGTGTCGGTATGTTGATGTATGGAAAGCGTGCGACAATTCCTGAGGTTTTGAAATGGATACGGCAGGCGTGATCTAACAGTATGCTTGGAGCATTCTTTGAGTTCGTTTTTGAGATCATCATTGAATTCGCCGTCGGCCTGGTCGTCGAGGTTGCGGCCGGGTCTGGATTTCATTTTCTCGAAGTGGCTCGCGAATCGAAGACGTTCGGCCCAATAGTCGGGGTCGTCGGCTACGTGATCATGGGTGCGGTTCTAGGGCTATTGAGCTATTTTCTTATTCCGGTTCACGTCCTGCAGAACAATGTTCTCCGTATTGCCGGAATGATAATTTCCCCTATATTGATGGGCTTATCTCTCTGCCTCGTTAGTTGATTCGTCGCCAGAAAGGATCGTCATGAACCATTTTGGTCCACATCAAAGTTTATTCAGGGCGTGTTGTTTGCTGTATCATATTCTCTTGCGAGATCGTTTGTTATCGCTGACTAGCAATGAAAAGATTGTTTCTCGTCCTATTTGCGACTGCGTACCTTGTAGCGTGCGACACGCCGCCTGTGGCTAAGAATGCAGTTCCGCCACCCGCAACGCCTATTCCGCCGGAGGCCGTAAAGGTCGATAAACCAGTCAACGTCAGTTTCTCAACTTATTCGACAGAATGGCCCGTCGGCTGGCAGTGGGTGGATCCCGAGGAAAAGGACGCCCCGACACCTAAGGATGTCAAAAAGGGCGTTCTCCGGGTACGTATTCCGTCCGGTAAGGATATGTTCGGTGAGAATCGCTCCGCCCCGAGATACATTAAGGCGATCACGGGTGATTTTCAGATGGAAACCCGGGTTAGATTCATGCCTAAGGAAAATTATCAGGGGGCTGGATTATTCATCTACAAGGACGAGGTAAACTATCTGCGTTTTGAACGTGCTTACGGCGGTGTGGGCGGCGGTGGCGAAGGCATCCGCATCGACTACCGGAAAGGCGATAAATATGAGCCGCTCGTCACTCCTAACGATCTGCCGACAGAGGCGGAAGAGGTGGATTTACGCTTGGTACGCAGCGGCCGTATATTCACGGCATATTGGCGTCTCGACGAGGATTCTGAATGGCGGGAGGCCGGCGAATTTGAGTCTGACTATCCCGAAACCGTTATGGCCGGCTTGATCGCATGCAACACGGCCCGCGAAGTCACAGCGGAATTTGCCTATATTCGCTTACTCCCAGTGCCGAAATAAGCCCTGAATCTGCGAACATTTCCAACGGCTCATCGTTAATCTAAATATGGGAAAACTTGTGGTTTCGGGTGGCATATAGTACAACCATGGTTATCCCTTGGAATAGATCGAATTCTTTTGAATTAGGAGAAATAGTATGATCGGACAACTAATTGGCGGCTTGATCGTCGGTATTATCGCGAGGCTTCTCATGCCGGGTAAAGAAGCATTTCCGGCAGGTGTCATCGGATGGCTGTTGACGGCCGTACTTGGTATCGGCGGTGCGTTTCTTGGCGATTGGATTGGTCGAATGGTGTTGCCGTGGGCCGACTCGAACTACGCGGCAGGTTGGATAATGTCGATACTTGGCTCTATCATTCTGTTGCTTGCTTTCCGTATGCTATTCGGAAAAGGCGGCTCGGCGGCTTAACAAGTTTTGAATTTTCAAAACGGCACGTTCGGCCTTCGCGGGCTGTCCGTGCCGTTCTATTTGTTGAATGCTTTCTCGATCCGGCGGTCCGGCACGAGCCAGATCATCGCGACGAGAACATATAAACCACCAGATATCCATGGGCTCACGAACGCCAATGGGATGGCCGCGATGTAGCACACTATCGAAGCCTTTCCTTTTAGATCGCTGCCGATCGCCGTGGCGAGCAGGTCATTCTCATTGGTATCATGTTTCACGATCGCGACTTGTAAGATAGTGTAAGCGATCGCACAGCAAAGCAGCACAACGCCATATATCGCCATTGGGACAGCCTCAAAATGATTCTCGCCCATCCAACCCGTAACAAACGGAATTAGGGACAGCCAGAACAACAAATGCATGTTGGCCCACAGCACTTTGCCGTTGACCTTACGCGTAGCTTGCAGCATGTGGTGGTGGTTGTTCCAGTAGATGCCGAGGTACACAAAGCTGAGAACATAGGCAAGAAAGACGGGAAGCAGCGGCTTTAGTGCTCCAATATCTGCTGAATGCGGCACCTTGAGTTCGAGTACCATTATCGTCATGATAATGGCGATAACGGCGTCGGAAAATGCTTCGAGTCGCGTCTTGTTCATGCTGATGTTTCCTCGGGCAATGCCATTTTCACAAGGCCGTCAAACGCTACGTGATAGGCGACGCCCTTGACCGGTACGGCCATTTCTTCCTCAGTCTGACCTTCCGAGTTGGCAATTCCAACACTTGCGAAATAGCATGACGCCCCATGATCTGAGGCGTGACCGACTTGATGCTGGAAAACATTTTCGCCCTCGATGCGTCCGCGCGAAGGATAGATCGCCGTCCTGACGACAAAAAAGCCGATCTCGCCGTCTTTGTGAGCGACGATCTGCGGGTGTGTCTCACGATCGGAAAACACGTCCGCCGACTCGATCTTCCATCCGGCCTCTTCGAGCTGTTTGTACACAATTTCAACCCCAAAGGCATGGACATCGGCCTCGGTCATTAATTCTCGTTCCGTCATTGCTAGTATTTTACTTTGGGAATTATATACTTGACTCCCTCACAATAAATCTGCTATATTTTGATTGTTGGTTGCAGAAACCACGGTAAAAAATACAGGAGAAAAACAATGAAAGAGGGAATGCAGATAGTAAATATTCAGAATCCAGAATGGGGAACGTTTACCGTGCTACACCGCGAGGTTGAAACGATGTGGGTGATTCGCGGTAAACGCGGAACGACCTGTTTGTCAGAGGGTGAATTTAATCGTTTTTGGGAGGTGGTGAAATGAAATCACAAGACCCAATAGAGACCAAGATAATGCAGATGAATGATGCCGAGATCTTACGACGGCAACGTGACATCGCATGGACTGATAACGGGTATTACCACACAGCGAAGTCGGGGCATCCCGGAATATGTGCGGGGTGCACTTCAGATGAGTCTAAAATTGGAAAGCCAATAATAACCCCTGAACATGAAAATTTCAGAGCGTTTTTGGCTGAGCGTCGGTGTTGGCGAGAATTGGACGATGCAACGGAGGTTGGGGAATGAGCAAAAGCACAATATCAACCTTTGAACTATTCCAGATGTTTCCAGACCAAGAGTCCGCAAGACTCTATCTGGAAACACGCCTTTGGCCGGACGGTGTAACGTGTCCGACTTGTCGAAAGTCTGGCCGCATTACCGTGAGAAAGGGCGGTTATTATCGCTGTAACGCTTGCCAGTTGGATTTTACCGTGCGAACCGGAACTATCTTCGAGCGTTCACATATTCCGCTCCATAAATGGCTGTATGCGATGTATTTGCTTGTCACGGCACGTAAGGGCATTTCATCACTTCAACTTTCAAAAGAGATTGGCGTAACACAGAAATCGGCGTGGTTTATGCTCCAACGTCTCCGAGAGGCTTGCGGAACGAAAATCGAAAAACTACGCGGTCTGGTTGAAATTGATGAAACCTACGTTGGCGGCAAAGAGGCGAATAAACACGCGAACCTCAAACTCAATCGCGGTCGCGGTGCCGTTGGTAAGCAGGCGGTTCTCGGTATGCGTGAACATGGCGGTCAAACCAAAGCGATGCACATTCCGAATACAGACTTGCCGACGATCCAACAGGCAATTCACGATCACGTTGAAGTCGGTTCGCAACTCTTTACCGACGAACACAAGGCATACAGCGGCTTAGACGGTCTTTTCTTTCACCATCAGGCTATCAACCATTCGGGCGGCGAATATGGACGCGGACTGGTCACAACGAACTCGATAGAAAGCGTTTGGGCTTTACTGAAACGCGGAATCACTGGCGTTTACCATCACACAAGCAAAAAGCATTTGAACCGCTATGTGAATGAATTTACGTTCCGTCTCAATTTCGGGAACGTGAAGTTTCACACACTCGAAAGGCTCGACAGCCTTATCGCGGCCTCAAACGGGAAGCGTCTGACCTATAAGGAGCTAACCGCATGAGCGATGAAAAAGAAGTACCGATTGTGTTGGATAAAATGGCCGATATAATTCTGAAATATCGGCCTAAAGAAAAGAAAAAGAAACCAAGAAAACGTGCAAAAGCAGAACCAAAAAAGGAGAAACGGGAGTGAAGTATATAACTCCCTT
>JBATDM010000107.1:0-33853 GCA_049663465.1 Pyrinomonadaceae bacterium
GTGCTCGGCGCCGCTCCCCGAGTGCTCGGCGCTCCGCCCCGAGTGCTCGGCGCCGCTCCCCGAGTGCTCTGCGCTCCGCCCCGAGTGCTCTGCGCTCCGCCCCAAGTACTCTGCGCCGCGACCTGAGAACTCGGACTTTGATTCATAGTGTTCCGACTCCGGTAAGTCTCGCAGCGCGCAAAAAATAGGCCGCGATGTGGGGTCGCGGCCATCGGATCTCTCACGTTAATGGTATGCCAGAAGCAGGTGAGAGTAGTATTCAATTTGGCCCGAAAATCAGAGAAAGCGAGGCCGCTTGCGACGGCCTGCGTAGGAGACCGCTTTCTATCAACCGAAATTATAGCAACCGGCGTGCCAATCGCGCACGAAGACTGCAACGCGGCCGGAAAGCCCTATTTTATAAAGGGTTGTTCGGATAGGATCGACGATGGCGTGAGGCCGAAGGAGACGGAGCGGGCGGCGAAATGACAGGATTTGCCAGAAAGTTATTACAAAAAGCGTACTAATTGGTTGGTTTTAGGCTGACAGGACAGCGTTGGAGAAATGGAAGCCGGGCAGGCCGTTTTTCAACTCCAGGCCGTAGATACCGGTTCGCTGTTAAGTTTTGTTCTTCTTGAGTTGGGCGGGCAGGCGGTTGACGGAGTCGATGATCTGCTCGCACATTTCCATTGTGTCGAGGACCGAGCCTTTTTCTCCGGCGTCGTTGTTTTTGTCGAGTTCACCTTTTAGGACCGGGGCGTAGCGTTTGGCGGAGTCGGCTAGGGAGCGGACGGCTTTGGGGAAAAGCTCGTCGTAGCCTTTTGGTTTCTTTTCATTTTGGTCGATGACGAGAGAAGTCGGCCGCTCGGCGAGATTGTCGATCTCGTCGATCGCCTTTTGCAGGATGCGTTTGATGTCGAGGAGAAGTTCGAAGCGCGTGCCTTTAGGCATTTCGCCCCATTCCTCTTTGTCGCCGGTCTTGGTTTTCTTGATGCGCTTTGCGGCCCCGACATTGAGATTCAACACCTCGAAACGCCGGTCAATTGCGGTCGTGAGTATCTCGATGCGGTTGTCGATCTGTTGAGCGTCGCGGACAAGTTCGATCTCTTCGGCGCTCAGGTAATCACGCTGTGCCGTGGCTGTTGCGGCCAAAACGAGCAACGCGGCGAAGGAAACGGTCAAGATGAATGAAGCTTTGTTCATAGGAAGTTTGAAGGCTTGCGAGTCGGTACGACCGTATTGCCAAAGAGCGGCTCGGTCGCCTTCGTTCGAGCGTCGCGGACGTATTTTGAAAGCCTGAGCACGTAATCGTCGTACCGCAGCGGCAGATCGCGGCGGATAACTTCGATCCGTGGGGCAAACCCGCGAAGCCCGATCTCGAGGCGTTTGAAATTGTCGAGCACCTTGCTGCTCTTGCCGGTATCGTGTTCGTTTAGATAATCGAGGCCGTTGTCGATCAGGCCGTGAAAAGCGCCGAGCTCGTCGTACATCGAATCGAAGTTCTTGGCTTCTGCAAACTTTTCGGCGGCAAGAAGCCGGGCGTCCATTAATTTAAGTGTGAGCTTGGTGCGGTCTTTTAGGTTCTTTTCCTTTGTGTCGAGTTGGACAAGCTCGGCCTTTGAGATGAGTTTGATCGGCGGCGGAGCATTTACGGTCGGATCGTCCTGAGCGGCGGCCGATGTGACCAACAAATGGTGGAGAGAGAATACAGTGACGAGCACGATCAGATATTGCGCAAATCGACGAGGCGGCTTTCGACCAAACCGGACATTTGTTATCTGTTTACTACTATTCACGATCTCTTTTTTCCTTTTCCCTGTTTTATCAGTTTCTGCAGTGCGGGCAAGCGAAGGTTCACTTTATCGATATCGCCCTTGTTCTCGGCCGGGTCTGCGAGCCGCAGATATTGCTGGTAATTGGCCGCCGCATCCAAGTATTCATTTAGTTCGTCATGCACGATGCCGAGGAAAAAATATGCCGCCGCCGAGCGAGGCTGTGCAGATGTCAGCCACTCGAACTGTTGCTTTGCCTCAGCATATCGTTTCAATTGGAAAAGCGCTGTACCAAGATTAGCACGTGCCGTTGCATTGTCGGGAAAAACTTCTATGAGCTTTGTTAACAAGGTCGCCGCCGCATCATATTGTTTAGCCTGCACAAGGGCCGCCCCGAAACCGACGGCGTGGTTTACATTATTAGGCTCAGCCTCTGATGCTCGGCGACAGTATTCGAGGGCCTTTGCCGGGTCGTCTTTACGAAAGAGAGCACAAAGACGGCCGAGGATCGCCGGATCTTTCGGGTTGGCGGCAAGATTCTTTTCGACCTCGATCGGATCGGTCGAGCGAATTGCCGCGATACGCTTCTTGAGGTCTTCGGCCACTGTATTGGTTTCGGCTATTCGGTCGAGTTGCACGAGTGCCGCGTCAAACTTACCGTCCAGGGCGAATATTCTTGCTTTGAGAAGTAAGACAGTATTTGATGGAGCACCGTCTTCGAGACGGGCGGCGAGTGAACTTGCCTTTAGGGTGTCGCCATCCGCGATCGCCATGTCGGCAAGCTGAAATATCGCATTTCGGTCCTTCGGATCGATCTTTAGGGCCTCGGCGAGACTCGTTTTTGCCTCGCTGTTCATCGACAGGACGGATTCGAGAGCGGCCCTTGCGGTCCACAGGGCAGCTGTCGGATTTGCCTTTGAAGTAAGGGGGATGATCTTTGACAACAGATCGCGCAGTACTGGTTGCTCAGCCTTCGTCTTTAACCGAAGGTCGATCATCGCGGTCAGCGCCGGCGGATTTTGTGGCTGAACGGTCAACACGCCTTGCAGGATTTTTTCCGCCTCGGCATATTCGCCTTTCTGAACGAGCAGCGAACCTAGTCCGACGCCGGCCAGTGTCCATTCGGGCCTTAGTTCGACAGCTCTTCGATACGCCGTTTCAGCCTCGGCTTTTTTGCCAAGTGCGATGAGCGCCACGCCCTTTTGATATTCGGCTTCGGGAAACTCAGGCAATATCTTAAGTGCTTTATCGTAAAGAGTTATCGCGCCGTTTAGATCACCCTTTTCGTGAAGGTCCTGAGCCTGATTGAAGATAGCGACCGCATCATCGGAAACGGTTTCCTGCGAACTGGGGCCTTGGGCGAGAAGAGTAAACGATATGACCAAAGTAAGTGCCAGAACAAGGGTTCTTCGGATAAGGCCAGGTACAGCGGGTAAAGCAAAATACATCGTTGTCAGAGGTTGGAAAGATGGTAACACTAGCGGCACGAAACGTCCACAAAATTAATAGCCCGGGAAACGGTCAGATTTCACTGCCAATCATTTGCGTTCTCACTTTTCGGTAAGTTAAGATTTTCAAATTGACCCGGACGCGCGGCGACAAGCGTTTTCCCGCCAACTAATGATCGCTTCAATTAATAGAAAACAACACGCTAAAGTCACCTTAACAGCTCGCCGTATGGAGTGTTCAGTACGTTATGGGATGCTCCGGGCGAGGCGATTGTTGGATGTTTTCTGCCGGGACACTGAGGATCGATAATTATTAATCTGGAGATTTATTGAGATGGCAAATCCGATGGCCGACGAGATGCGGCGATTTCGTGGCAGTGATGAGAAAAACCCATTCGAGGCGATGAGCGAGCGCTTTGACCGCGCCGCCAAACTTTTGAACCTTGAGGAAGACCTCTATGCCGTGATGCGTGTTCCGAGCCGTGAGATCAAGGTTTATATCCCGGTTCGCATGGATACTGGGCATATTCGGGTGTTTGAGGGCTTTCGCGTTCAGCACAATTTTGCCCGTGGCCCGGCGAAGGGCGGCATTCGTTACGCTCCTGATGTTTCGCTCGACGAAGTAAAGGCACTCTCGGCGTGGATGACCTGGAAGTGCGCGGTCGTCAATGTGCCATTCGGCGGCGGTAAGGGCGGCATCATTTGTGATCCGCACCAAATGTCGATCGGCGAACTGGAACGCATGACCCGTCGATATACCTCGGAATTGATCGATTTTATTGGCCCGGACAAGGACGTTCCGGCACCTGACATGAACACCAACGAGCAAACGATGGCCTGGATCATGGACACATACAGCATGCACATGCGGCATACGGTCAACGCGGTTGTTACGGGCAAGCCGGTCGCACTTGGCGGTTCGCTTGGCCGTCGTGAGGCGACTGGACGCGGTGTGCTGATTACCGTAAACGAGGCGATCAAACGGCTCGGTCAAACTCCTGAACAGACCACCGTAGTGGTTCAAGGATCGGGCAATGTCGGCGGGATCGGAGCACAATTAATGCATGAGACGGGATACAAGGTGGTTGCGATCTCCGATGTCGGGGGCGGTATCTATAAACCGGATGGGCTGAATATTCCGCATGTTCTTGAGTATCTTCGCGACAACAAATCGCTTGAGGGATATCCCGACGTCGAGTGTGTCGATAACAAGGCGCTATTGGAACTTGAGTGTGATGTGCTCGCACCGTGTGCGACGGAAAATCAGATCACGTCAGAAAATGCGGATCGCATCAAATGTAAAATACTTGCTGAGGGTGCCAACGGCCCGACGACACCGAAAGCTGATAAAATACTGCACGATAAAGGGATATTTGTAATTCCAGACATCCTGGCGAATGCCGGCGGCGTCACAGTTTCTTATTTTGAATGGGTGCAGGATCGCATGGGATATTTTTGGTCGGAGGACGAGGTCAACGAGCGACTTGAGACCAAGATGGTCGCGAGTTTTAACGAGCTCGTGCATTATTCTGAAAAGCATGATGTGGATTCGCGAACTGCGGCCTATATGCTCGCGATCGACAGAGTGGCTTATGACACCCGAATGCGCGGAATTTACGCCTAGCGGATTTGCGACAATTTGTTGATTTTGCTTGCGTTCGGACTTCGGTTGCGGTAATGTCATAGGCGAGGATATTCCTTGATTTAGTATTGACTTTGCAAGGAGAGTCCTTTATAACCATAAGGTAAGTATAGATTTATCAGAATCGGCCACGGGGAAGTTTGTCGGGCATGGATTTGGCAAGTTTCCGTGGCGTGTGTGATAATCAAAGGCACTGTTTGATGATGCCCGTTAATTTACGGCATCGAATGTTTGTTTACTAATGAAATTTAATTTTCTATTTCGGCGGAGGAATGTGATGAAACTCGCTAACAAAGCGTTTATAGCAACGCTAGTATTGTTAACGCTCGTGTTTACGGCAACGGCTCAAAAGAAGTCGGAAAAAGATGACCGCAACACAGCACCAACTGTAGGAACCGGGGGCGCTGTAGGCGGCCCGACAGGACTATTTACTGTTTATGACAGCTCGACTCTGCGAAAGGGCGAGTACACGTTGAGCGCGGCGCTCAGCAATTATGATCGTGATCCGGGTAATGTTGACATTACCTCGGTCCCGCTCAGCTTTCAGGTGGGCCTTTCGAATCGCTTCGAGTTGTTCTTTACAACCGAAGCATATCGCGGCATTAAGGTGAACTCACCTCAGAATCTTTCGGGATTCTACCTGCCGAATTCGTCGTTGCGTAGGGGTATCACAAATTTCAGGCCGGGAGCGATCGTGCTTGAGCCTGGTTCAGGCGGCCGTGCGGTATTCCGTCCGGTAGGAGCACCTTTTACGCAATTCCCGTACACTGGCGGCATCTTTTTTAACCCCGCTATCACGACCACCCCAACACTCGGACCGCCCCGTCTAGGCGGAGCGTCTGATCTGTTTCCGGGAGTCGGCTCGGTTTATGGCGGTATTTTGCCGGGTATTGTCTTGACGACGACGACCATTGCGAATGGAGCTAGTGCTCCGGAGAGTTTCTCGTCCGCACCGATCTATCTGGCCGACGCTCCGTTTCTCAATCGAACATGGGGTCAAACCTCGTTCAACACGCTTGAGGCGGGATTCAAATGGCGCTTCAATGATTCGATGGCATCGTGGGGACACGGCGTAACAGCATTCTATCGCTACTATATGGACACGGCGGATGATTTCGCCGGGTTTAACCAGATGCAGCGTGGAGCTGGCCGCGGCAGCAACAAGGGCGATATCGGCCTGACCTACTTTATCGATGCGAGAGCAACGAAATGGGCTAACGTCTCGTTCAACGCCGGCTACCTCTTTACAAGCAAGGTTTCGGGCACATTCGGCGGCGCGGACTATGTGATGCATGATCCGGCAGACGAACTGAATTTGTCGGTTGGACTCGATTTCCCGGTCAACAAGCACTTCCAGCCGATTCTTGAACTGCGTTCATTGCAGTATGTCGGCGGACACACACCGAATGCTCTCGAGCAGGATCCTGTTGACGGTATCGCTGGATTCCGCTGGTATCCGCGTCGCTGGTTTGGATTTGGTTTTGCTTATCGCTACAACTTTAACCAGCAGGACTTTGACTCGTATAAGGATTCGACCCGTACGAACACAACGACCGTTCTTTGCGGTCCTGTGCCTCTGCCGGGTTGCCAGACTCAGACGATCACGACCACAACGACCGGAGCTCCACGCGGCATCGGTATCTCGCAGGATCCGAACGGATACATTGGCCAGTTCTGGGTCGGCCGCCGCGACACGCGTGCTGGCGAGATCGAGAACATGCCGGCTAACGTCGATTCGGTTACCCTGAGCGGCACGGTTATCACACTGCCATGCCGTGCGGGAACAAAATCGAAGTCGGGTGCCTGCAGTGACGACAACAAGACGATCAGCGTTGCTACACGTGCAAGCGATCCTGAGAACGACGTACTTACCTACAACTACACCGTTTCCGGTGGACGCGTTGTCGGTACCGGTGCAAATGTTCAATGGGATCTGAGCAGTGCTCAAGCGGGAACTTACACGATCACCACGGGCGTCGATGACGGTTGCGGTATCTGTGGCAAAACGGACACCAAGACCATCACGGTTCAGGAATGCCCGGATTGCGAAGCTCCTGTAGAAGTTTGCAACTGCCCATCGCTTAGCGTTAGCGGCCCGGCTGGACTTACGAGCCCTGGCGATACGATGTCGTTCACTGCAACAGCAGGCGGCGGCGTAACGTACAACTGGACTGTTTCGGCTGGAACGATCGAATCGGGCCAGGGAACACCGAGCATTACGGTTCGCACAACCGAGGCAATGGCTAACAGCAATGTTACAGCTACTGTCAATATCGGTGGAACCGATCCGGCGTGTGCCTGTAAGACTGACGCTTCCGAAACCGGTGGTGTTGCTCCGAACCCACAACCAAGTATCGTTGATGAATTCGGCAAGGCGACCGATGATGACGTCAAGGCACGTGTTGACAACTTCTATATCCAGTTGAACAACAATCCGAATGCCCAGGGCTACATCATCAACTACGGCACATCGGCACAGATCAGAAAGCGTAGGGCTCAGATCGTTAAGGCGATCAACTTCCGCAAGTATGACATCAGCCGCGTGACGTTTGTTGAAGGTCCGGATAACGGTTCTGGCGAAAATACCAAGTTCTATCTGGTACCGCCGGGAGCTGCTAATCCGCAGCCATAACATTCATCCAGCTTCACGTCTCTTGTGAGACATGAACATAACTCAAGCGGCCGGAACTTTTCATCACGAGGTTCCGGTCGCTTTTATTTTTAGAAAATCCTTTCAATTTTCGCCTCTATCTTGTAGACTATGTCCATGGCGTGTCTGCCAGAAGGCAATTAAACTCAATTTACGTTCGGCTTTCGCGTCTAGTCGCAAACCCGCGACCGTGTTGCGGCATCTCAATATGCGATAGTTCGCCGGGCGTTCCTGTTGATCTGAGCGAGAATTAATAATATGGATAAGACTATAGTGTTTAGAAAAGCGTTGGTGCTGATTTTCGCGGCTGCAATGCTCAATATTTCGGGGTTGGCGGCAACGGCTACTGATACGTCTCCCGCCGCCCCGGCGTTCAGCGATTGGCAGGTCGTCGGTCCGACCGGCGGTGATGTCAGAGTCGTCGCTATCGATCCCCGTGACAAGGACCGGCTATATATGAGTACGCTAGACGGTCAGATCCATACATCGAGCAATGGCGGGGCCTCGTGGCGGTTGCTTGTCAATCTTGATCAGCCCGAACTGATCCTGGACCAGCTTTTTGTTGACGCTCGCGACTCTAAGATCATCTATACATCCGGCCACAGGCATAAAGCTCCGGGCGGTTTTTTCCGTACGACGGACGGCGGTGCGACCTGGAAAGAATCTAAGGAATTAAGAAAGGAATCGATCCACTCGATGACTCAGTCTGTTAAAGACCCGAGCATTCTTCTTGTCGGCACGACAGCCGGAGTTTGGATGTCCAGAAATTCGGGAGCTGATTGGGAAAAGATATCTTCATCGACGATGCCAGTCAATATTGACTCGTTGGTAATGGACCCTCGCTCGACGGACGTAATGTACGCAGGCACTTGGTGGCGAGCATATAAGTCAACGGATGCGGGAAAGAATTGGCGTCTTATTAAAAATGGGATGATAGACGATTCTGACGTTTTTGCAGTAACGCTCGACCCGAGAAACCCGGAGCACGTCATCGCATCGGCCTGCAGCGGTATCTATGAATCCTCAAATGGCGGTGAACGATGGGCAAAGATACAGGGCATTCCGTCACAGTCGCGGCGAACCCGTGATATATTACAGCACCCTACACTCCCGGGGGTCGTCTATGCTGGCACGACCGAAGGTTTTTGGATGACCACAAACGGCGGCAAGTCGTGGGCTCTGACCACCCAGCGCAATTTGGAGATCAATTCGATCGCGGTTCACCAGGACGAACCCAACCGTGTCTTTATCGGAACGAATAATTACGGTCTGATGGTGTCCAATGACGGCGGAAGAAACTTTGTTCAGACCAATGGCAATTTTTCCAGCAGGCTCACCTATTTTGTGACGCCCGATCTTCAGCAACATAATAGGTTGTATGCGGCGACGCACAATACGGCGACGGGCGGCGGTTATTTTTTTGTAAGCAGCGACGAGGGGCGTACCTGGACGCCGGGTCGAAATCTTGACACCGCAAGGCTCAGGCCATTCGCATTGAAACAGGATCCCTCGAATCCCAATCTCCTGTATCTGGGAACAAATCTTGGCATCTATAGGTCGCTTGACCGGGGTAATTCATGGTCGGCTCTGCCAGCGGCGAAGATCGTAAAGGCTCCGGCCAAATCAACGCGCCGAACGGTAAAAAGGCCCGTTAAGAAACCGGTCGCGAAAAAAACTGTAAAAAAGACAGCATCAGTCGTTGCGAAGAACGCACCGCCGGCAGTAACCACCTTGGTGCCACAGCCAGTTCCTGCGGCTCTCATCTCCGAACTTAAAGAAAAGGTCAAGGTGATCGAGATCGTACCCGATGACAAAGGAACGCTGCTTGTGGGGACGGACAATGGGGTATATCGAGGCAGCGACCTGACCAAGGGATGGGAAAAGCTCAACCTTCCGGCGGGAATGGACGATAATATTTTTGCCATCCATGTTGCGGCGGCAAGGCCGGAAACGATCTGGGTCGGTACAGCTACATCGGGAGTTTTGGTTTCGTACGATAATGGAGCGACTTGGGCCAGAACTGGCGGAGCAGTCAATAATGTTCCGGTGAGCTCGATCGCGTCCGACCCGATGCGCCCGGATTACATATACGTCGGTACGACCCAAACATTCTACCTGAGTCGTGACAATGGTCAGACCTGGTCACGAAGGGGCGGCAATCTTTCACTCGGTAATTTTACGAGCATTCTGATCAACCCGACGAATACCGACGAGATCATTTTGTCGAGTGCTCTAGACACAGAGGGCGGCCTCTATATCTCGACCGACGCCGGCAGCAAATGGAAACGGGTTGATACCAGGGAGATGAAGCTCGCGAGCCATAGATTCTGGGCTTTGGCGTTTGACCCGCAGGACCCGAACCGGATGTTTGCCGCGACGCATTCGTCAGGCGTTTACAGGATCGAACGAAGCAGCATCGTTTCGGAAAAGTAATTGAAAAAGAATGGATGAGCGAAGGACGGCCTTTTTCAGGTCGTCCTTTTTCGTTCATAGCTTTGAACTTCCGGAGTTGGAATCTATAATTCAGGATACAGGAGCCGAGAATTTTGAAGCAAGCGAAAAGGCGCGAGTCTGGAAACAGAAGCGGAAAGATGAGTGTTAAAAGCCTGCCATTCTCGTTGATCCCGCGTCAGTCGGAGCTTTTTCTCAAGTATCTCGCGGATCCGACGTCACTAAAGAAATACTATCCGAACACGGTGGAAAGCGTTGAAGGGATCGCACAATTTGTTCCCGAACTTCTGGCAAATTACAAAACTGATCGGGCTGAGTTGTGCGATGCACTCAACGAGATCAATATCGCGGCCGGGGCTGGGCAAGAGATACTGGGCAATATCGAGCTGCTTCGCGAGAAAGATACCGTAGCGGTTCTTACCGGGCAACAGGCCGGGCTATTTACCGGCCCGCTTTACACGGTTTACAAGGCGCTGTCGGCAATTAAGATGGCCGAGCAGCTTCGAGACGCCGGCATAAAGGCTGTTCCGGTTTTTTGGGCAGCTACCGAAGATCATGACTTTGAAGAGGTGTCGGAGGCGTGGTCGCTTGATTCCTCAGGAGTCCTGATTCAGTCCAAATACCAGCCCGCCGATTCAATGGAAAACGCGCAGGTCGGTAATGTTGTCATCGATGCACAGATCGAGCACGTGGTCGATGACCTGTTTTCGGGGCTGCCTGTCACGGTACATTCTGCGGCCGAGAAAGAGGCGATAATAGCAGAATGGGGCGAAGGGCGAGGGTTTGGCGCGGCGTTCATCGCCACACTCGTGCGGCTGCTTGGGGAACACGGAATAGTTTTTGTTGACCCTACACATCCTAAGCTAAGGAAACTCGCAGCCCCGATCTTTGCATCTGCGGTCCGCGAATCAGAGGGGTTGGTTGATGCGATCATTGCTCGCAGCCGCGAACTTACTGACGATGGATTTCACGCTCAGGCTCTCGTTGAGCCAGATTATTTTCCGCTGTTTTGGATCGATGATGAAGGACGGCGACTTCCCTTGCGAAAGGCGGGCGATGGTCTCTATCGTATCAAGGGCACGAAGCAAGAGCTTTCGCGTTCCGAGCTTGAAGACATAGCGGTGAACGAACCCGATAGGTTTAGTCCGGGGGTGATGTTGCGATCCGTCGTGCAGGATCATTTGTTTCCGACGGCATGCTACTTTGGCGGAGGAGCGGAGATTGCCTACTTTGCTCAGAATAGCGTCGTTTATCAGATGCTTGGACGGCCAGTAACCCCTATATTCCATCGGCAGAGTTTTACGGTGGTCGAGCCAAAGCAGAAGCGTGCATTTGAAAAGCTTGGGCTTGATTTTGAACAGATGTTCGACGGGATCGAGGCAATAGAGTTAAAGTTGTCTGCGGGATTCCCGGTAATGGGTTCGTCGACCCGTCTGTTTGCGGATGCTGAGGAGATCATAAATACCGAACTCAACCGCATGGACCAGCACGTGTCCCAGATCGATGCGACCCTGGCAGCGCACCTTGCAAAACGTCGGCGAAAGATCGTCTATCACGTCGCCGCCCTGCGGAAAAAAACGCTGCTTGCTCAGTCAAGGAGCGATGAGATATTTCAGAATCGCCTGAACGGGCTGTTTGCGGCGCTATTGCCGAACGGTGAACTGCAGGAACGCTCAATAAACGTGTTTTCATTTATTGACCGATACGGGCCGCATTTTATCGATTGGATTTACGATGCCATAGATCTTGACGATAGAGGCCATCGATTGATCGAATTGTAAGATGAATAAGATCAAGATATTGTCCGATAATTTGGCAAACCAGATCGCGGCGGGCGAGGTGGTTGAACGTCCCGCGTCAGTGGTCAAGGAACTTGTCGAGAACGCGATCGACGCCGGCGGGACTCGACTACAGATCGATATCGAACTTGGCGGCCGCCGTTTGATGCGGATAAGTGATGACGGGGAAGGAATGTCTCGTGACGATGCTATTCTCGCGTTCGAACGACACGCTACCTCGAAGATCCGTACCGCCGACGATCTCGCCGCGATCGGTACGCTTGGTTTCCGGGGCGAGGCGCTTGCCTCGATCGCGTCGGTCGCAAAGGTCGAACTAATAACGAAGACGCTGACCGACGATGTCGCGACACGAGTCGTCGTCGAAGGCGGGCGATTGATAGATGTTAAGGACGCCGCCCGTGATACCGGTACGACGATCGCGGTTCGCGATCTATTTTTTAACATACCTGCTCGGCGTAAGTTCATGCGTTCGGAAGCGACCGAGAATTATCATTTAACGAGCATAGTCACTCACTATGCGCTTGCCCATCCTGAGATCGCATTCACGTTGA
The DNA here is from genome assembly GCA_049663465.1 of Pyrinomonadaceae bacterium. GTDB lineage: Bacteria > Acidobacteriota > Blastocatellia > Pyrinomonadales > Pyrinomonadaceae > OLB17. Next base: position 12,293 of record JBATDM010000107.1, read on the forward strand.
CTAACAATGGACGGGAAGTCATCCGTGTTGCCCCGGCGAAGGATCTAAGGGAAAGAGCATTTCAAATATTTGGTGCGGGGTTGCTTGAGAGCCTCTTGCCCGTAGACGGTGGACGCGAATATGTTGCACGCGTTACGGGATTTATTTCGGCCCCGCGAGAGCGCCGGACGACCCGTGACGCACAGTATTTTTTTGTAAACAAGCGCTTTGTCCGTGACAAGACGATCGCGGGCGGCCTTCTCGAAGGCTATCGCTCGGTTTTGCCTCACGGGGTTTATCCCGTCGCTTTCCTGTTTCTTGAAATGCCGCTTGACGAGATAGACGTCAATGTTCATCCCGCAAAAACCGAGGTTCGGTTTCGTCGCGGCGAGGCGGTAAAGGATGTGATAGCGGAGGCGATAAGAACGACGCTTACAAACGCTGGTATCACCGGAGATGATGTGCTTGATTTTAGGCCAGAGCGGGAGCGTGTTGAAACACCCGCTGTTCCGCCTTCTGAGCCGCCGATTGAGGAGCAGGGGCAGATAGGGTTTCCTCATGGCATCGCCGCCCCAGCCGATACGCCGTTGCCGTCATCCTCCGAGCCAGGAACTCCCGCTGTCGGAGCTGAGGTCATAAAGGAGCCTGTTTTGCGTTCCGCGGAAAATCAGCCATCAGAGCAATTCGATCAGCAGCCGACCATAGATTTTGTTGAGGAAATTTCTGTTCCTGAATCTCGACTGACAGTCTCAGGCTATGCCGAGTTGCCACCTGTCGATTCGGCTGCGAGGTTCGCCAAGTCAATCGAGGTCGAGGACATTTCAACGGCGAAGATCCAGCCATTGGGGCAACTTCACGAAAGCTTTATCATCGCGGTCGATGACGAAGGGCTGCTGTTGATCGACCAGCACGTGGCTCACGAAAGGATCCTATTTGATAAGTATCGACGAAACGAAACTGAACGCGAGATAGAATCGCAAAATCTGCTTCTGCCTGAGACAGTTGACCTCTCGCCAGCTCAGTCAGAAGCGTTTACGCTGATCGAAAACGATCTCGAGGATCTGGGGTTTGGCCTTATGCGATTGTCGGGCCGGACTATTGCGATCAAGAGCATACCGACCGACCTGCCTGCGGCCGAAGCCCGAAATCTGTTTGCCGAGATCCTAGATACTATCGAAGCCGAAAAACGTGGAGCTCCAAAGTCTACCTTTAGAGACGACATTGCCGCCAGTCTTGCTTGTAAGGCGGCTGTGAAGATCAATATGAAACTCACGCCAGAGAAGATGCGATGGCTGATCGACAGGCTCTTGATCACGACTTCGCCGACGACGTGTCCGCATGGGCGACCCGTGATCCTGCGGCTGTCGATGAAGGATATTGAGCGCGGGTTTCACAGGACATAAGTATGGTAAAGGACGGGCAAAAAGAAGAACTGCCAGCTAGTTTTTGGAGAAAGGTGTATCTGGCCGTGATTGCGGTGACATTTGTTGTCGTGACCGCACTATGGGCGTTCTCGCGGTATTTTGGATAAATAATGCGATCTCTCGATTGGGCAATTGTCGCGGTATATCTGACGTATGTCATCTGGGATGGCATTCGGATGACGAAGCGCAGCAACAGCAAGGAAGGCTATTTCCTTGCTGATCGCGGCCTGCCGTGGTGGGCGGTTGGTTTGTCTGTGATGGCGACGCAGCTTTCTGCGATCACACTTGTCGGAACGACCGGCCAGGCGTACAGCGACGGAATGCGGTTTATCCAGTTCTATTACGGACTGCCCTTCGCGATGATAATTCTGTGCGTGACGGTCGTGCCTTTCTTTCATCGGGCGAATGTTTTTACCGCATACGAGTATCTCGAAAAGCGATTTGATGTAAAGGTTCGAACCCTCACTAGCTTCTTTTTTCTCATCTCACGCGGTCTCGGTGTCGGTACGATCATTTCTGCTCCGTCGATCGTGCTTTCAATAGTGTTTGGGTGGAACCTCTACGTTACGATCTTTGCCATCGGACTCAGCACGACGATCTACACAGTATTTGGCGGAGTTCAGGCGGTAACGTGGACCGATGTTAAGCAGATGTTCATTATCTTCTTTGGCCTCGGTGCGTGCTTTCTCGTTATTCTTTGGAGTTTTCCGCCCGGCGTGACGCTTGGCGACGGACTGCATCTTGCTGGAAGTCTCGGCAAGCTCAACATGGTCGATACGACCTTTGATCTGAAAGAAAAATACACGATCTGGTCTGGATTGATCGGCGGCCTTTTCCTGATGCTTGGATACTTTGGCTGTGATCAGAGTCAGGTTCAGAGGTTTCTCACTGCAAAGTCGGTGGACGAAGGGAGAACGTCGCTGCTGATGAGCGCGTTTTTGAAGATCCCGATCCAATTCGGCATCTTGCTGATCGGGATCATGGTGTTTATTTTTTATCAGTTCTCGACACCACCAATTGTTTTCAGCACGGTCGAGGTAGCCAAGGCTGAGCAGAGCGAACAATTCCGGGCGATCGAAAGTAGGTATGCCGCCGCACACGCCGAACGACGTGAAGCCGCACTGAATTTTGAAACGAGTAACGATGCCTCACGTCAAAAATATGTTGAGGCTGACAAACGACTTGGTGACAGCCGCAAAGAGGCTTTGGCCTTTGTTAGGTCAACGAGTTCGCCATCGTTCAATGATGTAAATTACGTATTCCCGACCTTTGTTCTGGAGAATATGCCGATAGGTGTAATCGGCCTGCTGATCGCGGCGATATTTGCGGCCGCGATGTCATCTATCGCTGCAGAACTCAATGCATTAGCCACCGCAACCACGATCGATTTCTATCGTAGGCTTTTCCGGCCAGAGGCGACCGACGGCCATTATGTCGCTGTCGGCCGTATCACCACATTTATTTGGGGACTCTTCGCATGCGTGGTTGCGATATTTGCTACAAATCTCGGTTCGCTTATCGAGGTAGTTAATAAGTTTGGTTCGTTCTTTTACGGATCGCTCCTTGGTGTATTTGTCTTGGCCTTTGCCGTGAAACGGGCAAAATCTCGAGGGGCATTTTTTGGACTGCTTTTTGGTATCGCTTCGGTATGGGTCGCGAGTCTTTACACGGACATCGAATTTCTATGGTTTAACGTAATCGGGTGCGTTGTGACCGTCATCGCGGGATATCTGATAAGTTTGACCGTAAAGCCGGGTGCGGAATCCGGGTCTGAGAATATATGAGATATAGAGGTGTTTTAGCCAGATCAACGGCTTGGGTGATCATTGGCATACTGATCTTTATTGTCGTCCCGTCGCCTTCCGGTGCGCAGGTCCGGTCGGTTAATGATTACGGAGCACTCGGTCTCGGTCGATTGCTGAGGCGGCTGAATACAACCGCGAGCGTGATGATGATCGGGGCACATCCGGATGATGAAGATTCTGCCCTTATGGCCTACCTGGCACGTGGCGAGAATGCCCGAACAGCCTATCTCTCCCTGACGCGCGGCGATGGTGGGCAAAACATTATTGGACCGGAGCTTTTCGAGTCACTTGGGGTGATTCGCACCGAAGAGCTTCTGCAGGCTCGCCGTTTGGACGGAGCTGAACAATATTTTGGACGCGCTTTCGACTACGGATTTTCGAAGACGCTAACTGAGGCAAAGCAGAAATGGGATGAAAAGATACTGCTATGTGATGCCGTTAGGGCGATCCGTCTATTCCGACCGATGGTTGTTATGTCGCGGTTTTCGGGAACTCCGGCAGACGGCCACGGTCAGCATCAGTTTGCTGGCTATCTGTCGCCGCTCGCGGTAAAGGCTGCGGCGGACCCTGGACAGTGCGTCGAGTCCGGTGCTCCGTGGCAAGTGCTCAAATTTTACGCCGGTTTCGGCGGACAGCCGACGCTTAGGGTTAACACCGGACAATTTGATCCCTTGCTCGGCCGTTCATATTTCGAGATCGCGATGGAAGGCCGCAGCCAGCACAAATCGCAGGGCGAAGGACGCATAGAATACCACGGCGAGCAAATGTCCGGCTTAAATCTCAGCGAAAGCAGGTTGCCAAGGGCTGACAAGGAATTGAGTCCATTTGACGGCATTGACGTTTCGATTTCAGGACTCTCAAAGGTCTTCGTTGATCCCGGAGCAATAAAGGAAGAGCTGTCTGAAGCCGAAGCGGCCGCCAAAGAAGCCCTGAGCAAATACAATCCGAATGGTGCTTCTGCAATTCTCCCTAGCCTCGTAAAGGGCCTTAGGTCAACGGCGGCAGCGAGAAGCGGAGCTGAAATTGCAGATGCCCCGTCTAGTAGCGGTTCTGCCGGCGGACGATATGCAGATCTCGCGGCCGAGCTTCGCCGGAAAGAAGCGGAGTTTGCTTCGGCCATTCGCTACGCCGCGTCAATTCAGATCGATGCATTGGCTGATCAGGAAACCGTCGTACCGGGCGAAGACATTGCAGTTGCGGCGAAGGTGTTTTTGCCGCAGAGCGATTCAATAAAAATTAAAGAGATCTCGCTAAAGGTTCCCGTGGGTTGGAAGGTTTCAAACTCCGAGGAACCAAAAGATAGCGGCCCTTCGATTAATAGGCGTGAGGCTGCGGAGCAAGCTGGATATTTCAATGTGATCGTGCCGACAGATGAATTACCAACCCAGCCCTATTGGATCGAGGACCCGCGTGAGGGTGATCTCTTTCGGTGGCCAAACAATGAGTATCAAAATCTGCCGTTTCAGCCGCCGGTTCTTTCTGCCGAGGTTAGAATCGAGGTTGATGGGTTAGAGATCACGCTTACTCAACCGGTACAGTTTCGTTTTTCAGATGCTGCCCGAGGTGAGATCAGGCGGGACGTCAATGTTGTTCCGCGAGTTTCGGTAAGCGTAGAGCCTCAACTGTTGGTCGTTCCATTAAGCGATAAACCGCAGACACGAAAGCTGATAGTCAGTGTCACTAACAACTCGTCGGCTCCGACTGCCGGTACTGCCGCGTTGAACATTAATTCGGCCGCCGAGTGGAAATATTCGTCACGCACACACACATTTCAATTGAAAACGAAAGGTGAAAAGACGAGTATTCCCTTTGAGGTTACGATACCGGCAAAAACAAAACCGGGAAGCTACAACATATATCCGAACGCAATGGTCGGCGAATCGCTTGTTTCGCAGACGATGCATCTCGTTGCATATCCCCACATCCAGACCCACCGATACTACACTCGCGCGGAAACGACTGTTCGGGTGCTCGATCTCAAGGTGGCCCCTGTGCGGATCGGATATATTATGGGAAGCGGTGATGAGATCCCGGAAGCCTTGCGGCAGATGGGATTGCCCGTAGAGTTTCTCGATGAAGCGGATCTCGGGTCTGGCGATCTGACGCGTTTTGACTCTATTATTATTGGGATCCGAGCGACGGAAACTCGCGACGACGTGGTTGCGAACAACGGGCGACTGTTGGATTTTGTGCGAGCGGGAGGCACGCTGATCACACAATATCAGCGCGGCTCTTTCGCTCAAAAAGGTATGGCTCCATATCCGATCAATACCACCAACACGCAAAGAACTGCAGCGGGGAGTATTGCTCGCGTCGTTGACGAGAACGCACCGGTCAAGGTACTCGAACCTGCTCATCCGGTTTTCAATTTCCCAAACAAGATCAGCGAGGATGATTTCCTCGGCTGGGTGCAGGAGCGAAATGCGTACAATCTGGTTACGTTTGATCCACAGTACCTGCCGCTACTGGAATCTCACGACACAGGTGAGGCAGAGAACAATGGCGGATTGGTAGTCGCCAAACTCGGAAAGGGAAATTACATCTATTGCAGCTACTCGTTTTTCAGACAATTGCCGGCGGGCGTTCCAGGAGCATTTCGGCTGTTTGCCAATCTGGTAAGTCTGCCTAAGGCCGGAAAGTAGTTTCAGTCGATGATCAATAGAACATCGCCAGCAGCGACCGTGGCATTTTCGGACACCTTGATCTCGCTGACAACTCCGTCTTTTGGGGAGCGCATTTCGTTTTGCATCTTCATCGCCTCGACGACGATCACGCCATCACCTTTTTGAACCGAATCACCTTCTGCGACCAGGATGCGCACGACCTTGCCGGGCATCGCGGTTTTGATCTCCGCCCTTCCCGATGCGTCGCCCTCGGTCGAACCAGAACCGCGAAGTCGCTTTGGATCAATGACCGTGGTTTCGAATTGGTTGCCCTTCAACTCGACGACGAACTCTGCGGCACCCGACGATTTCGGAGAAACGGCAGCTTCGAAGTTGGAGCCTCGATGTTTTAGCAAAAACACATTTGGCTCAGGCTCCGAAGCCACGATCTCATAAAGACGACCGTCGATGTTCGCTGAAACGGACGATCCGTCCCGCGCTATTTCGACCTCACGGGGCTCGTCCCCGATCTGAACTACAACCTTCATACTTTATTCGGCTGCGGTGTTGTTCGCAGGTACGGCTTGATCTTGGTAAAGCCGGCTGGGAACTTTGCCGCTGCATCTTCGTCTGAGATCGACGGAACAATGATGCAGTCATCGCCGTCTTTCCAGTTTACGGGGGTTGCGACGGAGTATTTTGCTGTTAGTTGGAGCGAATCTATCACTCGTAACACTTCGTCAAAGTTGCGTCCGGTGCTTGCAGGGTATGTGAGCGTGAGCTTGACCTTTTTGTCCGGGCCGACGACGAATACCGAGCGGACGGTCAGCGTGTCGTTGGCGTTCGGGTGGATCATGTCGTAGAGGTCGGCGACCTTGCGGTCGCTGTCGGCGATCATCGGAAAATTCACCGCCGTACCCTGCGTTTCCTCGATGTCCTTTTCCCATTCGTTATGCGAATCGAGCGGGTCGACGCTAAGGCCCATGACCTTGACGTTTCGTCGGTCGAATTCGGGTTTGAGTTTTGCGGCCATTCCCAGCTCGGTCGTGCAGACCGGGGTGAAATCCTTAGGGTGTGAAAACAAGACTCCCCAACTATCACCAAGCCATTCGTGAAAATTTATAGCACCATGTGTTGTCTCCGCCGAAAAATCCGGTGCCTCGTCCCCTAATCGTATCGCCATAATATTGTCTCCGTTTGTGTAGCTAAAAGTATAAGTGGAGTATATCAAACGCAAAGCGGAGTGTGAATTAATGTCATACCAACGTCGTGTTGGTATAATTGCGCTGGAAATATCTAATAGTGAAATTGAGGAGATAGCAATATGGGTTTATTCGGAAAGTCGTCATATCAGCAACAACTTGAGGCAGGCGTGATCAATCAGGAAGAAGCCGCTCGACAGCTGGAAGTCGGAAGACAGCAGCAAGAGGTCGCGAAACGGCAACAAGACGATCATGACGAACGTATGCAGCGGCACGAAGAAACTCTGCGTGTAACTCTCAAACATCAACAAATGCAAGACGATGTGCTAGCAAAAGCACTAGCCAATACCGAACGCGAAGAAAAGCTATTGGACATGTGGGAATCTCTTGCCGCACGTATGGATGTGGTAGTTAGAAAACTTGAAGAGAAAATTTAATTGCGATATTTTGTGAATTCATTAAGAAGGTCGCATCTGCGGCCTTTTTTTGTGGTTTGATTTGTTCAAGCAGTCGGCGATAGCGTTATTGGTGCGTAGAAATGATTTCTCGCCGCGTAGAGAAGACTTTTTTACGTGACAAAATAATTTTGTCAGTCGTAAAGGTCATTTTGTCAGTTGTAGAGAGGGTTTTGTCAGGCGTGGAGATGGTTTTTTCACGCGACAAAATGCTTTTAATACGCGACAAAATACCGTTTACACGTAACAAACTATTCTTTACACGCGACAAGATGTTCTTTACAGGCAAAAAAGTCTTGATTTTTGTTTCGAACTGGTATAAAAATTTAGCGTTTTATCGAAAACACCTAACAATTAACCGTTACTCAACTTTCAACCCCAAAGAGGAGTTTTTGTTATGTCAAAAGGAATACGACAGATAAGTGATGCAGAATTATTGGCGGTGGCCAAGCAGTTGGTGCTTGCGGCAACCGGGAGCGAGGCCGCATATGGTTCGACAGTGGGCAAGGTTGCGGCGATAGGTACGCTGGGAGATACATTTTCGGATAATCTTGACGATCAAGCGGATAAGGCCGCACAGGCTAAGGCGGCGACGGCGACAAAGGATGGTACCCGCGAGCAGCTCGAGGATGAGATATCTAGTTTCCGAAACGGAGCCAAGCTTGCCGGGGCTGACGATGCTCTGATGGCGGCGACGACCATTCCGGTTGGCGGCGAAAAGATACCGACTTCGTTTACGATACCTATTGCAACGGTCGATACCTCGCAGCGTTTGCGTCACACGATCTCTTGGGTCGAGGCGACCACGCCCGAAAACAAACGGCGGCCTCGCGGTGTGCAGGGTGCGGCGATATACCGCAAGCTCGACGGTGCTCTGCCGACAGATGTGAACGACTGTGTGTTTATCGCGCTAGATACGAATTCGCCTTACACGGTCGATTACGACGGCGAAGATGCCGGAAAAATGGCCCACTACATGATTCGCTGGCAATTGCGTGACGGAACCTTCGGAGCCCTCGGCGAAACGGTCTCCGCTACGATCACGGGATAATACACAAAGAAGCCGACGGTGTAATGCCGTCGGCTTTTTTGTGGTTTGAATTTTTGAGTGTGCGGAGCACACAGAATAACTTTAGCTACACATGCAGCCAAAGGCGGAATGTGTAGAAAATACCCATCAAAATGATCAAGCGTGTGAAACACGCGGTGTCGATCCCAGATATGTCGCGTGTTTCACGCGCTTTTAGGTTTGGTCTATTTTCTACAGGTTACGCTTTGCTTCACCTGTAGCTAAAGTTATTTTCGCGTGCCCTGCACGCTTAAGATCTTATTCCGACAGCGAGCCTTCCTCATCTTCCTTTGGCGGTTCGGCTTTTCTCAGACGCAGTAAGGTTATCCGTTTTTCGTCGGCCTTTAGTATTTCCACTGCCATGCCGCGAAGATCAAGTTTCTCTCCGGCTTTCGGCACATACCCAGCCTCACTCGTGACCAAACCCGCGATGGTCGTATAATCTTCGTCCTCGAGTTCGAGATCAACTAGCCGCTCGATCTTATCGATCTCGGTCGAGCCGAGCACATCCCAGTAGCCGTCGGTGCCTTCGACGATCTCGATGATCTCTTCCTGACCTGTATCTTCGTCTTCGATCTCGCCGACGATCTCTTCCAGTATGTCCTCAACCGTGATCAGTCCTGCAACGCCGCCGTATTCGTCGATAACGATCGCGATCTGAACATGGCTGGCCTGCATGTTCTTGAGCAACTCGGCCGCTGTCTTTGTCTCGGGCACAAATAGAGTATCGCGGAGAATTTCGCTGACCGGCATACTCTCTTTTCCTTCGGCCCACGATTGCAGCAGATCACGGACATAAACGATGCCCTCGATATTGTCGATCGTATCTCGATAAACCGGTAGGCGGGAATACTTTTCTTCGAGGATCCGGTCGCGGGCTTCTTTAACCGTCGATTCAACCGGAAGGCCGCAGATCTCAGTTCGCGGCGTCATTATTTCCCCCGCACGCGTTTCACTGAATTCGACCATCGTTTCGATCAGCTCACGCTCCTTTCCTTCGATAATACCCTCGGCTTCGCCGACTTCCATCAAGGCGTGAAAATCCTCGGAATTGTCCTCGTCCTTGTCGTCCAAAATGTCCTCCTCGACCGCATCGTCAAGGCGCTGCTTCGCACGCGATCGCGAACGGACGGCAATGGGTTCAAGAAAGAACGAAGCGATCGAATAGATAGGCCTGATCGCCGGAAGCAGAAAAAGAAGCTTTCTCTCAGTGTTATTCCAGACCAATATGCGGGGCAGTATCTGCCGAAGAAAAACGGTCGCCCCGAGACCGATCACGAGAGCAAACAACAATATCCGGCCCTTGCTTTCGGTAAACTCACTGATGATCACGGTCAGCAGAACCGTAAAGACGATCAATAACACCTGGATCGTTGACGAGAGGGCAAATCGAAACCGCGGGCGATTTTCCAAGATCTCGCGGAGGAATTTGACAGACTTTTTCTTTTCCGAGGATTCCTCGTCCGATGAGATGCGTCTAAGTCCTACGTCGGAAATATGTGAGAAGGCCGCATCTACAGTCGCGAGAAAGCCCAACACCAGCAGCAAGGCAACGGCAACAATTATCTCGAGCTCCATAGATCAATGACCATCATATGCTAGGACGGCCGAATGGGAAAAGCAATATCCGCTTGTTATGCCTTGTCTTCAACGGTCAGATTCTTCCAACTCCGGCCGTCTGTTTCAAGCAACGTATCTGATTCTGCCGGACCCCAGCTGCCGGACGAATAATTTGGAAAGTCGCGCGCCGGCAATGCTCGCCAGACGTCGATCACCGGCGAAACGATCCGCCAGCCGGCCTCGACCATATCTGCGCGCTGGAACAAGGTCGCATCGCCGATCATGCAGTCGAAAAGCAGCCGTTCGTAGCCGGTGCTAACCTGTTCTCCGAAATGATCGAGGTAATCAAAATCCATATCGACCGCACCCATGTTGACTATCGGCCCGGGAATCTTTGCACCGAAATGCAAGGTGATACCTTCGTCCGGTTGAATGTGAATGACGATGCGATTCGTCGTCAAACGCTCGATCGACGTATCCCGAAATAGTACAAACGGGGCGCGTTTGAACTGGATCACAATACTCGAATGCCGCGTTGCCATTCTCTTGCCCGTACGTACGTAGAACGGAACATCAGCCCAACGCCAGTTGTCGATAGATAATTTCAGGGCGGCAAAGGTCTCGGTATTTGAAAAGGGAGCGACCTTGTCTTCGCCTCTGTACGCTTCAACCTTTTCTCCGTCGATCTCGCCATCGCCGTACTGACCCCGGACAGCACAATGCAATACCTCTTCCGGCCTGAACGGTTGTATCGCCTGGAGTATCTTTGCCTGTTCATCACGCACCGAATCCGCTTCGAATGACACCGGTGGCTCCATCGCCGTGAGCGTTACCAACTGCAATATATGATTGGGGATCATGTCGCGAAGAGCTCCGGCAGAATCGTAATACCCGCCGCGTTGTTCCACACCCAATTGCTCGGCAACTGTGATCTGAACGTGGTCAATGTAGTTGCGATTCCAGATCGGTTCAAAAATGCTGTTGCCGAATCGAAACACCAAAATGTTCTGGACAGTTTCCTTGCCAAGGTAATGATCAATGCGATAGATCTGTCTTTCCTTGAGCAGCTTTAAGAGATCGGCGTTTAGCTTCTCCGCAGATTCCAGATCGTGGCCAAAGGGCTTCTCGTAGATAAACCGGCGCCAATTCCCGTTCTCTTCTTTTCCGAGGCCGTTCTTCACTACCTTCTGCGTGACGTTTGCAAAGAGGTTTGGCGGAGTCGCAAGGTAAAAGAAATAATTATCCGGGATCTGAAGTGTAGTTGTGACCTCGCCGATCAGGTCCTTAAGATCCGAAAACAACTTTTTGTCGTCGTCAAAATCACCGCCCGTATAAAACGTCCGCTCTTGGAACCACTCAACCAGCTTTTCGTCCGGCCCGTTCGGAACGAATTCGCGCAGGTGGTCGATCATCTGTGCGCGAAATTCTTCGTGTGTCAGTTCCTGGCGGCCGACGCCGATGACGGCAAAGCTGTGCGGGAGAAAGTCATCCTTCGCCAGATTGTAGAGCGCCGGAAATAACTTGCGTTTTGTCAGATCACCGGTCGCGCCGAATATGACCATTACGCATGGAGACGCGGTTTTCTTAGATTCGGGCATGTGAGTATTTTGCCATAGAGTCGTTTGGGAAAACAGTCAGATCCCCAAGACTTCGCGTAATTCAACTTCACGAGCATTCATTTCACCATTGTCAGTGTCATGATCGAATCCGCACAGGTGAAGTAGGCCGTGTAGAATAAGCTGCTTGATCTCGCCGTTCAACGTGAGACCATTGTCGGCCGCCTGTTTCTGGGCTTGCTCGGCAGAAATCACAATGTCGCCAAGATTGTCCTTGTTAGGGTCGAACTCATCAGGCTCATGGGGGAATGAGAGTACATCGGTCGTCGTATCTTTGCCTCGAAAGGTCTGATTGAGTTGCTTCATTCGGCTGTCCGAAATGAATGCGATTGAGAATCGCCGCCCTACAGCCTCATCGACCTGCCCGTTTAGCAACGATACGAAGGAGCGATATTCGGCGATGTCGAGTTTTATCTTTCGTTGGAGATTAATGATATCGATCATGGCCTAATTGTGATCGTCCTCATTCGAGTGAGCTTCGTAGGCTTTCACGATCATTTGGACGAGCTTGTGGCGAACAACATCCTTGTCGGTAAAGTAAACAAATTCTATTGCGTCGATCCCTTCCAGTACTTTCTCAGCTTCCTTGAGTCCGCTCCGTTGACCGCGGGGAAGATCGATCTGAGTCGTATCGCCAGTCACGACAGTTTTTGAGCCAAATCCTATACGCGTCAGGAACATCTTCATCTGCTCGCTGGTCGTATTTTGGGCTTCGTCGAGGATAATGAACGCATCGAATAATGTTCGCCCACGCATAAATGCGAGTGGGGCGATCTCGATGATCCGTTTTTCGAGCATCTTAGTTACTCGCTCGCCATCAACCAGGTCAAATAGTGCATCGTACAAGGGACGAAGATATGGATCGACTTTGTCCTGCAGGTCGCCGGGGAGAAATCCGAGCCGTTCGCCGGCCTCGACCGCCGGGCGTGTGAGGATGATACGGCTGACTTGTTTCTTGAAAAGCGCATCGATCGCCATCGCCACGGCGAGAAAGCTCTTCCCGGTGCCGGCCACGCCGATCCCAAATACGAGATCATTCGCAGCGATCGCTTCCAGATACTTTCTCTGATTGGCCGTCTTCGGAGCAACGGTCTTTTTGCCCGAGGGATTAAAACGAGCGTTCTGGAAATGATCCTTAAGGCTGTAGGCGCGATCTTCGGCGATCTGCTTAAAGGCGTCTCGCAGTTCCTTGTCGGTAAACGTATTGCCGTTCGCAAACAGATCGCCAAAATCCGCTAGTATCTGCTCGACTGTCTTGATATCGCGTTCATCACCATCGATGAGCAACTCATTGCCGCGTGCACCGATGTTCACGTCGAGCAATGATTCAAGATACTTAATATTCTGATCCTGTACGCCGAAAAGCGTGTGGAGGCCTTGGGTTGGTAGTTCTAGTTTTTTCAGATTATTTGTGCTCTATCCGATATAGTTGTCCTGATAGGTTGAGGCTACTAGAACGTGTGGTTCATGTCAATTTTTTGACTAGATCGGCTTTGCGCCGAACTCGTTTCGTATGGTAGTCTTACTCCTTTGTAAATGGCCCGGTATTACAAACATATATTGAGGAGCAACTTAATAGATAATGGCTAAAGATGGAAACGAACAGGTCGGCAAGGTTGTGCAGATCATCGGCCCGGTCGTTGACGTAGAATTTTCGAATAATTACCTCCCGCCTATTTATCAGGCACTTAGGATCACCAGCGAAGGCTTTGACGTCGAGGCAAAGATCGATGTAGTTGCGGAGGTGCAGCAGCACCTCGGCGAAGGCCGCGTTCGGGCGGTTTCGATGCTGCCGACTGATGGTATGGTTCGCGGAATGAAGGTGATAGACCTTGACGGCCCGATACAGGTTCCCGTCGGCGGTGCAACGCTTGGCCGCGTGATGAATGTCATCGGCGACCCCGTTGACGAACTCGGCCCGGTCGTGACCGAGAGCAGATCGTCGATCCATCGCCACGCTCCGTCGTTTGACGAACAGGCGACCTCACTCGAAATGTTTGAAACGGGCATCAAGGTCATCGACCTTGTCCAGCCGTTTCTTCGCGGTGGTAAGATCGGCCTCTTTGGCGGTGCCGGTGTTGGCAAGACTGTTTTGATCATGGAGTTGATCAATAACGTTGCTATCGGCTCGGACGGTTTTTCGGTGTTCGCGGGTGTTGGCGAACGCACGCGTGAAGGCAACGATCTTCTTCGCGAAATGGTCGAGTCCAAAGTTATCAAATACGGCGATGCTTTTAACGAGCATATGGAAAAGACCGGCGAGTTCGATCTTTCCAAAGTTGACATGGACGAGATCAAGGGGTCAAAAGTATCATTAGTATATGGTCAGATGACCGAGCCTCCGGGAGCACGTCTTCGCGTTGCCCTGTCGGGTCTGACCGTGGCGGAGCATTTCCGCGATCAGGGAAATGACGTGCTGTTCTTCGTCGATAACATCTTCAGATTTACGCAGGCTGGTTCTGAGGTGTCGGCACTGCTAGGACGTATGCCGTCGGCCGTTGGCTATCAGCCGACGCTCGCATCTGAAATGGGCGAGATGCAGGAACGCATCACTTCGACCAAGACAGGTGCTATTACATCTATTCAGGCGGTGTATGTACCGGCGGATGATTATACCGATCCGGCACCGGCAACGACCTTTGCCCATCTCGATGCTGTAACGGCATTGTCACGGCAGATCGTCGAGCTGGGAATTTACCCGGCGGTCGATCCGCTTGCGTCGAACTCGCGAATTCTCGACCCGCAGATCGTCGGCGACGAGCACTACAACACCGCTCAGTCAGTTAAGCGGATCCTACAGCGTTACAAAGACCTACAGGACATCATCGCGATCCTCGGCCTCGATGAATTGAGCGAAGAGGACAAAGAAACCGTCGCTCGTGCCCGTAAGATCCAGCGTTTCTTCTCGCAGCCATTCTTTGTCGGCGAGCAGTTTACCGGTCTCAAAGGCGAATACGTCAAAACCGAAGACACTATTAAGGGATTCAAAGAGATCCTCGAAGGCAAATGCGACGACATGCCCGAACAGGCATTCTATATGGTCGGCACCATTGAGCAGGCGAGGGAGAAAGCGAAGAAAATGGCGGCATCGGCATAGCAGCCTTTGACCTTTGATTTTTGATCTTTGATCTTTGATGGAAAGGACCAATTTTGAAAATCTTGACATTTATAAGATTTCCGAACAAATTGCCGATATGATCTGGGACGTGGTTGTTCGTTGGGATAGGTTGTCGCAAGACACAGTCGGTAAACAGATTGTGCGTTCCGCCGATAGTATCGGTGCGAATATTTCGGAAGGGAGCGGGCGTGGAACGCCGGCTGATAATCGGCGGTTTTTGCGAATGGCCAGAGGGTCGCTGTACGAAACGCGGCATTGGTTGAGGCGTGCACATCGCAGACAATTACTTTCCGAAGAAAACGTTAGTGCCCTGACGCCTTTAATTGCAGAACTGACGCCAAAGCTAAATGCTTATATAAAGAAGGTGGACGAAACCGCCCAGCAAAAAAAGACGAAATAGGGAAAAGAGATCAAAGATCAAAGATCAAAGATCAAAGATCCAAAATCCATGCTAAGATTAGAAATAGTGACACCCGAGCATCGCGTGCTCGATGCAGAAGTCGATTCGGTTACGGTTAGTACCGCTTCCGGTGAGGTCGGCATTTTGCCAAATCATGCTGCTCTCATCTCAGCCCTTAAGCCGGGCGTGCTTGCATATAATATTAAAGGTACCTCGGAAAGGCTTGCCGTAACGGGCGGCTTTGTCGAGGTCAACGGTAACAAGGTTGCCGTGCTCGCCGATTCGGCTGAATCGGCATCTGATATAGATATCGAGGCCGCACGCACCGTGCGTGATGAGGCCGAGAAAATGCTGGCCGCATCGGCGTCCAGTTCATTGGCCGAGACGGAGGCTGTTCGAGGTCAACTCGATGCGGCAAATGTCCGGCTACAATTTGCGGCAGGAAAATAAACCTGCCTTTTGATTATCTCAGGCGAATGGGATATAAGAATGTAGAAGAGACGGTTGAACTTTTTATCCACGAAGAGCTTTATTCTTTGGTAGTAAAAAAGTTTTGCTTGCCCGAGAAATATGCTTGACATCTAAGCATGATTGGGTATAATCCGTGTAGTTCGTCCGAAAAGTAGTTTTTCACAATTTAGGCTGTAGATAACGGTAAGAGAGAGTATGCCCCGCGTTGGGCTTGTTTTCCGTTACCAGAACTAAGATCAGTAAAAACAATTCGCTCTACGAATATTTTGATTTTTTTAGGAGAATGAATATGTCATCCACGTCCCCAAGACAAGGTTTGTCAAACAAATTACGAAGTATGAAGACACGATTTGTCGTGATCTTTACACTTGTGATTTTGACAGCCGTATTCAGTGCAAGCGCACTGACGGCAAATATGAATGGCCCAATCGGCCAGCAGGCGGGTACTTTCGCCGCAACAATTTTTTCAATGTTTGGCGGTGACAAAGCATCGCCTCAGGATTCTGATAAAGCCAAGACCGACGTTCAGGGTGGCATATTGATCTCGCCTACGGACGAGCAACGAGCTGCCGCTGCGGCGGTTCATGCCCCTGCGGTCGTTTACTCGAACCCGGCGCCTATGACGATCGGTGCTGCTGCTGGGCCGGCCTCGCTATATCCGTCTGATATCACAGTGGCTGCCTTTCCGGGCAACGTTCAAAAGGTAACTGTCGACCTCAATGGGTTCGATCATACGTGGCCGGACGATGTGGACGTTATGCTCGTCGGCCCTGGCGGTCAGACGGCGGTTCTTATGTCAGACATGGGAACGTTGGATGATGTAACGGGTTTGAATTTTACCTTTGATGATGCTGCTGCGGCTCCACTGCCAGATACTGCGACATTGACATCGGGAACTTACCAGCCGGGCAATATTGGTGCGGGTGACGCTTTTGCTGCCCCTGCCCCTGCATCGGGTGGCTCATCCCTCGGCGTCTTTACCGGCACCGATCCTAACGGCACGTGGTCGCTTTACGTGATGGATGATACCGGCGGCGACGCTGGCAATCTGGTTGGTGGCTGGAGCATAAACATCACTCAGGCAATCGCCGGAACGGCCTGTGTGGCTCCACCGGCAAACATGACTGCGTGGTACCCAGGCCAGGTCAACACAAACGACATCATCGGCGATCCGGTTAACAACGGTGCTGCCGTTGGGACGCTTCTTTATACGACCGGAGTGGTCGGCAACGCCTTTGACTTTAGTGTCGGAGCGTCGGGAGTTCAGGTTCCGCCTTCGGCAGGCATCAATGTAGGTGCTGCAGCCGGTATGTCGGCAGACGCCTGGATCAATCCGGGAGCTATTGGGGCGAATGAAACTATCATCGAGTGGAGCGGAACGCCGATCCCTGTGAATGGTGTGCGGTTTGTCCAAACGTCGGGCGGAAATCTTCGTCTAGATGTGGTCGATTCGACTGGGGCATCTCATGTTACGACGACGACGGGGCCAGTTCTGACGGCTGCCGCGTGGCAGCACGTAGCCTTCACATTCAATAAGACGACGGGTGATGTCGCGCTGTATGTAAACGGTGTGGCTCAGACCCTGACGGTTGCGAATCTTGGTACCGGCTTTACGCCGGCGACCAACAACGGCCTCATTATCGGGCGGCGTAACTCGGGCGGACAGGACTTTGATGGCCTTGCCGATGAGGTCGAAATATTCAGCCGTGCCCTGACGGGAGCTGAGGTTTCGTCGATCTTCAATGCAGGGGCGTTTGGTAAGTGCCATGTTAGTCAACTGCAATTTGACACGGACGCACAGTCGGTCAATGAGGGTGCCGGTACTGCAACGGTTACCGTAAAACGTGTTGGTGCTAATGACTCAACAGCGACTGCTAATGTCAGTACCGCCGACGTTACTGCGACTCAGCCCGCTGACTACGGTACCGCTTCGGTCTCGACCGTCACATTCTCTCCGGGTGAAAGGACGCAGACCTATACGGTCCCGATCGTCGATGATGCTATTGACGAGAATGACGAGACGTTTACGACCAGTCTCAGTATGCCAACGGGTAATGGCGTTAGCCTTGGAGCACCGATCCTTCAGACGATCACGATCCTTGACAACGACGCGGTGCCTAATATGACCATCGACAGTCAGATGGGCGTAGAGGGAACTCCTCCGGGAGCGGGCGGTTCGGCTACCTTTACGGTGACCAAGACCGGTGCGACCGTGTTTCCAACGAGCGTTGTCGTCACGCCTACCAATGGTACGGCAACTGGCGGTGCGGCTTGTGCTGCAGGTGTTGACTTCATCAATACCGCGACCACGCTTAACTTCCCGGCGTCGCTTACGACCGATACACAGAATGTGACCGTCAACTTCTGTCCGGATTCGGATGTTGAAGGCGACGAAGGATTTACAATGGTCCTTACCCCTGGAACCGGTGCTCCGACAGTTGGAGCGGCTGGTGCGGGAACGATACAGGACGATGACAGTTCGGTACAGTTCACGGCTGCTACCTTTGCCAACGCTGAGGGTACCATTGCTGGACCGGGCTTGACCCCGTTCGCTCTGACCATTTCGCGTACAGGTACAGGTTCGGCACTTCCCGCCGCTGCGGTGGATGCTTCGACCATTCAGGTCGGCGGCTCTGCTAACGGCGAGAACTCATGTGCGATCGCGGGTGCTGACTATGTAGTTGTATCCGGTCAGACCATCACATGGGGTGCTGGTGACGTCGCGAACAAATCGCTGATCGTTCAGGTCTGTGCTGACAGCAGAGATGAGGCTAACGAGATATTTAATTCTCAGCTCAGCAATGCTAACGGTACTCAGATCGGTGCTCAGGCGTCTGCGGTCACTACGATCACAGATGATGACGCAGCTCCGTCATTTGCTTTGACCCCGGTTTCAAACACGGTCAACGAAGGCGCATCTGCGACCTATACCGTTACGCGTTCGGGTAACGAGACACAGCTCTCGACAACAGTGTCTTGGGCAGCCACTAACGGCACCGCAGTTGCTCCTGGCGACTATAGTGGAACAAGTGGCAACGTTACGTTTGCTCCGGGTACCGGCGGTACTCAGACATTTACTATTGCGGCGATCAACGACAACCTTTTCGAAGGTTTGCCGAACGAGACGTTTACGGTCAATCTGACCGCAGCGTCAAATGGTTCGCCGTTCTCAGGAACGACCACGACCTCGATCGTCGATGTCAATACGGCTCCGACCGTTGCGATCGATGATGTGGCTCAGGTCGAGCTCGATTCGGGCCAGTCGGCGTTCATCTTTACGATCACCAGAACTGGTAATGCTCAGGCCAACCAGACAATGAAGGCGGCGACCGCTGACGGCGGTGGTCCTACGGCAGCTACGGCTCCGAGCGACTACACGGCCATCACGGGCGACACGGTTACCTTTACGCAGGGTCAGACCTCGCGTCAGGTTGCTGTCATTGTCAATGGCGACGCCATCTTTGAAGATGACGAGAACTTTACCGTCAATCTGTCGATGTTTAACTTTGGTTCGGCAACTGACGCTCAGGGTCTCGGTACCATCCTCAACGACGACGCTGCTCCGGTCTTCACGATCGGTGGAAACGTCGCCGTCACAGAGGGTGACACCGGCACCGTCAATGCAACCTTCACGATCAATAAGGCCGGTCTGACCGAGCTGAATTCGATCGTAAGTGCAAATACGGTTGACGGCACGGCGGTCGCAAGCGGATCAGCCGCTACCGGCGGTAACGACTACGTTGCTATCGTGAATGCTCAGGTCGCGACCTTTGCACCTGGCGATACGGTGAAAACGTTCAATGTCGCTGTCAATGGTGACACGGTCCAAGAGGGCAATGATGCCTTCACGGTCGATCTGACAAACGTCACAAATGGTACATTTGGAACGCCGATCTCGGCTACCGGTACTATCAATAATGATGACGATGCTCCGAACTTTGCGATCGTGTCGAACATTTTGACACCGACGGAAGGCTCGCCTGCAACGTTTACGATCAACAGGTCGTTCCCGAACAATACGACGGGTACGGTTCTCAGCTCGACTGTGAACTGTGTACCGGGTATTACTTCGGCAAACTCGACCATTCACGCACAGTCAAATGACTTCTCGTCAGGTTCGCAGTCGATATCGTTTGCATCAACCGATACGACGAAGCCATGCAGCGTGAACACCACGCAGGACTCAACCTTTGAAGGTCCAGAGACCTTTACGGTTGGTATTACGGCGGGAACTAACGTAAACGCTGTTTCCGGCGGTCCTTTCACAGCGACGATCGTCAATGACGATGCGTGTGCGTTCGCTATCGGCAACGTAAGTC
Organism: Pyrinomonadaceae bacterium; assembly: GCA_049663465.1. Classification (GTDB taxonomy): domain Bacteria; phylum Acidobacteriota; class Blastocatellia; order Pyrinomonadales; family Pyrinomonadaceae; genus OLB17. Next base: position 32,314 of record JBATDM010000107.1, read on the forward strand.
TGCCGGAAGGCAACGCAGGAACGTCCAACTTTGTTCACAACGTAACGAAGACCTGTAACACAGGCTCATTCGTCGGCTTTGTGAATTACGCTGGTACGGATGGAACGGCAACGTTCCCGTCTGACTACACAGAGATCATCCCGGGCCAGATAGCATTCCAGCCTGCGGACACGGCGAAGCCGCTTCCGGTTTCGGTCAATGGCGATCTCCTTGTTGAGTTGGATGAAACGTATAACGTTAATCTGACGTCGGCTACGGTCAATGGCGTAACTGTTCCGACCGGTGCTTGCGGTGTCGCGGTTTGCGGTATCTCGAGCGGCGTAGGAACGATCCTTAATGACGACGGCGTACCTATCAGCATCTCTGGTACCATCACCAACTTCTCGCCTGCGGGACCGTTGGCTGGTGTGACAGTAGGTCTGAGCGGTAGTGCCACGGCATCGACGACCACCAACGCAGCTGGTGCATATTCGTTCGCGAATCTGCCGAGCGGCGGTAACTATCTGGTTACACCGGTCGCACCTGCTGGCAAGGTAATGAGCCCGACGACGCGTACCTACACTGGTCTCACGTCGTTCGTGAACAATGCAAACTTCGTCGCATACGACACCGGCAACATTCCGCGTACGCTGACTGCTGCTAATGCCTATGCAACACCTGGTTCGCCTGTAACACAGAACATCGTGTTGACGGCACAGGGTGACGAAGCTGCACTTACGTTCAGCTTGACCTACAACTCAGCTATCCTGAGTGCACCGGTAGTCGCTTGCGGCTCCGGTAGTGCAGGATGCAACCTGACGGCAAACACAGGCACGCCTGGCGTGATCGGTGTTTCGGTCGAGGCACAGGACGGCGGCGGTTTCCCGACGACCTATGCTGCGGGTACCAGAGTTGTTGTTACGGTGACGTATAATACGGCCCCGACAGCAGCGTCTAACACGCCGGTCAACTTTGCGGATTCACCAACCTTGCGTAGAACGAGCGACAGCGATTCAAATCCGCTGCCGACCGTTTACAACAACGGGTTTATCGTATTCGCACAGGGCCTCGAGGCTGACGTCGCCGCCCGTAACACGGGTGACGGTTCGGTCCTTCCGGCTGACGTTGTTCAGGTTCGCCGCTTTACCGCGGGTCTTGATGTACCGAGTGCGAACTTTAACGAGTTCCAGCGTGCTGACTCAGCTCCTTCGGCAACGAAGGGTGACGGCTTGCTCGGTGCTAATGACGTGGTCCAGGCTCGCCGTTACTCGGCAGCTCTTGATCCGACACAGACCGTTGGTGGACCGTTCCTCTCTGTCGCTCCTGCTCCGGCACCTGAAAGGGCTGAGAACGGGGCTAAGAGGGGTGCGAAATCACCTGAGGCTGTAGGACGTACGATTAGGATCACGAATGGTACAGCCGCATGTGGCGCGAACACAGTGGTCGTCTTTGCCGAACTCGATTCGGACGGCGGCAACGAAGCTGCTGTTCAGACGTCGGTTTCATTCGACAATACCAAGCTCAGCATCTCGGGTATCAGCACCGGTGGCGGTACTAACCC
>JBATDM010000108.1:0-29052 GCA_049663465.1 Pyrinomonadaceae bacterium
CGTTCAACCACCCGCTACCGCAGGTGGTTCTGACTTGATTCCCAAAACCTCGCCCATCGGGGCCATTTTGAAATCACGAAGCAGCTTTTTTAGCCGCCGCTCGGTCGCACCGAGATTAAAATAATGCGTCAGGGCGATCCGTCGCGGCACGTCGATGCGTGGGTGGTCTGGGTCGATCTCCCACGGGTGCAGGTAGAACGTGACCGGCTGGCCGCCGCGATTTACGGCCTTGATCGCGTGCTTTGTAACTTGATACGGATATATCCGGAAATACGCGCCGCCCGAGATCGGCATCGTAAAGCCCGGCAGTTTTAGCGTTGAGATCGGGAACTCGATGAATTCAAATTTCTCCCGCTTTATCGTGTACGGAAACCGCGGTGCATCGGCGATGCCGTAGCGGTAATTCAAGACTGGGAAAATGCTCGAGTCGTATTTGATACCAAGCTCGCCGAGGATATCGAGGGCCCAGAGTGAATCCTTGGTTATCGAAAAGAACGGGGCGCGGTGGCCAAGCACTTTTTTGCCGGTCAGATCCTCAAGAAAAGAGATCGCCCGCGTCAATTCTTCTTGAAAAAGGGCCGGTTCCTGCTTATATATCAGCGTGTGCGAAAATCCATGCGTGCCGATCTCATGCCCTTCGCTCTCAATGCGTTTGACTATCTCAGGATGCTTTTCAGCGACGTAGCCGAGCATGAAAAACGTAGCTTTTGCACCGGCGTCATCGAGGATCTTGAGCAGTTTATCACCGACCATTTCGATGCGGTCTTCGAATTTGTCCCAAGCCGAATACGGGATCTCGATGCCTTGATACCAGTCCTCAAAGTCGATCGTGAGCGCATTTGTGATTGGGTCTCTGACCATCAATTTCACGAATATTTGATAATAACATAGCGTTTGGCAGATGAGTCGAAGCGGCTGTACCATATTGGCATGGCAGACTCGGCTCGATTCTTCGTTACAGACGGTGTCGAGAGCTGGCAAGTCCTGACATTCGCACAAAATAAGAATGATGCGAGCATTTATGTTTCCTCGCCAAGCTTTGCGGCTATACAGTGGATTACCGTCCGTCAGGAACGAGAAAACAAGATTCTCTTTGTACAATCGGATTCACCAGGCGATGGAAAGCTCAGTCTGCATGGAAGGGGGCAATCGCACATAACAGCCTTCAATGACCCAACCAACCACTTTTTGGTTGTAGACGGGAATTTTCTTAAGAACGAAAACACCCTTGGTGTAAAACACCTGTTTACTGTTCTTACGTCAAAGCCAGAATATCTCCCCGCTTCCGCAGCAAGGAGAAGACGCAATGATCAAGTCATCCATGATGCTAATTTTGCACCAGTTGTTTTTGTATTTTGGGCGGTTCCCGCTCCCGATAAACTAACTGTGAGCGTGAATGTTGATTTTCATGCAGATGAATTAGAAACGATTCCACCCGAATCAGGATTTGGCTCGTTTCCCTTGTATTTTCACTCGGTAGTTTGGTTTGCATACAGGACGAAGAATATGAGCCGTTGGCCTGCTCAGTCACAGGCGAGCTACTACGATGGATATCGGGTTCCACTGCTTATCGGTACTGGTGAAGGCGAATGTCGTTTAGAAATGCGAGCACCTAGATATTCGATCACGGAAACTGAGATTTGCATCCAGGTGTGAATGAAAATGGTAACCGGCGGATGCGCAGCGAACCGCATCTTTCATCGGTCGGCGGCACATCATACGATCGTGCGGGATGATCGCTGCCGGTTACCAAGGTCAAACCATAATTTTAACACGAAACTGTACTGAACCTCTTGCGGCTATGCCGCCGCTCTGATGTGCCGAGAAGCGGCGGCACAGCCGAAAGTAAATGGTTGGTGTCTCACGGAAAAGCACAGCTTTTCCGCAAATAGGGCGGCACAGCCGCAATCAATTCTGATCTATACCCGACGGCGGTCCAGAAAGAGGTTGTGCTGAAACTGATATCTGTGAGGCCGCATCGCTCCATCATCGCCTGAATCTCGGCCTTTGAAAACCGCTGTTCGAGACGCGTGCCGAAGCGGTCGAGGGCATCGTTTCGCATTACGTAAAAACTGTTGTGCCGGTATTGCGAGAGCGGAAAGCTCGCAACATTTTGGCCTCGTTTTTCCAAGAGCAAAGCGATTCGAGCAAGCGGCCAGTAGACGATCGCGGCGAGAAGTTGGCTTATCGCATATCGCGGGCCATGGGGCATGCGGCACACTGCGGCGCGTATTGCGTTGCTTATTCGCCAAATGAGGCGAAACCACGCCGGGCGATTGTCGAAGCTGTAATAGAGATAGACGAGAAACGGTGCTCCGGGCTTGAGCTTTGCCACACAGGCACGCATGCCGGCCTCAGTGTCGGGAATGTGGTGCAGCACGCCGAGGCTGTAGCCGAAATCGCAGCTTTCGTCCGCGAGCGGAATGTTGTCGGCACCTGCGATGGCGAATTCGCAGTTGTCCGCACTAGCGAGATTTCGTTTTGCAACCGCGAGAGCATCGGCACTCGGGTCAAAGAGATGCAACTTACCGACACGCGGCACCACGAGCTTTGCCCAGCGTCCGCTGCCGCAACCGAGGTCAAAACCGACCGCATGCGGCGGCAAGCTTTCCCAAGGAAAGATGTTGAAATAATTATCAAACATCCGGCCCAACTCTTCGTTAGTCAGTGCCGACTGGTCAAATCGTGACCATTCGTCGCCAAATCCGGCAACGACCTCATTGTCGATATTTGCGGTCATTGCGGGTCGATAAATCTCTGAAACCACAGCTCAAGCATTAGCAGGGTCCAGATCTGAAATGCGTGGTCACGTTCGGCCGATGTGTGCTGGTTGACATATCGTTCGATCACGTCCGGCTTGATTATGCCGCGTTTGAGTGATTTTTCTGAAAGCAAAACACCTCGAACAAAATCCTTCATCTCGCCGCGAAACCAACGACCGACCGGCACGCCAAAGCCCATTTTGCGGCGATAGATGACGTCCTTTGGGACAAGTCTAGCGGCAACTTTCTTGAGCAGGGATTTCGTCTCAAAGCCGCTCATTTTCAAGCTCTCCGGCAGCGTTGCGGCGAACTCGATCAAATTGTGATCGAGAAACGGCGAACGGGCCTCGAGCGAATTTGCCATCGACGCGATATCAACCTTGACGAGCAGGTCGTTTGGCAGATATGTCATCTGATCGGTCAAGAGCGTCGCGTCTAGCGTACCGGTGCCGTTGGCGGTCTTGAACCAGCGGTCGAGGATCGACGACGAATTCTGGCCGGCGATCGACCTCTCGAATTCCGATGTGTAAAGATCGCGTTTTGCATCGCGGTTAAATGTGGACATCCAGCGAAAGTATCGCTCGGTTCGAGGCAGGTTTGCGGCCTGAAGAAATCGTTTTGCGTCACGAAAACGGCTGCGTTTCAATTCAGAAGTAGGCAAAAAATTAACCGGGGCTTCGACAAAAACCTTTCTGAGGGCAGACGGAACGCGTGTGTATGCCTCGGCGATCCGCATGGCTACGTAACGTTCATAGCCAGCAAAGCTCTCATCGCCGCCATCGCCATTGAGGGCTACGGTTACGTGTTTTCGGGTTTCTTTTGCAACGTAATACGTCGGTATCGCTGATGAGTCCGCGTAAGGTTCGCCGTAGTGTTCGACGAGGGTCGGTATGACGTCGAGGGCGTTCGGTCGAACGATGAATTCGTGATATTCGGCACCGACGTGCTGGGCGACGCGCTTTGCGTATTTGAGCTCGCTAAAATCTTCTTCTTCGAAGCCGATCGAAAATGTCTTGACCGGCGTCGAGCTTTCCTGGGCCATCAGAGCCACGACGGTTGACGAATCAACACCGCCAGAGAGAAACGCCCCAAGCGGAACCTCGGAGATCATCCGAAGTTTGGTCGATTCTCGCAGGATACGAGTTGTTTCCTCGATCGCTTCGTTCTCAGTGATCTTTATTTTTTTGGAGAAATCCGGCTGCCAATATCGCTGCGTTTTGACCTTTCCGTCTTTCCACATGAGCCAATGGCCGGGTTCGAGTTTTCGTATCTGTTTAAAGGCCGTCTGCGGTGCGGGGACGCAGAGATATGAAAGATAATTGTCTATTGCCTCGTTATCGACCTCGCGGGAAACGGACGGATGTTTGAGAACGGCCCGGAATTCGGAACCAAATATCAGATCGCCGTTGGCTTGATGTGAATACAGTAAAGGCTTTTTGCCAACTCGATCGCGTGCGAGGAAGAGCGACTTTTCCCGTGTGTCCCAGATCGCCAGGGCAAACATTCCACGCAAGCGCGTCAGGCCGTCAGCACCGTATTTATCGTAGAGGTGAAGGACGACCTCCGTGTCAGACTTGGTATAGAATTCATGGCCCTGAGCGACCAGATCTGCCCGCAAAGATTGGTAATTATAGATCTCGCCGTTGAATACAATGGCCTTTGTTTTGTCTGTGTTGTAGACCGGCTGTTGGCCGCTGGCGAGGTCGATGATGGCGAGGCGGGTCATGGCGAGACCGACATTTTGGTTGAAATAGAATCCGTCTTCGTCAGGGCCGCGGTGGGCAATGCACAGATTCATCGCCTCGAGGAACTCACGGCTGGCCGCGTCTCCGTTGGCATTGATAAACCCGGTGATACCGCACATTAGACTTGCTCCTTTCGCAAAATATTTTGCCGAAGCCTGTCGTCGATACGCTTCTGGCTGGCAAGCCTCAAGAGCCGCTTATTCTCCTTATTCTCCAAATAGACCGTCCACCCCACGCCAATCAGGATAAACAAAAACACCTGTATCTGTGTGCGCTGACGATACGCCGTGCCGACATTCCCCTGAAAGACGGAATACGCGATAGTCAGCAGCAAGCTGAATATCAGGATCGGAAATGCGTTGCGGAGACGGTTCTTTACCGTGTAGATCAGACCTGAAATAAGCAGCGGGATCATGGCCCACCAGACGAGAACCTCGGGGATCGTGATGGCCTGTCGTAGATTCGATGCCTGCCATGGGAAAGGAGCGAACATCAGATAAGCAAAGCCAGTCGGTATCGCTGACAGAGCACCGCTCGCGGTTGACACGTCCGTTTCCTCATTAAATCCCGTTTCGGCTGCACGTGCGAGATCGAGACGGCTGGCCTGAATACGGTCGAGGCGCGCAAATGTATTGAGCTCGACGTTGGCCCGGTTTCCGACGCCAAGATACGTTAGCGCGACACCGGCGAGAACGAGCACGATCGAACGTCGTAGGATCGACTGGTTTGTGCTAGAAAGTCCGATAATAAAACTTCCCGCGACGGCGACCGCCACCATGTAAAAGATATAGAAGCGAAGCGACAATATCCCAAAAAGGGAAAACACCAGAAAGACAACGGCCGCGTAGTTAAACTTCGACTGAAGCTCCAGAACCATCGTCATCGCGGCAACGAGCAAAAAGATGATCAGGCCGTCCTTGAGCAGTTGTCCCGACCAAATGACGAATGACGGAAAGATCGCGATGGACAGTGCGGCGATCTTTGCGACCTTGAGATTCCCATAGATCTTTCGGGAACAAAAATAGACCATCGGTGCGGTTGCGGCACCGACGACGGCGCAGAGCGACTGTGCTGCGAAGATGTTGCGCCCCAGGAACAGGTAAACAACCGCCGTGACGTAGTTCATGCCCCAACCGGCCCCACTTGCAGGGTCATTCTGAAAGATCAGCACATCTGTCGCCAGATTGCGGCCCATCCAGACATCGACGATCGCCCAGCCATTTAGGTCATAGGCATACGCATCGCCGCCGAAGAACTCGCGGAGATCGTAGATCTCGAGCAGCATTCCAAACGCCATTCGGAGCAGCAGCCCGGTCAGGAAGACCGTCGTGATAAATGATTTTTCCTCTGTGAAATGACGGAATAGAAATATAGCTATCGCCGATAATACCGCTGTAAAGGCAAGTGCCGCCGCCCCATCGGGAAACGGTAGCGCGAACAGGCCGAGAGCAACCAGCAGTCCACATCCGAGAAAAAGGAAGCGGTTTAGCACTTATGGATTCTCCTCCCGCAGTACAAGATTGTTTTCCAGAATGAGGGCGTCAAAATTTGCGTTGCCAAAAGTGTTGACGGCGTCCTGCGGCGTGCAGACGATCGGCTCCTGGACGTTGAACGAGGTGTTGAGGAGCATCGGAATGCCGGTGATCTTTTTGAACTCGTCGATAAGGCGCCAATATCGCGGATTGGTGTTCTTATTGACCATCTGCGGCCTCGCCGTCCCGTCAACGTGGACGACCGCCGGGATCTTTTCTTTGTATTCGTCGGCGACCTCGATCACTGTGATCATGAACGGGTCATGGTGCTCGACGCCAAAGACCTCGGTGCCGTGTTCCTCCTGCATCGAGGGAGCGAGCGGGCGAAACCATTCGCGAAGCTTTACCTTGTGATTTAATATCTCACGCATATCGGCACGACGCGGATCGGCCAAAAAGCTTCGAGCACCCAAGGCTCTTGGGCCGAGTTCCATCCGCCCGTTGAACCAACCGACAATAGCGCCATCGGAGATCATTTTTGCGACCTTTGGCAGCAGGACATCGTCGTCGAGCATTTCATATTTGAGGCCGGCATTGTCGAGTACGGCCCGGCACTCGTCATTGCTAAATCCGGGTCCCCAATATGCGTGGTTCATCTCGAATTTTCGCGGATTGCCGAGCTTCTGATGCCAGACCATCATAGCCGCACCGAGCGAACAGCCCGCGTCGCCCGCTGCCGCCTGAACGTAAAATCGCTTGAACGGCGTCTCATGAAAAATGCGGCCATTCATCACCGAGTTAAACGCGACGCCGCCCGCCATGCAGAGATTTTCTTCGCCAGTCATCTCGTGGATTTGCTTGACGAGATAGATCGCCGTATCTTCGAGAGCTTTCTGGGCGGAACAAGCGATGTCCCAGTGGTGCTGGGTCAATTCTTCGCCCGGCTCGCGGCTCGGGCCAAGTTCGTTCACTATGCCAGCGGGGAATTGGTAGTGCTTTGCGAGGTGGTGATCGAGCACGTCGATATGAAAGCGAAAATCCCCACTGCCGTTGGTCGTCAGCACTTTTTCTCGAAAGAAATCGTAATACTTCGGTTCGCCGTACGCCGCGAGGCCCATCACCTTCCACTCGTCGCCCTTGAACATATCAAAGCCGATATAGTTGGTCACCGCCGAATAAAATTGGCCGAGGCTGTGCGGCAGCTTGATGCGTTTGAGAACGTCGATCTTGTTCGCATTGCCCCGCGAGAAAAGCGTCGTCGTGTCTTCGCCCGTGCCGTCCCATGTCAGGATCGCGGCGGAATCGAATGGAGACACAAAAAATGCCGATGCGGCGTGCGTCTGGTGGTGTTCGAGATAGTGAAATTTGAAATCGCTCGGCCCGAAATGCTCTCGCAGCCGTTTCGGATGTTTGAACATCCCGAGATAACTGTCGCTCACTTGCGCGATGCCGCGGTCCGCACGTGCCTTGAACATATCACGCGAGATCAATGCCGACTTCGCCGCCTGCATCGCCTTGTGCCGCAAGATCCACGGCTTCCAGTAATGGCCGACGTGAGCTACGTCCTTCAGCGTGATGCCAGCGTGATCGAGACAAAATTCGATAGCCTTGTAGGGAAAACCGCTGTGGTGCTTTACGCGCGAAAAACGCTCTTCTTCGACAGCCGCGATCAGTTCGCCGTCCTTAATAAGCGATGCCGCCGAATCACCAAGCGTTGTTAATCCCAAAATATACATACTCTCTTCGGAATAAGTGAGAAGTGATAGGTGAAAAGTGAAAAGTCAGATCACTTCTCCTGCTTCTTCGCTCATCCCTTTTCACCTATCACTTTTCACTTACTCCGGAGGTAACTGACCGCAAAGCCTCCGACAACGCCTTCGCGTGTACGGGAACACTATAATGCTCGACCGAATGTTGTCTCGCCGCCTCGCCCATTTTTGTTCTCAGGTCGCGGTCGGACAAGAGCCGATCTAGCGCCCTAAACCAATCGTCGTCGGTCAACGCTTCGATATGCGTTACGTCAGCTTCGCCCATCTCGGCACACACGCCAACGGGCGACATTACGAACGGTACGCCCACTGCCAGATATTGTATCGCCTTAAAGCCGGATTTTCCTTTCAGCCACTCTTCGCTCGCCGAATCGCTCACCGTTATCGGGTAAAGTCCGATGTCGAGCGAGGCAAAGTCGGCGGCTTCTCGCTCGAGAGACCAAGCAAGATTTTCGACCTCGACACCCTTGATCTTGATCTCGTCGCGTCCCGATCCTACGACTTTCAGTACGAATTCATGTTTCGTAGCCAACCGTTCGAGCACGGGGAAAAGAAACTCAAGAAACGGAAACGTCGAGTGCGTACCGATCCAGCCGATGACGGGAACTTTATTCTCTTTCGCCGTCGGTCGAAAAACTTCGGTGTCCGCGATCGTCGGAATAACGACGGCTTTTGTGCCCTTGTTCTCGACGTAATCAGCAATAAATCGGTTGCCGCAAATCACCAGATCGGCTTTCTCGATCAATTTGTCGGTCTTGCCGAACGCCTTAAAAAAGCTGCCGATCTTTCCGTAGCTTGGGCTGACATAGCTGACATAGGTCGCATCGTCGAGGTCGAGCACGACGGGCAAACGGCCAAGGGTGCGATACAGCCATTCAAATATTGCCGGGCCGAAGAACATTGCCTCGCGTTGAAGCAGGATCACGTCATATTTCCCGACGCTGAGTGTCTGTCCCAGCCGTTTCAATACGGGCGAGATCATACTCGCCGCTTTTCCGGCCACGCCGCCGCCCGCGTAGAGCCGTTTGAACTGAGCGGCATTCATGAATGGGCTGACGGTAAGGTCGATGCCGTGTTCGCGTAGCGGCTCGACGAACTGCGCCAGCCGGAAACGCGTCGCCGCTGCCTCGACTGGATATGAAGCGAGTCCGAGTACCTTCATTGCAAATGGATGTGAATCAAGCCGGCCGGTTAGCGGGCCGTGTTCGAAACGTAGGTCGTGTCCTGCATGGCGATCCATTTTGGATTTTCAAGCGTCCACTCGATCGTCTTGGTCAGGCTCTCTTCAAACGATCTCGGATACTCAAATCCCATCGCTTTCAGCTTCGCCCCGTCGAGTCCGTATCGCAGATCGTGTCCCGGGCGGCTGCTGTGAAAATCGACCATATCGTATTTCAGCTCTTTGCCCAGCACGTTTGCGATAAACTTTGCCATGTCGAGATTCGACACCTCGCGTTCGCCGACGATGTTATATTTGTCGCGGTTCTCGCCGTTTTCGAGCAAAAACTGTATCGCCTGAGCGACATTGCGTGCGTGTATCCAAAACCGGCTGCCCGAAACTGTGAGGCTCTTGTCGGCGTGAATGACGACTGTCTCGCCGTTCAATACGGCGCGAACAACCTTCGGAATAAACTTCTCATGATGCTGACGTTCACCAAAGATGTTCATCGTATGCCCGATGATCACCGGCACACCGTACGTGTTCGACCACGCAAGACAAAGCTCCTCGCCGCCTGCTTTTGACGCCGAATATGGGTTTGTTGAATTGTATCGGTCCCATTCCTTAAATCCGTTGGGTACGAGCTCAGCATCTGCCGGGCCAAAAACCTCGTCGGTGCCCATATAGAAGAATTTCTTAAGATTTGGGGCCTGACGGGCGAATTCGAGCAGATTCATCGTCCCCATCACATTTGTGCGAACAAACGGCTCGGGGTTTGTAATGCTGTTATCGACGTGTGTCTCGGCACCCATGTGAATGATGTAGTCGACATCTTTGAGCTCATCGTAAAGATAATCAACGATAGGCAGCACAAAATCGTGCGAAAAATGCCGGATGCGGCTGTCGTCGTAACAATCAACCTCTTTGAGGCGCGAATAGCCGTTCGATGCATACGAAAGGCGGTCCATAATGTCGATATCCCAATCCGTGTTTTTCAGGATCGACTCAGCAACGTGATGTCCGGCGAAACCATTTCCGCCCGTTAAAAGAACTTTCATTTATATTCCATCCAAAATAACTAACTACTTGTATTAAAACTACCATAAACGCATATCGCGCGAGTAGCGGGAACCATCCGAAATAGTGAATAACGAATAGTGAAAAGTGAATAATCGCCGAGCATTATTCGATTTTCGTTATTCGCTATCCGTTATTCCGAATTCGTTTTGAGGACAGATTCGTACAGCTGCCTATACCGGACGCCGCCGACGGTCTCGAGGTCGAATCGGCGGACCGCGGTTTCGCGGCAATGTTCCGATATGTCGCCCAATTGGCTGATCTGCTCAATTGCGTCAATGTAGCTTTCCCGGTCAAACTGGTCGATCAAGACGCCGACACTATCATCACGAATCAGGCTGTCAACGTCGCCAACGCCGGAGTTTGCGATTATCGGAAGGCCCGCAGCCAGATATTCAGGGATTTTCGTCGGCGAACGCGATTGCGTTGCGTAGGTTGCTTTTACAAAAGAAAGGCCCACATCAGATGCACTCAGATAGATTGGGATCTCCGTCGGATCGACACGGCCGACAAAAAAGTCCGTGTCTGAAAATCCTCGCTCGCGTAGTAACGCCGTGATCTCGGTCGGATCAGATTGTGTCAGAAATAGCGCGTAGGTTTTGCTGTCGTTCTCGCGAGCGGCGGCCATAAAATCCGCGAGTTCCCGCGTCAGGTACAAACCGCCAAGAGCTCCGACGTGAACAAAGACTCTCCGGTCCGTCATGCCGAGCTTTTCTCGCATCTCGTCGCGGCGCGCGGCGATACCAACCGGAAATCTCGTTTCAAAATCGACACAGCACGGAATGATTTCGACCAATTTCGAATTTTGGATTTCAGATTTCAGATTTTCTTCTGTCCCTGCGTCTTCGAACAAGATCTCACGGGCTTTTTCGGTCAAGACCACAAACCCGTCCGACTCCTTCATCAGCCAATTCTCAACCCGTTTTGCAGAACGAAAAAGCAATCCGTTTTCCGGCCAGACACCGGCGTCGGTGTATTCCTCAGGGAAAAACCCGCGAATGTCGAAAATGAGCTTTGGTTTGTGGCTCGAATATTTCCGTGCGAGTGCACCCATCAATGTCGCGACGTGCGAGCGTCCGTGGAGGATATCGATGTCTTCGGCCGCGATCAACTTTCGTATCAAGCGTGCTCCCGCAAAGATATCCCAGGCCGTCGCTATTGCGGACGGACGTTTGTGATAGGCGAGACATCGCCATGAGATGCCGAGTTCTGCGAGGCTCCGACGTTCTGCGTCGATCTGTTCGGGCGTCCATTCGCTTTTCAGGTCAGGCTCGAATGTGAGCAGATTCACCGCAATTCCCCCTTTCGCCAGCTCCTGCAAATACGGGATAACCTGCGTCCGAACCAAGGGCTGCCTCACACCGAAATAGCAGATGTAGAGTGTCGTCGTCATGAGTCAAATTTGGTAAATACGATCGCGCGGTAGCCGTTTGCTGCATTGGCTTTTGGCATGATCGGCAGCAAAATACCCGCGAGAAGATTTGCGGCTATGTACAAATATTTTGAGCGTGCCGCCGACCATCTCAGTATTTTTGCAACGGTAGAGTTTTCAGAATAGATCACTTGCGTCGATACTTTGCGTTCGCTCGATTCGGCTTCCGTCGTGATCTCGTCAATTATTTCCTTTGCTTCCGGATAGCGATTCGCCAGATGTTCCGCGAGCCATTCGGGCAACGGTTGACCGCGATCTTTTAGTTCCTTTTCGAAATACTCGTCGATATTTCTCGCTCTTTCCCCACAGGGGAAAGTTATTACAACGGCATTTTTTGCTACTCGCACAAGCTGTTTGACCGCAGCGGGCCTAATATCTTCTGGAAGATGTTCGAGTACATCGACCGAAGCGGCAATGTCAAAAAAGCGATCTTCAAACGGAATATCGATGATGCTTCCATGAACATAATTGACGCCCTTGGCGATAGTATCGGCCGGTAGAATATCGACGCCGGTGATCTGTGCCGACAGCATAAACGCGGTCAATCCATACTCGCCGCATCCTGCGTCGAGCAGCGTCGTTTCCTCACCGAGCAGCGGCCGCAGTACTCGTGCCACATCGACGTTGCGGCATCGAGTATCCCAGCCGAATCTGAAAATGAGATCGCGGAGCGTCACTTACTTAGTCGGCCTCCTTGCTTGCGCGTTTGAGCTTTCGCATCGGGAAGGCCGCGAAATACGATAGGTTTGACGGTCTATAGTAGAGTCCGAGTGCTGCGGTGCGCAAAAACGAACCAAACTGACCCGAGCGAAAATACGAACCGGCAAGCGTCTTGTAAACATTGCCAAAACCAACGCCGCCGTTCGGTGCCGCACCGTCCGCGAACGCATTCTTCATTGCGAGCACCATATCGTGTTCCATCGCGCCGACGTTGCCGTGCATATTTGAGTTGTGAATGCGATATTGCACAAGCGGTTCGCTGACCATGCCGATCTTGTGGCATGCGGCGATGCGATATGAGATGTCCCAATCCGCGGCCGTTGACATCCGCGCGTCAAAACCTCCGACCTCGTCAAATACCGTTCGCGGTATCAGACTTGTGCTCCCAGCTCCTATAACTCCGCCGCCGTCAAATCGAAGGATGTCGTCGGCGATCCGTCCCGCAGTGCCATCTGTCATCTGGCCCATCGGCCGATCCTCGGTGTCGATGTAGGTCATCCAGCAATGGACGAGGCCGATCTTGGTGTCTCGGGCGATAACGGCCATTTGGCGTTCAAGCTTTTCGGGCGACCAAAGGTCATCAGCGTCAAGAAAGGCGACAAGTTTGCCTGACGAAGCCGCGACGCCGTTGTTCCGCGCGGCCGAAACGCCTTGATTTGTTTGTGCTATGACCTTGATCCGGCTGCCAAATTCGCCAAGAACCGCGAGTGAATCGTCCTTCGACTCGTCATCTACGACAACCACCTCGATATTCTGATAAGTCTGTGTAAGGGCGCTGTCAACCGTCTTCGCTATGTATTTAGCGTAGTTGTAGTTTGGGATGATGATGCTGATCAGCGGTTCGTTCATTATTTGGGTCGGCAGACGGCGACCAGCACCGGAGCGGTTTCAACCAGATTCTCCTCAAACAGATAATCAGACGGCGTTGGGTAAAATGGCCTGTCCCACATCGCTGAGCTTAGCGAATCTCGCATCGACGACCCGAGTTTGTTCATTACTTTCCAGCCGAAAAGTCTCCCTTGCGACCCGATCGAGCTTGACAATTTTTGTTGTGCGGCTTCAAAAGGTGGAATGCCGAAATCTGGCCTCAAGCCTTGCCCCAAAAATCGCTCGACACTGAAAACACTCGAAAGCTCGTCCAGCAATTCACCCGGCGTGTACTCATAGATATGAAAGGGATTTGCCGGCTTGCCGTTCTTCGGTTCGGTGTAATTCGCATTCGGGGTCGATAGGATCAGCATCCCGTCCTTTTTGAGGACGCGCCGCAACTCTGCCAAAAATTCTGCGCGGCTGTGCAAATGCTCGAGCGTCTCAAACGAAGTGACAATATCCATCGTGCCATTCGCAAACGGCAGATTCACGCCGTCTGCCAAGAGGACTGAATCGTCGGGTCCGCACTCACCTCGAGCCGCGAGGGCCGTATCCACGTCAACATCTATTCCAATAACGGATCTTGCCGTTTTGCCGAGCAGACCGATGCCGTAGCCGGTGCCGCAGGCGAGGTCTAGGACTTTTTTGCTCTCGACAAACGGCAAGGCAAATTCGTAACGCGCCGCGTGTTCGCCCCAATATGGGGAAAGTCGCCCGGCGTCGATCACGTTTGCGCCCTTAAATCTTTCGGAAACTGCCATGCTAATCAGCTAACATTTCTCGGTAGAGCCGCACATATTCGGCGGTCGTCCGGCCCGCGTCCATATATTCTAATAGATATTCGCGGCCTCTCTCAGCACGCTCGCGGGCGGTGTTGATATCGGCGATGGTTTTTTCGAGAGCTTTCCGAAATGCATCCCCATCGGCCGGCGGCACGAGCCGGCCGTATTTGCCGTCGCCAAGCGTGTCCGCCGCACCGCTGATATCGGTCGCTATTACGGGACGAGCGAGCATTATCGACTCGATAAGCGACTGCGAAAGTGCGTCCTCAAGCGACGGATGCACCACGATGTCCGCCGCCCCGATGATGTCGAGAATATCGTCCCGCCATCCGAGAAAGGTGACGTTATTGGCGATGCCTAATTCGCCCGCGAGTTTTTCGAGTGTGGGCCGATAGTCGCCTTCGCCAACCAAATAGAGCCGTGCATTCAGGCCGTTCTGTATGAGCGGAGCGAGAGCTTCAAAAAGAAACTTATGGCCCTTGCGATGAAAAAGACGCGAGATGCAGACGAGCGATAGCTGCTCGTTTATGCCGAGTTCCTTTCGTTTGGCGTCAATGCGTTCTTGCGTTATGGCCTCAAAACGACTCATCCTCTGGCCGTACGGGACAAGCGAAACTTTTTCTTCTGGGACACTTTCCCATTCCACCAAACACGTTGCGACCATTCGCGACGGAGCGACGATGTGGGTAGCTAGCCGATTGTTCAACCGCTCGAGCATCAGGTAAAAACTGCGTTTTATCTTGTTTGGTATCAAGTGAATTGCGTCCGAATGATGCCGCGTGATGAGCGAAGGTTTTTTTTGCAGCCGTGCGACTATCAGGCCGACGACTGTTGGGTTGAAAAGGTGTGTTTGAACAATATTGGGCTGCTCGTCCTTTATGATCCGCCGAAGCTGTATCGCCGCACGCGGCAGCGAAAATTTCTTTTTGGCATCGAGCACATAGACACGGCAGCCTCGCTCGCGCATGCTTTCCGCGAATCGCCCTTCGCGAGCGAATGTGACAAACGAATGCTCCACCTCGGCACTGTCCGAGAGATCGACGAGATTGTTGAAATAGAAAGCCTCTTTCTGAACCTCTAAAACATGTAGCACCTTGATCGCCGTCATCTCTTTCGCCCCACGGTCAGGTGATTAAATGACATCAGCTGCGACGGCAGGATCGCCTCGAAGATGCGCCCCAAGATATTTACCTTAAAGCACCCGATCCATAAAAGCGGCCGCAGGATGAGGCCGATCGGGTAGAGCCACTTTGTCCAAATAAATCCGAGATCGTACCAGTACATATTGAACATCACCGCAAGCGTCACGGCGGTGCCCGAGAGCGGTTTGACCGTCTCGACGGTCAGGCCGTAGCGTTCCATTATGACCTTTACGCCGTCCGGGCTGTAGCGGAAAAAGTCGTATTTATCGTGGATCGGATATACGAATGGCGCGGTCGTAATAACCGTTCCGCCCGGTTTTAGAACGCGTGCAAATTCGCTGATCGCGCCTTCCGGATCAGGCACGTGCTCCAAAACCTCAGTGCAAAGGATGGTGTCGACACATTCATTATCGAGCGGCAAAGCCCCGGCGTCGCCGCAAAAATCCGCCTTGTTGCCCCGATATCCACTCTCTGGCGAATATTCGAGGCCTATATACTTTTCGACAAAAGGCTCAAATATCGCAGCATACGGCTTTGCTCCGCAGCCGATATCGAGCAATGTTCCGTGAGCGAGCTTCGCATGCTCTGCGATCGCATCATCGAGGCGAACGCGCGACCAATATCCCGGGTGAAACGGCGTTCTGCCCAGATATTTATCTGTGAGCGCGATATCCTTTGCCTGGATATTGCGCAATGTGGTTGCAAGATCGCTCATCTTAAGATCAGTTTCGCACGCAGACGTACATCATCATATTCGCCGCCGCCCAACGCATCGCTTTTACGCCGAGGCCAAGGACAGGGACTGATGCGTCCTCATTTACAATCAGCCGTTTCGCGAGCGACGCGGGACGGTCTTTTACTAGCTCGCCAATGTCAGCGGTCGGTTCGGCAGCAACAGCTTTTTGCGGGCCGCCGTGGTTGTGTTCACTCTGGCCGCCGAAAAACGGGAGTTCGTACAATCCCCACAAGACTGCGTAACCTTGTGTCTCGATCGTCTTTAGCCCGGCGTTAGCTAACATCGCTTCAAATTCGCCAGTCTTGTAGGCGTACTGAAAAAACTTCTTATCTTCAAAAACCTGCTGCTTGTCGGTCTCCGGCCCCGAGACTACGCGCCATTCATCCCGGTTAAGCACCGACAATACACGTCGCAAAGGGCTAAAATATGGCACGCTGATGAGCAGCACGCCATCGTCTTTCAACACACGCCTTGCCTCGGCCAGGGACGCCGTCGCGCCATCCTCAAAATGTTCGACCACGCCGCCCGAATAATAAAGGTCGAAAGTCTCGTCCGCAAACGGCAGCACCGAAACATCGCCTCCGGACAGCATCGCGTCCGGCTGGCGGCCGCGCAGGGTCTTCAACGCCCGTTGAGCAAAATCGACGCCAACCACCCTGTAACCCTTTGCTGCATAATAGGTTACATAATTGCCGATGCCGCAGCCGCCCTCGAGCATAACCGAATCGGGCCGCAGATATTTTTCGAATAGCGGACGCAGCGGATCGACCGCGCAGAATGAGACGGCTCGCGCGTATTCGCTTCGTTCCCAATTTTCTTCCCAGTGTTCCGGCGTGCTCCCGGCGTGACTCTGGGCGGCGTACATTTTGAGCATGGCATCTAGCGGCGGGCGAGCCGGAAATTCTTGAGAAAGGCAAGCGTACTGTTTAGAGATCGGCGGAATAACAGTCCGACTATCAAAAATGCGACGATACCGACCGCAACCGCGACGAACGCGTTCTGCCACAAGATAAATGATATTGTGCCGACTACACACGGTGCAAATGCCGCAAAGCTCCACGAGATCGGCGTTTTGGCACCGCGACGCATAAGTATCGCAAAGACCGCCACGCTGACAAAGAATGCGAGCAACGTGGCGACGGCACACCCAACGATGCCGTATCTCGGTATCAACAGGGCATTTGCTATGACGTTCGTCGTCGCAGAGAGAATCGCGGCGACCATCGGCACGTAGGTCATCGATGCTGCGTTTGATAGCGCCGAGTAGCCGATCGCAACCGGCATTCCAACGGCTGACGCGGTCAACAATATCCACAACGCTGATCCTGCCTCAGTAAATGGAACGCCGAAAACAATCGGAATCGCAAAATATGCGGCAAACGACGCCAGCGTACACGCCAAACCCCAGCCCAGCGTGATGGTCGGTAGGACATTTTTAAAATAGTTGGCGGATCGCTGCTCGTCCGATTCGTTTTGTAAGGTGAGAAACAAAGGCAGCAGCAAAGTGTTGGCAAGAGTAGGGAACTGAAGAGCGATGCCGTTGATCTGTGTCGCAATGCCATAGACGCCCAAGTCTGCCTTAGATAGAAAGCCCGCAACAAATACCGCGTCAATATAGCCGCTCGAAAACACGCCGACAAGAGCAAACGGCATCAGCGGCAGCGAATACGTCAGCAGTTTTTTGACGAACGCACCGTCGAAATTGAGCTTTCCAAAGGTGAATTCTCTAAGATCGAAAAAACCGATCAACGCCATCATCGCCGGGGCCGCGATATAGCAGATCATTGCCGAAACGGGCCGAAGCTCGGCCGCCCACGTGAGCCCAAAAACGCCACCGAAGATCAGCAGCCGCTCGACCATCATCAGCAAGGCCTGACGCCGCAGGAGCTTTACGCCCTGCAAACTCATCTGGATGTGGATCCAGAATGCGGTAACTGCGAAGTGAGCGAGAATTAGCCAGAGGCTCGATTCCTCAAGTTTTAGCCAGGGAGCCAGGGTCGGAAACCAAAGCGGCGACAACGCAGCGATCAATATCAGATTGGCCGCCAGAATAATGAAACGCGTCCAAAACGTCCGCGTAATTCCGCCCGTCGCGATAAATTCGTCAACGCCAAACCTGACGACCGCAACGCCCGTCCAGTTAACAAAAACCTGAGCGATCTGCGAGGCCGCGATCATCGCCACGATCCCGCCATAGCCTTCGTCGCCGAGATGCCGCGTGATCAGCCAAACCGCCGCAAACGAAAACAACGCGCTCCCGATCTGCAACGCGACCAGCGAAGCATAATTGCGTGGAGCATTCGAGACGTCCCAGCCGGACGCCTGGCGTTCGGAACTGGGGGACGCGATCTGGTCGTCGGGTGTCACGCAGAAAGTTTATTGGTTGTGGGTGATGCGGTCAACGCGTTTCAAGTGAATGCCGGTGCGTCGCTTAAGCCAACCGCTCAAGCCGGCCCTTGCGTTTCATAAGATTCTTGTAGTCCCATTGGATCGTTCGAGACTTTTCGAGCCAACGCCGCAGTTCGTCAGCGTCGATCTGGTCCGCGGAAGTGAAAATGACAGAAGCATCCTTGAACTTGCCCGTGCCGGGCCGCAGCCGGCCCTCGTCAAAACTCGCCCCGCTCCAAAACATCAGCCGAATCCCCGCCTTCAGCTTGCTGTAACCAACGATCGGATTGCCATCAAGGAACCACACCGGATGACGATGCCAGATCTTGTTCTCCGCATTCGAAAGCTCACCGTCAATTATCTCCGCCAGCCGGTCGTAGATCGCAGTCTCGCCAGCAGACTGAGAAGCGTTATATGTTTGAACGTCCTTGTTCATGAGTTCCACCGTCCAGCAATACCAGCCGGTCTTCACCAGTTTGCGACTCCTTAACGGTCGGCACTGACGAGCTTGTCGAGCCACTCGATTCTATTCTCTACCAGGCCCAACTTGTTCTTTCGCGGGTTCCACAGCGTATTGGTTTTAGCGTTCGCGTTTTCCTCGGCCAATCCTGCGTAACGCGTAGCTTGTGCATGGTCGCCATTAAATTTCGATATTATCGAAAGTAGAGAGTAGACGATATAGTCTTGGTACGGCCACTTTAGTCCTTTCGCATTTATCTCGGTCAATAAGATCTGTTCGGCCTCGTTATACAACTCCGTTTTCCCCGATTGCACTACTACTTCCGCAAAGCAGACATTTGACCCCGTTCGAACGTTAGGGAAACCCGTCTCATAATCCATTGACCTTTTGAAGTACTCTAGGGCTCTGTCATAATCGCCCTGGATTTGATAGATAGCGCCCAAAGAACTGTAAGTCGAGCTGATTTCTGTGCGATCATCAGGATGGTCACTCAGAACCTTCATGAGCAACATTTCGGCAATCCGCAGAAGCTCTTTTCTCCTGGTGGCAATCAGCGTCATTGCTTGTATCTTTAGATACTGTGAACGACTAGTCTTCCATGCGCGACCAAGCTTGGCAAAGAATTGTGCCTCGTCGTTCTTCGTCCAAGTTTCACGTCTATACCAATCGGTCATTTCGCAGAAGCCCTCACCGCCGAAATCAGTGATCCTCGCCATTCCCTTCATCAAACGGCGAATGATAGATCTCGCTCCCAGTCGCAACAAATTCCCTTGCCTTTTCACTCATGCCGACGGCGAGAGCTTTTTCGGCTTCGACGCCTTGTTTTTCGGCGTATTCGCGCACATCCTGGGTGATCTTCATCGAGCAGAAATGCGGGCCGCACATTGAGCAGAAGTGGGCGAGTTTTGCTCCTTCGGCGGGGAGCGTTTCGTCGTGGAATTCTTTGGCTTTCTCCGGGTCGAGGCCGAGGTTGAACTGATCTTCCCAGCGAAATTCGAAACGCGCCTTTGAGAGGGCGTTATCGCGATATTGTGCTCCGGGATGGCCTTTGGCGAGGTCGGCGGCGTGGGCGGCGAGTTTGTATGTAATGACGCCTTCCTTTACGTCCTGTTTGTTGGGCAGGCCGAGGTGTTCCTTCGGAGTTACGTAGCAGAGCATTGCCGTGCCGAACCAGCCGATCATTGCGGCACCGATCCCGCTGGTGATGTGATCGTAGCCGGGTGCGATGTCGGTTGTCAGCGGCCCAAGCGTGTAGAACGGAGCTTCGCCGCAGATCTCAAGCTGCTTGTCCATGTTCTCTTTGATGAGGTGCATCGGCACGTGGCCCGGCCCTTCGATCATCGTTTGGCAATCCATTTCCCAGGCGATCTTTGTGAGTTCTCCAAGCGTATCGAGCTCGGCGAATTGAGCCTCGTCATTGGCATCAGCGATACTTCCCGGACGCAGTCCGTCACCTAACGAGAACGCAACGTCATATGTCCGCATGATCTCGCAGATCTCTCTAAACCTTGTGTATAGGAAGCTTTCCTCGTGATGAGCGAGACACCACTTGGCCATGATCGACCCGCCGCGACTGACAATGCCCGTCGTCCGCTTCGCCGTCATCGGAATATATGGCAATCTCACTCCGGCGTGGATCGTAAAATAATCTACGCCCTGTTCGGCTTGTTCGATCAAAGTGTCGCGGTAAATTTCCCACGTCAGATCCTCTGCCTTGCCGTTTACTTTTTCGAGCGCTTGATAGATCGGCACCGTTCCGATAGGCACCGGCGAATTTCGCAAGATCCATTCGCGGGTCGCGTGAATGTTCTTTCCGGTCGAGAGGTCCATCACTGTGTCGGCTCCCCAAAGGGTTGACCAGCGCATCTTTTCGACCTCTTCCTCGATCGACGAAGCGATCGCGGAATTGCCGATATTGGCATTTATCTTGACCAGGAAATTGCGGCCAATTGCCATCGGTTCAGATTCGGGGTGATTGATGTTGTTTGGAATGATCGCACGGCCACGAGCGACCTCGTCGCGGACGAATTCTGGTGTGACAAATTCGGGGATCGACGCACCGAATGATTCGCCTTTGTGTTGGTGATTGAGGGAACTTCTGTCGCTACGTTCAGAAGAGCGGACGAGGGCGTCCGCGTTCCGTTCGCGGCCGAGATTTTCACGGATGGCGACGTATTCCATTTCGGGCGTGATGATGCCCTTGCGAGCGTAGTGCATTTGTGTGACACACGCACCGGACTTGGCTCTAAGCGGCGCTCGCTTTAGGCCGGGAAATTCCTCAAGCCTGCCTTGGGTGTTACGCCCTTGCTCACCCGCGGGCTTCTGCATTGCGATCTCTTCCGCACCTTTCGTCAAATAGCCGTTGTCCTGCGGCAGGATCTCGCGGCCCTCGTATTCTTCGACGTCGCCGCGAGCGACTATCCAATCGCGACGCAATGCGGGCAGGCCTTCGCGAACATCGCATTTTGTCTCTGGATCTGTCCAGACACCGCTCGTGTCGTATACACGTACAGGCGGGTTTTCTTGCAAAGTGCCGTCAAAATCCTTTGACGCCGACAACGCTATCTCGCGGAATGGTATTCGAAGATCGTTGTGCTCGACGTAAATTTTCTGTGAGGCTGGTAAGCGAACCGTATCGCTCGTCTGTTCTGACAACTGGTCACTGACATCTGACAACTGTTCTTTCATCGTTTTTCTCCCTTCGTCGGTATTATCCGTATCAGGTTTTGGGGTAACGCCCGCGGGCGACTCTCAGCTAACTTCAGCTCCCCCGAAAACTTGGGTTTTCTGATTGTAACTAAATTGCAATGCGTTTGCCCAGATCGATCAGCGACCGTCTAGTCCGCCTTGTCTTTAGCTAACACCCAGGTCGTCATACATCGAATGTTTTCGACGTTGGTCGTCTTTATCGGTTCGATAAAACGAGCGTCCACATTCGCCGTTGCGTCCTTTAATATCTGCTCATCCACGATAAATCGTTCGGTGCCGTCCGGCATCATAAAGCGGCCGTTTGCGGTCGGGATGAGCAGGTCCTTGATCCCTATCGAGGATGCCAGCCGTGCGAAAAACCGTCCGCCGGGCTTTAACACGCGCCATAATTCCGCTAGCCATGCGTCAAACTGTTCGCGATCTTCTGCAAAGTGTAGAACCGTATTGCAGATCACCCAATCAAAACTCTCGTCTGCAAATGGGATCGCGTCGAGCGATGCTGTCTGAAAATTTTCGTCGGGCAGATGTCCTGAAAGTTCCTTTGCAATCGTTCGTATTGCCGCAACCGAGCCTTCGTCGACGTCGATCGCAGATACGTCAAAGCCGTTTCGCATCAGCCAGATAATATTTCGCCCGCCTCCGCAACCGGCATCGAGGATCTTCATCCCGGGCTGAAAACGGCCTTTTTGGACTTGGTCGAAAAGATAAATATCGATGTCGCCGAAAGTTTCGCGAATGTTGATCATGACTTGTATTTGAATCCGAACGCGATCCGAACCGCGTCCACAAAATTGCACGTTTGCTGTTACCTAACCGATTGTATGCTAACTGGAAATTCAACGATAGATTACAACCTTTTGCCAAATAAGATATACTAAACTCGAAGAATGTAAAACATTGTTTAACACACGAGGGGCGACATCGAAATGAAAAGACCGATCTTGGGAATAATCGCAGTATTTTGCTCGCAATTTGCATTTATAGGCTACAACTTTCTGGAACAGGCCATTGATATCTCGTTGATCAAGCCCGTTGCAGAGGCGGAACAGCCGCTTTCCACGCTCGATTCGATGACAGATACGATCGAGGTGGTACGAACTTGCAGTCCGGACGCCGAGATCCGCGAGAAAAAGAGAGAATTTGTTGAGTGGCCTACTCCAGTCGTCAGAAAGGCGGTATTCGTAAAGCGAAAGAATCGCGTCGAACAAAAGTTCGATATTGCTGCCCTGCAAAAACCTGTTCTCATCAAGTACCGCAAAAGCGATCCGTTCGTTTTTAAATCGCAGACAGACCGCCCCGATACTTTGCGAGATCAGACTGCAATTCTGCGTGAAAAGCGTTCGCTGACTCCGAATGAGCGTCGTAAGCAAGACCGAACCGCTACTTCGGTTGATAAGGATTCGGTACCGCGTGAAAAGCGGTCACTCTTCGCAAAGGCGTTGCCGGTCATCAAGAAGCCGTTCGACTGGATAAAGGCGATCTCTCAAAAGCTCAACTAAATTCGGCTTGACCTCGGCAACAATGGTGACTATCGTCGTCTTATGCCGAACGTAATACTGCGCCTGAGTGTTTTGTTGATTTCAATATTGTCGCTTGCTTGTGTTTCGCCAGCGACCTCCGAACTCGCCGCTCAAATGACAGGCGACGGCGTGAAGTATCGCGTCGAGGTCGTCGCTTCGGGGCTCGAGGTGCCGTGGGCGTTTGCGTGGCTGCCGAACAAGGACATGATCTTTACCGAGCGACGCGGTCGGGTACGTATTATCGAGGGCGGAAAGTTAAGATCCGAGCCGCTTTTCACGGTGCCGGATGTCGAGCCGTCGAGCGAGAGCGGACTGATGGACATCACTCTGCATCCCGATTTTTCAAAGAATGACTTTGTCTATCTCGTCTATTCGTACAACGCCGACGGCAAACACGTTAAGGTCGTCCGGTACAAATACGCGGGCGGCAAATTTACTGAGGCAAAGACGATCATCGACAACATTCCCGGAGCGCCAAATCACTCGGGTTCACGCTGTCGCTTCGGGCCGGACGGTAAATTGTATGTGACGACCGGCGACTCGACCGATTGGAATCTGGCGCAAAAGCTCGATTCGCTTGCCGGCAAGACCTTGCGTTTGAGTGACGACGGCACGGTGCCGCCGGATAATCCGTTTGTAAAGACCGAGGGAGCACGATCCGAGATATGGTCGTATGGACACCGTAACGCACAGGGCCTCGCGTGGCAGCCGGGCACGGGAACGATGTTTCAGACCGAGCACGGGCCGAGCTTTTTTGAGGGTAAAGGCTCAGGCGGCGACGAATTTAACGTAGTCGATCGCGGAGCTAATCTCGGCTGGTCCGAGATACACCATGCCGAAAAACGCGAGGGTATGGTCTCACCGCTCCTCGAATACTCACCCGCCTGTGCACCCGCGAGCGGGATGTTTTACAACGGCTCACAGTTTCCTATTTTCAAAGGCAATTTCTTTTTCGGCTGCCTGCGCGGAGCACGCATTATCCGAGTCGTCCTCGACGGCCGCAAGGTCGTCTCGCAGGAAAACCTCGTCGAAAACACCTTCGGACGCATCCGCGAAATGGAAGAAGGCCCCGACGGCAACATCTACTTCTCCACCTCAAACCGCGACGGCCGCGGCTCACCCGCAAAAGATGACGACCGGATTCTTCGAATCGTGCCCGAGGGTAAATAGTAAGAATTTGTCAACGCATGCCCCTCTTGAGTCGGCTGGCAAAAAAGGGCAGCCCTTGCGAGCCGCCCTAACGGCGTAAAGCCCATGAATCAACCGCTTGTTATCGGGAGATCAAATTGGGGAGATGAATCTTTGAATCGATGTATCTCACGTTGAGTGTATTGCCGTTAGCGTCCGCTGTGGACCTCGCCGCGAGGTTGTCTGTTAGTGAGATCGGCGTCTCGCCTGATGCTCCCTTGGCTACGTCGAACGTGACGATAAGGAAGCTCTTCGGTACGGCGGATGCCATGAATGCCTCGGTCGAATCGACGAGAATGCCTATCTTTCCTGCCTCGCTCGTGTTCGCCGTCAGAACGGCACCTTCGGGAGCTCCGTCGGCAAGAGCGATTCGAGGATTCAACAGCTTCGCGGCGTCATATTCGAGCGTAAAGCCCGTCGCTACTTCATCACCGTACGAAGTTATCTCGACAGCGACTGTAACCGTGTCTTCGCGTTCCGGTTTCTGCGGCGATACTCGGATCTCTCGTCCAAAGAAATACGCATACACATCGTCGAATACCCGTGCGATCGCATTCGGCACCATCGACGGCCCCGTCGGGCCGGCGGCGGGAGTTGCGGGGTCGAGACTGGTCGCGTAGCGGCGAGCCTGGATGACGTCGCCGGCATTGACGATCCCATCCCCAAGCGTTGCCCTTGGGGCACTGTCCGCTCGTTGATATTCGTTCGGATCGAGTGCCGGAGTATCGAGCCCGGTCGCAAACCGACGCATCTGTATCACATCGCCCGAGATCACGATGCCATCCCCATTCGCCCTCGGTGTAACGTCGTTTTCAAACCCCATTCCGGCTTCGGGCGCAAGTGCTAGAACGAACGGCGACAACGAATCGACATTTGCACAGGCTTCACGCGTCGGAAAGTCGGGTGCGGGCTCGTTCGGCGGAAGGATCGTGCGGTCCACCAACGACCCGGCTTCGCCATGGAGAACGCGAACACGCGAAAATGTCGGTTCATCGTTGATCGAACTGACCGTAAAACAAACCGTAACCGGCAGCGTATAAGTTGCCGTCGTCGTTATGTCGTAGGCCGGGTCGTTGTCCAAGATCGTGTATCCCGGCGGGGGAGTGCCGGCTGACGAAGGCGGGCTTATCGGCGCAAAGGTCGTCGTACCGGCGACCGTAACCTGATCAAAAGTAGTCTTTGCATCATTTGTCGGCGCGGAAACGATCACATCGATTCCGATCGGAGTATTCGGTGTTGGCGTCGCTGTCGGCGTTGGTGTTGGGGAGTCGGTGCAGCCGCCCAGACGGATCGAGACGTTGTTTGAGCTGGAGTTCGCCGCCGCAAAATCCTGACGGCCATCGTTGTTAAAATCACCGATGGCGACGGATCGTGGAAACGTGCCAACCGAAACCTGCGCAACCGTCGGTGAGGTAAATCCGCCGGCTCCGTTGCCCAGACGGATCGAGACATTGTTTGGGTTCGAGTTCGCCGTCGCAAAATCCTGATTGCCGTCGTTATTAAAATCAGCGATGGCGACGGAGAAAGGAAACGTCCCAACCGTAACTTGCGGAACTGTCGGCGAGGTAAATCCTCCCGCTCCGTCGCCCAGACGGATCGAGACATTGATCGAGCTACCGTTCGCCGTCGCAAGATCCTGATCGCCATCGCTATTAAAATCACCGATGGCTAGGGAGAAGGGCCCCGTGCCAACCGCTATCTCAGAAACGGCCGGCGAGCTAAATCCGCCCGTTCCGTCGCCCAGACGGATCGAGACATTATTTACGCCGAAGTTCGTCGTCGCAAAATCCTGAAAACCGTCGCCATTAAAATCGCCTATGGCTACGGAGACGGGATTCGTGCCAACCGCAACTTGCGCAACTGTCGGCGAGGTAAATCCGTCCGCCCCGTCGCCCAGACGGATCGAGATATTATTTGAGTTTGAGTTCGCCGTCGCAAGATCCGGACGGCCATCGTTATTAAAATCGCCGATAGCGACCGAGCGTGGGCCCGTGGCAACCGTTATCTGAGCAACGGCCGGAGACGTAAACCCGCCCGCGCCGTCGCCCAGACGAATGGAGACACTGGCTGAATTAAAGTTCGCCGTCGCAAGATCCTGATTGCCGTCGCGATTAAAATCGCCGATGGCGACGGATTCGGGCCCCGTGCCAACCGAAACTTGCGGAATCGTTGGCGATGTAAATCCGCCCGCTCCGTCACCGAGACGGATCGAGATACTCGCTGAGCTAAAGTTCGCCGCCGCAATATCCTGATGACCATCGTTATTAAGATCGCCGATGGCGACTGAGGCAGGACTGGAACCAGCCGGAACCTGTGGAACGGCCGGAGACGTAAACCCTATGCCGGTACAGGCCGTACCGCTCGTCACCGTCAGACCAAACGTCTCTGTTGTCATACCTCCCGGCCCAAAAGCTGTGACCGTCACCGTATACACACCCGCCGGATGAGCATTTGTTATGCGCACCACACCCGTCACCGGATCAGCCGTCAGCTCGCCATTAAATGATGAATTAGTCGAGACATTGACACTTGTCGTATTTGTCGGAGGCACCGACGGCGTGATCGTCGTATTCCCGGCCAATACAACGCCTGTATTCGCATAATCCCCCAGCGTTGGCGGAGCAGGCGTCGGAGTCGCGGTCGGAGTCGCCGTCGGAGTCGGCGTCGGGGTCGCGGTCGGCGTTGCTGTCGGAGTCGTCGTCGGAGTCGCCGTTGGAGTCGGCGTCGGAGTTGGCGGCGTGCCGGGGCAGCCGCCCAGACGGATCGAGACATTGTTTGAGTTCGAGTTCGCCGTCGCAAAATCCTGACGGCCATCGTTATTAAGATCACCGATGGCGACGGATTGAGGAAACGTTCCAACTGAAACTTGCGCAACTGTCGGCGAGGTAAATCCGCCCGCTCCGTCACCCATACGGATCGAGACATTGTTTGAACTCGTGCCCACGTTCGCCGCCGCAAGATCCTGATTGCCATCGTTATTAAAATCGCCAATGGCGACGGAGAAAGGAAACGTGCCAACCGTAACTTGCGCTACGGGCGGCAAGGTAAATCCGCCCGTGCCGTTGCCCAGACGGATCGAGACATTGGTTGAACCGCCGTTCGCCGTCGCAAGATCCTGATTTCCATCGTTATTAAAATCGCCGAGGGCGACGGAGATGGGACCCGTGCCAACCGGCACTTCCGGAACTGCCGGCAACGTAAATCCGCCCGCTCCGTTACCGAGATGGATCGAGACATTATTTGAGCTGGAGTTAACAGTCGCAAAATCCTGAAGAAGGTCGTTATTAAAATCCCCGATGGCGACGGAGCTAGGATTTATACCAACCAAAACCTCCGGAACTGTCGGCGAGGTAAATCCGCCCTCTCCGTCACCAAGACGGATCGAGACATTATTCGCGTTTGAGTTCGCCGTCGCAAAATCCTGATTGCCGTCGTTATTAAAATCGCCGATAGCGACTGAGCGAGGACCCGAGGCAACCGTTACCTGAACAAGTGTCAGAAATCTGCCCGTTCCGTCGCCGAGACCGACCGAGACGCTGTTATTGCTTCGGTTCGCCGTCGCAAAATCCTGATTGCCGTCGTTATTAAAATCGCCGATGGCGACGGATTCAGGACCCTGGGCAACCCCGACCTGCGGATCGGCCGGCGACGTAAATCCGCCCGCTCCGTCGCCCAGACGGATCGAGACACTAGATGAGTTAAGGTTCGCTGCCACGAGGTCCTGATGACCATCGTTATTAAGATCGCCGATGGCGACTGAGGCAGGAGCGTTACCGACCGGCAGCTGAGGAACGGCCGGCGACGTAAACTCTATGCTGCCGGGACAAACCGTACCGTTGGTCACCGTCAGAAGAAACAACCGGGTTACCGTTCCAGCCGGCCCAAAAGCCTTGACCTTGACCGAATACGTGGCCGCCGGATGAGCATTTGTAACGCGCACCACGCCCGTCACAGGATCGGCCGTCAGATTGCCGAGAAATCTCGCATTCGTCGAAACATTGATACTCGTCGTATCCGTCGGTGGGTCCGACGGCACGATCGTCGTATTTCCGCCTACCACAACGCTCGTATTTGCATAATCCCCGAGCGTCGGCGGTGCCGTAGTTACACCTGTTTGGACTGGCGGGCCGGCAACTGGGGCGACTCCGTCGGCTTCGATTGTGTAATGATTGTTATTGACAGTTCCGCCGCCTAAGGTGTTTACGGTGACGGTGAAAGAAACTGTTTGGCCGGTTACTCCGGCACCGAGCGAGCCGACGTTAAAGACGACGTCGCTGCCAACCAACTGCCCGCCATTTGTTGCCGAGACAAAACTCGTACCGACCGGAAGCGGGTCGCGGATGATAGCGTTGTTTGCGGCAACCGGGCCGTTATTTCCATAGGTGATCGTGTAGGTCAGGTTTGATCTGGATACAACGGTTGCGGGTGCCGTTTTGGAGACCGTCAATTCGGGGGCCAGCTCCGGAGGCTGGAATCGCACGGCACCCGCGCCGCGGTTTGGATCACCGGCATTTACTATAGGCAGCAGAGATGAAGTGGCTCCCGCCGTTGTGAAGGGAGCTTTGATCAAAACAGCTGGCTCCGTGGCTCCGTTTCCTGTCAGTATAGCCAGTTGACTGTCCGGGCTGATGCCGACATCTTCAAATGGGCGGACGAGGCCCGCCGGTAGCGGTAGTGCCTGAACAATCGATGCAGAGCTAAAGGGAGCACTGATGGCCGAGACCCCCTGGGGAGACGAAGTAGAACTAACTACAATTGCCGTGGTTCCGTCGGGTGTTACAGCGATCCCATCTAGTTCGCCATTGCCCGGTATCGTCAATAGGGCCGGAGTCGAGATTGCCGAGAAGGGGGCGTGAAATATTCGCACCTGTGGCGAGAAGTTAGTCGTCAGCAGTGTGTTGCCGTCTGGTGAGATCCCAATGGCTCCAGAATCTGGATTCGCCACGGGAATCGTAAATGCAACAGATGTATAGGGTGCATCCAGCACCGAAATGCCGACCGTGTTATAGACAAATGCTCGGCCCGCATTGTTAAATACGATGGCCTGCGTTTGATAAGACTCGATTGAACCAGACAAACTCACCGGCGTGATCGTCGATGAGGCATTAAACGGTGCACGAA
>JBATDM010000109.1:0-34304 GCA_049663465.1 Pyrinomonadaceae bacterium
AAAACAAAACGACGATATGTTCTGGCTGAAAAGAAGTTTTCTGGGATTGTTTTGGAAAAATTGAGAAAAAATCAAGAAGAAATTGGTGCCTGGGTGAAAGCCAATAAAAAACGTGGCGTTCAAATCACGCAGGAGGATTTAGACGAGATCGCTGTGCGAGAAACTTTTCTTTATTGGGTATATGCAGGTCGGAAGAACGATGCCTGGGCATATTTCAAAGCAAACTATAGATCGGAGTCCGGAGATCAATACCGCGACCAATTTCGCGATAAGTTTATTTCGGATTTCAACGAAAAATTCTCGCACGACCCAACTTATCGATCTGTATATTTCAGATAAAATTTACTTGCGTAAAGAACCGAAAGCGGTGACTGGGACTCCGGGTTCGAAGCCCAGTCGCTATCGCTCCCGGTTCTGACCTAGTCGATCTTTCCGTTAAAGTTTGCGAGGTTCACGACGATGTCGTCGATGAGCCCTGTGCGTTGGCTCGTCTGGGCTACGCCGTTGACGAAAAATGAGACGACGAGTTGCTCGCCTGCTGCGGTGGTTACATAGCCGGAGAGAGCCGAGACCTGGTCGATCGTACCGGTCTTGCCGCGCATATTGCCTTGTGCAGCGGTTCCCTTAAATCTGTTCCGTAGCGTTCCGTCCACACCGCCGATCGTCAGGCTGTCGCGCCAGAACTGGGCATTCTTGCTTTCTTTTGCCATATAGGTGTAGAGAGTGACGACCGCGGCCGGAGTGATCAGATCGTGCCGTGACAGGCCGCTGCCGTCGTATTGCATGATGCCGTCCGGCGGAATGCCGATAGACGTAAGAAACGATTTGACGACATTCAGGCCGAGCTGTGAGCTTTCGCCGCTTGCCCGGTCGTTTCTGCCGACGTGTTCGCCGAGTGTCCACAGAATCGTCTCCGTAAACATATTCTGACTCGGTTTCATTGTTTTCGCCGCGATCTCGCGAAATGGCGGCGACTCGAGCCTTGCAACCTCGATCTGTGCATTGTCCGCCGGAATATTCGCCGGCTGAATTCGCGAACTTCCCGTAACTGTAATCCCGCGTTTTTCAAGCCGTTCCTTTAGCAATGCAACGAATAGATCGGCCGGATGCGTGATACTGATGGACTCGCGAAATCCTGAGTCGTTCGTCGGCATCGTGCCTGAGATCTCAAGAACATTTCGATCTATTCGTTTGGTGACGGTGAGATCGCGCTTTAGAGACGACGAAGTGGTCGTGCAGGTGCTGGAAATTTGAAAGAGCGTATTCGCCGGTGAGATCGTGACGATGCACGGGCTTCCGTTCGAGCCCGGCGTGACGGCAAGATCGACGGCATTGTCGTTTATCGGCAAAGCCGATATCTCAGCGCCGTAATACCACTGCAGGTCGTCCCATTCCCATGTCTGCGGGATCGCAAAGCCCTTAAAGTAGCTTTCGTCGCCAATGATACTGCCCTCGACGCGCCTGATACCTGCTGCGGCAATTTTATCAACGAGCCGGTCGATGCCTTTGAAATATGTGTCAGGATCCGATGCCGACGTTCCCCAAAACGCTGTCGATATTGAAATATCTCCGCGCCCAAAGATCCGAAGGTCGCCGTTGATCGTGCCCGATGCATCCGGCAGCGAATTTGTGAAAACGCTCGTGACGAAATGAAAGTCCGGACCGAGCTTTTCAAAAGCGGTCGCGACCGTGAAATTCTTCATATTCGACGCTGGCATAAAGTATTTTTCCGAGTCATTCTCAAATATTACTTTTCCGGTATTGAGCGAAACGATCTTGATCCCGATCCGGCCGCGCCGGATCTCCGGCGAAAACATTCGCTGTCGTATCTTCGTCTGTAGCTGCTCGATCGTTTCAAGCGGAGTTGATGGCGAAACGGGCGTTGGGGGCGGTGTCGGCGGGATATCCGACGAAACAATGACCCTGGGCCGAGCGGGAGCCGGCGTAGGCCGAGGCGTGTTTGTCTGCCCGCCAATGTTAGAGAACGAGAAAAGGATCACCGCAAACACGGCAAATAAAGGGCTTGGATAATGAGATCTCATGGTAAAGATTCTACTAGAATTGCTGAGGGTGACAAACCGGCGAGACTCGGACAGTTTTCAACTTGGTACGCGAATTGATAAACTGTTATTTTGATTCGAATTGACCTTCTCAATAGAGAGTGGCTGGTTTACCAGATCCGGAGTTGTTTTACATGCGCCAAATCAAGTTGATCGTCGTAATAGTTTTCATTTTCGCGGGAACATTTGTTTATCTTTCTCTGTCGCAGTCGGCTGCGACTGCCTCGCTGCAAGGTGAAATCCCCCTGTCACCACCAACAGGGGTTGAGGCCTCCGACGGTGATTATGCCAATAAGATCGGCGTTCATTGGGATGTGATCCGCGGGGCAACGTTGTATCGTATTTTTCGAAATACCGGAAAAGATCCTGGTTCCGCTACAGAGGTGGGTACAACTGCCGCAAATTACTTTTTTGATAGTACCACAGTGGCTGGACAGGCCTATTTTTATTGGGTCCGAGCCGAGAGAAAGGGCGAAGTCAGTTCACTTAGTGACTCTGATCAGGGAGCAGTCGGGACTACAACGCCTGAGATCGGTCCGTTTGCGAGGCTTGATCCGCCCGGGGCACCGATGGACAATCAGCTATCAGGAGCAAAGATCTATTTAGGCAAGACATTGTTTTGGGATGAGCAGCTTTCTTCAACGAAGACAGTTGCCTGCGGAACGTGTCACCGGCCGGCCGAGGGCGGCTCTGACCCGCGAACGGTGGTTGGCCTGGCCCGTTCGACGAATCCCGGCTTTGATCAGTTATTTGGCACCGAGGATGACGTTTACGGGTCGCCCGGTGTTCCGGCGAATTATATCGATGGTAATTACGGCGAGAATTCGGTATTCGGACTCAACGAGCAGGTCACTGGCCGAAAGTCACCATCCTACCTCAATGCCGGATATGCTCAGGACGGGCTTTTTTGGGATGGCCGGGCGACGGATGCTTTTCGAGATCAGTTGACTAACCAGATTTTGCTTCCGATGGGGGCATCGCTCGAAAGCCAGAGTGCAGGGCCGCCCGTCTCTTCGGCTGAAATGGCACATGGGGGACGCGATTGGTCACAGGTTGCAGCTCGCATTCAGGCCTCGCGGCCGCTCGCAGTTGCGGCCGACATACCGGCAGCATTGCAGACGTGGATCGGCGGCCGATCGTATGCGGATCTTTTTCTTGAGGCCTTCGGAACGCCGGACGTTACTCCGGCACGGATCTCGATGGCGATAGCTTCGCACGAGCGTACGCTTTTCTCTGACCGGACACCGCTCGACCGATGGGCCGCTGGAATACAGCAATTGAGCCCGGCCGAAGAGAGGGGAAGCAACGTATTCATCAACGCGAGCTGCAATATTTGTCACGCAACCGGCCTGTTTAGCGACAATCAATTTCATAACATCGGTGTCAGGCCGCAGAATGAGGATCGCGGACGCGGAGCGATCACAAACAACACTGACGACGACGCCCGGTTTAAGACGCCGACGCTTAGAAACGTTGAACTTCACGGCCCCTACATGCATAATGGCCGTTTTGCAACGCTCGAGGATGTAGTCGATTTTTATGACCGCGGCGGTGATTTTAAGGCTCCGAATATTGATAGCGTCATTCGTCCGCTAAATTTGACAGAATTAGAGAAAGCAGACCTTGTTGCCTTTATGAAGCGGCCCTTGACGGATCAGCGGGTCACTGCTGAACTGCCGCCATTTGACCGTCCGCAATTGTTTACAGAGACCAATCGTGTTCCAGTCATTAGCGGCGTCGGCCGCCCGGCTCTCGCCGGGTTTGTCCCTGCGGCGATCGCGGTCGAACCGCCGCTGCTTGGTAATCCGAACTTCAATATTGCTGTTTCGATGAGTGCCGAATACGGCAGGGCCGTTGTGATCATTGACGATACAGATCCGGGCATTTTGACATCGATCCCGTCAACCGGCTCATTTCTTGCGGCGTCGGTCGAGATCACCCCGCGACTGTATGGTGACGGGTATGGCTCGATCAATATTGCAATTCCGGATGATCCGAGCCTTATCGGGAAAACATTCTACGGCAGATGGTATGTTCGTGACATAAGGTCGCGTGGGCGCGTTGCCGTTTCACGGCTCTTTAGCTTTACAATTTTTAAGCCTGAAACAGCACCGTTGACGAAGGAAGAGGTCTGGGCTCAGCATTAAGGGAAATATCGTTCCATAAAATAGAGAAAGGCGGCGGGTCGTTCCCGTCGCCTTTATTTTTTTGTTGTGAGCTAAGGCCTATTTACATTTTGAATAGCCACAGTCGCGGCATGAGTCACAGCCTGAAGCGTGTTCGAGTTGCCCGCCGCATTCCGGACACGATCCGACCATGCTGGACATTGTGGTTTCGATCGCCGAGGTTTTGCCGATCGCTCGTTCCGATTCCGGCTGGCCGTTGAGTCGACGATGGATCAGAAGCAAACATTCGGCAACGGCCTGTTCGGGCGAAGTCAACAGGCGTTTGTTGAACCAAACCGCGTGCGTCGAGGTAACCTTATTGAGGCTGTGTGCGACCTCGATCGCATCGAAACCTCCGCGAAGCATCTTAGACGCCAATAGACCAACGCCCGGACTGACGGGCCCCGCTACAAACACCTCACGAATACTGGTTCCGTCGTGATTGACCGTTACGTACAGATTCTGGCCTTCGAACGGGATGCGCCAAGTCGAGCCTTGTAGTTCATACGGCCGCTCAACCCTCGCCGCCGCGGCGGAGGGTCGTGAGTCTGGGGTCCCAAGTCCAGAGTCCGTCGCTCCCGCCGAATCTTCGACCTTAGACTCAGGACTTGGGACACTGGACTTCATCGTGGTCAACACTTGTCCCTCGCGGCTTCCGTCGCGGTAATAACTAACGGCTTTGCAGCCAAGTTTGCGTGCGAGATGGTAAAGTTCGTCAACCGATCCGACAGTGTCATCTTTTGCACCGTTGCAGGTTTTAGAGATCGCATTGTCAACGTGCTTTTGAGCAGCCGCAAGTACCTTTACGTGTTCGATCGATTTGATCTCCATCGCCGAGATGAAATGCGGCGGCAGATCCGCTTCGTGCTCGACGACGTATTCTGCAGCCTGTCGGATCGACTC
The DNA here is from genome assembly GCA_049663465.1 of Pyrinomonadaceae bacterium. Taxonomy (GTDB): domain Bacteria; phylum Acidobacteriota; class Blastocatellia; order Pyrinomonadales; family Pyrinomonadaceae; genus OLB17. Next base: position 5,129 of record JBATDM010000109.1, read on the forward strand.
TTCGTCGGTCTGATCAACCTCGATGCCCAGAGCTTCGGCAGCCGGCGTGTGAACGTAGGTTCGCGTACCGATAGTGTCCTGGCGGACATAGGCCCATGAGAAATTGGGTTCGATGCCGGATGATGTTTCGGCAACAAGCGAGATCGTGCCCGTCGGGGCGATCGTCGTCACCTCATAATTTCGCGGCGTCAGCGGAATATCGCGCGGAATGCCGATCTCGTCATAGATAAACCTCGAATACGCCTCACGATTTGCCTCAAATTCGGGAAAGACGCCCTTTTCTTTGCCAAGCCGCAGACTCGCCAGCCAGGATTCACGGCGGACGAAGCCCATAACTTTCTTGATCAGGTCAAGCGAATCGTCGCTGCCGTATGTAACGCCCAACTTCAAGCAAAGATCAGCGAAGCCCATAATTCCAAGCCCGACCGGTCGAGTTCGTTTTACAACATCATCGATCTCGGGCAGCGGGAAGTGGCCCGCATCGACCACATTGTCAAGAAATTGTGTGCAGACCTGCGTGACGTTTGAAAGGCGTTCCCAATCGACGCAGTCCTCGCCATCCGCCGCTTTCTTAAAGAATTTGGCAACATCAATAGATCCTAGATTGCACGAATTATTGAAATGAAGCTGCTGCTCGCCGCAAGGGTTGCAGGCATAGATCGGGCCCATCGACGCCATCATGTGGTTGTGGCGGTTGACCTCGTCAATAAAAATGATGCCCGGCTCGGCGTATTTGTGTGCCGATGCGATTATGCGATTCCAGATGTCGGGTGCATATACCATGCCCGGGATAGGCGGCCGCTCTATGGTGCAATCGCTCAGATCAGCGGCCTCAAATGCGAGCTTGTCGGCAAATGTCGCGGCCGTACCATCCGGCCGGCGATAAACGACATAGTCGCTGCCGCTCGCTGCATCAAATACTGACTGCGTCCACGGCTCACCGTCAAATTCAGTCTGAAACCATGTGCCGCTATCGACCGCATCCATAAAGAGATCCGTAACTGTTACGGAAATATTGAAATTCGTAAGACTCGTCTGGTCGTTCTTTGCGTGAATGAACCGCAGAATGTCGGGGTGAGTGACACTCAGGATGCCCATATTGGCTCCGCGGCGAACACCGCCCTGCTTGACGACCTCGGTCGTCTGATTGACGATATTCATGAAGGAAACAGGCCCCGAAGCTACGCCGCGAGTCGAATTTACCATCGAGCCTGCCGGTCGCAAGAATTCATAGGTCATCCCGGTTCCGCCGCCTGTTTGGTGAATGATCGCAACGTTCTGGGCGTGTTCCATTATGCCCTCGATCGAATCGGGGACGTCGAGCACAAAGCATGCCGCGAGCTGGCCTTTTGGTTTGCCGGCATTGACGAGGCACGGCGTGTTTGGGACGAAATCGCGTGCGAGCATGACCTCGGTCATCGCGTTATAGAATAGTTTTTGTTGAAAGGGATCGGATTCAGCCTTGGAGACGTGGCCAACAACGCGGCGAACAATGTCGTCCCACGTTTCGACCGGTTCGCCGAGCTCGTTCCTCAATGCGTAGCGCTTGCTAACAACCTTTTGGGCGTTAAGCCCCAGCGGGGCGATATCCCGAGCCATGGCCGTCCCGGCCCCGACTCCATTTTTGTCCAAATAACTGTTTACAGCAGACTCGAGAACAGTGCTCATATCTAGATCTCTCCGTGATCGTGAGGGTAAAGACGCCATAGCCGTTTAATACTATTTTAACATCCCAAATAGTATTAGAAAAAACGAAAGACGGCCATTGGATTGTCGAATATTTGACTTGAGGTGTCGCGCAAAATGCCTCAAGTAAATGAAGAATAAACGAGGTGCAAGGGATTTGTCAACAAAAAGTTTCCACAACATCTTGTATTACTATGCCCAAATACCTCAATAAGATGGGTAAGTAGTGTTAAGGCATTGGTTTAGGTCGGGCGTGGGCGTTGCAGCATTTAGTTGGTCATCTCTTCTTGAAAAAATTCCGCTTGGGTCCAGCCTTCTTGCCGTTGGATCGGGCGAACTTGGTGCGGACATGATTTTTGTTTCCGCAGGCTGCGTCCTCCTCGGGGGTCCCTGCGATAAAGTTAGGCTAAACGCAGAGCACGCCGAGAGTTACGCAGAACAGCGGCCTAGCCGCAAAACCTTTGGAGATGGCTTTCGGAAAAGCCCAGCTTTTCCGCTCGGCGAATATTCGCTTTGGCTAAGGTTTGTATTCGAAAGCAGGACCAGGCCCTGCTACGGCTTTCGACGCCGGCTTGAGCTCGCTCGCAAGTCCTTCCGCAGGCGGTGCGATATTTGAAAGTAAATTTAACCAAATAGGAGGCAGGTTTGTTTTATTGTCAGAGCAACTCACGCCCGTTACCAAAAACACCAGAATACGATGCCGCGGATACCAGTGTGCTTGACTTACACCTTCACTTCATAGATGAACCCGATCCTCTATCTTTTCCCTGCAAGGGAAGAATTTAATAGCGGCGGGTAGAATGAGGCTTTGCTCATGACACCCGCCGTTGTTGGTTGAAATGATCTCGACGCTGAAAGTGTCGTATTCGCGGGCAAATCAATTCGACTCTTTCAGAGTCGTGTTCGCAATTGAAAATAGCCAGGCGTTTCGCTGCTGCTCAACACCTGGCTATTAAATTTGTCGCTTTCAGCGAATTTTAAGAGATCTTTTTGAACTGCCTCGATCTATTCATTTGTGATCGTTTTCCGGCCAGCCCTTTCTCAATTCTGTCAAAACTTGCTTGGCAACTGCTTTTAGCGTGTCAAAAACGCCTGTGCCGTTTGTCGCGACGGCTTCAAATACCGGTTTGCCTTTGCGGAGCAGTTCGTGCGAAAGATCGTTGGCCGGGGGTGACATAGCATTTAGGTTCAGGCCCGTCATATTGATCATTGACTAGAGTAGTATTGTCGCCAAAATGGCGAGCGGTCGTAGTGACCGCTTTGATAAAAGCTCGTCAATAACTGATAATTTTCGGCAATGACCGACGTGAAGCAGTTTTTCGAACAGGTGCGCCGCGACGTTGATTCGACGCTCGACGCGTTGCTCCCTGCGGATTCCGTCGAGCCGGTAAAGCTGCACAGAGCGATCCGTTGGAGTGTATTTGCGGGCGGTAAGCGCATTCGTCCGGCACTCGTTTATGCGGCGGGTGCGGTCTTTGGAGCGGATCGTGAGGGGCTCGCGAATACAGCCGCGGCGGTCGAGATGATCCACGCATATTCGCTGATTCACGACGACCTTCCGGCGATGGATGACGATGATCTGCGGCGGGGCAAGGCGACGTGCCACAAGCAATTTGGCGAGGCCACGGCGATACTGGCTGGTGATGTTTTGCAGACGCTCGCTTTCAAAGCGATCTCGGAGGACGAAAACTTAGCTCCGGAGGTTCGCATAGCGTTGATCTCATTACTCGCGAGTGCCTCAGGCACGCCGGATGGAATGGTTTCGGGCCAGCAGTTGGACCTCGACGGCGAGGATGAAGACCTGTCTATTGAGAAGATCGAGAAGATCCACACGCAAAAGACGGGGGCTTTGATCAGGGCCGCTGCTTGTGCGGGAGCGCTGATCGGTTCGGCCGCTCCGGTAGAATTGGCGGCGATCGATAGCTTCGCGGCAAACCTCGGGCTTTTATTTCAGGTGTCTGACGATGTTCTCGACGTTTCGCAGGGTACCGATGCCCTCGGCAAGACGGCGGGAAAAGATGAGTCTGCCCGAAAATCCACCTATGTAAGCCACTATGGCCTGGAAAAGGCGCGAGATATTGTAAGTGCTCTGCTCGAGGCGGCGATCAAGCCGCTTACCGCGATACAACGAGACACGACTATCCTGAATAAACTTGCAGCATCGATCGCACAGCGGACAAAATAGCCATCCGACAAAGACGGAACTCCTTACCCATTCGCACTTTTCTGTCCCTTGGCGTGAATGAAGGAACAAAGCCCCACAAACACATCTGGAATGATAAAGGCCGCAGCGGTTGCTGCGGCGATCGCATTTCTGTATGCAACGGTCTTGTCCAAGTTAGGGCTCGACTGGTGGACGGATGAAAACTATTCGCACGGCCTGTTGGTGCCGTTCGTTATAGGGTTTATCGTCTGGCAGGCCTGGCCCGAGATCCGGCGTCGTTGCGAGCCGTCGGCGATACTGGGCGGGTCGATCGTATTGATCGCGATGCTGTTTTTGATCGCGGGAACGCTCGGGTCGGAGTTGTTTACCCAACGCATGTCCTTCGTGCTAATGCTCACGGGCATCGTTGTCTATTTTTTTGGCAAGCATGTGGTCAGTCTGCTGGCTGTTCCCTTTGCGCTGTTGATCCTTGCTATCCCGATACCGCAGATCGTATTTAACCGCATCGCTTTTCCGCTGCAAATTTGGGCGTCCCAGATGGCGGTCTGGGGCATTCGGCTGTTTGAGGTGCCAACCTTAAGAAAAGGCAATGTGATCGACATTTTGCCGAAAGGCTCGATGCAGACCATTTCGCTCGAGGTTGTCGAGGCTTGCAGCGGTATTCGCTCGCTGATGACGCTCGTTACGCTGGCGCTCATTCTTGCTTACTTTACGCGGCGGAGTGAGTCCCGAAGTTTTGCCGGGATGCCCAAAGTTGATCTGATCCGAGCGGCGATCCTTATGATAGCGGCGGTTCTGATCGCCGTAATTACAAATGCCGCGCGGGTAACGGTTACAGGTGTGTGTACTTATTACTACGGAAAACAGGCGACCGAGGGGTCGTGGCATGACATGTCAGGCTGGCTGGTCTATGTGGTCGCTCTCGGAATATTGATCGCATTGAATCTGGTTCTGAAACGAATATTCCGCAGTAAAGACGAAGGTTCGAATGAAGCCGGTGCTGCGTTTGTAAAATTGAGTTCCATTTCTGTAGTTCCGTTGGTGGTTGTGATGGTCACTGGCGGGCTCGCTGTCAATTGGTTTGCGTCACGTTCCGAGGTTGTCGTACCGAGACAAGAGTTGGCCGCGATCCCCGAGCAGATCGGTGAATGGAAGCAACGCGGGAGCGCTTTCAAATTTGATATCGCCATCGAGGGTGTGCTCAAAACAACAGATTATACAATGCGTGAGTATTCGCTCCCTGATGGCCGGATCGGGAATATTTACGTCGGCTATTATGCGTCGCAACGCGGCGGAGCCACATATCACAGTCCGCAAAACTGTCTGCCGGGAGCTGGTTGGGTAATGAAAGACCCGAAACTCGTTGAGATCACGCGGCCCGATGGCACCACGTTCACTGCAAATCGATACATTATTGAAAACGGTATCTACAGCGAAGTAATGATCTATTGGTACCAAGGCCGCGGGCGAACCGAGGCGAGTGAGTACCGCGACAAGGTAAATACGGTCTGGGATAGTGTATTTCTCCGCCGCAGCGATGGTGCGATGGTTCGCGTAATGACGAGCGTTGGGTCGGACGAAGACGCCGCCATTGCCGCCGCGTCTGATCTCTCGGCCGGACTGGCCGGATTTTTGACCTCCTTCGTGCCGGAATAGGCTGGTTTTGCCAACGGGCGACCCACAAAACCCGAATATTTCCGCCTTTCCATCTGAAAATTTCTGAAATCCCCTTGCGATTGAACCTATTTCTCAAGTGCCGGTAAAAATATCGGCTTTGCTAAGTTTTTGAGAATTTTTGGACGACCCGCTGAAATAAAGCCGGTCAATCAGCTTCGCAGGATCCATTTGGTTCAAACGGTCATCGCCCCGACCACCGCAACCCTATCGACTCTGCCGGGAAGTAACAACACGATATGATCTACCGAGAGTGCCAACTTCGTTCGTACCGCATTTTTTTCCTCACGATACTCGTTTGTTTCGGCCTTTTTCTTGCGGCCTGCTCTTCGACCGCGACCTTTCTGGCAAAGGGCGAGGAATATCTCCAAAAACGTAAATTTCACGATGCGCTGATGCAATTTCGCTCAGCGGCTGAGTCCGATCCAAGTTCGGCAGCTGCGCATTGGGGGCTTGCTCGTGCCCACGAGAATCTGGGGCAGTTCAGCGACACGCTCGAAGATCTGCGAAAAGCGGTCGAGCTTGACAACACCAATCTCGCGGCGAAGGCAAAGCTTGGAAACTATTTTCTGCTCGTCCAGCCGCCGATGATCGCCGAGACGGAGAGGATCCGTGACGAGATACTTGCCGCTGACCAGTCCTTCATCGAAGGCCACATTCTGACGGCCTCGATCATGGCTGCCCAAGGCAAGCCCGACGAGGAAGTCGTAGGTGCCGTGAACAAGGCAATTGATCTCAACCCCCAACGGATCGAATCGTACATCAGTCTCGAACGTCTTTATATGACGCGTGAGAAACCTGCAGAGGCAGAGGCCGCGATCAAGCGTGGACTCGATGCGGTTCCAGCCGCTATCGCAGGCTATACGGAATACGGACGGTTTCTGATGTATTCCAGCCGCGACACTGAGGCCGAGGCACAATTTCAAACGGCCATCGATATTGATGGTTCTAGTATTGAGGCAAGAGAGGCGATCGCAGAGTTTTACGTCACGAGCCGGCAGTTGCCAAAGGCCGAACAGGCATATGTTGAACTAGTAAACATTCAAGATAAAAGCCCTGAGAGCCGACTCGTCCTGGCGGAATTTTATTCAAAGGTAAATCGAAAAGATGAGGCGGTCGAGGTTTTGGGCCAGATCCTCGCTGATGCTCCTGAATACGTTCTTGCACGATACCGGCTCGGTCAGCTCTACCTTGACCGGAAAGATACGGCAAAGGTCAACGAACAGCTCGAGGCTCTATTTGCCATCAATGATCACGACACCGAGGCCCTAATGCTTCGTGCCCGCCTTAGCCTTCAGGAAGGCAGGTCTGAGGACGCTGTAAACGATGTTGAGGAAGTTCTCAAAAAGCTGCCCAGCGACCGCGATGCACTTTTCCTGATGTCACAGGCACGTCTTTCGCTTGGACAGGTCGAACGGGCGAATGCTTTTATCAATGACCTTGCCCGTTACCATCCGAACTATCTTAAGACCGGATTGCTCAAGATCCAGGCTGCCGTTACGGCTGGTGATCCGCAAAATGCCCTCAAGCTCTCTAACGAACTGATCGACAAAGCAAATGCGGCCGTGCCGAATGCGGAGAACGATCCGCAGTCAATTGCCGACCTTCGGGTTAGAGGGATATCTTCGCGAGGGCTTGCTTTTCTTGACTTAGGAAAGATCGCGGAGGCAAAGGCCGATCTCGAAGAGGTTGTAAGGCTTTCGCCGCGTTCATCATCGGCACTGGTAAATCTTGCCAAGGTTTCATTGGCTCAGCGAAATAATGCGGAGGCACTCGAACTCTACGAAAGATCTCTTACCGCCGACACACAGAATTTTGATGCAGTTAGCGGCATTGTCGCAACGAGTATCAAGCTCGGCCAGACACAACGGGCCCATTCGAAGATCAACGAGTTGATCGCCGCAAGCGGCGGCAAGGCCGACGTGATCGCAGCTCTGCGATATTTGAATTCAACAGTCTTTTCGGCAGAAAAGGATCTGAAGTCTGCTGAAGCAGAGCTTACCGCAGCGATTGAACTAAACGAGAACTATTTGCCGGCTTACTCAGCGTACGCGGGGCTTCTCGTTGGGCAAAACCGCACTGACGAGGCAGTTGCTCAGTACAAGAAGGTTCTTGAAAAGAGACCCGCCGCACAGGTCTATACGATGTTGGGAATTCTCGAAGAGTCGAGAGGCAACAACGCGGAAGCTGAAAGCTCATATCGAAAGGCCCTTGAGATCACGCCCGAGAGCCCGATCGCGGCCAATAATCTGGCGTGGCTGATCGTTGAGAGTCAGGGCAATCTTGACGAGGCCTTGCAACTTGCCACCGCGGCCGTAGGCAAGAACCAATCAGTACCTGGATTCTATGACACGCTCGGGTGGGTCTATTTCAAAAAAGGGCTTGCATCGCCGGCGGTAGAACAGCTGAAAAAAGCCGTTGCTCTGGAGGAGTCAGCCGCGCAGAAAATGGGGACCACACCAAATCCGGGTTACCGCGTACGCTTGGGAATGGCCCTTGCGAAGGCAGGCGACAAGACGTCGGCCCGGCGCGAGGTGGAGACTTCGCTGAAGAGCAGCGACTTTCTCAGCCAACGCGAAGTTAGAGATGCGAAGACGGTACTCGCTAGCTTATAGCAGCAATAACAAGGGAAAGGGATGTTCATAGCAGTTCACATTATTCAACCGGGTGCGTTAGAGGGGCTTTTCGTCTCGATCCCGGAGTCGTTGGGAGTGCTCGCGTTCGGGATCGCGATGATCGTTATCGCAGTTCTTATCCGCAGATTGATGGGCCGAAACGAATCGGACAAATCCGATCGCGGTGTGACAAAAAAGGCTTGAAGTAAAGGTGTAGAAACATGAGCGTTGAATTTAGACAAAGAAAACCAGGTGAGATAGCCGCGATGATAAAGCGGCAGAAATGGCTGATCCTCTTGCCAATGCTGACTCTTACTGCGGCGATCGGATATGTCGTTTATAAGCTGCCCAGCATCTACGAATCGACGTCGCTTTTGACGGTCAAGCCGCCAACTATCTCGTCAAATCTTGTGCAGTCGCTTTCTAGCGAAGACCTTTCGCAGAGGCTTTCTACGATCAATCAGGAAGTTTTGAGCCGTTCGTCGCTTGAGCCGATGGTGCAGAAATACGATCTCTACAAGCTGGAACGCAACTCCGCAGTCCCGATCGAACTGATCATCGAGAAGATGTACAAGAATATCGTCGTTAAGCTCGACGAAACCGGCAACGACAAGGTGGCGGCATTTCGCGTCAGCTATCGAGATCGCGACCCTCAAGCGGCACGGAATGTGACGGCGGAATTGGCCAGCAAGTATGTAAATGCCCAGGTTCAACAGTCAACCGAGATCGCCGAATCGACTAACGAGCTCTTCGAACGTCAACTTGGCGAGAAAAAGACTGCTCTTGACGACCTCGAAAAGCAGCGTCTCGATATCATGATGCAGAATGTGCAAACCTTGCCTGAATCGGAGCAGGGACTTGTCGGTCAGCTTCAGGGCCTAAGGCAGCGTGATGACACGATCGCAAAGGAAAAGCAGATGCTTTTCAATGAGAAAGGACGTTTGAGCGATGCTATCGCGGCAAATAATCGATCGATGAGATTGATCGAAGATTTCGGTGAGAAGGAAACACAGGACTCGGCTCGGCAGGCGTCGCAGATCGAGGACACGCCGGCCTACGGCGAACTGATGAAAAAGCGTGCCGACCTAAATGCCAAACTCGACACTTACGTCAAGATGTACAGGTCAAAGCATCCGCTTGTTCTCGCGACCCAATCTGAGATCGCTCGCGTTAACGAGGAATTTGACAACCTTAGAAAGAGTGCTGCAAGGCGAGTCGAGACGGCAACGCAGTCGACCGGACGGAAGGCCGAACTTCAGAAAAAAAATCTCGAACTCGAAAACCAACGAATCCAATCACAGATCGGCCAGATCGAGTCACAGATCGCTCAGAAAGATATCGATAGGCAGCAGAACGCTGGCCAGATCGCTACCCTCGAAGCTCGGATCAATGCGATCCCGAACGTCAAGGTTGCTCTTGAGGCGGTCAACGCCCGCTACGAATCGGCCAAGCAGACCTACAACGAGATCTTAAAGAAAAAGAATGACGCGGAAACGGTGGTCGGCGTGGAAACAAATGCGCAGGGCGAGACCATTCGCGTTCAGGACCCCGCAAATGTTCCGCAGTCACCGGTCGCTCCAAAGCGTTTTCTCTTGACCATGCTCGGATCAGGCATCGGACTTTTCTTCGGCTTGATCCTGGCGGCATTTTTTGAGGTGCCGAGGCTCTTCAAGATCCAGAGCATTGATGATGCCAAGCATTATACGGGCCTTCCAGTTTTAGCATCGGTTCCGCCCTTACTGTCGGCGGGTGAGAAGAACTGGCTCCGCAGGTCGGGACGCCTGAAACTTGCGGCCGGATTTGCGGCGGCGGTCGGAGTCATACCGCTGATCGTTTTGATACTTCAGGCAACGAGGTTGTTGGATAAGTTGGTCTCGTAGGTTAGTTCCTGGATAGAGGTTATTGGGAGAGATTGTTCCGTCCGCTTACGCAGGCGGTTCTGACAAGAAGCATATGTATAAAGAATTTTTCGGACTAGAAGACATACCATTCACATTGACGCCGGACCCGCGTTTTATCGTGTTCACGCCGAGCTATAACGAGGTTCTTGCGAGCCTCTACTATGGCCTTGAGAATGCGAAGGGGTTGATCGTGCTTACCGGCGAGGTCGGTACCGGCAAGACGACGGCATTGCGCTGGATCTTGCGACGGCTCGACGCCAGCGTGCTCGCGGCCTATGTCTTTAATCCGCGTCTCTCTATCGACGAATTCTACCAACACGTCACGCAGATGCTGGGCATAAAGGACTGGGCCAACAAGTCCGAACTGCTCAACACGATGGGCAAGGTTCTCGAAGAACGGCATCGCCGCGGGCTGCGCACTGTGATCATCATTGACGAGGCTCACGAGTTGTCTGATTACGTTCTCGAAGAGATTCGCCTCTTGATGAATTTCGAGTCGGACAATGCCAAGCATCTCCAGATCGTACTCACGGGCCAGCCGGAGCTTCGCGATAAATTGAATCAGGCAAATCTGCGTCAGCTAAAACAGCGCGTTGCTCTGCGATGCAATATGCATGCATTCCCGACGGTCGAGGAAGTTGACCGGTACATCACGGAGAGGTTGCTGATCGCTGGTTCTCCAGAACCAAACGTATTCACACCAGGAGCGGTCGATTTTATTTTTCAGTGCTCCGAGGGCATTCCCCGACAGATCAACAACCTTTGCGACAATGCAATGCTCGCTGCATATTCTGCCGGCGAACAGGTAATTGGCCGCCAGATCATCGAGTCGGTCGCTGAAAATCTCGATCTGCTGCCGAGGAATGAATCCGTCGCCGCCTCCGAGTCTGTCTTGGCTTCGCCGAATGGCCGCGTGCTCAGGCCCGATGCCAAAGCAGATCTCTGGCAAGGCCAGGCGCGGACCGAGGCAGTTAAGCCGAGGGTGTTCACCGACGAGGCGCCGGGAGCCAACGGCCATTCAAACGGCCATTCCAATGGCCACTCCAATGGCCATGAAAATAGACAGTCAAATGGATATTCGAATGGAGACGCCCTTGTTTTTGAGGATGTTGAGGATGACGTCCACCTTGAGATCGAGGACCTCGTCGGATGTCACAAGTTTTAATTGAGCCACTTTGCGGAGCGATAAGATGAGTATCTTAAAAGCATTAGAAAAGAAGCGTACCGAGGAACTGACAAGCGGCGAAAGGCCGCGGTCGGCGGACATCGTCCCCTTCGAGCGAAAAGGCAGGCCTGAAAATGGGCTTCCCGATCTGCTCGCAGCACCGGACTTTGTCATCGGTAACACAGGTTCGGCGTTCATGGGGCAGCCGGATCAGATCGTCGGGACGGCACTCCCTGAGATCCGATCGGAAATAACTGCCGGGGCAAAATTGAACGCCGAGAGCTTAACGCGTTCGGCACGACATCTACCTGACTTTGTCAGGTGGACTGTCGATGCCGAACGCGTTGAGCCACGACTCGTCGCCATTACGCACCCAAATTCAAATTATTGCGAGGAATATCGCAGCTTGCGTACCCACGTACTGCATAAGAGTCAGCGGCAAAAGCTGCAGGCGATAGTGGTAGCAAGCAGTAACCCGAGCGAAGGAAAATCCGTGACCGCCCTCAACCTTTCTTGGCTTCTGGCACAGACGGACGGGGTGAATTGTCTCATCATCGACAGCGATCTGCGTATGCCGAGCCTCGGCGACTATCTCGGTATCGAGACGGACAAAGGGCTCTCGCACGTATTGGACGGAGAGGCGACCCTTGCTGAGTCCATCGTTCGGCTTGAGCCATCCGGGCTCCATATTCTTACCGGCGGCGACGCCAGGAACGACGTTGCAGAAATGATCTCAGGGCCAAAATTCAAGGAGATCCTTCGCGAGGCACGCGAGATGTTTGACTTTATCATCATCGACGCTCCACCTCTCGGAATTTTTACAGATGCAACGGTACTCATCAACCACGCCGACGGAGCGATGCTCGTGGTACGTGCGAACCGCACGAGTTACAGCGTGATCGACCGTCTGCTCGAACCGCTTCCAAAAGACCGGCTTCTCGGGGTTGTCCTCAATCAAAGCGAGGACGTGATGGAAGAGTCGCACTATAACTACGGTTACTACAATTACAAACGGCTGAACGAGACGCTCAGCCCGTGACCGTAGGCAAAATCACATGGCAGGATCAAGGTTTAGTCCAAGGTTATTCTGGTTCATTCTGGCCGATGCAGCTATCGTTTATGGCGGCATTGTCCTGGCAATGTACCTGCGCCTCGGCCTTGCCGGTTCAGAAAATGAGCTTGATCGAAAGAACGGGTGGCTAAAGATCGCGTTGGCGACAACGGTTTGTCTGCTCATAATGTATTTCTACGACCTGTACGACTACATTGTGATGACCAATCGGCGCGAGCTGATGTTGAGGCTAGTTCAAGCCCTCGGGATCGCCTGGGCATTGCTCGCGTTACTTTTCTATTCCGTCCCTCAACTACTTATCGGCCGCGGCGTTTCTGTGATATCGGTACCGCTGGTTCTCTGCCTGCTGCTTGGTTGGCGCATCGTTATCCATCTCCTTACCGGACACCCGGATATTGGGGAAAAGATCCTGGTGGTTGGAACCGGAAAGACCGCTCTCGACACGGCAGAGGCGGTGTGGGAACGTCGTGATGCGGGCTATCGCATTGTTGGATTTGTCTCCGAGAACGGGGCGAAGCCGCGAGAGAAGCTGGGTCAGTCCGAGATCCTCGGCAAGGCCCACGAACTCGAGGCCGTTATTCGCAGTGAAAAGATAGACCGCGTGGTTATCGCCGTTCGCGAACGCCGCGGGGCTTTTCCGACCGAGGCTTTGCTAAAAATGAGCCTCGCCGGAGATATCTCGATAGAGGAATGTACGTCTTTTTTTGAACGTATCACGGGCAAGGTCCATGTAGATATGCTCAGGCCTTCGTGGCTGATCTTTGCGGGCCGCCGCCGCGATTCGCCGATCAAGATGGTCTTTCGCGAGTTTGTTCACCGGATGCTGGCGCTCGTCGGATTGTTGACCTCGTTGCCGATCGCCATCGTGACGGCGATCCTTATCAAGATCGACTCTCGCGGGCCGATATTCTATAAGCAGGAGCGCGTCGGTATGAGCGGCCGGGTCTTTAACGTGATCAAGTTTCGTTCGATGAAGATCGATGCCGAGGCCGACGGAAAGCCGATGTGGGCAGCGTCGAACGACGAGCGGGTCACGCGTATCGGAAAGGTTATCAGAAAGCTGCGAATCGACGAGATACCGCAATTCTGGAACATTTTGAAGGGCGAGATGAACTTCGTCGGACCGAGGCCTGAACGGCCGCATTTTGTAAAACAGCTCGCGACCGAGGTGCCTTACTTTGAACATCGTCACCTTGTCGCACCTGGCCTGACCGGCTGGGCGCAGATCAAATATCCGTATGGAGCTTCTGTTGCGGACGCGATCCAGAAGCTGCAATACGACCTGTATTATATAAAGAATCAGAGTCTTACGCTCGATCTCGTGATCGTGTTTGAGACGGTAAAGACCGTGCTCTTTGGTAAGGGCGGAAGGTAGCTAAAACTGGATAAATAGGCTTAATAGACGTTTTAACCACGCACGAGGGAATTGTAATGAAAGTATCAGTATTTCTTAAAAATATCTCATTGATCGCCGCGATCGTGACGATGCTCGCCGGATTTTCGGTTGGACAAACGACGAAGCAAAAGGCCGGCAAGAACACGCCGGTCAAGTCTAAACCGATGCCTGCTCCGTCAGTGTCCGAGACTCCCGATCCTGCTGCCGATGACACCGGCGAGGCGACTGACGACGATGTTTTGCCGTATTACAGCAATTACCTGAAGGAATATCGCCTCGGGCCGTCGGATGTGATAACGGTCGAGGTTTTTGGCCAATGCCCAGATTATTGCCTTACGAGCCGGGCGATCCCGCCGAATGCTCGGATCTCGTATCCGCTCATTCGCGAAGGCGTACTCGTCGCAGGTAAGACCGTCGAAGAGGTCGCGGCAGAGATCACGAAAAAGCTCGACGAATTTATTATTGATCCAAAAGTTACGGTCACGCTCGACAAGGCGATGTCAACCCGATATGCCGTGATGGGCAATGTGGCGGCGCCCGGCGTACGCGTCATGGATCGCAAGGTGAGTGTCTATGAAGCGATCCTCGAATCTGGCGGCGTAACCAAGAACGGCAACAAGGACAAGGTTTACGTGGTCAGCTACGGCAAAGATGGCCGTTTGTCGCGGACGCAGGTGAGTCTGGCGAAGATGGAGGCCGGCAAGGCCGAAATGGTCTTTCTCTCACCGGGCGATCAGGTATTTGTTGCGGGTAAAGGATTCACGATCGAAAAATTCTTCGACACACTAGGCAAGGCTAGCGCCGCGAGATTGTTGTTCGGAAGCCCGTTCTAGGAAGAAGTTGGCAGTAGGCGGAAGGCATTTGGCAGCAAAGATTTGTGATGAAAAATCAGTTTAAGATCATCTTCCTGATAGTTCTGTTGTTTGGCTCTCAGGCAGTTCGTGCCGATTGGGTCAAGCAGAACACGAACACCTTTGCCTGGTACAAGGACATCTTTTTCTTGGATCAGACACACGGCTGGATCGTGGGCAGTGACGGTGTGATCATTTCTACTGCTGACGGCGGACAGACGTGGCTGCAGCCGAAGAAATTCACCAACGATACGATCGTCCAGGTATATTTCTCGGACGAGATGAACGGCTGGCTGCTCTGTGAGCGGAATATTTATGCACGCGGCAACAATGCTACATCGTATCTAAAGCGAACGACCGACGGCGGGTTGACATGGTCCAGTGTTGAATTTGAGGACGGCGGTCGCGAACGCGTAACCAAGCTCTTTTTCAATATGGATGGCGTGGGCACCGCATTTGGCGAGGGCGGCATTTTCTACAAGATGGGAGAGGATGGCGTTTCGTGGAAGAAGGTGCAGACTGCGATCCACTTCTTGCTTCTTGACGCCGCGTACTCGAGCGAAAAGGTAGCAGCGATCGTCGGTGCGGGCGGAACGATACTTTTTACAGAGGATTCAGGATACACGTGGGAAAAGGCGACGCTGCTTGGCGATCGTGATACAAAATTTAATGCGGTATTCTTTGCAGGCACTTCGGGGGCTTGGGCGGTGGGATCACGCGGCCGCATCTTTCACTCGAACGGCGGGGGAAGACTCTGGAGACAGCAGCAATCGACGGTAACGGCAAATCTAAACGACGTATATTTTACGAGCCCGACAAGTGGCTGGGCGGTAGGTGACAACGGCATTATGGTGCGGACACGAGACGGCGGTAAGACATGGACCGATGCCCCGTCGCGGGTCGGTCACAAACTGGAAAAAGTGCTTTTTGCCGGCGGACGCGGATGGGCGATCGGCTTCGGCGGCACAGTACTCACATACAGTGATACGGTCGGTGACCCGGGCGCGAAACCAGTGCTGATGAAGCGCAGTTAGTTCAACGGCCGCGATCTGTGATCCTGAATGGGCGACGCGAGGCAGGGGCTTGTGTCGCCCGTTCGCGTACAGCGAATTCTCTCATTTAGCACCTCAACATTAACCCCCGGATCAGTTTTATCTGTTGCGGTTCCTTTGAATCTGGTATCGTCATTTAGGCCAAAATTATCAACGGGACCTTCACAAGGCTCCGTTAGGAAAGTACCGTTACATGTGCGATACCGTATCATCCCGATCTCGGAGTAATTTGCCGGATAATGATTTGATGTAGGATATGCCTGAGTGACCGGAGCGGTTCTGAGACGCGGTATCACGTTTCCGACAACATTCCATTTCCCGGCGCTCGAAACCGCTGAGCAACTGCTGCCCGACACAGGATCGAACCATCCCGACGTCGCTACATTTAGCGCGGCAACGCCCTCGCCACAACTATTACGGATCCCGTAAAAATTGAGCGGGAGTATCGAGTCTATGATCTCGAGGCCATATATATTTATCGAGCCGAGCGAGACCATCAGTTCGGCTGGTTCGTCCGGCGTTTCCATCGCATCTATGACGGAAATATGCTTCAGTGAAAAGCCGTCAACGCCGGCTATGTAAAATGACCAACTGCGAGCGGTTCCCCATCGTCCAAATGTAAGGTCGTCGAAGAGAGAGTTTATGGCCCGAATATTTCGCGGTTTTCGCGGATCATAGATGATGTCTGGATCGCTAAATTCGCGAGTCACTGCCATCGCTCCGTTGATGTGCGAGATACGGTTGTTCTCAAAGATGATGTCTTCGCTGATCGCCCAGGGACTGCCTTGTCCACCGCCTGGCCTATCAGCCGTGGACTTTATGAGCAATGCGAAATATTGAGAGCGCCCGGCATCCCAATGGTTTGAGAACAAGGACCCTTCGACATAGACACGACGTGCATTTTTGGTTTCGAAAAGATTCTTGATGTTAATAGTGTCGCCGACGCTGTTTGGCCGAAGATTACGCCACCCGAGGCGTTTTGAAAATACACATCGGCGAAACTCGATATTCGTGGGTACCAAGCCCTCGATGCGGTTGTCTGCTCCGCCATACATTATGCTTTCTGATGCCGCCTCAAAAAACGTGTTGTTGTAAACGTGGGCCCCGCGGCCGTCAACCGAGAATACCGCCTGACTATCCTGGCCACCATAGGTCTTGATATTACCGAGCCACGACGAAATTATCGCTACCCTGTAGCCGTCATTCAAGATGCCATGAACCACCTGGATATTGTCGGGCGGGTCTATTACGCAATGATCGACAATTATCTGCGACGGATTATCGGCGGCGGTACGCTGGGCAAAGGCCTCGCCGATCTGAAGCATATAGTAGTTCCTGATGGTATCGTCGGTCTCAGAGAATGGCTCGAACTTCAATCCTGAAAGGCGGATCTTACTTGCCTTATTCTTTATGGTCAGCGGGATTTCACCGGGATGGCCTCCCTTTAGGGTCGCATAGGTGATTTGATGTGGGTCTACTCGCACCGGCAAATCGGCCGTTTCGCCACCGGAGCGGATCGTGACAAAATCGCTAAAGTCGCGGGCTGGAAGTTCGATCTCGCCGATCAGCACCGTGCCGGACGGAATAACAATGTGTTCACCGCCCTTACACTGAGAATAGGCGTTTAGAAGTTGGGGTATGGTAGTTACAATAAACGTCCTCGCAGGCGGCGGAAATGGTGTGACAATCACTGTGACGACAGCTTCGGCAGTTGTACCGAGTTGATTCGTTATCTTAAGGCGCAACTGATATGTCCCGGCCACAAGATATGCATGCGTTGCGGACAGTATGTCCCCGGTACGGTCACCATCACCCCAAAACCACTCGATCTTGTCGACTCCGCTCGAACCGCCAGCGTCTACCTCGATCGCTTCGCCTGTTCTCGCTAATATCGTATTGACCACGTTGCCGCCACTGCCTTCATGAATAACTGCGTCCGGCGGTGCCGCAGGATCGACAACTGTGACAGTGACCGGAGGGCTCTGGGCATTACCTGCTCTCGCAACGAAAATAGCCGGGCCGGGCGACGTGCCTAGAACCTCTGCCAGATTGTGCGACGAATACGAGTTTGGCCCCTCGGTGTTGCCTTCAGGACTGTTCCTTACCGATGCAACCGCCCTCCGGCCGGCAACCCTTACGAATGAGAATTTTTTATTTGCCAGATAGGTTCCTTCCTCAAAGGCTAACGCAGTAAACGTGGCCGTCTCGCCAACATTTACTCTGAGATCAGTCGGATAGACTTTGATATCGGTTTGCCCTGCGGCCTGGACGGCTGCGAGTGTCACAAACGCAGACACTAGAGCGAAAGAAAGCAACCGCTTCCGTACAAACTTCGGAACGAACCTCAAGCTACCATCTGGCGTCTGAGCGCACATAGTGACTCCCTTTCTGCTTTTGGCACTAGATTTTTGGGGCTGCGAGCAAGATTATCCGCAAAAGTTCGGGACTTTTCAAGTCGGGGGGGTAGTGGTTCGCCAAACTTGACAGTTCCGCAATAACTTTCGTAGCATTACAGTTCGCTCATTTCTCGGAATGAGCGGCGTTTTTTTTGACAATCAGTCGGGTACTCGTGCTGAAAAGTACGTTTGAAATATTTGCGGGCACGTACGTCAATTGGTAGACAGCCTCCCTTACAAGGAGGAAGTTAGGGGTTCGAGTCCCTTCGTGCCCACCAGTCACCAATGCAAAAACGCATAGTGCAAAATGCAAAATTGTGCATTTTGCAATGTGAATTTTGCATTGCAATCGCGGAGTCGTAGTTCAGTTGGTTAGAACGCCAGCCTGTCACGTTGGAGGTCGCGGGTTCGAGTCCCGTCGGCTCCGCCATTTTAGTTAAGTTTAACGCCGTCGGAAATTCCGTCGGCGTTTTTCTTTGCCCCTCGTCTTATCAATCACTCTGTCAAAAATTTTCTGAATCTGTTCTTTCGGATCGTGCGAAGACAATAGTGTAGCCAATTTGTCGGTCGGGAAATGCGGTCTGCGCCTTAGGCGGTTCGCGGAAAGAATTTCCCGAGCAAGAGGCTTTAGTAATTTACTCTTTGGGAGACGAACAATGAAATTTTTACTCACACTTACAATAGCGGCGATGGTGGCGGGCATGGGAGCTTGCGGCGGTGCCGCGAATACGAATACGACGACCGCAAACGGCAACACAAGCAGAATGGCCCCGGCGAACAACGCCATGTCCAACAGCGCAGCTTCGAACACCGCGACCGCACCGGCGGCTGATGACAACCCGATGGTTGGCGGAGCTCCGATGCTCAAGACCAAGGACATCGTCGACAACGCCGTTAACTCAAAAGATCACACGACCCTCGTAGCGGCAGTTAAGGCCGCCGAATTGGTCGATACCCTGAAAGCTGCTGGTCCCTTCACGGTGTTTGCACCAGTCAATGCAGCATTTGAAAAACTGCCGAAGGGCACGGTTGATACGCTTCTCAAGCCGGAGAACAAGAAAACCTTGACCGGTATCCTGACCTATCACGTGGTTCCCGGAAAACAGGACGCGGCTTCGATCGTCAAGGCTATCGAGGCGGGCAACGGCAAAGCAACATTCAAGACGGTCGCCGGCGGCACGCTGACCGCTACGCTTGAAGGAAAAGACGTGATCCTGACCGACGAAAAAGGCGGCAAATCTAAGGTCACGATCGCTGATGTAATGCAGTCGAATGGCGTTATACATGTCGTTGACAGTGTTTTGATGCCCAAGTAGACCTCCGATCACTTCGGGCAAACAGAAAAGACGCGCGTACTCTCCTGTCCGCGCGTCTTTTTCTATTTAAGTTGCCGCAAAAAGAAACAGGACGCGCAAAAAAGACGGGATTTAGGGCCCGTCCTTTTTATTGATTTGAGGATGTTTTCCAGCTAGCCTTTTCTTAATTCCGTCAACACTTGCTTTGCCACCGCCTTGAGTGTGTCGAACACGCCAGTTCCATTTGTGGCGACGGCTTCGAAAACTGGTTCGCCCTTGCGGAGGAGTTCGTGCGACAGATCGTCGGCCGGTGTGACATTTGGGAGGTCGCGTTTGTTTAGTTGGAGCACGTACGGGATATTGTTGAGATCGTAGCCTTGCGAACCGAGATTTTCTTCGAGATTGTAGAGCGATTCGATGTTGGCGTCCATGCGCTCTTCCTGGCTGTCGGCGACGAAGACGACCCCGTCCACACCTTTGAGGATCAACTTTCTCGACGCATCGTAATAGACCTGACCCGGCACCGTGTATAGGTGAAAGCGCGTCTTAAACCCGCGCACCGTGCCTAATTCGAGCGGCATAAAATCGAAGAACAGCGTTCGGTCGGTTTCGGTAGCCAGCGAGATCAGTTTGCCCTTTGCCTGCGGCGCCGTCGAATCGTAGATGTACTGAAGATTCGTCGTCTTACCGCAAAGCCCCGGACCATAGTAAACGATCTTGCAATTGATCTCTCGTGATGCGTAGTTGATAAAGGTCATGGTTATTAGTGTCGGTCTAACGTCTTTTAGCTAAACAAGCTGTCAATATCTTCGTCGGTGATCTCGGAAAAGAACGAATTCTGATTGACCCTGAAATTATTTGAGTCAACCGTTGCTTCGTCGAGGATCGCTGCGACATCGTAGCTGCCGCGTTTGGTGCGTATCTTGACCAAGCTTAGGGTTGAGCGTTCGTCAAAGACGGTTACGAGCAGGCTGCGGCCGATGATGCTGATAAAGATGCTTTCGTGCTCACCCTCGTGAAAGACGGACGGGAAATTATCTTCGCCGATCAGCTTGGCCATCGAGCTCGTTGCCGCGACATTTCCGGCAGCGAGGCTCGCGAAACTGGTCGTGTCCATATCGCCGATCTCACCGTGAAAAGCTATCGGCTGTCCGTCGCGATCGATCAGGAAAACCACGCGCGCAGCACACTCGACGCAGAGCCGCTCCAAGATGGTCTTGAGCCTCGTAAACTGGTGTTCTTGCAAAATAAAGGGCGTTTCTGCCATGTAAGTGATCTAGCGGCGAGGTGCCGATGGGATAGTGTATATCGGGTGAATTGTCCTGGCAAAGCGACCGGATGGTTCCGCGAATGGCCGCTAAAACAAATTTAACACAACGAATGGGGGAACGACAAGCTTTTTTTGTCGGCCTGAAAATTCATTGCTTTGACTAAACGTGCCACGCAAAGGAATTCTGTTGTTTTCAACGTCCGCCAAGTGTTAGAATGACGTTTAGCTGGCAGCGCTCGCCGGTGTCCGACAACATACCCATTTGCAACTACACGAACGGGATCGCCTGATCTAGAAGCCTTTCCGGGCCATATCCGCTGATGAAACACCATCTTTTTTCCGACAGTTCTAAAGGGCTGAATTTTGTCGCCATTGGCGGCGGGAACGGCCTTTCGACCCTGTTGTCGGGGCTAAAGAGATTTGTTCATGAGAAAGAGACCGAGCCTGTTTGGCTCGCGAATCTGTCGGCGATCGTTGCCGTTAGCGACGATGGCGGAAGTTCGGGCCGTTTGCGTGACGAGCTGCAGATGCTGCCGCCGGGCGATATTCGAAACTGCATGGTAGCGCTGAGCGAAGATTCGCGGATGCTGTCGCAGCTTTTTCAGCACCGTTTTCGAGGCGAAGGCGATCTGGGCGGGCACAGCTTTGGCAATCTGTTTTTGGCGGCGCTGACCGAGATCACGGGTGATTTTGCCGAGGCAGTAAAGCTTTCGAGCGAGATCCTGGCCAGCAAAGGACATATCTATCCGGCGACCGAGGCGGATGTCCGATTGGTGGCAGAGCTTAAAGACGGAACGACGATCCGTGGTGAGACCAATATCGGAAAGGCCGGCAATTTGATAAAGCATCTACACCTCGAGCCCAAAGATTGCCACCCGATGCCCGAAACTCTCACGGCCATTGCCGCCGCAGATGCCATAACGGTCGGCCCCGGTTCGCTTTTCACTAGCCTCCTGCCGCCCATACTCGTTCATGGCGTGGCTGACGCGATCGCCGCGTCGAAGGCGACAAAGATCTTTGTCTGTAACCTGATGACACAGCCGGGTGAGACAGACGGATTTACGTCGCGGCGGCATCTTGAGATCGTTCGCGAGCACGCTGCGCAGATCGATTTTGACTACGTTATAGTCAACAACCGTCCGATCAACGAACTGCAAAGGGAAAAATACACCGGCGAAGGAGCCGAGCAGATCGGCGTGCACGGTTCGATCTCGCCTGAGACGATCGAGGGAGCCGAGATCGTTTATGGTAATCTATTGGACGATGGCGACATGGTCCGCCATCAACCGGAAAGATTGGCCCAAGTGTTGTTACTATGCGCTTTACAGCCGCGGGAGAAGGCTGTAGTAGGTCTGTAAGAAAATTTACAGGATGTACAGGATAAACAGGATAATTTGCTCGTCCGTATTCAGACCTCGCTCCTCATCCTGTACATCCTGTACATCCTATTAAATTCAACTGTGAAAACTGATCTCGACATCGTAATTCTCGCCGCCGGCCTCGGCACGCGGATGAAGTCAAACCTCGCAAAAGTGCTTCACCGGCTCGATGGCCGAGCTTTGATCAATCACGTCTGCGAGACGGCGTTGACGCCTGAGCCGAAGAAGATCTGTGTTGTCGTCGGGCACCAGGCCGAGGATGTGAAAACGTCGGTTTTGGACGAATTTGACGGCGGGCCTTTTGAGTTTCCGGTTCAGGAGAAACAGCTTGGAACGGGTGACGCGGTCAACGCCGCGAGAGCAATGCTTGAGGATCGCGATTCGACGACCTTGGTGCTATCGGGCGATGTGCCGATGATAGCTGAGGAAACACTGAAAGGCCTAGTCACGGCTCATGACGAATCAAAAGCGACTTGCACGGTGCTGACCGTTGCGCTCAAGGACCCAACAGGTTACGGGCGTGTTGTCCGTGATGGTCAGGGCTTCTTTGACCGGATCGTCGAGCAAAAAGATGCGAGCGATGAGGAAAAGCAGATTGCCGAGATCAACTCGGGAATTTACTGTTTTGATACAAAGAAACTTTTTGCCGCTTTGAAACGCGTCGGCAACACGAACGCCCAAGGCGAATATTATCTGACCGACGTGCCGCATATCTTAAAAGAAGACGGCGATGCGGTGGCGATATTTCAAGCTGACGATCCACGCGAGGTCGAGGGCGTCAATGACCGCCGGCAGCTATCAAAGATGGAAAAGGTTATCCGCAGACGTACGATCTCAAAGCTGATGCTGGAATCCGGCGTTACATTTGTTGACCCGAAAACGGCGTACATTAGTGCCCGGACAAACGTCGGCCGAGACACGGTGATCAGCCAGAATGTCACGATAGACGGCAAATCGGACATCGGTGAAGGCTGTATTCTTCGTCCGGGCGTGAGGATCGTCAATTCGATTATCGGCAGCAATGTCGAGATAAAGGACAATACGTTCATTACCGATTCGACGGTCGGAGATAATTGTGCGGTCGGCCCGATGGCACACCTTCGCGGAAAAGCTGTCATGGCCGAAGGCTCAAAGGTCGGCAACTTTGTCGAACTAAAGAAAACAAAGCTCGGCAAAGGCTCAAAGGCCAGCCACCTCACCTATTTGGGTGACGCCACCGTCGGTGAAAAAACCAACATCGGAGCTGGAACCATCACCTGCAACTACGACGGCAAAAACAAACACGAGACCCACATCGGCGACGGCGTTAAGATCGGCTCTGACACGATGCTTGTGGCACCGATAACAATTGGTGACAACGCCGTCACCGGTGCCGGAAGTGTCGTTACAAAGGATATTCTTGCTAATAAGCTTGCGGTTGGTGCCCCGGCCCGGTCGATCAAAGATCTATCGACCGAAAACAAATAGAATTTATGTGTGGAATAGTCGGATACGTTGGAAATAAACAAGTTGTGCCGTTGATCATCGACGGTTTGCGTAAGCTCGAGTATCGCGGGTATGACTCGGCGGGTATCGCTGTGGTCGATGATGAGCATAAGCTCTCGCTGCGGCGTGCCGAGGGCAAGCTGCGGAATCTTGAAGAAGTGATCCGGCTGAAACCGCTGGACGGGAACTACGGCATCGGGCATACCCGTTGGGCGACGCACGGGCGACCGACCGAAGAAAATGCCCATCCGCACCGCGACCAATCGGGCAAAGTCGTTGTCGTACACAACGGGATCATCGAGAATTATCTGACCCTCAAAGAACGGCTTCAGGACGACGGACACTCGTTTTACACCGAGACGGACACCGAGGTCGTCGCTCACCTCATCGGTCATTACATCGATAACGAAAGCCTCTCGCTTGAGATGGCCGTCCGCAAGACCGTCGCCGAACTCAAGGGCATCTTTGCTCTCTCGATCATTTCGGTTGACGAGCCCGACACGATCATTGCCGTCCGCGAAGGACCGCCGGTTGTTATTGGTATGGGCGATGGCGAATTCTTTGTTGCCAGCGATATTCCGCCGATCCTTGCACATACGCGTGACGTGTTTTTCCTTGGTGATAGAGAGATCGCGATTTTGACGCGCGATTCGGTTCGGGTGACGGATTTCGATGGCAATGCAGTCGAGCCCGAGCAGCAGCGGATCACATGGGACCCGATCATGGCCGAGAAGGGCGGGTTTAAGCACTTCATGCTCAAGGAGATATACGAGCAGCCGCGTGCCGTCCGCGACACCGTTCAGGGCCGCGTTTCGCTCGATACGGGCAAGGTGTATCTCGATCCGATGGATATTTCGGAAGATGATTTCAAGGCGATAACCTCGATCAAGATCGCGGCGTGCGGCACGTCTTGGCATGCGGGGCTTGCGGGCAAATATATGCTTGAGAGCCTTGCACGGGTGCCGGTCGAAGTCGATTATGCGTCGGAATTTCGCTATCGCGACCCGGTTTTGACCGAGAACGATCTTATTATCGTCATTTCGCAATCCGGCGAGACCGCCGATACGATCGCCGCGATGCGCGAGGCAAAGCAGGCGGGTTGCAAGGTTCTGGCGATATGCAATGTTCATGGCTCGATGATTACTCGTGAGGCCGATGGGACGATATTGACCCACGCTGGGCCCGAGATCGGTGTGGCATCGACAAAGGCTTTTACTGCCCAGATGATCGCGCTCTATTTGTTCGCTCTCTATCTCGGTGATCTTCGCGGGCATATCGATGAAGCTCGTGCAAAGAAACTTGCTCAGGACCTCGCCGAATTGCCGCTCAAGATCGAGCATCTGCTGAACGACGCAGATTCGATCGAAGAATTGTCGAAAGAATTCTTCCGCGTTCAGGATTTCCTGTATCTTGGCCGAGGCATCAATTTTCCAGTTGCTCTCGAAGGTGCCTTAAAACTCAAAGAGATCAGCTACATTCACGCCGAAGGCTATCCCGCAGGCGAAATGAAACACGGCCCGAACGCGCTCATCGATGAAAAGCTTCCGGTCGTCGTCGTCAATACAAAGGAAGAAGGAAACGCCGGCAGCGAACTGCGTTACGAAAAAACTCACTCAAACATCGTCGAGGTCAAATCACGCGACGGCATCATCATCTCGGTGCTGACCGAGGGCGACACGATGTCGAGCAAAGTTTCGAGCCACGTCATCGAGATCCCGGAAACGTCTGATCTGTTGGGCCCGATCCTGTCGGTCGTGCCGCTGCAGTTGCTTTCCTATCACATCGCCGTCCGCCGCGGCTGCGATGTCGATCAACCGAGGAATCTGGCGAAATCGGTAACGGTGGAATAGAGCTATTGCCGATATGGCTGACACGAGTGACGCGGCGGTACAAAAGTGCTGGGTGGTCTTGCCGACCTATTGTGAGGCGGACAATCTTGGCGTCATTATCGATCGCCTCGGACAGACTGGCCTTGCCCTCAATATTCTGATCGTCGACGATAATTCGCCCGACGGCACAGGCGACATCGCTGCTGCGCTTGCCGCAGATCATTCAAACATTCACCTTCTCCGGCGTCTGTCGAAGTCGGGCTTGGGCTCGGCGTATCTTGCCGGGTTTGCTCACGCCATCGATGCGGGTGCGGACGTCGTTATCACGATGGACAGCGATCTTTCGCACGAGCCCAAGGTTCTTCCGCAGATGCTCGACAAACTATCCGACGCGGGCTGCGTCGTGGGCTCGCGCTATATTCCAGGCGGCAGCATTGTGAACTGGCCTTTCCGCCGCCGGGTCTTGAGCGCCGCTGCAAACCATTTTGTCCGCCTGCTTTTTCAAATTCCCGTTAAGGATTGCACGTCGGGCTATCGCGTATACCGGCGGTCGGTGATCGACGACATTTTGCGCATCGGGCCGCGTTCGCAGGGATATTCGTTTCAGGTCGAGGCCCTTCGGATCGCTGTTTCGGGGCGGCTTCCGGTGGTAGAATCGCCTATCTGTTTTGTCGAGCGAGTAGCGGGAAAGAGTAAGATGGGCATTCGTGAAGTAGTTCATGGCGGCGCTAGGCTTTGTACCTTGAGATTAGGTTCGTTAAATATTGGCCCGAAACCGGACAACACCAATGAGTAAAGCCGTCCTCGTAATATTGCGTCTCGTCTCAACACTCGTTCCGTTGGTGTTCCTGTTTTCCATTTACACTCTCCTTCACAAATTCGATTACTTTAACCCGTTCGTAAAACTGGCTGCATTTGCCGCGGTCTTTATGATGATCGTGATCTTTCAGCTTCTCGATCATAGACGAAAAGCCTCGCCCTGCGCCCTATGGATCGAGGTAGCGATGCTCTCGGTATTATTGATCACAGTTTGCGTGGTACACGGTGGTAAATACGAGGCTGCGGCGTTCAATCCACCGATCAGCGATATCGGTTACACGACGATCCACGCCGTAAACAGCTTGGTAAACGAACATCGAAATCCGTATTCGCGTTCCGACATTAACTATGTCCAGACGG
Source organism: Pyrinomonadaceae bacterium (assembly GCA_049663465.1). Taxonomy (GTDB): domain Bacteria; phylum Acidobacteriota; class Blastocatellia; order Pyrinomonadales; family Pyrinomonadaceae; genus OLB17. Next base: position 31,538 of record JBATDM010000109.1, read on the forward strand.
ATCTCGATCCGGGCTATCGCGGATTTCACTACGGGCCGGGAATGATGGCGGGATATACCGCGACCGCATTTTCGCCCACGATGGGTTATCGGTTGACGAACCTCGTCTATCTTCTGATCACCTTGATCCTGCTTATCTTGCTCATACGTAAGCCCGACGAATCGCTGCCCGAGCGGCTTTCGAATATCCTTTTCGTGTTTACGGCCTATTTTCTAGCCGAGCGGTTCTGGATCGAAATGCTGCCTGAGGGGGCGAACGACATCTTTCACGTAATGCTGATCCTGGCGGCATTGCTCGCGTTGAAAAAAGACCGTGTCTTTTGGTCGGGATTGCTGACAGGGTTTTCGTGCTCTGCAAAATTTGCACCGGGAATGTTCCTGGTACCTTTCATGCCGCTGCGGCAGAGGAACTTTTGGCTTGGTTTGGCTCTCGGGCTGTCACCATATCTACCGTTCGTGTTCTGGGATTACGCCGGCCTCTGGCGAAATGCATTTTGGCTGCGCGTCATAGTTCAGAACGATGGCACTGGCCTCTATTGGGTCACGCCGAAAGAGTTTCAATGGATCTACGGAGCGATCGCGCTGATAGCTTTTGTCAGCGCATTTATGTGGGCAATTCGGCGGGAATTGAAATACGAGTCGGTCCTCGTCGGCTTTGCCCTGCTGCTGATCGTCGTCGACATCACTCAGCGCCAAGTTCACGGCAACCACCTGATCTGGTTCTATCCCGTTTTTGCGATCCTCTTCATGGGATATCGCGAACGGCTGTTTGGGCTGTTTTCATCGAGAATGGAAGCGAGCGTTTAGGAAGAGTTAGCCACGAATTACACGAATTCAGAATTCTTTGGATCAGAATCGTTGAGCTGATCTGGAAGGCGATCTGTTCAGATCGACTCTGATTCGTGCAATTCGTGTCATTCGTGGCTAAAATTCTTGTATGACCTTCAAAGCAATTATCGTACGCGAATTTGGCGAGCCAGAGGTGCTGAAGATCGAGGAGATCGACACGCCTACGCCGACGGGCTCGCAGGTGTTGGTGCGGATACACGCGGCGGGTGTTAATCCTGTCGATACATACCTGCGGACGGGCATTCACGCACACGCTCCGAATTTGCCGTACACGCCGGGCAAGGATGGTGCTGGCGTTGTTGAAACTGTCGGCGAGAGCGTAACAAAATTCAAAGCCGGAGATCGAGTCTATACGGCAAATTCCGTTACGGGAACGTATGCCGAATACGCGATCTGCAATGAGATCGATCTCGGCCGTTTGCCTGACAACGTCAGTTTCGAACAAGGAGCCGGTGTCTGGACGCCGTACGCGACGAGCTATCGTGCGTTGTTTCAAAAGGCCGGTGCGAAAGCAGGCGAGACAGTGCTTGTCCACGGAGCGTCGGGCGGTGTCGGTATCGCGGCCGTGCAATGGGCCGTCGGAACGCGGGCACCCTTGCCCGCCGGTAAGATCACCGTCATCGGCACCGCCAGCTCCGACGCAGGCCGCAAGCTTGCCCTCGAACAAGGCTGCGACGCTGTATTTGACCACACCGATCCTGACCATTTTGGCGAGATCCGCGAGTTTACTGGTGGAAAAGGAGTCGATGTCATCATCGAAATGCTCGCAAACGTCAATCTCGAACGCGATTTCGAATGCCTCGCAATGTTCGGCCGCATCACGGTTGTCGGCAATCGCGGCAGTATCGACTTTACCCCGCGTCAGGCAATGACAAAAGACGCCACGATCTACGGAATGTCCCTTTTCAACTCGCCGCAAACCGACCGCGACGAGATCCACACCGCCATCTTCGACGGCCTCTCGGCCGGCTATCTAAACCCCATCATCACCCGAACATTACCCCTCGCCGAGGCCCCCGCATCTCACCACGAGGTCATCGAAAACAAAGCCCTCGGCAAGATCGTGATTGTTCCGTAGTTTTGAATCGCTGCGTTCTTGAATGCCACGCTCTTTAGAGGCTGTGTCAAAACTCTGCTTTAGCCCGTTTGCGGGCGGAATAATTAGTGAGCATGGAGAAATTCGGATTGAAAGAATCAAGCCCGCTTGCGGGTGACAGATGATTCAGACATTGGATAAACAGTCCTCCAAACCGTGTCGCCCGCAAACGGGCTCGATCATTACGATCCATTTTCTCCACGCTCACGCGTGGAGTTTATATCTAACGCCCGCAAACGGGCTAAAATTAGTTTTGACACAGCCTCTAAAGAACGTAGTAATTGATCGCGGCACAGCCGCAGGGAATCTGCGATGATTTCAACCCCCCGCTACCGCAGGTGGTTCTGACAGGGCGTCGAAGACTTGGAGGGCGTATTTTACGTTGCCGAAAGGGGCTGAGACCTGGACGCCCTGGATGACGTCTTTTACTTCGATCAGGGATTCGCGGGCGATGGCGATGCCTTCGTCGCGGGCGTGTTCTTTGCTGCGGTCTGAGGCGATGCGCATGCGTTCGAGGATCTCGGGGGTGACGTTTACGCCGGGGACCTCGTTGTGCATGAATTCGGCGTTGCGGTAGCTGATCAGCGGCCAAATTCCGGCGACGATGGGAATGCGGACGTGCGAGATCAGATCGAGAAAACGCTTGAGCTGCTCGGTATCGAAGACGGGCTGTGTGATGGCGTATTCCGCACCGGCCTCGACCTTCCACTCGAAGCGGCGAATTTCCTCTTCCATATTCACCGCACCCGGATTCACGCCGACCCCGAGCGAAAATGCGGTCGGTTTGCCGATCGGGTTGTTGCCGAGATCGAGGCCGTGGTTG
>JBATDM010000110.1:0-89251 GCA_049663465.1 Pyrinomonadaceae bacterium
GTGCTCGCGTTGACGGATGTGGTCAGCCATTTCACCGGCGACCAACTAAGGCCGGCGGCCTTGAGATCGATGGGCTCTCGAATGCCTGATTGAGGCCCGAGGAAATTGCGGCCGACATGTGTATAGCGGCCATAAACTGACAGGTTTTCCCTTAACTGGAAAGTCCCCGTGACATCCATCGCCGTGTCGAATCCCTCGGAGCGCAATCCGTCAGAAGTGAACCCTGAAAAATTGCCGAGGCCGACATCGGCTTGGACGCGGATCTTCGCACCAACGTAATTCGCACTGGTCGAAAAAAGATTGCCACTGCGTGACAGTCCGCTGAAGCGCATCGCACCGGCGGCCAGCGTTAGCGGCTGAGTGCTCTTTGATGTGGCGTCAATGTTGCTGACATAAAAGCCAAACGCCGTGGTGTCAAAACGCTGCCGCACCGTTGGCGGAATGAAAAACGGATCATCCGTGACAACGATCTGCGGAGTGCCGGAATTCGCACGTCCGCCAAAAACTCCGACAGTAAATTTGCCAACAGGAATGCTTGCCAATCCACCGCGAACCAACGCTGTCATCAGCGGAAGTGCCTGCCCTGAGCCGAAATCACCAGCAATAAAACGCTGGCCATTCTGGCGTTCAAGATCGAAGTTAAAGGTCCTCGGTGCAAATTGCCGAAAGGACGATCCGCTCGAATTTGAGTTGAAATGAAATCTGCCGTCAGCGATCCGTCCGGTTGCCCGCAGGATGAGATTTTGTGAGAGCGTGCTCGTATAGCGGCTCAGGTTGTATTCGTAGTCAGCCTGATATATCTCGATCGGCCCACGGCTGTCGCCCTTGTCGATGATCGCCGAGCCGTTTTGACCGCGACCGACGATGACCTTGTTTTGGGCGGTGTCGAACCGCATTGACGCTTCAAAGAGTATCGCGGCAATCTCGATCGGCAGCATCATTTCGTCTTTATTTGCAGCGAATGTGATCGCTCTGGAATTTGTCACGGACAGAATGACCACACCATTCTCGCGAACCTGCCCGAGCCCTCCGTCAAATGTTACAGAAACGCCGGTTTGCCGCTGGAGAGTGACTTTCCGTGATGCCGCGTCGATCTGCACAGTGTCGCCCAAGGCACGGGCGATACTTGCGACCGGGATCAGCATCTGGCCGTTGCGCGACTGGGCGGCGGTGTACGGCCCGGTCAGGACACGTCCGTTGACGACGACCGGGAAAAATCCGGTCTGTGCCGGATCATTAGAATCTGAACCGTCCGCGAACGCCGGCGATACCGCCGTGATCGTCAGGCAGAACGAGATCAGATAGATGATAAGGGCGTTAGCTTTCATCGAGCGAGGGCAGGAAAGGGAGAAAAGTGATCGGAGTTACGGCTTTTTGACTGGCGGTGTTCCGGTAGCGATCTGCGGCACTGGCACGACGAGGTCGGTCACGCCGACCGTTGGCGGTTTTCCGTCCTGAAAATCAACGCGATACTTAACCGTGTATTTGCCTGCCGGCAGAGACTTTTCGATGAGCATCGCACGGGCTGATCCGGTTCCCGCGAGAACAGGTAGGGTCTCGGATTCAGGAGCGTCGGCGACGACCTTTCCGTCGGCATCAATGACTGAGACGGTCGCTGTGGGCCGGATGACACTGTTGCCCTGATTGGTCAGGACCGGCGTCACGACGATACCGTCTTCGCTCGATTCTGCATAGAGATTTTCAAAGCCGCCTTTTTTTGTCAGTTCCCCGACCTTGATGTAAAAGACCGACGCCATCCGATATCGGAGCACCACCTTTCGCATATTCTGTTCGAATTTGAGCGTGTCAGGGCGTTCTTCGATTATTAATGCGGCAAGATGGTCGCCGGGCGTAGCATTTGCCGGGACGGCGACGGTTGCGCGGATCTGATGCATCGAACCCGGCATCACCGAGCCCTCCCCCGGGCTGAAAAGCAGCCACGGACTCGCAGAATTCGGCTGCGAATTTGCCGGGAAATATTCAACTCGGCCATCGCGTGTGATCGTCCAGTCATTGAGCGAGGCAACGATGCGTGCCGGTTTTGTCATGTCGGCGGCGGATCTGTAGTCCAGGTTGACGACTACCGTTGTCTCGGTGCCTGGTTTCATCTCGAGTTCGAAACGAGCAGGCGAAAGTGCCATGCTGCCATTCGAAGGAGCTTGTCCATATGCGAATGCCGACAGGGACGCGATGATCGAAAACACTAATATTAGGCGTTTCATAAGATTATTTTGTGATCAGCAGGACACGTTCGGCCCGGCGGAGATCGTAAATGTGACGGTGGCACTCGTTGTGCCCGGTGCGTAAAACTGAGGCGTGATCGTAAGAATGGCGTCAAAAATCCACTCATTCCCGCTAAACCGCGCCCCAAACAACCATGAGAGTTGCGGCCCGCTGAGCACGGTCGTCGAACCGACAAAATTGTTGAGCGTACCGGGATAGGAGACGCGGCCGCTAGGCAGAATGGAGACGTTGTCCGCCGGATCGTTGTCAAAGGGTGAATAAATCGTGTGTGAATTAACACTGCACCCGAGCGAAAAAAAGCCCGTTCGACGCAGGTTTTCGATCCCAAACCCAATATCTGACCTCTGTACTGCCTGAGCATTGGCGTTAGTTCCGCCCGTGATCGAGGCAGTCACCTTGTACGAGGAAAGGCTGCGGATGCCGATCGGGACAACGACCTTGACGATATTGTTCGTGTTTGACGGTGAAACCTCACCAAAATTAACGGTTACCACAAGATCGGTATTGGTCGAGGAACTCCCTGAAACGGAACCGCCGGACGCACCCGTAATGGTTGGCAACCCGCCGCTGCTGATGTCGAAGAACTGCGCCGCGACTTTGCCGGAGCCCGCGATCAGGAGCAGTAAAAAGAGTAGAATTATTCGGATCGAATAGATCATTGTTCGCAAGACGTTACGGAGCGGTGACGGTAAATGTGACTGCGATCGTACTCGAACCGTTTTCAAAGAATTGCGGCTTGATCGCAAAGATCGCGGGGACGACGAGGCCGTTCGTATTGCTTCGCGGCACGGCGTTCATTATGTACGGGCCGCTGAGTGCGGTCGTCGAGGTGGTGAATGCACCGAGATTTGATCTGGTGGCCGTAAATTGATATCGGCCGGTCGTACCGTTGATCGATCCGTTTGCAGGCAAAGTTGGGTCGCCTGATGTGGCGTTTGTATCAGTACCGGTCGTGTTGACGCCGACGCCCGAACGAACCGCGGACCCGAGGCCAAAGCCGACGTCCGCTGCCGCTATCTTGTTTGCGGTCGAGCCGCTGCTGGTGACAGTAGCGATCATTGACAGGACGTAATTGGCGTTGCTGCGTAGTTTTAGCGGGACGTTTGCGGTTACAAAACTGTTGGTGTTGCTAGGGCCAACCTCGCCGAGATTGATGACAACCGCGAGCGGGTTATTGACAGTTCCGTTCGTCGTGATGCCGCCGCCGGAGTTGCCTGTGAGAGTCACGGAACCGCCTGAATTAAGCTCTACGAACTTCGAAACGGTCGTTGTCATCGACACCGTTCCCGTCGTCGACTGGGCAAATGCTCCTGCCGCAAGCAGCAACGAAAGCGATCCCACGCCGAAAATTGTTTTGGTTGTTTTATTCATAAAATTTGGGATTGGTGCGTGCAATGCCTGGGTGCTTGCACGCACCGGAAAACGGGTCCGTTAAGGAGCCGTGACAGTAAAGGTAGCGACTGCGGTCAATGAGCCGTTCTCATAGAACTGCGGTTTGACCGAGAACATCGCGGGGACGGTCAGGCCAAGCGTGTTGCTTCGCGGGACAGCGTTCATAATGGCACTGCCGCTCAGGGCCGTTGTCGAACTGGAAAAAGCTCCCAGATGCGACCTGGTCGCTGTGTATTCATAACGTCCGGTCGTTCCGCTGACGCTGCCATTAGCGCCCAGTGTTGGGTCGCCTGCCGTAGCGTTTGTATCAGTACCTGTCGTATTGACGCCAACGCCCGTGCGAGACACCGTACCCAATCCGAAGCCGACATCCGCTGCGGTGATCCTGTTCGCCGTTGAGCCTGAGCTTGTCACGGTCGCGACCATCGAGAGAACATAGGCCGCATTGCTGCGGAGCTTAAGTGGGACATTCGCCGTAACGAAACTGCTTGTGTTCGAGGGGCCAAGCTCGCCGAGGTTTACAACCACTGCGAGCGGTGTATTGACGGTGCCGTTTGTCGTGACGCCACCGCCGGAATTACCGGCAAGGGTAACCGCACCGCCGGAATTGAGCTCGACAAATTTCGAGACCGTTCCGGTCAGCGTTACCGTTCCGGTAGTTTGCTGAGCGCTCACGGCCACAGTAAATAGGGCAGTGAGGATCGCCGCTTTCACGGCTATGTTTATAAGTTTAGACATTGTCTTAGTTCTATCTCCTATATTTTTTAGCGGACGCAGATATAGAAATAGCCAATCAATGGCACGAGCCTTTGACGCGGGAGACTTGGGGTTGGCCATCAGACATCCTGTGCCGCATGGGCACGAGGGGTCGGCAAAGGCTAGCCTTTCAATCTACGTTTCTAATTGTGTGGGGGTTGAAAAGTGGTGGGGGGCGGTGCCGAAGCACCACCACGCAATCATTGTACCAGGAAGCCCCCTTAGGTGTCAACAAGTTTGAACATGCCTCTAAAGCTTATCAACTTGCGATTATTCACGACCTACCAGTGTCTGAGAGTTTCCAACGGCGAAGTGGTACAATCTAGGCATTGATCTGAATTATTTCTTAGATACATAGTGAGGACGAAATGAAATTACCCGGTGGATTGGACCTAAATTCGATGATGCGGCAGGCTCAGGAAATGCAGGAGCAGATGGGCCGTGAAATGAAGGAAATGACCGTCGAGGCTGCGGCCGGCGGCGGAGCCGTGTCGGTAAAGATGCGCGGCGATTTTGAGGTCATGAGCCTCACGATCTCGCCCGATCTCGTAAAAGACGGCGATGTCGATATGCTCCAGGATCTCACCGTTGCAGCCCTAAACGAAGCAAAACGCAAGGTCGAAGAATCGCTCAAAGGCAAACTAGGCGGAATGCTGCCGCCGGGACTTATGTAAGTGAACAGTAAATAGTTAACAGTGAACAGTGGAAAACCCCTTCGTGGTCAAGCCACTACTTTCATTGTTCGTTATTCACTATTCGTTATTCACTGTTTCTATGTTGGATTATTCAGAACCGGTCGCCAAGCTGATCGACGAATTTAAGCGTCTCCCTGGCATTGGCGGTAAGTCAGCTCAGCGGCTGGCTTTTTATGTGTTGCGGCGGCCGCTTGCCGAGGTGGAACAATTTGCCACGGCATTGCGCGAGGTGAAGGAAAAGATCGTTTTCTGCTCGACTTGCAACAATCTAACGGACGTTGACCCTTGTCTTTATTGTGCCAACACGAAACGCGACCGTTCGATCATCTGCATTGTCGAGGAGCCGTACAATCTCGTTGCGGTTGAAAAAACACGTTCGTTTCGCGGGCTTTACCACGTCCTGCACGGTACGCTCTCACCGATGCGTTCGATCGGCCCGGATGAACTAATGCTGGCAAATCTGCTGCCGAGACTTCGGCCTGAGAACAACGACGGCGTCGAGATCGCCGAGATTATCGTAGCAACCAACCCCACGACCGAAGGCGAAGCGACCGCAAACTACATCGCCCGCCTGCTCAAACCGCTCGGCGTTCTTGTAACCCGAATTGCAATGGGAATGCCAGTGGGGTCGGACCTCGAATTTGTCGATGAAGTGACAATGGACAAGGCGTTGTCCAATCGCCACGCGATCTGATGAGAGTCAGAAATGAAAGGTGAGAAGTGAGAGGTAAGAAAGCTCTGCTCACCTCTCACTTAATATTTTTCACATTCCTAGAACCTTACCGCCTGTTGCTCGGCGTCAGAAGCGCTTCGCGAGCCTCGCCATTCTTCTTCATTGTCGTAGAAATTAACGTCAAAGCTGAGCAGTGATTTTATTGGTACGCCGTCGATATCATTTGGGGCGTCTTCAAATTTTGCGATCGTGCCGATACCGATCACCTCGGTTCCGACCTCTCTGACCAGCTCGATGGTTTCTTTGATCGCTCGTCCCGACCTGATAATGTCGTCAACAATGATCGCCGGATAGACCTCGTAGTCGGACATGTACTGACGAAACTGACGTTTGCCGTCTTCCATCTCGGCCCAATAGATCTGATCAGCACCGAGCGCTTCACGAACGCCAAATGCGACCATGATACCGCCCGGGCTCGGGCTAATGATCGACACTTTCGGCAACGAACGGGCTATAGATCTCTGCATCCGGAACAGACGGCTCAGGCCGACCGACAAGATGCGGGCATTATCGTAATAGCGAAATGCAAGCGGCATCTGAAAATAGTGCGATGCATGCTTTCCGTTAGGGTACACAAAGTGCCCTTTTCTGTATGCACCGGTTTTGGTGAGAATTTCCATCACCGATTCGGGTGACGGGACAAGATCGACCATTATTTATTAGTTCTCCTCTGAAAACAGCAATTATACATTGCAAAAGTTTTGGATTCCAACTTTTAAGGCGAGTTGTGGGATCAATCGTCGATTCCCAAGGCCTTTCGTATCAAAAATTGTTGGTCGAGGCTCATTTCGGGCGGGAGTTCGTCCGGAGGGAACCAACCAAGCGAACGGATCTCGAAACTCTGGACCTGCGGTTTGCCGACGGCCTTAGCAATAAAGATGATCTCAATATGACGTGAGAGCGTCCGTACGCGATGAAGCGACACATCGCGGACCTCGATGCCAGTCTCTTCCATGATCTCGCGTCGAAACGCCGCCTCGGGCTGTTCGCCCGCATCCATAAACCCGCCCGGCACGCCCCAGCCCGAATCTGGTCTGAGAACATGGTCGAGAAGCAGCACTTCGTCGGCATCGTTTAGAATGATACCTGCTGCAGAAACCGTGAATTTCGCTTGCACGCTTCGCGACGCCGTTTGCCTAAGCCAGCGGGGCAATATCTTCCAGACCTTTCCAAGCAGATTCATCAGCATTCGGGATAATTCTACGCTAAAACAAGATTCTTTAACTCATCACGATGATTTTCAGGAACACTCTGGACTAGCTTTTTTTCCAATTCTGGCGTGATCCCGACGGAGGGAAATGCCGCACAGCGCCTAATGACGATCAAGACCTAATCAATCCTGGCTTTGGCCATCCGACGAAAAACTCGGCTCTGACTTTTCGTCTTCGCGCATTAATTTGGCGACGAAGAAGATGTAGTGAATGCCGGAGAAGACGGCGAAGGCGGCGGTGGTGGTGTAGACCGTGGGGAGGTAAAACCCGCGGAGTTCGGGATAGACGGCTGCGACGAGGATCATTATCACGGCGACGACCTGGACGAAGGTGCTGGCCTTGCCGAGCCAGGACGGTTTGAATCCGCGAAAGCCGGTCATCACATTGATCGCTCCGGCAACGGCAACGATCATCACATCGCGGCCGATGACGGTCGCCGTCACCCAGAACGGAACCGGCAAAAAACGAGCATCGCCCATCACGCTCGGCAGTGTGAGCATTACAAATGCGGTCGTCATCAACAGTTTGTCGGCGATCGGATCCATAATGACGCCGAGTTCGGATTCCTGCTTAAAACGCCGCGCGATAAATCCGTCGATGCCGTCTGACACACCCGCGATCGTAAACACCAGCAATGCCCAACCCGAGCGGTGATAAACCAATAAGATCGCAAACAAAGGGATCAGCCCCATGCGCAGGAATGTGAGGATGTTTGGAATCGTGATGACCTTGGATGAGACGTGGGATTCGCTCATTCTGCGCTTCGAAGCTCCAAAAGTGAGATCTCGGGCGGGCACTGGTAACGCATTGGGACGACGACGGTCCCGATTCCGCGCGTGATGTACACCTGCGAATTGCGGCGTGCGTGGAGCCCTGCCTTTAACTTGCGTTGGGGCAAAATGCGTTTCTCAGGGTTACGGACCTTGATCTGGCCGCCGTGCGTGTGGCCGCTGAGGGTGAGGTCGATGCCGACGCGGGCAGCTTCGCGAAAGATAATGGGGTTGTGGGCTAGAAGCAGCTTCATCTCGTCGGGATACGAACCACGAAGCGCCGCAGGCACATCCGTTTTGCCGACCATATAGTCGTCAACACCGGCGATCCAGAACGAAGCTCCCTTTGCCTCAAATCTAAATCCCTGGTTAACCAGCACGTTGATGCCCTCGCCTCGGAATAGATGCGTGACGAGGTCGGCGTCGGTCCAGTGGTCGTGGTTGCCGAGACATGCGTGGACGCCGTATTTCGCCTTGAGCTTGCCGAGCGTGGCGGCGACCGGAGCGATGTATTCACGTTCGTGCGAAACATAATCGCCGGTCAGCAGAAACATATCGGGTCTGAGCCGATTGGCGACCTTGACGACGCGCTCAATATGTTCGAGCGTTGTGAACGGGCTGTGGTGCGTGTCCGAGAGATGTATGATCTTTAGCCCGTCAAGCTTTTTCGGGAGGCGTTTGAGATTTATGTCGACACGTTCGAGCGAGAGGCTGTTCGCCTCGTCAAGCGCGACCTTGGCCACCTTTGACCAATTGCCCGCCAGCTTGCGGATCGGAGCGTCGGACGTGCGGTAAGCCTTTATGCGCGTCGACAGTTTCTCGCGTTTTGTTGCGGTATTCTCCATTAGTGCGTAGGCGCAGTATAGCGGGTTGGTGATGATATTACAATGGTATTAACAGGTCGGAACCGCCTGCGTAAGCGGGCGGCGTGAGCGTAGGTTTGAGCAATCCATTCTACTTACCATAGCCGCTAGCTCTCGATGTTTCCTGTCGTCGGTCCGTGATTCTTCCTACGTAGCTTGCCGCCCGCTTAGGCAGGCGGTTCTGACAGGAGCTTCAGGAACTTCCGCTTTCCGACCTGCAAGAGAACCCCGTCGTTCGTGATCGAGATGTCAGCATTCGCGGCAGTGGCCTTTTCGTTGTTGACCTTGACGCCGCCTTGGTCAATGAGCCGGCGGGCTTCGCTTTTCGACGCTGCAAGGCCTGTGTCGGAGAGCAATTGGGCGAGATTGTGCGGGCCCGCGGCGAAGGGGCGTTCCTCGATCTCGTCGGGGATCTCCTTCTGCACAAAGCGTTTTACAAACTCTTCCTCAGCCGCGTCGGCATCAGCTTGCGAATGAAAATCGCGGATGATGAGTTTTGCAAGTTTTACTTTTAGATCGCGTGGATTGTGGCCCGAATCGATCTGAGATCTCAAATTTGAAATTTCAGATACAGAAAGGTCTGTGAGCAGTTCGTAATATCGCCACATCAGGTCGTCCGAGATGGACATCACTTTGCCAAACATCTCGTTTGCCGGCTCGTCGATGCCGATGTAGTTGCCTAGCGATTTCGACATTTTATTGACGCCGTCGAGGCCTTCGAGGAGCGGTGTGGTGATGATCACCTGCGGCTCCTGATCGTACTCACGCTGGAGATTTCGGCCCATCAGGAGATTGAACTTCTGGTCGGTGCCGCCAAGTTCGACATCCGCGTCGAGGGCAACGCTGTCATAGCCTTGAACGAGGGGATAGAGCAGTTCGTGGAGCGAGATCGGCTTTTCCTCGGCCATTCGGTTTGTAAAATCATCGCGTTCGAGGATCTGCTTTACAGTGGTCTTGGCACACAGTTTTACAAAATCAGCGGCCGTAAACTTGTCCAGCCATTCGCCGTTGAATCGCAATTCGGTCTTGTCGGGATCGAGCAGCTTGAACATCTGACGTTTGTACGTCTCTGCGTTCAAATTGATCTCCTCACGCGAGAGCGGCGGGCGGGTCACGTTCTTGCCCGACGGGTCGCCGATCATTCCGGTGAAGTCGCCGATCAGAAAGATCACCGTGTGGCCAAGGTCCTGAAATGCTTTGAGCTTGCGAATGACGACTGTGTGCCCGACGTGAATGTCCGGCGCCGTCGGGTCAAGGCCGAGCTTTACACGCAAAGGCTTGCCCGTCTTTGCCGACCGTTCAAGCTTTTTTCGCAGATCTTCGTCACGGATCAGATCGACCGTGCCTTTTTTTAGGTATTCGAGTTGTTCGTCGATTGTCATGGTGAAAACGGTGATTATAACTTACGGTACATAATGTACGCATTCGTCGGGCCGTTTTCAACGTGGTCAAAGGCGTCAGGGACCTCGCCGATGATCTCAAAACCGATGCTTTTCCATAGATTTACCGCGACGGTGTTGCTCTTGACCACGAAATTGAACTGCATCGCGGTGAAGCCGAGGCGGCGGGCTTCTTCGAGAGACCAGAGCGCGATCTGTTTGCCGATGCCTTTGCCGTGGGCGTCGGGCGAGACCATGTACGCGGCGTTAGCTACGTGTGCGCCGAGGCCGGGCTGATTGGGGCGAAGCCAAAATGTCGCGACCACCTCGCCATCGAGAGTCGCGACGTAATTGTTTTTGTCGGCCGAAAACCAAAACTCCATCATTTCTTCGCGGCCCGAATCGGGGGCGAAAACATACGTGTCTCCGCCCGCGATCACGGCCTTGATGATCTGCCAGACATCGACTTTGTCGGCTTCCTCAACTTTTTGGATCAGCAGCATTTACGGCATTTTACCATGCGGCTGACTTTGTAAAGCCGGAATCTACGGTATTCCACCGCCCTTACGTCCCACGATCTCGACGGCACCATTCAGCCAGCGTGTTGAGAGCATGCGGCCTTGTTCGTCTGACGCTGATCGAGCAGCGAGCGAATCGGACAGCTCGATCATTGTTTGGCTTCGAGCATCGTCAGCCACGTCGAATGTTACGGTCACGATGCGTTTTGGCATCGCTGAGGCGGTGATTGCTCCGTTGGCGTCGATGAGGATGCCGAGTTTGCCTTTTTCGAGGTCGTTGACGGTCAGGACTGCTCCTGCAAATACGCCGTCTTCGAGCACGACACGAGGGTTTTGTAGTACGTTCGGGTCATATTCGAGCGTAAAACTCACGCCGAGTTCATCGCCGTGCGGCGTCATTTCGACGGGTACAACAACCTGTTCGCCGGCCACGGCCTTTTGCGGCGTGACATGAACTTCCCGGCCAAAGAAGTACGAATACGCACTATTCAATACCTCAAAAAGTCCACTCGGAGCCGGGGGCGGTGCTGTCGGCCCTGCGGCGGGCGTGGCCGGATCGAGCCCGGTCGCGTAACGTCTCGTCTGGATGACATCTCCTGAACTTATGGCCCCATCGCCAAATGTCGATCGCGGTGCACTGTCGGCACGCTGGAATTCGTTCGGGTTCACGCTCGGCGTGTCGAGGCCAGTCGCAAATCTTCGCATCTGGATCACGTCGCCCGAGATCACGCCCGAGCCACCGTTCGGCCGCGGTGTGACGTCACCCTCAAAACCATCTCCGGGCGTTGGTGTTGCGGTCGGCGTTGCCGTTGGTGTTGCCGTTGGTGTTGCAGTCGGTGTCGCCGTCGGAGTTGCGGTTGGGGTCGCGGTCGCCGTCGCCGTTGGAGTTCCCGTTGGGGTCGCCGTCGGTGTGGCCGTTGGAGTTCCTGTTGGAGTCGCTGTCGGTGTAGGTGTCGGGCCTGAGGTAGTCAATGTCAGCATATAGCCACCCGAAACGTCCGCAAAAAATGCGTTGGCGATGATCGTATATTGGCCATCGGCGAGCAACGTAAAGAAACCGGTGGTCGCCGGTATGCGCGAATCCCTTCCATTGAAACCGCCACCGCCGTCATCATCCTCTGCTATAAGCGTGCCGCCCGGAAACGCTCCCTGAAACAGCCGCAGTACGGTGTCGAAATTTCCCGCCCCCGCAGGCGACGTCATCAGGATCGCGACCTGTTGCCCGGCCGTTCCGTTAAACGTATAGGTATCAAAAAACGTCCCGTTCTCACCTATGGCCCCGCCATCAGCAAGTGCGTAAAAACAATCGCCCGTCGCGAGCGTGCCGTTTAGCGTCTGCCCGAAGGCGATCGGCGTTGGGGCCTGCGTGCATGGCGGCAAAGTTTGGGTTTCAAACGCTCCGATGTCCGTTGCGTCATTGAGATTTTGGACTCCGATTAGATCTACAGTTCTGTCAAACCCTGCTCCGCGTTGATCGGTCGTCACGCCCGAACCCATGTTGCTGCCCTTATCGATCGCCGGGCTGCCGTTGAGTAGAGCGTGGGTTTGCGTCGGGCCTCCGTTGTTTGCTAAAGCCGCGAGTCCGGGGTTTAGGACGTTCGCTCCTGTTCCCGTCTGGTCGCCTGTTTGGTTAAAATCTGTGACTGTTCCGACGTTTCCGATCAGGTTGTAGCCCGACGAGGTGAAGGTGCCCGAAACATCGGGCATGTTCGAATTGTTAACATTCCCCGCGACGATCGAATTGCGAACAGTCACTGTTCCGCCGCTTCTGAAAATGCCTCCGGCGGCGTTGACACCGCTTGCAACGGTATTGTTTGTAATCGTGCTGTTGGTGATGGTCGCAGTTCCACTACCTTTCCGGATGCCGCCGCCGTTGCCGGAGGCCATAGGCGCTGAATTACCGCTGATGGTCGAGTTTGTGACATTCAGTGTTCCAGTAGAATCAATACCACCGCCTGTATTTACGCCATTTGCAGTATTTCCTGATATTGTGCTGCCAATGACATTCAAGGTGCCACCATTGCCGATAATGCCGCCGCCGAGTGCGCCGGCAGTATTTCCGCTGATTGTGCTGTTGGTTATTGTCGTAGCAACTCCAGCGACTGCGAGAATACCGCCTCCGCTGCCAGTCCCCGCAGCATTGCCTGAAACGACCGAGGATGACAGATTCAAAGTGCCGCCGTTGTTCAAGATAGCCCCGCCTTCTCCGCTTAGTGCAGCGCCGACCCCGTTCCCATTCGTCAGGGTCAATCCACTGATGTTCGCGGTTACGCCGCCTGAGATCGAGAATATCCTGCTCGCGTTGTTGCCTGATACTGTAATTACACCGGCTCCCGGGCCGTTGATGGTAACGCTGTCGCTGATGGCGAGTTCGCCACTGGTCAGCGTGATCGTTCCATTCAATCCGGCCTGAAAATTGATCGTATCCGCCGCCAGGCTGGCTGTGCAGTCGCTGGCGGTGATGTTATTTGAGCAATTTACCGCCTCGCGCAGCGAAAGCTGTCCATCGGCCGCAATGGTGTCCGAGAGAGTAGTGACAGTGAATGTTGTTGGCGATGCGGCGATGTTGACCGTAAATGTTCCGATCGATCCCGCTGCAACAAAATTGCCAGACGTGTCCGCTACCTGACTGGCCTGCATTACGATGTCGTACGTACCATTGTCGCCAACGTCCCAAGTGCCGCCGGGCGGGATGAAAGCATACTCAGCGAGTCTCGGAGTACCGTTACTATTGTTGTTAACGGTCACGTATGTGGCAAGGATGTTGAAGCCGTTTGGCCCCGTGATCCTGATGGCACTATGGTTGCCTATGATCGTGCTGACATTCATGGCGATGTTGTCAGCATAGGTGACATTTGCAAAGGCCAATTGCCCACCCGCAGTCGTGACATTCGGAGCGGTTCCGGCCGCGGTCGGGGCGGTCGTATCGGCAGATGTCAGCGTCAACGTATAGGCTCCGAGTTCGCCGGGTCTGAATTGATTGGCGAGGATCGTGTAGGTGCCGTTTGATGGCAGGGTAAAGAAACCTGACGTTGCGGGAATCCGCGAGTTTGTACCGCCGCCGCCGTCATCGTTAAAAGCGATCTCTGTCCCGCCAGGGCTATTCAGACGCAGAAATGTGTCAAATTCGGTTGAGGTCATCGAGATCGCTATCTGCTGTCCAGCCGTGCCGCTAAATGTGAATGAGTCAAAGAGCGTGTTGTTCGGCAAAAAGGCGCAGTCGCCCGATGCTAACGAGGCGCCTACCGGTGTTCCAAAACTGATCGGCATCGGTATTGAATTGCACGACGGGACCGATTGAAGTTCAAACGCACCGATGTCTGCCCCGTCAGGGCCGAAATCGCTTACCGCCGCAAGATTAAAAGGACGGACAAAACCGACGCCTCGCTGATCTGTCGTAACGCCCGAACCTGTGTTGTCGCCCCTATCGATCGCCGGACTGCCAACTAACAAAGCGTGCGTCGCCGTCGGGCCGCCGTTTGCAATTGTTAGCGGACCGAGCAACGGGTGGGTCCGCGACGCACCTGTGCCAACGCGATCATTATTTATTAAATTGGTGAATCCCGTCGCCGAGCCGACATTGCCTATGATGTTAAATCCGGTCGATGTAAACGCACCGCTCACATCGGCGATGTTCGAGTTGTTAACATTCCCCGCGACGATTGAATTGCGAACCGCTACTGTTCCGTCGCCTTGGCGAATGCCACCAGCGTTATTGGTGTCGTTTGCAACGGTATTGTTCGTGATCGTGCTGTTTGAGATAGTCGCATTTCCGCCAGAACCGCCTAGCCAGATGCCGCCCCCGCTGGCTTGACCATTAGGTACCGAATTACCGCTAATGGTCGAGTTTGTGACATTCATCGTTGCCTCAGAATCTATACCGCCACCGCCTTCAGTTGCGGTATTCCCCGATATTGTGCTGCCGATGACATTCAACGTGCCGCCCCCTGCGCGGATACCGCCGCCATCGCCGGCAGTATTTCCGCTGACCGTGCTGTTGGTGATCGTCGTAGTGGCTCCTGGTCTGCTAAAAATACCGCCGCCGGTGAACGCAGCAGTATTGCCTGAAACGACCGAGGATGAAAGATTCAAAGTGCCGATATTGTTCAAAATAGCTCCACCACTAAAGATAGAAGTAGCACCGCCACCATTACCATTCGTCATGGTCAATCCGCTGATGTTCGCGGTCACGCCGCTTGAGATCGAAAAGATGCGGCTTGCGTTGTTGCCGGAAACCGTCAAGACACTGGCACCCGGGCCATTGATCGTAACGTTTTTACCAACGACCAGTTCGCCTGAGGTTAGTGTGATCGTTCCGTTCACGCTGAAATTGATCGTGTCGCCGCCAAAGCCAGCATTAACCCGATCGATCGCCTCACGCAGAGTGCAATTCGCCGCGTTGCAAACACCGTCGCCCGGATCTGCTAGGGAATTGACGGTCAGCGTTTCCGCTACGTCGATCAAAATAAGCCAGCCGCTGGCGATGCTTCCCTGATCGCCGGTCTGGTCATCAACCGCAAACAGGTTCCACGTACCGTTTGGGCTCAAGCCGTTGAAAACCGAGAGATCGGCGACCTCCGTGTCCGGGATCGCTCCCGGCCCCGGTGCGGGAAATGTATCTGCCCCTGCGCCATCATAGTTTGCCGGTTTCGTCGTGCCGGTAACCAATGGCCCAGCGTCAGGTAGAGTATTTGCCGAGGTGCCGTCAAACGTAAGCGTGATCGGCGTCATGACGCTGGCTGCGCCGCCCGCGTCAGACATGATCATCGAGCGTTGTCCGCCGGGGCCGACGAGCACGATATCGACGTCATCGGGATAGGAGTGAGTAAAACCTGTGAGTTGAACGCGTACTCTGCTGATCGTACCGTTGACGCCTGAGATCGGGGCTGCTGCAGACGGATAAGGTGCCGCATTTCCGGCTGTCCCCGTTCCCGGGATCGTGATCGGTGCCGTATTTCCGCCGACGACCAACGCCTCCGGCTCGGCCGGCGCCAACGCCCGCGAACTCGCACCACTCCAAGCAAAAACCGCTGCCGCTACGCCGACTACAACGACCAGCCCAAACATCCAACGCACTTTATTCCCCATGACGATCTCCCCTACCCGACCAAGGCGATGGCTCTACGGTGGAGCGTCGGTGAGCGCTCGAGTTGGTACGCAAAGCCAAATTGCTTACTTGTAGATTTCTTGAAATTTCATCCTAGCACAATCTCAATTGTTGGCAATAATTTCTGGAAAATGAAAATCGCGATCCGCAAGCTAACGGTTAGCTGTGATTCGATCGGATACTGAGCAACATGATAAGCGGTTACTCCCGTTTGCGTGTGATCTCGACCGTCCCGCCGAGCCAGCGGGTCGCGAGCGATCTTCCTTGCTCGTCCGAGGCTGCTCTTGATGCAAGTGAATCCGACAATTCGATTCTCGTCGTGCTTTTGGCATTGCTGGCGACGTCGAACGTGACGGTGACGATCTGCCGCGGCATGGCCGATGCGGTGATCGGCCCGGTGGCGTCGATGAGAATGCCGAGCTTGCCTTTTTCGAGGTTGTTGACTGTCAGGACTGCTCCTTCGAAAAGTCCGTCAGCGAATAGGACTCGCGGATTTTGTAAGACGTTCGGATCATATTCGAGCGTAAAGCTCACGCCGACCTCGTCGCCGTACGGAGTCATTTCAATGGGCACGACAACCTGGTCTCCTGCAACGGCCTTTTGCGGCCCGACGTGAATTTCCCGGCCCAGGAAGTATGAATAGGCACTATCCAACACCTCAAAAAGACCACTTGGAGCCGGCGGCGGCGCGGTCGGCCCTGCGGCATTCGTGGCCGGATCGAGCCCCGTCGCATACCGGCGAGTCTGGATGACATCACCGGACGTGATAGCCCCGTCGCCAAACGTCGCTCGCGGTGCACTGTCTGCACGCTGGAATTCGTTCGGGTCGATACTTGGGGTATCGAGACCGGTCGCAAACCTGCGCATCTGGATCACGTCACCCGAGTTGATGCCTGATCCGCCGTTCGGCCGCGGAGTTACGTCACCCTCAAAACCGGCTCCCGGCGTTGGTGTAGCCGTTCGAGTTGCCGTCGGAGTCGCCGTCGGTGTCGCGGTTGGCGTTGGGGTTGCCCCCGCACAGTTTCCGCCCGTGTTGAATACCAGCGAGAATCGCCGCAGTGACCCCGTATCGGCGCCCGCATTATCAGCGACGTTCAAGGTCCATGTGCCGTTCGCATTCTCCCCGTCGAACGCCGAGAAAGGAGTTTCGGATGCAAAATTCCCCGTCTGCGGAATTCCGTTGACATTCGTCAAGGTCGAAATGCTAGGGAAACCACCCTCGTCGTCGAGCGTCGAAAGGCAAATATTGTCACGCGCACCGCCACGCTGCATTTGGAATGTCAGGACAGGCGAACCGTCCGGCGGTGTCAGGCTGAATATCAGATCACCTATAAACGTATGATCTACGGCGGCATTTGTATTTCCTACTGTCGCATCGCATGTTCCCGCCGTGTCGAAGCGGAAGTTGAGATCGCTGACCGTTCCCACGCCGATCACTGGCAATTGAATATTCACACCACTCCCATTCTGATCGGGGATTGCAACTGCCGGCCCCGCATAGCTCGTCGTGCAGCCCGAACCCGGCGTTGGTGTCGCGGTTGGTGTTGCCGTTGGTGTCGCGGTTGGCGTGGCCGTCGGAGTAGCCGTCGGTGTTGCCGTTGGTGTCGCCGTTGGTGTCGCGGTTGGCGTGGCCGTCGGAGTAGCCGTTGGTGTTGCTGTTGGTGTGGCCGTTGGCGTTGCCGTCGGTGTTGCAGTTGGCGTCGGTGTTGGCGTTGCACCCTGCGTCAATGTCAGCGTGTAAGCACCAGAACCGCTCGGGAAGTACGCGTTCGCGATGATTGTGTAAGATCCTGTCGCGGGCAGCGTGAAAAAGCCCGAGGTTGCCGGAATACGAGAATTTGTTCCGCCACCGCCGTCATCGTCCTCGATGAGGAATGTACCGCCAGGGAAACTGCCCTGGTACAGGTGCACTACCGTGTCGAATGCCGCAGATGTCTGTGAAATGGCGATCTGCTGTCCGGCCGTTCCGCTAAAGGTGTAAGCGTCGTAGAGCGTACCGTCATTGCCGAGGAAAATGCGCGAGTCGGTAAAGTGGCAATCGCCCACGGCAAGTGTGCCATTCGCCGTCGCTCCGAAGGCGATCGGCGTGGGTGTCTGAGTACAAGTCGGGATAGCCGCCGACTCGAAAGCGCCGATGTCGGTTCCGTCGCCGCCTGTCGCATCTTCAATCCCGAGATTTACAGTTCGAGGGAATCCTGCTCCGCGCTGATCGGTCGTTGGGAGCGGGTTGCCCGAATTACTGCCTTTATCGAGCGCCGGGCTGCCGCCTTGCAGGCTATGTGTCAGAGTTGTTCCACCGTTATTTGCTAAAGCCGCAAGTCGGGGATTCAATACATTCGGGCCTGTTCCCGTCTGGTCGCCTGTTCCGGTAAATCCTGTTGCAGTTCCGACGTTTCCGATCAGGTTGTAACCCGACGAGGTGAACGTACCGGAAACATCAGGGATGTTCGCGTTGTTAACATTCCCCGCGACGATCGAATTATGAACCGCTACTGATATTAGTTGGCTAACAACGTGAATACCCCCGGAGTTATTCCCAGATCCCGATGAAACAATGTTGTTTGTGATGGTGCTGTTTGTGATGGTTGCACTTCCCCCGATACCTACCCAGAGGCCGCCGCCACTGTCTGGGCCGCTAGGCACCGAGTTTCCGCTAATAGTCGAGTTTATGACCTTCAGCACTGCGTTCGCAGCGATTCCGCCCCCCGAACCGTTGGTGGCATTAGCAGTGTTCCCGGTTATCGTACTGCCCAATACGTTCAAAGTACCGCCGGAGAGACATATGCCACCTCCGCACTCATCCGCTGTGTTGAAGACGACCGTGCTGTTTGCTATCGTTGTAACCCCCGAGTTTCTGTTAGAGACCCCGCCGCCCCTACTTGCCGTATTTCCTACAATGACAGAAGATGAGAGATTCAGCGTGCCGCTATCGTTCAAGATAGCTCCGCCATACGTGTTTGAAGCAGCACCGACACCATTACCATTCGTCAGGGTCAATCCACTGATGTTCGCGGTAATGCCGTTCGAGATCGAAAAGATGCGGCTCGCGTTGTTGGCTGAAACCGCCAAGCTACCCGCCCCCGGGCCGTTGATCGTAACGCTTTTACCAACGACCAGTTCTCCGGAGGTTATTGTGATCGTGCTGGTCACGCTGAAATTGATCGTGTCGCCGCCAAAGCCCGCATTAACCCGATTGATCGCCTCACGCAGTGTGCAATTCGCGGCGTCGCACGTGCCATCGTTGGTATCGAGGACGGAGTTAACGGTCAGCGTTTCCGCTACGTCGATAACAATTTCCCAGCCGCTCGCCAAGTTTCCCTGATCGCCGGGCCCGTCATCGAAAACATAAAGATTCCAGGTACCGTTCGGGTTTAAGCCGTTGAAAACCGATAGATCTGCCGGTTCCGTGTCCGGGATCGTTCCGGGGCCGGGAGTGGGAAATGTATCGTTGCCCCCACCTGCGTAATTCCCCGGTTTCGTCGTCCCGCTAACCAATGGGCCATTGTCGGGTAAGGTATTTGCCGACGTGCTGTCGAACACAAGCGTTATCGGCGTCGTCACGCCCGGGCTCCCGCCGCCAGCGTCAGACATTAGGATAGAGCGCTGTCCGCCCGGGCCGACCAGCACGATATCGATGTCATCCGGAAAAGTGTGTGTAAGATCATAAAGCGCGACGGTCACTCTACTGATCGTTCCATTTGCCCCGGATATCGAGATCGCGGATGGATAGGGCACGGCATTTCCGGATGTACCGGCTCCCGGTATCGAGATCGGAGCGGGATTTGCGTTGAATACGATCCCCTCTGGCCCAGCCTGCGCCAACGCGCGCGGACTCGCTCCGCTCCAAGCGAAAACCGCGGCCGCTACCCCGACTACAACAACCAGCCCAAACATCCATCGCATCTTGCTTCTCATAATTGTCTCTTTTTTTTTCGTGGGTTTCCCGAAAGCTGTTCCTGAACTTCCTCTTTAGTTTGTTGCCTTCAAAATTGCTCCCAATTCGTAAAGGTTGTCTTTCACAACAAATCCGCTCACTCCGGCCTCGTATGCCTCGGCCCGAAGTTCTTCGTCGTTAAATGCCGTGACCATGCAAATCTGTGCCGCCGGATAACCTGCGATGATCTCTCGCGTCGCGGTGATACCGTCGGTTCGCTCCATTTGTTGATCCATCAACACCCAGTCCGGGCGATGCTCCTCGTAAAGTGCCAGTGCCTGATCGCCATCAGAGCCCTCGAAAATATCCGCGGCCGAGACCGGCACATACTCGCGGATCAATTGCCGCATTTCCGAATTGTCATCGACTATCAAAACTTTCATTAGAGGGCCTTAGGTAGAGCATAGGTACGAGATCAAGGCACGTGAATACGCACATCTACGCATTTCTTGTACGTAGAACTACGTATTTTGGGGATTTGAATCGATCTGGTGCGGGAAAAAGTGGTCGGGACGAGGGCGACGGTACGCTCACCTAAAGAAGGTCTGACTTCCGGCTAAACGCAAATTTGCTAAGGGCGTGGCTGCCTTGGAGGCCGAGCTTGCGACAGATGTTTTCGCGGTGTTTCTCGACTGTTCTTTGACTCACATATAGGTGTTCAGCGATCTCTTTGCTGGTCATCTCTTCAGCGATGAGTTTTAGGACGCGGCGTTCCGTCGAGGTGAGATCATTGATAGTTGGTTGCTCTTCGGCCAAATTTAGAGCACGCCGACTTCGATTTAGAAGAAACGAGGTAAGTGCGTGGCTGGCATAATGCTGGCTGGATGCCACCGCCTTAATACATTCAATGATGTCGGTCACGGCGCTGTCCTTGAGCACAAAGCCCTTTGCCCCGAGATCGATCGCCTCGTTAAACATCTCCTCATCCCGGTGCATGGTCAGGAAAATGATCTCGGTCTTGAGGCCTTTTTCGGCTATCGCCCGCGCAGCCTCAAACCCATTCATCACCGGCATATCGACATCGAGCACGGTCACATCCGGCCCAAATTCTTCGATGGCAGTTATTGCCTCTCCGCCGTTGCCAGCCTCTGCTACCACGGTCAGTCGGCGATCCTCTTCGATCGTCTGCCGAAGTCCCTGGCGCACGATCGGGTGATCGTCAGCAATAACTATTGTGATCTGGTTGGACATTATGCTTTCTGGCGGGTCGTGTTGCCGCGTACCGGCACATCGACAATTATCCGCGTTCCCTCTTCGGATGTTGACCTGATCTTGATGGTGCCGCCGAGCAAATTGGCCCGCTCCTTTAGCCCCACAAGCCCAAGGCCGGTTCGCTTTCCATCAAGTATTCCGACGTCAAACCCTCTTCCATTGTCCTCGATCATGATCGAGACTCTGCCAACCAAATGTCGGATCGTTACAACGCCATTCGATGCATTTGAGTGCTTGAGGATATTATTCACCGATTCCTGAACGATCCGATAGACGCTGATCTCATCGGCCTCTGAAAAGAGCTGGTCAATATTGTCGATATTACTCTCGATCTCAACAAAAGCCGCTACCTTGCGAAGCATTGCCTTCAGCGCCTTCGTAAGGCCCAATCTATCGAGCAGCTGCGGCCGGAGATTATTTGTGATCTCGCGCACCTCGTCAAGTGCCTGAGATGCGGACGCCGATATGCTGTCCAATTCGCGAGTCATACGGTCGCTATCTTTTCCATGCGCAAGGCCAAGTGCCGCCCGATTTTTTATGATCACGAGGATCTGGCCAAGTCCGTCGTGTAACTCAGAGGCGATGCGCTTTCGCTCGCCCTCCTGGCTTGTTATCAGATCGCGTGTGAATCTCTTCTGCGAATCAGTGAGGGCTCCCAACCTGCTGATCCGTGCACGATAAGCCCCCACGACGATCAAGCCAACGGTCAAAATCGCCAGACCATAAAACCAATAGGTCTGATAGAACGGAGGTGTGACGTTTATCTTCAGGCCCAGCGTCTCCGGCCCCCAAACTCCGTCGGCATTTGTCGCCTTTACCTTTAGCACATAATCGCCGCCCGGCAGATTTGTATAGGTCGCCGTCCGCCGCGTGCCGCCGTCGATCCATTCGGGGTCAAACCCATCGAGCTTCCACTGATATCGTAATTTCGCCGGATTCGTCATATCGAGGGCCGCGAAATCGAATGACACCACGTAGTCTCGCCATGACAGAGCTAACTCTTTCATTTCCGACACATTCAGAGTCGTCTTGAGAGGCTGCTCGAATATTCTGATCCCGGTCAGGTAAACCGGAGGAATTTCCTGACTGTCCGTCAGTTCCTTAGGTTCAAAACGGACAAACCCGTCCTGACCGCCAAAATAAAACTGCCCCCTGGAGTTCTTAAAGGCAGTCTTGTTGTCGAACGGGTTGTACGGGACTCCGTCGTTCCTATCATAGATCCGTATTGCTCCAGTCTCGATGTCAAATCGGGCAAGCCCTCGGTCGGTGCATAGCCACAGTTTGCCATCGTCATCCTGCAAAATATCAAAAACATCATTACTGGGCAGTCCATCGCGCTCGGTAAGATGCGTAAAGTTGCCCGTGGCCCTGTCAAATCGGTTTAACCCGCCGGTCGTCGTCCCGATCCAGATCGTCCCGTCCCTGTCCTCAAAGATCGACAGGATATCGTTAGCTGAAATGCTTTGCGGATCGTTCGGCTCGTGTCGATAATGAACAAATTTCTGTGTTGCCGCATCGAGTCGGTCGAGGCCGGTAAACGTGCCTACCCACAGCTCACCGCGACTGTCGTCCATCACGTCATGGACTTGGTTGTCGGTTAAGCTGTCGGGATCGTCCGGATCATGCCGAAAATTGGTGAAGCGTCGCGTTTGGCGGTCAAATCTGCTAAGGCCTCCGTCGAGAGTTGCTACCAAAAGATTGCCCGAGCTGTCGCTCACCAAGCGAGAAATGGTGCCCGACCCTAGAGAATTCGGGTTGTCTGGTTCGGGACGATACTTCTTCGTGTTGCCGGTAACTGGATCGTAGTGTATCAGTTCCCCTGCGGTGCCGATCCACAGCTTCCCTTCCGAATCGCCACGGATAGCAAATGGGCGTATTTCGCCCAGCCCCTCGACCACCTCAAACGTCTTTGATCTCAGATCATATCTGTCGAGTCGCCCTCCTCGATCGATCCCTCGGATTCCTATCCAGACCGCTTGATTATGATCCTCAAAGATGGAGAGCACTTCGCTGCCGCTCGCGAAGATTGGATCGTTCAGATCGTTTCTGAATCGAACAAAGCGATTGGTCTTTTGATTGAACTTGTCCAGCCCCTGATTACCGCCGACCCAGAGCTGGTCATCCTTATCTTCCAGAACCGCCCATATCTCACCCTTGCCCAGGCTTTTCGCATTTGCGGGATCGTTCCTGTAAACCAGGAAATCGTCGGTCGCCCTTCGGTACAGGCTCAACGAGGCTCCTGTTCCAACCCACAACGATCCGGTCCGCGTCTCGTGGACGCCCAAAACAAGATTGTCTCCAAGACTGTTGGGGTTGTTCTGGTCCGCAACATAACGCTTGAATCTTTCCGACTCCGGGTCGAATCTCGTAAGGCCGCCTCCGATAGTTGAGATCCAGGCGTTATTCCATCGATCGACGCGGATCGAACGGATAAGACTCTTGCCAAAACCATTTACCCTTTCGTCACCTCGAAAGGACTTGGTCGAGCTTGTGTCTGGATCGAATTTCCTCAATTCACGTGTCGTAACGACCAACAGTCCCCCGCTCCTATCTTCTGCAATGCCAACAAGAGTGTGATCTTGCTCCGCAGCGTTCGGAAAATTCAAGAATGTCTCGCTGGCCGGATCGAAGCGGCTCAACCCGCCCGGCGTGGTGCCGACCCAGAGCGATCCGCGGCTGTCCTCAAAGATAGCCGTCACATTGCTGTTGATCAGGCTGGCCGGTACGCTGTCATCATGCCTGAACGATCGAAAAGCATCCTTTTCCCTGTCATACCTGTTTAGGCCGAGAGAGGTCGCGACCCAAATCTCGCCGGCCGCAGTTTTGATTACCGAATTGACCGTGTTGCTCGAAATAGAGTTGGCGTCTTGAAATGCGTTTCGGTATGAAGAGAATTGATAGCCGTCATACCGGAATAGTCCGTAATATGTCCCGATCCAAATAAATCCCTTCGGGTCTTGAACTATTGACGTTATCCCTAGCATCGGCGATCCATCATTGCCCGCAATGTGTTGGAATATAGGCGAGATCGGTGCGCCCCGCCCATCAGGTGGCTCAGCCTGCGGAAGAGCTGCGCAGGGTATCGACAAAAGTACCAATACAAGCGCGATTAGTCCGGGCGTTTTGCGTTTCCGTCGTTTCACAGGGATGATGGGATTATCGCACGAAAATCCCGCAACAGCATTAGCGGATTGTTAAAGAGCACAGTCGAGCGATCATATTTGGCGGTGACAAAATGAAATACGAGGATAAGGATCTGCATTTAGCGTTTATCGGCTGCGGCGTGATGGGCGAGGCGATAGTCGCGGGGCTGCTGAGAAAGGAGCTGGTCAACCCGGACAATATTTCGGCGAGCCATCCGCGTGAGAACCGGCGGGCGGAGCTGGCGGACAAGTACCGCATCGCGACCTATGGCGACAACGAAGCCGCCGCCGAAGAAGTGCAAGGGCACGAGAACTCCGCCGTAATTATCTGTGTCAAGCCGCAGCGCCTCGAACAGGTGCTGATCGACCTAAAGGGCATTCTGCATCCCGATCAGCTTGTCATTTCGATCGTCGCGGGTGCGACCATTTCGCACCTCGCCGGGGAACTCGGCACCGCAAAGATCGTTCGTGCGATGCCCAACACGCCTTCGCAGATCGGAGCAGGGATAACCGCGTGGACATGCACGATCGCGGTCAGCGAGACAGAACGAGATCAAGTTCGCGAACTGCTCTCGGCGCTCGGGACGCAGCTTTTCGTCGAGACCGAGAACATGATCGACATGGCGACCTCGCTCTCAGCCACCGGCCCGACCTACATCTTTATGGTCATGGAGGCACTCACCGACGCGGGCGTGCATATGGGGTTTTCCCGCGATATGGCAAAGGAACTCGTGCAGGAAACGATGCTTGGTTCGGTCAAATTCGCGATGGAATCACACCTACACCCCGCCGAACTTCGCAACATGGTCACATCCCCCGGCGGCACCTCCGCCGAAGCCATCTACCAAATGGAGAAAGGAGCCCTGCGAACCGTGCTGTCAAAAGCCGTGTACGGTGCGTACCGGCGTGCGGCTGAACTTGGCCGCAAAAGCTAGGTTCGCTCCAGCGTGAATTTCCACACCATCCGGCCCTGAATTTCGTCGAAAATGTACGTGCCACTGGCGACGCGCCAGTGGCCCATGAATTCCCATTTTCCCGGTGCGTGTTTATTGAATAGCGGAACCGCAATGCAGCTGTCGACAGCGTCGAGCAGCGCCCGATTAAATGCATCGAGTTTCTGATCGCCGCGTCGGCCGTTGCCGGTGTAAAGTATTGTATCGGTTGAGTTTCCGTGTGTGTCCGGATAGCACGGATTGATCTTGCCAAAGTCGGTAAGGAGCGAGATCAGACGGCCGTTTCGCTGGTAGATCCCGTGCCGGACCTTGTGGATATTGCTGACTTGTTCCCACGAACATATAGAGCCAATTTCCGCCTCGAAAAAATATTTTTGCTTTCTTTCAATATCACCCCTTCTTATGCTTGACTGGCGTTTTTTTGGTGCTAGAATTCTTCTCACTTGCCCTCGTTGCTTTTTAAAGAGTGTAGCACCTTGAAATTCGTTTTTGTTCGCTTTCGCCTGGTCTGTACGGACCGCTAGGGCCGACTGCGGCCTGCGGCGAGCCATGCGTTCCCGGCATCGTCAGATCTTAAAAATTTAGAGGAGATAACAGTCGTGAAAAAACTCATAGGGATTCTCACATTGGTTACGCTTGCGCTCTGTGCATTTGTTCTCGTCACAAAACGTGCAGAGGCAAACCGTGCGCTATTTACCACCGGTTCGGATGACGAACGGGAGATCGCCAAACAGATCAGCCTTGACATTTTGCGAGATCGTGCCGCGCGGCGGCCGATAGGAAATGTTGATGATTTTCAGGTAAAAAAGGTCGAGATCGATGACCTGCAGATGGCACACACGCGTGTCCAGCAAAAGGTGGACGGCATTCCGGTCTGGGAGGGCGAGGCGATCGTTCACCTCAGGGGCGACGGTACGCTCGCGTCCGTCACCGATAACCTCATCGACAGCATCGCCGTCAATACGACGCCAAATCTTGGCGAAAAGCAGGCTCTTCGTGCCGCCGTCGACGACTATTCCGGTGACGCAAAACAGACTGACCCGGCGATGATAGAGATGTATATCTATCGCGGCGAGGACCGTGATCACCTCGTCTATCGTGTAGAAACTCCGCGGCTCGACGGCTCTGCCAATACCTCGGCACCGGTCGATTTTATCGACGCACATACCGGCGAACGTGTCTTCGGCTATGACAATCTGCAGACGGGCACGGGCTCGTCGCTCTACAGCGGCACGGTTTCGATCGGCACAAGCCAATCCGGCTCGACATATTATATGGAAGATGTGACCCGCCGTCAGGGCACATTTAACATGAACAACACCGGCAACACCTCGACCGGTACGGGCGGAACGCAGTCGCGTTACACTGACACCGACGATAATTGGACAGCGACAAATGCACGGGCGGGCGTTGACGCACATTACGGAGCGGCGAAAACCTTTGACTATTACCAGTCGGTCCACGGACGCAACGGCATCGACGGCAACTATGGCCCCGGCACGACGACCGCAGCGGCCAACGGGGTCAGTATCGTAGCTTCACGCGTTCATTTTGGCTTGAATTACAACAATGCCTTTTGGTATCAGAATATGATGACCTACGGCGACGGCAACGGCTCGACCTTTACACCGCTGACGACGATAGACATCTGCGGCCACGAGATGACCCATGGCGTCACCGAACGCACCGCAAACCTTACTTATTCAAAAGAGTCCGGAGCCCTCAACGAATCGATGTCCGACATCATGGGCGCGATGGTCGAGGCCTATGCCGACGGCGCGGTCAGCGGCGATACGTGGAAGATCGGCGAGGACGCATACACGCCGGGAACGGCAGGCGACGCTCTTCGCCTAATGGACAACCCGAACGCGGTCGGTGACCCTGACCACTATTCGCTGAGGCTCTATCCGGGATCGTGTACGCCGTCTAACGCAAATGACCAGTGCGGCGTCCATACGAACTCGAGCATTCAAAACCACGCCTACTATCTGATGGCAGCGGGCGGCACAAACCGCGTGAGCGGCGTGGCCGTCACAGGTATTGGCACAACCAACGCCGCGAAGATCTTTTACCGGGCGCTGTCGGTTTATATGACATCGAGCACAAACTTTGCCGGTGCCAGGACGGCGACGCTCAATGCGGCGACCGATCTTTTTGGTTCGTCCAGCAGCCAGTACAACGGTATCGCGACCGGCTGGTGTGCGGTAGGTGTAGGGTCTTGCCCAAGCGGCACGCCGACCCCGACAGCGACTCCGACAGCAACGCCGACTGCGACGCCAACGGCTACTCCGACCCCAACTCCGAGCCCGACGCCGACACCCGGCGGAGAACTGCTCATCAATGGCGGATTCGAAGCCAGCGATTCGCCGTGGATCGGTTCTGGAACGGGTTATTTCTATACGAATAATGGAAATTATCCGCATGGCGGAACGGGATACCCATACTTTGGCGTGAACAACAGCGTCAGCGGCCAGTCGTACCAGACCGTTTCGATACCATCAAACGCGTCCGGAACGCTGAGTTTCTGGCTCAACGTCGCGTCAAGCGAGACGACAACGAGGACTAAGTACGACAAGCTGTACGTCGAGATACGAAACTCGTCGGGTTCGTTGCTAAAGACCCTAGCGACCTACAGCAACCTCGACAAGGGAACGGCCGGCGTCTATTCGCAAAAGTCGTTCAGCGTCTCCAAATACAAGGGGCAAACCGTGCGGATACAGTTCCGCTCGACCACGGACAGCTCGATAACAACGACCTTCAGGGTCGATGACGTCTCGCTGCAATAGCTCCAAACCAGTCTGCCCTAAACCAGAGGCCGCCAAGATCGATTCGATCCCGGCGGCCTCTGCATCTCCGGCTCGATAACTTCGCCGATGTTTCCGGTATTCACTACGTCTTCTTCGTTGCCAAACTAATGCGCGAGGACGAAAAGTTAGAATCGTCTTCTTTCACTTCCATCGAACCCTTACCCACTTTGTTCAATCAATGATCGAAGCATCAGCGCCCGGCGGAACTATCCAGAGTCGGGTTCTGATACTTCTTTCAACGCCTCCGTTTACAAAGATAAGGCGACCAAGCGGAAACTTACGAGCCGCAAGTTGTTCTTTTATAACTTTTTCTCGCGCCGCAACTTGAGCGACGGTGCCGTAATTTATGATGTACCCCTGATGCGTAGAGTCGTTCTGTAGCTCGATCATGAAGGCATCTATTCTTGCCCTAACATCGTCTACCGGTAGCATCTCAAATTCGTCGATCTTGACGGGCGCTGGAGCCGCCACGACGATGCCTGTTTCAGATTCTGTGTGTCCGCATGTTTCACAACTGCTCTTTGTTGTTACTGTCGCTGTGATCGCTTCATCCGATAGTGCAGATGTCGAAACTCTAATGGTTGATGTCCCCTGCCCGCTAATAATCCTTCCCTTATCAACTTCCCATTCGTAGGTCACATCCTTTTCGCCAGTCACCCGTGCAGAGAACGTCATCGTTTCGCCGGAGTTTGTTGCAGAATTAGGGCCGGTAATACTCAAATCACCGCACGAACAAATGCTATCCCAGGAAGCCCCAGGCAGCGGCACATCATTCGGATATGGAATCTGCGGTAAGTTTGCCTTTTTATTCTTATCATTTGCTACGTAATACTTTGATATTGTTTTGATCGCTTTATCATTTCTTTCTTCAAATTGCTTAGTTATTTCATTCAATTTCGGATTGTAGATTCCGATTTTCATTAAGGACCAAAAAGCTGCGTAAACGTCCTCATTCGCTAAGCGATTGATCTCGTCTCCATAAATTTTGTAGGAGTTCCATATGGGTATGCCGGCGACCAATTTATCAAAGTTTTTGGCACGAGCGGCTCCAAGTGTTTCGGAGGCTTTTATCTCCGCTTCGGTCGGTTGGCGGAAATTTGAAACTTTCGCTGATGGCTTTGAAGCAAAAACCTCTGAAGGGATTTTGGGAAAACCCAAATTATCCATGCTATCTACGACATTTGAATTCTTATTTGAATTGCCCGAATTTTGATTGATGTTTGAACCTTGCGGCTTACAGTTTGATTCAAGAAATGTTTTATTTGCCCTGACCAGCTTAGATAATTCAAATCTCAAGTCAGATGAGCGTGCTCTCCGTAAAC
Organism: Pyrinomonadaceae bacterium; assembly: GCA_049663465.1. Lineage (GTDB taxonomy): Bacteria > Acidobacteriota > Blastocatellia > Pyrinomonadales > Pyrinomonadaceae > OLB17. The sequence goes on from JBATDM010000110.1 coordinate 29,040, forward strand.
CTGTTTTGGTGTTGTATTCGAATTGTTTTTCGAATTTTTCTTTTTCTGTCAAAGTATTGAATGTCGGTTTCGGCTCAACCTTCCATAATTCTTCCGCCCTTTCATGATCTCTTATGGATGCCATTACACTTATGTAGATGTTAGCTTTGGCTCTTTCCAAATAGTGATCTCCATTGTTCGGTTCAAGATCTATTGCCTTTGAAAATTCGGCAACTGCGTTCTGGTATTGACACTCTTTACTCAAAGAAAGCCCGCGGTGATAAAATTCTTCGGCGGCTTTATTATCGGTGTTTGCGGAAATTGAAACGCCCGAATTTTGATTTGTATTTGCTGTACAGGCAGCATAAACTTTTCCGCCAAGTTCTATTACCTTGTTTTCATCGGCTTTTGCCAATGAAAACTTTCCCTGTCCACAATACTGCGTTGCACGCCATAGATATGGAAGATGCAAAATCGGATGATTCAATTCTATTGCTCTTGTAAAATCAACAATGGCCAGTGAAGGTTTGTTTTCCCAAAGATAGTACCTTCCACGCAAATAAAAAGCATCGGGGTCAATAGCATCCAACTCGATTGATTTATCCAGATCGTTGAGAGCAAGTTCTTTTTTTCCAATGCGGCGATAAGAGTCCCCGCGAAGTTTATAGACTTTAGCTGTATTTAGGTTAAATTCAAGAACCTTAGAGAAATCAACAATAGCTTTGTGAAGATTCGGTGTATAGTAAAAACTCAACGCTCGATTGTAATAACAATTCGGAACTTTTGAGTTTAACCTGATGCATTCAGAAAAAGAATTGGAAGCATAACCATACAATTTCTTGCCAAACTGTTCATTTCCCAATTTAAACCAACCCTCTGCGGTTGTCGGCGTTTGAGCATAAACGACATTTGCCATCAGTGATAAAATCAGAGCCAAAAATGCGAGTTTGATAGAGTTTTTCATATTCAAATTGTTAATAGTGAGAGATTGCCTAAGTCTCGTCCGAACCATCCCGATGGAGCGCCGCGATGACGATTCTGATCAGTTGACCGGCGATGAGCGATAAGGTGCGAATCGTCCAGCCCTATTTCGGAGAAAGTTTCTTTTTCGCGTCGGCTAAAAGAGTCTTAGCAAGAGTGTTATTGGGGTCGATCTTGAGTGCGGCTTCGGCGTCCGCCGCTGCGAGATCAGGTTTCGATTGCCATGCCTCTAAATAGATCTTTCCCCTCACGTAGTAGAGATTCGCTGACGAAGGGTCGAGCGATATAGCTTTGGTAAGATCGTCGATCGCCATCTTAAATGCAGGTCTAAGTCCCGCCGAAGTGATTTCTCCGGGTTTTGGGAAATCATCCTTATCCTGAGCGGCGGAAACCCTTCCACGGATCTCATAGCAGCGGGCGAAACGCGGAAATTTTTTAACACAATCCACAGCTTCTGAAAAAGCCAGATAATACTTGGATTCAATGGGGCTGAGGGTCACGCCAAACATCGAAAACCCTTCTAACGGAATCGGGCTCTTCTGTGCAGAGGCCAGTTTAGATTCGGCCTTGTCTGCTGCGGCATTCGCATTTGCAATGTCAGCCGCTGTCATTTGCGGGCCAGATGGGGCGGCTATTTTTCGTTTCCAAACGTTGAATGTTCCAGCAGCACTCTGCGCACCAAGCACGTGCAGCGTCGTTCCCTTAATGTTTTGGTCGGACGAAAAAAGATTCCCCGTATGAGTCATGACCGAGCCATCTCCCATGGTTAAAGCGAATGTGATCGAACCGTCGGGATTTACTTTAACGGAACTAAACCGCCCCGATGCTTTAGTGGATTTGATCAGTATCTCTCCGGCGATAGATCCATCGGCCAGTTGACCGAAATTATAAGCGATCGGCGTCTTAGTGCCGTTCGCCTCGGCGTCGCCGTCCCAAAGCCCCATGTACTTTTGCTCCAAAACGCTAAGGGATCTCGGAGGTGCGACGTTTGACGACGGCCTCGGGGGTTGAGCAAATGCGATATTTGCCGACAAAGTGATAACGAGAGCAGAGATCGCAAGTATGATCGTTTTATTCATTTTTTTAGTTTCTACCGTTTCAAATGGACTAGTTGCAAGGATCTGTAACCTTTCCGCCAAGTTCAACGACTTTCTTTTCATCGGCTTTGGCTAATGCAAGATTTTTCTGTTTGGATTCTGCGCCGGAAAAGCTGTTTTTGCTCAATTTACAATAGGCTTCTGCACGGACTTGATAGGCCGGCGTGTAGCGGGGATCAATTTTAATTGCTTTATTCAAATAATCAATTGCAATAAATTCCGGCGAAATCATTACATTGTCCGTTCCGTTTAAAGAACTCCTTCCGCGACCGTAATTTGCTTCTTTAGAGTTCGGATTTAGTTTCAAGGCAAGGTCGAAGTAGAAACTTGCTTCATCGTAAAGTTCCTTTTGATAAAGTTCATTGCCGCGTTTTATAAAACCGCTTTCGGTTATAATTTTTGGAGAATTAGTTTCGCAAGGTTTGCCGGGATTCCAGCCGAAATCGGTTAGTGTTTTTTCATCTCTCTCAAAAAGTTCTATCGCTCCTATTCCGCAGTAGGAATTTCTTCTTTTTATTAAAGCGGAGAACCTTAGCCTTGGAGAATAAAGCTTACGCCAACTTATTGCCTCGTTGTAACCTTGAATTGCAGTCTCAAAACTCCCAAAAGTATAAGCCATATCTCCCTTGTTTTCCGCCATAAATGACTTCATAGCCTCGCCGCAAGTTGTTCCAACTCTACCTCCGAGTTTTGTAATCTGGTCGGCCTCGGCTTTGACCGCATCATTAAAAACACCTTGTTCGCAGTTTGCCCAGTAACGGATCTTATACAAATCCACAGCATTGGAAATGGTTTTGATAGCGACAGTTACATCAGAGATTGCTTCCTTAAATTTATCAATATTGAAATAGGCAATTCCGCGGTTCGCATAGCAATCACTCATTCTTTGGTTGCTTGGGTTGGACGCTATACATCCGCTGAAAGATCCAATCGCGTCGAAGTATTTTTTCTTTTCAAACTGTTCACTTCCCAATTTAAACCATTCTTCCGCTGATTTTTTAACGGGAGTGATAATTGTATTTTCAGGCTTTTTGTTAATTTCAAACTTCGGTCGTAAACTTGGATTTTCGGCAAGAAACTGCACACAAGTTTTCTGGATATTCCCGCCGAGCGCTTTGATCGCGGTTTCATCCTTAATTGCGTCTTCGATCTTTCCCGAATGACAAAGTGCCTGCAATCTTCCATTCAAAGCCTGCATCTTATCCTTTGGTGCCAATGCCGAATTGCTTAGAAGTTTTGAGAAGTCAGCAGCAGAGAGACCGTATTGTTTGTTCTGAAAATAGGCTACCCCGCGAGCATAAATGCAGGGCTGTGCATTGGCGTTCAGTCGCAGACATTCCCCGAGAGACTTGATCGCCCCGGCAAAGTTGTTCTGGCTCATCTGCTGTCTGCCAAGCGTGTAGTGGGCTTCGGCAGTAGTAGGCGGCTGCGCAAATGCGATGTTTGCGGACAGGGCCAGAACGAGCGTAGAGATCGCGAATCTGATCGTGTTTGTCATATTTATTCCCGCGACTGAGGAAGAATAGAATCGTCGCCTTGTTTTTTTTGGATTTGTCTTCGAGTGTCGTTGCCGGGACAGGATACCTAAACTGATTAGACCGCCCCGCACCTTGTCGGACAGAGTCTTAAGAGGGTCTAAGTCCTTTATGCCCCAGCAATACACGCGAAAGTTTATACTAGCATAATTCCAAATCCCGATCGTAATCACCTGCCGGGTTTCGCCGGAATTATCTAGCTCCGCGTGAGACTGTTTGTATTTTTGTCATGTCCAGAAGCAGGAGGCCGTCGTCGAGGTCTATGCGGTCGAACAGGAATGTGCCGTGTGCCGATCGCCCGCCAGGCTGCATTTCCGCGTACGCGATTCTTGACAACGAGAACGGTGACAGTGCGTAGCAAGCGTTGTCGGCGTTGAGGTTTATTACCGAAGAGCCTTAATCCCCATTTCGCCTGCGCCAGCGGGTTGGTATTGCGCCGAAACGGGCGGTATTTTTGTTCAAAAAGGCGGAAACGCATTCCTAGTCTATTTCTACTTCATTCTAAACTTGACAGCAACGCACTCAAGTATTATAGTTTCTCAAGGCTCAAGTTGTGCTCAAGTCAATAATAGAAGGGCAAAAGGCAAAACGGGGCATGCAATTATTAGATTTTTGGAGATAAATATATGGGCAAAATTATTGGTATAGATCTCGGGACGACCAATTCGGTCGTGGCCGTTATGGAAGGCGGCGAGCCCGTCGTCATTACAAATAGCGAGGGCGGACGTACCACGCCGTCTGTGGTCGCATTTACAAAGGACGGCAATCGTCTGGTAGGCCAGGTCGCAAAGCGTCAGGCGGTGACTAACCCCGAAAACACGCTTTATTCGATCAAGCGTTTTATGGGCCGCAAGTACGACGAGGTCACGTCTGAGATCAAACAGGTGCCGTACAAGGTCGAAAAGGCCTCAAACGGCGATGTGCGTATCGCGGCTGAGGGCAAGCAATACAATCCGCCGGAGATCGCGGCGATGGTGCTGCAGAAGCTCAAGCAGTCGGCAGAGGACTATCTTGGTTCTAAAGTTGAACAGGCTGTAATTACTGTGCCTGCGTACTTTAATGACGCTCAGCGTCAGGCGACCAAGGACGCCGGAAAGGTTGCGGGACTCGAAGTTTTGCGTATCGTCAACGAGCCGACGGCGGCTGCTCTGGCATACGGTTTGGACAAGAAAAAGGACGAGATCATCGCGGTTTTTGATTTTGGCGGCGGTACATTTGATATCTCGGTGCTCGAGGTCGGCGAAGGTGTGGTCGAGGTCAAATCGACCAATGGCGACACGCACCTCGGTGGAGATGATGTTGACGAAGTGCTCGTCGGCTGGATCATTGATGAGTTCAAGAAGGATCAGGGAATCGATTTGCACAACGACAAAATGGCGTTGCAACGGCTGAAAGAGGCCGGTGAAAAGGCAAAGGTCGAGCTTTCGAGCGCGATGGAAACCGAGATCAACTTGCCGTTCATCACGGCGGACGCCTCGGGACCAAAGCATTTAGTGATGAAGCTCACGCGTTCGAAATTTGAACAGCTCGTCGAGCCCATCCTCAAACGCCTCATGCCGCCTGTGGAACAGGCCATCAAAGACGCCGGTTTGACGCCAAAAGATATCGAAGAGATCGTGCTCGTCGGTGGTTCGACGCGTATTCCTAAGGTCCAGGAAATGGTCAAGGGATACTTCGGCAAAGAGCCGAACAAATCGGTCAACCCGGACGAGGTCGTTGCTCTCGGAGCGGCGGTACAGGCCGGAGTTTTGGGCGGCGAGAAGACTGACATTCTGCTGCTCGACGTGACGCCTTTGTCACTTGGCATCGAGACGTTGGGCGGTGTTTCGACACCGATGATCCAGAAGAATACGACGATCCCGACGCGAAAGAGCGAGATATTCTCGACCGCTTCGGACAACCAGACCTCGGTCGAGGTCCACGTGCTTCAGGGCGAACGCCCGATGGCTGGCGACAACAAGACGCTTGGTAAATTCCACCTCGTCGGCATTCCACCAGCACCGCGCGGCGTGCCGCAGGTCGAGGTGACATTCGACATCGACGCCAACGGCATCGTGAACGTCTCGGCTAAGGACGTCGGCACGGGCCGCGAGCAGAAGATCACGATCACCGCTTCGTCGGGCCTCTCGAAAGAAGAGATCGACAAGATGATGCAGGATGCCGAGTCACACGCTGGTGAGGACGAAAAGAAAAAGGCTTCTATCGAGGCACGCAATCGTCTGGACGGTCTCGTTTACAGCGTAGAAAAGACTGCGGAAGAGAACAAAGACAAGCTCGACGCGGCTGCCGCAGGTGAGATAGAGGCCGCGATCGCCGAGTCCAAGACTGCTCTCGGCGGTGAGGATGTCGATGCGATGAACAACGCATTCGATCGCTTGCAGACCGCCTCGCATAAGCTTGCTGAGGTCCTCTACAGCCAGACCGCAGCGTCACCTGACGAAGCTCCGGCCGACGAGCAGGCATCTTCTGCCTCAGCCAGCGGCGACGCCGGTTCGGCTTCGTCATCGGATGAAGGCGATGTCATCGACGCAGAATATGTCGATGTAGAGGAAGAAGAAGACAAGCAGTAAGCAAGTTGGCAGTGAGCGGAAAGCAGTGGGCCCGGCCGTTCACTGCTTCCGCTCATTCTGTATTAGATCGAGTTTTTGAAGAAGGCGTAGTCTTGAGCTAAACTGCTCACGGCTAACAGTTTACTGTTCACCCTTTGAATGGCGAAAAAGGATTACTACAACACACTCGGCGTCAAAAAAGACGCGAAAGCCGACGAGATCAAGAAGGCTTATCGGCGGCTCGCGCGTAAATTTCATCCGGACGTAAATCCGAATGACAAGACGGCTGAGAACAAGTTCAAAGAGGTTCAGGAGGCATATGATGTGCTTTCTGACGACAAGAAACGCAAGGTTTTTGACCGGTTTGGTTACTACGCGGACAATCTGGACGCGGATTCGCCGTTTGGTGCCGGAGCCGGAGCGGGAAGTGCGGGCGGTGCACAGGGATTTGATTTTTCAGGCTTTGATTTTTCGACCGGAGCGAGTCAGGGCGGTGGATCGAGCTTTCGGGATATCTTTTCCGATCTGTTTGGCGGCGGCGGCGGCGGTGCAAAGGCGCAGCCGGAACCGCCGCGTCCTCTGCCAAAGAAAGGCCGCGACATAGAGATGCCGCTGGCGTTGAGTTTTGAAGAATCTTTCAAAGGCCTAACGACCAATATTACGGTCAATCGCTCTGAGCAGTGTTCGCGTTGCCAGGGTGCGGGCGACACGGGCGGGCCGGTCGTGCAATGTCCTACGTGTAAAGGAAGCGGCCAGGTGATGCGAACAGGCGGGCGATTACAGTTTTCGCAGGGCTGCACGGATTGCGAGGGCACAGGCCGTCGTCGTCAGCCATGCTCTTTGTGTCACGGAAAAGGCGTCACGCCAAAGAAGGAGCAGGTCAAAGTTAAGATACCTGCGGGTGTCGATACAGGCTCGCGTGTCCGCATTCCCAAACGTGGCCACGGCGGTCGTCTCGGTGCCGAGCCCGGAGACCTTTACATTCTAACCAATGTTGGTAAACATCCTTTCCTGACCCGAAAGGGTGATAACGTCTATATCACCGTCCCGATCACCGTCGCAGAGGCCGCTCTCGGCACAAAGATCGAGGTCCCGACCGTCGAGGGTAAGGCACAGCTAAAGATTCCATCGGGAACCGAATCCGGACAGAAATTCCGACTGCGTGAACGCGGTTTTCCTTCGTTGAGAAACCCGAGCCTTCGCGGCGATCAATTTATCGAGGTAAAGGTCACACTGCCGAGGATCATTTCAGAAGAGACTAAGGAATTACTCCGGCAGTTTGAAAAGCTAAACCCTGAGAATCCCCGAAAGACAATGGGGATCGAATAATGAAAAAGCGTATCCGAACATACACCATCAGTGCGGTGGCTGAGCTTTACGATATCCATCCGCAGACGCTGAGAATGTACGAACGCGAGGGGTTGCTCAAACCCTCACGGTCGGACGGCAACACGCGGTTGTATGAGGACAGCGATCTCGAACGCCTCGAGGTTGTTCTCTCTCTAACACGCGACCTCGGTGTCAATCTCGCAGGTGTTGAGATCATCCTCAATATGCGCGAAAAGATGGAGCAGATGCAGCGTGAATTCGAGCATTTCTTTGACTATCTCAAGACTCACGCTAATGAGTTTGCACGCCATAGCGAGGCATTTAGCTCAACCGAGGCGCTGATACCGGTATCGCGAATTCGCGTGACCCGAGTCACCCAGCACATCGACGAAGACTGATCGTCTCCCGATCTCAAGGTCACAAAACTATTTCCTAATATTCCGGCGGCGTTGCTTTCGCTCCCGTTTTCGGTTAGCATTTTCTGATTCAAGTACTTGTTATCTTAGGAGAATCCGATGTTTGGAAGAATCTTTTCACGCCCGCTGGCTATAGCCATTTTTTCGGTAATTTTCACCTTTTCACTCGCGGCTCAGGACCTGGATGACGTTACGATCTCGGGCCGCGTCACGGACACGAACGGCCTTGCGGTCGTCGGTGCGAGTGTTACTGCAAAGTCCGTTGAAACCGGCATCGAACGCTCCGTCGTCACTGATGACGATGGTAATTACCGTATCGTCAAGCTAAAGCCCGGCGCGTACAAGATCAAGGCTGTTCTGGGTGGATTTGGTACTCAGGAAACGCCGGAGTTTGCGACCATCTCGGCACAGAATCTGATAAAGGATTTTAAGCTTTCGCCCGCAAGCGTGACGGCTGAGACGACGATCACTGTGACTGAGGACGACGGACCGGTCGTCGATACGACGCGAACGCTGGTTGGCGGCACGATAACGTCGCGTGAGATAGAGGAAATTCCAAACAGTTCACGGAACGCCCTTGATCTGGTTCTGACACTCGGCGGAACATCTGAGGAGCAATTATCGACATCGGGCCTGGCCGAGGATCGAAATGCGAATCCATCTTCAGCTCCACTTGAGCAGGGCAACTTTTCTATCTCGGGCGGCACGGCGTATTCCAACAACATCACCATCGACGGCCTCGACAACAACGACGACCGTTCGTCGCGTGACCGCTTTCAGCCTTCGATAGAGGCTATCGCCGAGGTCCAGGTGATCTCAAATCAGTTTTCGTCCGAATATGGGCGTGCCTCAGGCGGACGAATCAATCTCAGAACTCGGGGTGGCGGCAACAAATTTCGCGGGCGTGCTTTTATGTTTTTTCGCGATGAGAGCCTCAATTCGAATTCGTGGTACAACAACAGCCGCAGCATTTCGCGGCCGCCGCTCCAGGACATCAACCCGGGCTTTACATTGAGCGGGCCAGTCATCATCCCATTTTACAATGGGCGTCAGCGGACCTTCTTTTCGGCGACCTATGAGAATGATAATCGTGCCGATACGACGCTGATCGACGCTTATCTGCCGGTCGCTGCGAATCCCAACTATACCCTCCCGTCACCGACCGGCAGCACCCAGTTTTGCGATGCGGCCGGTTCGCCGGCCCCACCGTGTGCTGCCGGTGTCGGTGCGGTTTTTGCCTACACCAAATTGTACGATACGCCGAACACGAACCACGTCCTATCTGCCCGCATCGACCATAAGATCTCGACCAGCAATGACCTGACTGTCGGTTTCCAGTTTGGCAGAAGGAGCAATAAGCGGACCAACGGGACGGCTACGACCCGCCTCGAAGATGCATTTCAGGAAAAGAACAACAACACCGAGGCATACAATGTCACCGACAATCATGTTTTTGGCGCGAGTACGGTCAATCAGTTCCGCGCCCAGTGGTCGCGGTACAAACCAAGCTTTCAGACGACGGACCCACTCGATCCGGTTGTTCTTGTCGGATATCGCGATCCTGTGACCGGCGGGGTTCGGACGTTGATCGCTGGCAACTCCACCACGAGCACCTCGTCAAATTTTGCGGATAGCCGAAACGAGACTCGCTGGCAGTTTCAGGACTCGCTGACCTATGTTCGCGGAACGCATACCTACAAGGGCGGCTTTGATATTCAAAATGTCGATTCACAGGTACTCGGACTCGGCGACGCCACCGGAACGTTTAATTTTTCAAATGTGTTCGCCTACGGCCAAAATACGGTGACCCGTTACCGCCAGAATTTTGGCACGAGCCAGGATGTCAAGAATCGATATTACGGTGTCTTCTTTAACGATCAGTTCAAGCCGTGGGATAACGTAACGATGAGCTACGGTGTTCGGTATGAAAAGGAAACGGCCGTTTCGGACAATAACAATTTCGGCCCGAGATTTGGCGTCGCGTGGGATCCGTTCAAAAAGGGTAAAGGTGTTATCCGCTTTGGAACGGGCATTTTTTACAATCGCGTGCTGCTCCGCACTGTTGGCGATTCGATCCAGAATTTTGGCGGGACTCTCGTATCATTTGACTCGAACCGCGTCGGAACCTCGGCGTCGGATGTGCGACGAGGCCCGATCCTAGCGGCGATCTCAGCGAATTTTCCCGCGAGCTATGGTACAACCGATGACCTGCGGGCGTTGGTTTCCGCCGCTTGTGCGACAATAGTTACCTCGCTGCCGTGCGACTCCACAACGGGCTTTTCCGTCGGCAATCTTTCGACCGCAGGCAATCCGCTTCGTTCGGTCGAAGAGAATCTGAAGATTCCCGAAAGCTATCAGTTCAACGTTGGCTTTGAGAGGGAATTGATAAAGGGATGGGTCTTTGAGGCCAATTACACGTGGAACAAGACGGTCCATCTATGGCGTGACTACAACCCGAATAAAGCCATATTGCCTACCGGATATGCTGACTGGACCGCCTATTTGGTGGCAAATCCATTTGTTCTTTCGCCCGGCAGAATGTACACATTCTTCCTCGGGCCAACGGATGATGCGAGCGGTATTCATGCTAATTCGCAGACCGGTTCGCAGTGCGGCACCACGACGGCCAACTGCTTTGTAAATCTGAACTCGACCAGCACATCGACGACCCAACCTCTCATCGCTGTTCCCGGAACAAATAATAATGCGACCGGTGGGCCGATCGGTATCGCGATCGCCGCCGTATCGCAGTTCAGGCCTGACCAGACGGTCGAGGAAACGTCGCGTATTGGTTCACTCGGCAATGCCCATTATCAAGGATTGATCCTTGAGCTTCGCAGCCGTTATCGACAGCTTGGTCATGGATTTGCCGCATCGTTCCGTATGGCTTACACGCTATCGAGCACGCGGGACGACGGACTAAACAACACGTCAAACGCTGAGATCGACGGTGATTTTAGCCGCGAATGGGCACGCAATCTACAGGATCGCCGTCACAGGCTCGCATTTTCGGGCACATTCCAGTCGCCTTGGTGGTTTGGCAAACTTCGGTTTTCACCGCTCTTTAGATATGGCAGCCCGGGGCGATTCAATCTCGGCAATGGCGGCCGCGATCGAAACCTCGACGACATTAGTACTGACAGGATCAATTTTAGCGGTAATATCAAGGACATCGTTTACCGCCAGCCGGGCTCGCCGATCCCGACGGCATTGATCCCGCAGTTGTCTCTGCCGCCCATCGGGGCAATTAGCGGCAATCTTCCGCGTAACGCCGGAACCGGGCCAAGCTTTTACACGTTTGACCTGAACGTTACACGCGAATGGAAGATCAAGGAACGCTTTAGAATTCGTCCTGTCATCGAGGTTGACAACATTCTCAATGCGGCAGTTTTTAGCTTCGGTTCTGAATTTATCGATTTCTCGGCGATCAATATCGCCAATTCGACCGAGCAGGAGAATTTTCTCGTCCCAACACGCACCTACCGCCAACGGCAGATGCGTCTCGGGATTAGATTTGATTTCTGATCTAGTCTCCAATTGATTAAAGTTGGCCGCTCAGCAATGGGCGGCTATTTTTTGTCTCCGTGCCCTTTGTCTCCGCACTCCATGCTTCTGACCTCCCGGGAAACGTGAGGAAAATAAATCTAATGACTGCCATCCCTCAAATATGCTAAATTAGATTGTTGAACATTTTTGTTCACCTGTAGAATTATGTCTCAGCAGGTTTTAGAACGTGGAACGGCGGCAGTCAGCGAGACGACAATCGAGTCGGTCTTGCTCGACGCAGATCTCTTTGTAAAATACAGCTCGCCCGAGAAGGCGTTTGGGCTGTTAAGGGATTCGCTTGAGCGTTCACCTAGATCCATTGCGCTCCGCGAAAAGATGCGCGACATCTGTGTGCGGCAAAAGAATCTTAACGAGGCTGCAAAACAGTGCCTCGCCCTCGTCAGCCTATACATCGCCCGCGAAGATTTTGACCTCGCATACGACCGTTTGCAGGAAGCCAAGCTACTCGATCCGCGTATCTCGGTCGCACCTGGCCTCGAGGCGATCCGCCGTGCACGCCGGCCCGAGTTTGCTGCCGACCGTGACAAGACACCGCAAAAGGTACGCACCGACGTCACATTTGCCGGCAATCTCGGATTTGTCAGCATATTCGACGCCGTCCAGGTCATCGAAAGCTCGAAAATGACTGGTCTTCTCGTGATCAAATCGGATATGCATCTCGGCAACGTCGCCTTCAACGAAGGCAAGATCGTTGATGCCGAATGCAACGGCCACAATGGTGTCCCGGCTTTTCGCGATATCGTCGAGATCAACAGTGGCACCTTTGAGTTTAGCGTCTCGGAAAACGCCTTTCCCGTCATCATCGCCATCACTAGTAATACAAATTTCCTCCTCGACGTCCTCACCGAACTAGACAATGAACGCGCCGAAAAACAGGGCTTGCGAAGTCTCGGCGGCGAGATGATTTAGACGAAATTCCAATTGACACACCAGTCAAAATACCGCAAAATATAGTGCTCTTATCAATTAGAAGCACTATAGGATGTTTAAGCTTCAGCGCCTCGAAATAACAGGATTTAAGTCGTTTGCGGACTATACCGAGATCGTTTTTACCGGTAGCGGAATAACTGCGGTCGTCGGGCCGAATGGCTGTGGCAAGTCGAACGTATCGGACGCCATCTCGTGGGTGCTCGGTGAACAGCGTGCGAAATCTTTGCGGGGCGGCGAGATGAAGGACGTTGTTTTTGCCGGTACAAAAAGCCGCAAACCCGGCGGCATGGCCGAGGTCGTGCTTCATCTTGTTCGCGACGATTCCACGTTTGATATCGACGAGAACGAACTCGAAGACATCGACGAAGCCCTCAGCGGTATCGACGAGGCCGCCGTCGATATGGACGAGATCGAGGGCGTGGAGGAAGAAGTTGGCAGTGAGCAGTTGGCAGTTGGCAGTGAGGCGATTTCCGAGGAAGTCCGCATCTCGGAAAATGGGTTTCACGATGATAAAGCCATCGAGACGGAATCGGTCGAGACCGTAAAAGCTCTCGCGGTCGGCTCGGCAAAGGTTGTCGAGACAAAGATAAAGACCAAACGCCATTGGCGTCCGCGCTCGTTCGCACTCGATTTTGCCCCGGGCGAATCCGTCTCGGTCACGCGTCGTCTCTATCTCTCGGGCGAGAGCGAATACCAGCTCAATGGCAAAACTTGCAGGCTGCGCGACATCACGGACCTTTTTGCGGGCACAGGACTTTCGGGTGCGCACTACGCGATCATCGAACAGGGGCGCATCGGCCAGATACTATCTGCAAAGCCCGCCGACCGCCGCAGCCTGATCGAGGAAGCAGCCGGGATCTCCAAATTCCGTGCGCGTCAGCGTGCAGCCGAATCTCGGCTCGAATCGGCCAAGACAAATCTCAGCCGTATTTTTGACATCGTTTCCGAGGTCGAGAAACAGGTAAATTCGCTCAGGCGACAGGCTGCTAAGACGCGTCGTTTCAAGATCTTACAGGAAGAGTTTCGTGACCTGCTGCGTCAACTCTACGCTGCCGAGGGCCGGTACCTTTCCGATCTCTCGGTCGAACTGAAAACAAAACTTTCGCACGCCGCTGCCGTCGAGGCTGACCTGCATAAGCAGGTTGCGGCCATGGAAGATTCGACCCGCGAGACAACACAACAGGCTCGTCACGCCGAAGAAAGCCTTGCCGAACTTCGCAAAATTCACGCCAATAATGCCCTTGAACGTGACCGTGCTGAGCGCGAGCACATTTACAAATCTGACCAGATCGTCGGGCTCAACAACCGCAGCGAAACGCTCCGTGGCGAGATCGCGGCGAGCAGCCAGCGTCTCGCGATGCTTACCGGCGAGATCGAACGGCTCAAACGCGAGGAGGAACATGAAAGCTCTGAGCACGCCAAGGCCGAGGCTGTGCTTCGCGAGTCCGAGGATGAGCACCGCATCGCTGCCGAGGCACTCGCTGCGATCGAGGCGTCGATTGACAGCCTGCGAAACGAACTGATGCAGCACACGGCCGCCGCCGAGCGTTTTGACGAGATAGGCCGCCAGGTCACGGACAATCTCGAACGCCTCGAAATGCGTGCTGCCGGTCTCGACACCGAGGGCCAGCGAGCCGACGAGACGTTCACCGCGAATCAGAAACAGGCCGAGCAGCTTACAAAAGACCTTGCCGGCGAAGAAGCAAAGCTTGCTGATCTGAATGCCGAGAAAGAACAGCTTTTGGCCGCGACGGGCGAAGCACGTGATGCCCAGCGAACGTCTGAGAGTGCGTTTCAAGCCCTTCAGGACGAGCACTCGGCCAAGCGTCACCGGCTCTCCACGCTGCTCGAACTCGAAGAAAAACGTGCCGTCTATACGCCGCAGGTCCAGAAGATATTTGCCGAAGAAAAGTCGATCGGCGTAAAGCTCGCCGGTGTTCTCGCCGACCGGCTCAACGTAGTGCCCGAGGCCGAGACGGCCGTCGAAACGCTCTTTGGCACGTTCCTCGAAGCCGTCGTAGTCGAGTCCGTCGCCGATGCAAAGCGCGTCTCCGAGTGGCTTAAATCCAACGAGATCGGTCGTACGGCGATGATAATCTTGCCGACAACGGCTGCGGTAAAGGCTGACGCTGTGGGCAAAAAAGGTGACACGATCGGCGAATGTCTCGGTGTGAGCGATGATCTCGCGACGGCATTGCGTCAGATCTTTCCACGAGAAATGTCCGCGCGGCTTGTCGATGAACTCAGCGAAAAGTCGGCTGCGGACGGCCAGATACAGATCAATGCCGAGGGCGATATGCTGCTCGGTGGACGGCTTTTTGTTGGCGGCAGCCGTGCGGCCGAGGGACAAAATGAATCTTTGCTCGCCTTCAAACGAGAGTTGAGCCAGCTCGAAAAAGATTGTTCCCGCATCGCCAAAGACATCTCCTCCGCTACCGCTAAGGTCGAAAAAAGCCGTGAGCAGCTGATCGATCTCGAGAGCAAGACCGTTGATCTGCAGTCGCTCATCATCAAGGTTGACCGTGGTATTCACGGCCTGCAAATTCAGGTACACGCCGCCCGCGAGGACATTGCCCGCACCGAACGTCACCGAAAGGTCGTCGCTGATGAGGCCGGACAGATCCGTTCCGAGATTGCCGAACTCAAGCTGCGTCAAACGGACGCCGCTGAGAACAAGAAAGCCGCCGATGGCGCCCGGAACGACGCCGTTGAAACTCTCCAAAACATCGGTGTTGATCTCGCGGATGCGCGAGCCAACACCGATGCGGCAAACACGGTTCTCAACGAAAAACGTATGGTCGCCGCGACCAGCGATGAGCGTCGCCGTTCGGCCGTGTCTGCTCTTCGGCGTGTCGAGAATGAGGCTAGGGAGATCGAGGCTCGGCTTGCTGTTCAGAAACTCGAACTTTCCGAGGCTGACGCTAAGATCAAGACTCTTCACGGTGAGATCACGGGGATTACCGACCGCATCGCTTCGGCTGATGATGAGATCGCCCGTGAAAATACTGAGGTTGCGGCGGCGATCAATGCACTTGCGGCGGCACGTGTGGCTTCGGACGAAGCGAGCGATGGCCTTGTCGATTTGAATCGTCGTGCCGCCGAGGCCCGTAATGAGCGTGCCGAGATCGAGATACGTCAGGCCGAGGCTGTGACGGAACTTAAAAATACGGGTGAGAATTGCCATCAGGAATTGAATATCCAGCTCTCCGAACTTGTCTCGTCCGTCGAGGTTGCTGAGGACTTCGTGCTCGAAACCGCCCGGCGCGATGGCGACGATCTGCGTCAGCGGCTCGATAATTTTGGTGCGATCAACATGCTCGCTCTCGAGGAACTTGGTGAGGCTGAGGAACGCCATCTGTTCCTTACTTCGCAGCAAAAGGACGTTATCGATAGTATTGCTGCGACCGAGGAAGCTCTTCGCGAGATCAAACAGCGTTCGCGTGAGAGATTTGCCGCTGCGTTTGAGGCGATCAATGCGAATTTTATCGAGTTTTTCCAGGAGCTTTTTGGCGGGGGCCAGGGCCAGATGACGTTGCTCGAGTCCGATGACATTCTCGAGGCCGGCATCGAGGTCGTTGCCCAACCGCCGGGCAAACGGCTGCAAAATATCCTGCTCCTCTCGGGTGGTGAAAAGGCGATGACCGCCATCGCTCTCGTGCTCGCCATCTTTAAATATCGCCCGTCGCCATTCTGTTTGCTTGACGAAGTTGACGCCCCGCTCGACGATGCGAACGTCGGCCGGTTTGCCGGTAAGATCGCGGAAATGTCTGAAAAGACACAGTTTATCGTCATCACACACAACAAACGTACGATGGAGGCTGCCCGCGCGCTCTACGGCGTCACGATGCAGGAGGCCGGCGTTTCTAAGATCGTTTCGGTCAAATTTGAGTAACCAACTTTCCAACCGCACCGACGCACTCGGCATCTTATTTACCGTTGTTCGATTGAGAGAACGCCCGGATTTTGGATAGACTTGTAGCCGATGAGCGTGTTGCGGATAAAATTGCTGTTGATGATCGCGGTCGTTTTGGCGGGCGTGACCGTTACAATTTCTCAAACAAAAAAGAACACCAAGCGTCCCGCACCAAAGCCGACGCCCGTTGCGACCACTGAACCGACCCCTGAGGACAAGCCAGATGCCGCGCAGCCCACAAAGCGCAACGCTCGCTCCGCCGAGCAGCTGGCTGTAAAAACACCGACTGTAGAGATCGTACCCGTTTATTTTTACGTCTTCACACGTCCGGGCTTTACGTATTCGCGGATCGAGATCGAGCATGACGATGCTGGAAAGGGAACGATCTCGTTTCAAAAGACGAGCTTTGACGAGCCGATCGTTGATCCGATCGATCTGTCGCCGAAGACAATGGCGAATATCAACGAAGCCGTAACTGCTCTCGATTTTCTGACATCTACCGAGGAATACCAGCATGCTCGCGACTATTCGCATATGGGCAACGTCGTGTTTCGGATGAAACGCGAGGGGCGCGAACGCACGGTCAAATACAATTGGACTGAAAACAAACATGCCAAAATTCTAATGGATGAGTACCGCCGAATCGGCAACGAATACACCTGGCGGTTTGAAATATTGCTCGCCCGTGACAACCAGCCGCTCTTTACGCCGGGGCTGGTCGAGGCGATGGAAAGCTATCTAAAACGTAACGAGATCTCAGACCCAACACACCTCGTGCCGTTCCTGACCGACCTCTCAAATGACGAACGTCTCCCGCTCATGGGCAGAAACCTCGCGTCAAAATTGATTAAAGACATCACACGTCAGAACCGGTAGCCGGGGGAAGATCAAGTTTTATTCAGTGGATAGTTACAAGTGGATAGTGACAAGTTCTCGACTATCCACTTGTCACTAACCACTATCCACTGAAGAGATCACCTCTTTGTCACCGTGCCGTCGTCGTCGATCTTTGGGGCGTTTGCACCGAAATCGGTGATGGACAGGTTGCGGACCACTCGAATTGCGGTTCCTGTCGGATCGAGGCTTGGGCCGCCGCGGCCTAGTTGTTTGCCTGCGTGGATCTTGCCGGAGAGGAATTTACCTTCCGTGTCGAGCGTGATCTCTAGTATCTCGGTCAGGGCGGTCTCTGCAACCAGCTTGAACATGCCGTAGGTCGCAAAATTGCCAAGCGAATATTTCACGAGACGGTCCTTATATATCTCCATACCGCGCATCACGTGCGGGCCGTGGCCGAGGACGAGGTCGGCACCGGCGTCGATGACGGTTCGGGCAAAGAGCGGCAGGTTGCCGCGTCTCTCGCCCGCGTACATCTCGGTGCGGTTGGGAACGTGCTGGCTGTCGGTCCCCTCGGCACCGCCGTGAAATGAGACGACGACGATGTCCGCTTTTTTGTCGGCTTCGAGCACGAGCTGGCGTGCCATGTCGAGGTCGTTGACGTTTGGTACGATGCTGTTGTGGGCAAATCCTATAAAGGCGACGGTGCGGCCCTTGACCTCAAGATACGCAGTCGTAAACTGCTCCCGGTCGCTGCCGGCGTGTTTGATGCCGAGGTCGTCGAGCGTCTTTCGCGTACTTGACCGGCCGTAGTCGCCAAAATCTCCGGCGTGATTATTCGCCAGGCTCAAGACGTCAAAACCCGCGTCTTTCAGGTGTTTTCCGTAGCGCGTGGGCACGCGAAAGGCAAAGCATCGCGTAGAATTCGGGCGGCATTTCGTCGTCGTCCCGCCCTCGAGCATCGGCCCCTCGAGATTGCCGAATGCAATGTCGGCTTTTGAGAGGATCGGCGTGACTTCCTTGAGAATATCGGCACCATCGTTCGGCGGCAGAAACGAATCGTTGATCGACGTCGAGCCGATCATAATGTCACCGACCGCCGCGATGGTTATCGGTTCGTTGTTCACCGGTGTCGCTGTCGGCTGAGCCGCGACCGGTTCCTCGCTCCGCACAGCCTTAGGCTGACACGCCAGCATCGCAAACAACATCACCGCCACCGCCACCATCACCGCAAAAGATCTAAAGTCACTCATAGCTATATATATTATCTCATCGCCCGCGAAACACATGGAAAACACAAACTAGAAAAAGACCCGCCCGCGAATAACGCGAATTTAAGACGAATGAAGAGCAGACAAGAGGATTTGTTTATTCGCATCGATTCGCGTGATTCGCGGGGAATACTCTTCTCCTTTTTCGTGTATTCTCGTGCGTCTCGTGGGCGATCCGATCGGCAAACCCGGCGGAACAGGTCGAAATCGGCATTATGCGTCATTTTCGGCGTAATGTATCATTCTCAGCAAGGTGGTCTATCTATGGGACAAAAAATAGTGTAGCGTTTGAGGTCGTATGGAAGACCTATCACTAAGATCATTTGCATTTCAACAACGCGTCGCCGACTGCCGGACGCTGTACAATTCTTATCAGGGCCGTCACCACGACGACATCCAGACCGAGATGCGAGCCTTCGGCCACGAACGCTGGAACAAACGCTGCCTCTACGCCGATCGCGGTGCGAAGGGCAAACGCATCGCAGGCTGGCCCGAACGCTTCGGGTTCAAGTCAGTACCGCCTGCGGTAGCGGGAGGTTTAACGTTAGACATCGATAACTCGTATCCAAAGCCAACACCGCCTGCGTCAACGGGCGGGCCTCTGACACCCGCGATCTGTCCGCCCGCTCACGCAGGCGGTTCCGACTTTCTTGCCTGGCTCCGTAGCATCTCGCCCGAGATGACGTGGGACTGGAAATATCAGTCGCACATCATCGACCGGCTCAAGCTCGTTTTCGAAGGCAAGCTCAAGCGGCTGATGATCTTCGTCCCGCCGCGTCATGGCAAATCAGAGCTCGTAACCGTGAGGTTCTCGGCGTGGTGCCTGCGCAACCGCCCAAAGATGAACATCATTATCGGCAGCTACAATCAAAAGCTGGCCAACCGGTTCTCGCGAAAGATCCGTCACATCCACGCCCACGCCGAAGCTGTGGAAAGGCTGAGGGATGAAGGCGGAGGGATGAATGAAGAATTTGCTATCCACGACAAAAAGATCTGTGCCAAATGCATCGAAAGGTCGCGGCAATGCCCGCTCGACCGGAACGCGGACGCCCTCGTCCGCTCTTCGACCGCAGAGACGCGGAGACGCGGAGAGGAAGAAACCGATCTGCCGCAGCCTGCTCTGCGTCTCAGCGCCTCTGCCGTGAACCCACAACTCCGTCCCAAACAAACCGACGCCGAATGGGAAACAACAGGCGGCGGCGGAGTCCGTGCGGTTGGCGTCGGTGCGGGCATCACCGGTTTCGGAGCCGATCTGATCATCATCGACGACCCTGTAAAAAGCCGTGCCGAGGCCGAGTCGCGCACGATGCGCGACAACCTGTCTGACTGGTTCAACGACGATCTATACACACGCCTCGAACCCGAGGGCTCGATCATCCTCATCCAAACCCGTTGGCACGAAGACGACCTCGCCGGCCGCCTGCTGCGCGAAATTGCCGAGGATCCCGACGCCGAAAAATGGGAAGTGATCGAACTCCCGGCCATTGCCGAACCGGGGCCAAGTGCAGAATGCAGAGTGCAGAATGCAGAATTGAGCGGCCAGTCAGGGCCACCTGCGGTAGCGGGTGGTTTAACGCCGGACATAGACCGGTTTGGTGGAGCAATACCGCCAGAGAAGAAAGCGACGCTCTTCTACACCGTCCGCGGCCAACGCATCCCCATTCGTACGATCGGCAAACCGAAAGAACCAACTGCCCCCTCGAGTCCGCACCCAATCTCGTCCCCAAAGGGGACAAATAATATAGCCCAGGGTAAGGCCGAAGGCCGCCACCCTGGGTCAACGCCCGCCACAATAACCACGGAGCCTGCGGAGCAGGCGACAGACGGCGGCACAGCCGCAGAAGAGAGTAGGAACAGGGCCGGAAAGGCACAGCCTTTCCGCACATCGAGCGGCACAGCCGCAGGAGAAGACGACGAAAAAAACTCCGCCTCCCCAATTCCGCAATCCGCGATCCGCATTCCAACGCCTCCCCAACTCCACATTCCACACTTCTCAATCCGCAATCCGCGATCCCCAGTCCGCAATGGCGTGACATTCTCAACCGCCGTCTCGGCGAACCTCTGTGCCCGGCGCGCTTTCCGCTCGAAAAGCTCGAACAAACACGCCGTCGTCTTGGAACTTATTCATTCTCAGCACTTTACCAGCAGCGTACGACGCCGGCTGAGGGTGGCTTTTTCAAACGGCATTGGTTCAAGATCGTCGATTTCGCACCGCCGCGTCTTAGGTGGACACGCGGCTACGACCTCGGCATCAGTGCAAATCCAGGTGCGGATTTCACAGCGACCGCCCGCGTCGGGCGCGACCGGGACGGGAATATCTACATCGATCGCGTATTCCGCAAACGTATGGAATATCCCGAACAGCGGCGAGCGATCCTCGGCCTGATCCTAAAAGAATGGGACACCGAACACCTCATCGAGGAATCGGCAAACGGCAACGCGGTCATTCAGGACCTCAGGCGCGAACGCGCCGTAATGAGCCGCAAATTCCGGGGCGTAAAGGTGCGCGAGAGCAAGACCGCACGAGCATTCACATGGAACGCTTTCGCCGAAGAAGGCCGCGTTCATCTGGTGCGAGGCGCCTGGAACACCGAGTTCATCGACGAAGCCTGTGCCTTCCCAACCGGCCCCCACGACGACCAGATCGACGCCGTATCCATCGCCGTCCGATCGATAATGAACGTAAAGGAGAAGTTTTATGCGTTTTAAGTTTTCAGAGTTGCAGAATGGCCCTCATTGCCGGGAACGCGTTCCCGGCAAAAAGATCTTCCCTTTTGTGGCCTTTCGCCTATTTCGCGGGCAAACTCTCGTCGTCAGCACGGCGGGCGATCGCAAGCGGTATCGGTAGCCAGCGGTGTTCGCGGCCATAGGTCATTTCGTTGAGGCGATCAACGCGGAGCTCGTGTTCGGCGAGCAGCGAATCGGGCGGCATATCGGATTTGCTCTCGTAGCAGGCATGAGTGATACACGGCAGGGGTTTTGCGGTGTGGTGAACGAGACAGCCGACGCCTTTTTCGTACAGGGGACACGCATATTTTTGATCGAATGTATCACCAACGGCTGTCAGTGCGTGATCGCGTATCGACGCATCAATTCGCGTCTCGACCCGTTCCCGCAGGTCTTGCGGCAGGCAGGCCAGAGCATTTTTTATGGCTTCAGACTCGAGACGCGAGATGTGGACATTGACGAAATGAGCATCGAGACAGCAGGCACCGGGGGTCGTACACGTCAGGCACGACGCGGCCTTGTGTTCAAAGTCGCGACGGACAGCCTCAGCAAGATCATTGCGGATCTCTTCGAGTTTCGTCAGGGCACGTTTTCGGGAATAGCGTTTCATTCGGCTAGCTCGCTGGAGCGTGGCAATTCACATCAGTTTTTCACAATGTTAAGGTTATACAAAGCCAGCAATTCAGATGCCCGTCGAGTTTTTGCGTCGGCTAACATATCTATCATGAAGAAGAAAATATACTGGATATTCGTTCCGGCAATCTTGTGTTCGTTTGCACTACAGATCGCGGCAGGCGAGATCACGCTAAAAAATGGCGACCGGCTGACCGGAAAGATCGTGGAAGAAAGCGATGAGGCGGTCGTGATCGAGACCGAGTATGCGGGCAAGGTCCGGGTTGCGCGGAGCTTTATTGAAAAGCTCACGGCGACAACCGCAGAAGCAGAGCCAGCCGCAGAAGCAAAGCCGACGGCGGAGACAAAGCCCGTCGAGCCAAAGAGTGCGACGGCGGAGACCGACGCTTCAGTAACGCCTCCGGCAGCGGCCAAGGCAAAAAATTCCGACGGCATCGGCAACAGACTTCGCAAATTTGCGGCAGGTTGGGACGGCAATGCAAATATCGGTTTTAGCTACACAAATGGAAATGCAAAGAACGTGACGATGGCAACCAGCTTTCGGGCGGCAAAGGTCAGTCCGAACGACGGATTGATGATATATGTCCGAAGCCTCTGGAACAGTAACCACGGCTCACACGTCACGACCCAGAACGCATACTGGGGCGGAGCACGATACGACCGAACGATCGACAAACGTGTCTTTGGCTTTATCTCGTATGATTTTGAGCGAGACAAACCTAAAAAGCTCAATTTCCGTTCTGTCGTCGGCGGGGGTATTGGGCATCGCACCATTAAAAACGACCGCACGCAGCTCGAATTCCTCGTCGGCGGTGCATGGAACCGAACATGGCGCGACGACGGCGGTACAGATACGCCCGAGGGACTTGCCGGCTTTACGCTAAAACAGAAGCTGAACCATCGGCTTAGGTTTCAAAATTCGTTCACCTATTTTCAAAATGTGACGGACAAACATGAATTCAGGTCGTTGCTCGACGCAACCTTAACTGTTGATATCACACCGCGGATCGGTTTTATTTTTTCTGTCGGCGACAGATTTAACAATGATCCGATCGGAACTTCGCAGAAAAATGATTTTCTGTTTACGACCGGGCTCAAATGGAGTTTTGGTAAGAAAAAATAAGGCGTAAATTGCATAGTCGGTCAAAGTGATAGAAAATCAGAAGATATAGGGTTGGAGATCATTATGCTAAAAGAAGGCGATAAAGCCCCAGATTTCGACGCAAAAGATCAGGACGGCAATGCAGTAAAATTAAAAGATCTGAGAGGCAAGCGCGTCGTCCTATGGTTCTATCCAAAAGACGACACACCTGGTTGAACGAAGGAAGCGTGCTCGTTCCGTGATGCGAACGACAATTTTACAAAGAAAGACATACAGGTTCTCGGCGTCTCGGTGGACAATGAAAAGGCCCATCAGAAGTTCATTTCAAAGTACGACCTGCCCCTGACGCTGATTGCCGATACCGACAAAAAGGTTGTCGAGGCATACGGCGTGTGGGTGGAAAAAAGCATGTACGGCAAAAAGTACATGGGCACCAACCGCAAAACCTTTCTGATCAATGCCGACGGCAAGATCGCGAAGATATTTGATAAGGTAAATGTTGCCGAACACGCGGACGAGGTCCTGGCGGCATTTGGAGAGAAGTAGAATGACGAATCTATCAAAACGTATTTTGTTGTCGATAATGGCGACCGGCCTGACCGCGATGATCTTCGCCTGTCAGACACAGCAGCCGCCATTGGTCATCGAGCATTTTAAGTACGTCAATGAGGAAGCAGTACCGCGAATTTCCGCCGAGGACGCAAAAAAGGATTTTGACGCCGGGAATGCGGTGTTCGTTGACAGCCGGGGTGACGGGGCATACAACGCCGAGCATCTGCCGGGCGCTCTGAACATCGCCTTTGGCTCGACGCCGGACAAATTCACCAATCTGCCAAAGGGCAAAAAGATAATTGTCTATTGTTCCTGAGCGGCCGAACACACGAGTGCCGGTCTGGCATTCAAAATGAACGAAGCTCAAATCCCTGGAACATACGCACTGCTCGGCGGCCCCGCAGCGTGGAAAGCAGCAGGCTATCCCGTGGAGAAAACACAGTAAGAGATGGCAACCGTTTACGGTTCATTTCAACTCAAAACGACTATGAAGTATTTACTTTTCATTTGTATATTTGCCCTCTCGGCAATGACGGCATTTGGCCAGACCGGCGACGCGAAGAAATTTGCCAATGAGGCCGAGGTTCCGCGAATTACAGTGGACGAGGCGAAAAAGGCCTTTGACGACGGCAGTGCGGTGTTTGTCGATTCGCGTTCTCACGCGGCATTTGAACAGGAACGTATCAAAGGCGCAGTCCAGATCGAGGGTGCGGCCGAGGACCGGTTCGATAAACTGCCGAAAGGAAAGAAGATAATCGTTTACTGTACCTGACCAAACGAGAACACGAGCTCCAGGCTGGCGCTCCAGATGAACCACAACGGCATACAGAATGTTTTCGCGTTAAAAGGCGGCTTGCAGGATTGGATAAAGGCGGGGCATCCGACCGCAAAAGGAAGGTAGATGTTAGGCTCGGGCCAACTTATCACAGATTCGCATGGCGGCCTTGCCATCCCACAATGGCGGCACATTGTGGCCCGATTTAGCACTTTCATCGTTCAAGGCATCGGCCGCAGCGGCCCGGATCGCATCAGGATCGGTACCAACGAGAACATTCGTACCCATCTCAATAGTGATCGGCCGTTCGGTATTGTGCCTGAGCGTCAGGCATGGAATTCCGAGAACAGTCGTTTCTTCCTGAAGCCCGCCAGAATCAGTCAGAACCAATTTTGCTCCACTGTAAAGCCGCATAAAATCAAGGTAACCAAGCGGCTCGATCAATTTAATGTTTGACTTAGCGATAGCGTCAACAAAGCCAAACTCATCGATCTTTGCCCGTGTTCGGGGATGTACGGGGAAAATTATCGGCAGTCGTTCAGCGACCTCAAGCAAGGCATCGAGAATGCCTGAGAATACAGCTTTATCATCAACATTCGACGGACGATGCAAGGTTACGACCGCATACGGTTTTTCCGCAACGCCAAGTTGCTCACTGATCTTCGAACTTTCGGCAAATTTCAGATGTTCGAGCAAAGAGTCGATCATTACGTTTCCGACAAAACAAATTTTCTCGGCGGGAATCCCTTCGCGACTGAGATTCACATCAGCGTCCTGCGAGGTTGTGAATAAAATATCTGAGATCGCATCAGTAAGAATCCGGTTTATTTCCTCGGGCATTGCTCGGTCACCAGAACGAAGTCCGGCCTCGACATGCGCGACCTTGACGCCAAGCTTGGCACACACCAGAGCACACGCGATGGTCGAATTGACATCACCGACGACCAAGACCCAATCCGGTTTTTCACGCAATACGACCGGCTCAAATTCGGTCATTATCTTCGCCGTCTGCACCGCATGCGAACCCGACCCGACGCCGAGATAAATGTCAGGCTTCGGCATTCCAAGATCATCAAAAAATGCATCCGACATCGCCGCATCATAATGCTGGCCCGTATGCACGATCATCGGTGCAAACTCCGCCGAACGCCGCTTCATCTCGGCATAGATCGGCGCCACCTTCATAAAATTTGGCCGAGCACCGGCGATGAGGAGGACTTTGAGCATTATGCAGGTGGTTTTAGCGAGTTATCGCAAACTTCGATCAAACTCGATAATAATTTTTTCGATCTCGTTGGGCTTGACCGTACTCCAGAACTTATACTCATTGTATTTTTGAGATCCATCGGGCTCACCAACAATAGAAGTAATAAATCGGTCAAGGCTTTGAGCCAAACCGGTCGTCTGAACACGATAAAAACCCTTTCTTGGTCTAATCCAAATTGAACCCTTAAAAAACCTTCCGGGTTTTCCAATCTTATACTCAGAGGTAGTCGTCGATGATTCAACATCTGAGCACCTCCTCAGAATACCATCCAACAATCGGTCAGAAATTTGTTCTCTCATAGACTCTACAACCTCACGATTTTCGCTTTACATCCATTTCGAACATCAGAAGAAAGTGCATTTCTCGTATCAACCACCAGCGACGCGAGTTCGCACACACGTTTGTAATCGATCGGCGTGTGTTCGGTACAGATTATTACGCAATCGGCACCTGAGATCAGTTCGTCGGTGAGTTCCTGATTGCGGAGCGGTTCACCGTCACCTATGGTGTATGCGTGATCAAAGGTGACCTCATCAACAAACGGATCGTGGTAATAGACATCAGCCCCGTCCGCACGAAGCAGATCGATGATCGACAGGGCGGGCGACTCACGCATGTCGTCGATATCTTTTTTATAAGCGACTCCGAGGATCAGAATTTTTGAACCGTTGACAGCCTTCCGTTCTTCATTCAATGCATTCGTCACGAGTTCGACAACGTAGTTCGGCATTGTCGAATTTATCTGTTCCGCGAGGGAAATAAACTTCGAATCGAACCCGTGCTGGCGCGCCTTCCACGACAGATAGTGCGGGTCGAGCGGTATGCAATGGCCGCCGATGCCCGGCCCGGGATAGAACGGCATAAATCCGAACGGCTTGGTCGCGGCCGCGCTGACGACTTCCCAAGTGTCGATACCAAGCGCGTTGCAGACCTTGGCCATTTCGTTTGCCATACCGATGTTTATAGCCCGAAACGTATTCTCCCAGAGCTTCGCGGCCTCGGCCACACGGGCCGACGACACCGAATGGACAGAATCCACGATCTCACCGTAAAGCGCCGCAGCGACCTCGGTCGAGTCGGCTGAGCAGCCGCCAACAACCTTCGGGATATTATGCGTTTGAAATTGCGGGTTACCCGGATCGACCCGTTCGGGCGAAAATGCGAGCAGGAAATCTTCGTCCAACTTAAAGCCTTTCTCCTCAAACATCGGCTGCAGCACCTCGTCGGTCGTCCCTGGATAGGTGGTCGATTCGAGAATGATGAGCTGGCCGCGACGCATGTATTTCTGTATCTCACCGCCCGCAGTCAGGATGTAAGACATGTCCGGATCCTTAGTTTTCCTGAGCGGCGTAGGAACACAGATGATGATCACATCGCAATCGTTTAGCTTCCTAAAATCGGTGGTCGCGGCTAGGTTCCCTTCGTTGACGCATTTGGCAACATTCTCGCTAGTGACATCGACGATATACGAGCGGCCGGCGTTGATCTCGGCCGTCTTTGTCTCATCAACTTCAAAGCCAATGGATTCAAAACCTTTCAGGCAAAATTCGACGATCAACGGCAAGCCAACATAGCCGAGCCCGATCACGCCGATCCGTGCTTCGCTGGCGGAAATAAGTCGTTTAAGTTCTTCGTTTATCATGTTTGAATTGAAAAAAATAAGGCGGAATATTGAGGTCAACGGCACAAAGCCAGTTGAAATTATTAAATTATGTCACGCAGTTGGGTTAGTCAAGAATATATCTCACTTGTGCTAGACTGATGGCGGTCGGATTGGCTGAAACCCCAAGTAAATTAAATACGCATAATAGGCGCGATTCTCCCCGTCTTGTATGAGTTCAGAGATCGTTTCGAGTAACCCAGTTGTAAAAGCCGTTGTCGAAGGCACGGCACCGCGTCCTGCGCAGGTTGCCGCTTCGCGTGGCCTGTTGCCGCTGCCACAGGCAGACCTTCTCGAAATTCTCGTCACTCTCTACAATGGCACCGATGCTGAGCTTAAAGACAACGCCCGTCTTGCACTTAAAGAACAGCAGGGCGCTGACATCGACTCGGCCATCAGATCCGCCGAGACGGCACCTCGAGTCTTATCGTATTTCGCAACACAGGCCGATCTCCCGGCGAAGATGCACGAGGGCGTGCTCACAAATCCGAAAACGCCGCCGTCAGCGATCGCGGATTTCGCCTCAAAAACCCAGAACGGTTCGTTGCTCGAGTTGATCTCATTCAATCAGCAGTTGCTCATTCAAAATCCCGCGATCCTCGATGCGATCATCGGCAACGCTGCGCGAACGCCCGAGGCAGAACGTCGGGCATCGGAAATAAAGCGCGAATTCTTTGAAAAAGAGCGCGGAGCGCAACAGATCGCCGACGAGCTGCGGGCACAGGGCAATGATGCGGCGGCGGAATTCATCGAGCAGGCAGAGTTTGCCGGTGATATGGACGGCTCGGGGATGAGCATCGATGATGCCTTATTCATCGCATCGCACATCGAGGTTCCAGACCGCGAAACTGACGATTCCTGGCTTGCCCTCGAATACATCGAGGAGATCTACGAGGAAACCGAGGAACAGCGAAAAGCAACGATCAGCAAGATCATCGGCGAACTCCAAACCGAAGAAGACGAGGTTCCAGGCGAACGCATTTCGATGATCAACCGGATCATGCGCATGGGCGTGAAAGACCGCGTCAAACTTGGAATGAAGGGCGACCGCGAAGCACGCAACATCCTGATCCGCGACCCGAACCGACTCGTTTCCGGTGCCGTTGTCAACAACCCGCGCATCACCGAACAAGAGATCGAAACCATCGCATCGATGCGTTCAGTTTCCGAGGATATCCTCAGGCAGATCGCCACGAACCGCCAATGGTCACGCAGTTACTCGATCATGCACACGTTGGCGAAAAATCCGCGAACCCCATTGGCCAATTCGATAACTATAATGAGCCGTCTGCAGCTTCGCGATCTGGTTTCGCTCTCAAAAAATCGAAATGTTCCGGATGCCGTTCGACGTCAGGCCGAGCGGCTCTACTCCACGCGGTCTGGCGGCGGCCGAGGCTAGAGGAATTTTGCGATCCGGCCAGTTTTGATATACGAACCGATTACGTCTGTGAAGGTATGACTCGCGGCTCCGAGCCACAGCCCCAGGAACGCGAACAGAAAGAAATTGTCGCCGAGGTTGGCCCTGGTGAATTCGCCGATACCTTGCCAAACGTGAGCCAGTTCAGCGAATGTCGGAGCCTTGCCGCCGTAGATGCTGGTCCACACCAGTGCCCCGAGAAATGCAGCTAGGGTTAAGATTCCAAGAAAATACACGACCCGCAGCAAAGCTCCAAAGATCAGCCCGTGCGAAAATCTCGAACGGTGTTTGAAACACCAACGGTACGGCGTCCACAGAAACCGAAACACCGACCATCGGGAATATTGCCGCGAAACAGTGTCGAGATCGGGCCCGAACATCAACCCGCCGAACAAGAACACCGCCCCTATCACGCCGCCAGAAACCGGATTCTGCGCGTACACATAGCCCGCGACAAAAGTCGGGACCGCAAGCAGAATTGTGACCGCGTCATGTGTGCGTCCGCTCGGCATCGGTAAATTCTAGGCATCAAACTGCAACGAGTCAAAAAAGACTATGCTAGAATCTTGGTTTTGTCTGACACGATGAGTTCGGTTGTCGAAAAACTAAAAACAACGCTCGAGATGATCAAATTCGAGCATACGCTGTTTGCGTTGCCCTTTGCCTTTTTAGGAGCGATCCTTGCGGCAAACGGCCTGCCGACATTGTGGCAAATTGTGTGGATCACGGTCGCGATGGTCGGTGCACGCTCGGCCGCGATGACTTTTAATCGCATAGTCGACCGCGACATCGATGCTGAAAATCCGCGAACAGCGAAGCGCGAGATACCGAGCGGCAAGCTGTCGGTCGGTTTCGCCTGGGCGTTTCTATATGTATCGATCGGTGTGTTCCTGCTCGCCTCGTATTCATTGAATTGGCTTACATTTGCGCTTTCGCCCGTCGCATTGCTATTCGTCCTCGGTTATTCGTACGCAAAACGCTTCACCGCCTTTGCCCATCTCATCCTCGGCATCGCCCTCGCGATCTCGCCTTCAGCAGCGTGGATCGCTGTCCGTGGATCGATCAACGACGAAGTCCCGATCCTACTTTCCGTGCTGGTTCTGATGTGGACCGCGGGGTTTGACGTGCTGTACGCATGTCAGGATTTTGATTTTGACCGCAAAGCCGGCCTGCGTTCGATCCCCGCCAAATACGGCATCAAAAACTCCCTCTGGATCGCCCGCTTGTTCCATCTACAGGCGTTCATAGTCCTCGTATTGCTCTATTTTGTAACGGAACTCGACTGGCTCGCTCTCGCCGGTGTGATCATCGTCGGCCTCCTGCTCGTCTATCAGCACACTCTGGTCAAATCAAACGACCTCTCAAAAATGAACGCCGCATTTTTCACAACAAATGCGTTTGTCAGCATCATTTTGCTACTAACCTTTGGCGGTGCGGTTTTTTTAGCCAGATAGATCGCTGTCCTCTGGCGGATCGTCTAGCGTTTTCGGTACCTTTAGATCGGTCCCGAGCTTCTTATTTAGTTTCTTGATCAAATACGCTGACAGCAGGGGCGATTCTTTCTCGATATTCTGATGGACGAAGAAATTGAGTTGCTTTAGGCCCTGAGCTTTCCAATCGGCAATGCGGTCGACCCATTCGTCCAGTCGAGCTCGGTCTGATTCCGGATGATTTGCACCGACCCATCGAACAAATGCGTTCGGCGTCGTGAGACGCATATGCATCAGATCGCGGCGGCCGGCCGTGTCGACGAGCACATTTGTGACGTCGTTTGATTCGAGCAGATCATAGAGCTCAGCCGAAACTTGAGCGACGTTGTACCAGTCGGTTTTACGAAACTCAACCGCGACAGGCACGTCGTATTTCCAATTCTCAACAAACGCTTTCACACGGTCAAAATCCTTCGGCCCAAAATTATTGTGCATCTGCAAAAACGGGATGCCAAGTTTTTCCTGCAAATTCGAGGCATTCTCGACAAAACGGCTGACGAGTTCGTCAGTATCCTTGAGCCTTCCCCAGTGTGAAATATCCTGTCCGAGCTTTGGAAAAAACTTAAAACCCCCCGGCGTATTCTCACGCCATTTCTCAAACTGCGTCGCCGGAAACAGCCGATAAAACGTAGCGTTTAGCTCAATGCAATTAAATTGCGTCGAATAATACCCAAGCTCATCCTTCACTCCCTTCGGATAAAACCCCTTCAGATCCTTGCTGTTCCACTTCGCACAACCGACATAAACGGTCAGGTCCTTAGCCTTCGACCGCCTGAGCACGCGAGCCGTGTCAGGATGATCAGCGGGGATCGTGAAACATACTTCTTCAGGATTTGGCACTTGTCCGAATTTCATATCTTTATTAGTTAGCCGTGAATTGATGCTAGTTCTTTGACTTCAACAACATCTGAATCTCATCATCATCGAGACCCACTTTCTGCCGCAGAATATTGAGATATTCCCGGGGTGAATACAAGGGATAGTCGGTACCGAACACGACCCGTCCAACTCCGAGCTTTCGCACATAGACGGCAAGTTCAGCAAACTCCTCGGCGGTCAATTTCTTGACGCCCTCGCTGTCCTTGTCGAGAGCGACGGCCGATATATCAAACGTTATCTTGTGCTTTTTGAGTTTCGGGTTTGTTTCGAACTGATGGACAAAAGCATCAATGACGGACTTGGTTTTCGCAGTAAAACCGCCTGACGTGCCGAAATGAGCGATGGTGAGCGTGACTGGCTTGAGATCGTTCAGGATAGAACCAACCAATATATTGACATCGTCGGCGCCAAACTTTCGGTGGCTGTTGTCGAAATGCAGCAAGATCGGAAGTTTGTGCTTTGCTGCAAACTCAAACACAGGTTTAACTTTCTTGACATGGTCAGGCTCGGTCAGATAAACCTGCGAAGCGTTGTGATGCAGCTTGATACCGTCGATCTTGAGGCGCGTCCGGCAGCGTTCGAGTTCGGCAAGGGCGTAATCACGCAGCGGCTCGACGCTGCAGAACGCCCTGACCTTTTTCGGATGCTTGTCCCGGGCCGCGGCCACATAGGCGTTCTCTGCCTCGACCAATTCGCGCTCATTCTTAAACTCGCCGAAATCGCTCGATGAGAATACATGGGCCATCGAGATGAGATCGATCCGCTTCGTTCCGGCATTTTTTAGAATGACGTCAATGTCCGAATACTGTTCATCAGAGCGCGAGAACGGCACGCCGAGGCCTTTCCATATCTTGATCAGGCCCGGACTCAGAAGATGAACATGGGCGTCCGTTGCGCCGCCCAGCCGCTTGTCCACCGTCTGAGCTCGCCCCGCTGCAAACGCCAAAACGAAGAGGATCGACCCTGTTGCGACCAACCTCAAACCAACCACGACACTATTGATCCGTAATCTGAACATTCCGTACGCCCGCACATGAAATGGCTTTTGTATCTGCTAAAATCATAGCATAGAGATATGCAGTTTTCTTTTGACGAGAATTTACGCGAGATCGCCTTCAAGGTCGAGGACGGTGAGCGTCTGAGCTTTGACGAAGGCCTTGCTCTTTACAACACGACCGACCTCAATGCGCTTGGTAAGCTGGCTGACACCGTCCGCCGCAAAAAGCACGGCCTGACGACCTATTACAACGTCAACCGGCATTTTAACCACACGAATATCTGCGTCGCCGACTGTAAATTCTGCGGCTTTTACAAACGTGCCCGGCAAGAAGGTGCTTACACGCATTCGATCGACGAAGGCATCGAGATCGCACGCGAAGCGGTTGCCGAAGGGGCGACCGAGCTTCACATAGTCGGCGGGCTCAACAGCAAATTGCCGTTCGAATACTACACCGACCTTTTCTCGTCGCTAAAACGCGAATTCCCAAAGCTGCATCTCAAAGCCCTGACGATGGTCGAGCTTGATTTTATGGCACGGTTTTACAAAATGTCGGACGAGGACGTGATCGAAAAGCTGCACGCGGCCGGAATGGATTCGTGTCCCGGCGGCGGTGCCGAGATATTTGCCGAGCCGACTCGCTCCCGCATCTGCGACCACAAATGCGACGGCGCCCGTTGGTTGGAATTGGCTGGCAAGGTACACAAAGCCGGCCTTAAAACCAACGCCACGATGCTCTACGGCCACATCGAGTCTATCGAAGACCGCATTGACCATTTCGTCAAACTCCGCGAACAGCAGGACAAGACCGGCGGCTTCCAATGCTTTATCCCGCTCGCGTTTTATCCGACGGGTACCGCTCTCGACAGCCTGCCCGGCCCCGACGCGATCGACAATCTCAAGACCATCGCCGTCTCGCGGCTGATGCTCGACAACTTCGACCACATCAAGGCCTACTGGGTCATGCTCGGCAAAGCCACCGCCCAGACCGCCCTCCACTTCGGCGCCAACGACCTCGACGGCACCATCACCGACGGCGGCGAGCTCACCCACAGCTACTCCGTCGAATCCGGCGGCGAAGTCAAAATGACCAAGCAAGAGATCATCGAAATGATCGAGGGTGCCGGCTTCGAAGCCGTGGAAAGAGATACGGTCTACAACCGCCTCGCGGCAGTGTAAGTTTGTCGTCTAATTTTGCGTTGAGTGAGGTTTGGGTGCCCGAGTTCTGTCTAAAACGAGGCAGTTATCTGGCTACAGTCCGCAATTGGTGCCGTTGGGCCAATCCATTCCCTGCATATGATTCTGTATAAATATCTATCGCCTGAAAATGCCGAAAAGGTAATCAGAACTGGTTGTTTACGGTTTACGCAGCCGAGCCAGTTCAACGATATTTTTGACCTGCGACCCCATTATCAAAATCTAAACGAAGCCTCAGCTATCAAATCCGCAGTAACGACTGATAATATCCGGGCCGAGACGGAAACCTTTTTCGACGATCTTCTTTCTGGCTTTCCGCCAGAAATGAAGCAGAGTTTTTACGAGCATGCTGACCTGAAAAGTGCAGTTCCCATCGCCAAGGAATTCATGCGCAGTCTTTTCGATGGTTTCACCGATGTTGTCCGCAAAAAGATGTTCGAGAACCTGGATAAACTTGCTGGAGTGCTTTGCCTGTCCGAGGCTCCGGATAGCAATTTGATGTGGGCCACATACGGCTCGGAGCACAAGGGTGTTTGTTTCGGGTTTGATTCCGAAAATCCCTACTTCAACAGAAGAAAAAGTGAAACTGATGAGTTGAGGCATCTAGTTAAGGTTGATTACTTACCGGAGCGAGCCCAAGTCCAGGTCTTAGAAGAAGAAACCGGCCACAAGATCCTTTACTCAAAAACGGAGGCTTGGTCAGCCGAGCGCGAATGGCGAATGCTGCATGCCTTACCGGATGCCGATGTTGTAGTCGACACCGAACCTCCAGTTTATCTGTTCAGATTCAATCCAGATTGTCTTCGGGAGATAATTTTTGGTTGTCGAATACCCGATGAGGTAAAAAATCAACTCCGTAAAGCCATCGATGAGGGTCTAAATCATGTTAAGGTTTATCAGGTTCGTCCGGACGATGTCACCGACCAGCTCCACATTGATGAAATTGGTTGACGGTGAGAGTCCTTGTCATACCGTAACAAAGTCGGCTACGCCACCGCTTTCTAGGCATAGGAATAAATCTCCCGACACCTGAAACGCCTCTCCCAACGCCGGAATTCAATTTCCCTGCGTCAGGGTCATTAGTTCCAGCTTTGGAAAGAATTCTCCTGACGTCTGAAACCGACTTTCCAACGTCTGGAAACCATTTCCAAGCGTTTGGAAACCCTCTTCCTGCGTCGGGAACGGAACTTCTGACAAAATAAATTCTTTTCCAACCTCGATATTTGCTGTATCTGAAATGAAATCATCGTAAAACACCTCCCGGAAGTCTTTACATTTGCAGAGTTTGGGCGTATAAAGTTGTTCACAGCTTTACCAATTCAATTTCGTGAATCTTTACTCAAAAGGAGGCCTCATTTCATTATGGCGAGCATACAAGATTTATCCGACAGCGAACTCATCAACGTCGCTAACCAACTCATTTCAACGATGACGGCCGACCCGGCGGCGTATGGCACGACGGCTCCGCAGATCGCGTCGCTCACAACTCTAACGACCACCTTCGATACCGACCTTACCGCACAGGTTGCCGCAATCGCCGCCTCAAAAGCCTCGACTGCGACCAAAGAAGGCAGCCGTCGCCCGCTCGTCGATGCGATGCGCGGTCACCGTGATACGGCGAAAGCCTCTGGCGCAAGCGAAGCTCAAATGGCCGCGACCGCTCTGCCCTTTGGTGGCGAAAAGGTTCCGCCGACAGCGACTGTGCCGGTCGGTGCGGTAGATACGCGCAATCGCTTGCAGCACACCATCAGTTGGACCGAAGCCACAACGCCCGACAACAAACGCCGTCCGCGCGGTGCAATGGGCGCCGAAATTTACGTCAAACTCGACGGAGCACCGCCAATCGACGAAAAAGAATGCACATTCGTAACCGTCGATTCCGCCACGCCCTACGTCGCCCAATACGACGGCGCCAACGCCGGAAAAATGGCCCACTACCTAATGCGCTGGCGAATGCGAGACGGCTCCACCGGCCCCTGGTCCGAAACCCTCAGCGCGACAATCACGGGATAGGAAAGCCGCAGACGTTTCGCAGGCAGGGTATCGTCTACCCTTGAAACACAGTTAATAATGCAAGGAGATATTCAATGACACCTTCGACTGACGACTACGATGCGATGATTCATGATTATCGGACTTCCCAACCTGATTATTTAAAACTTGAATCCTTATGGACTCAAGCTGTTGATGATCGCATGCGAAAGTTCTTTCGAGAGAACTACAACGATGCGGCATTTTCAGATGAACAGCTGGATGTATTGGTCTCGGTTGATCGGTCGAGTTACCGGCGGGCGTTTGATGAAGAAGCGTTCCGCGTTCAACTTCATAGTCTTCACGAGGCATCCATTAATACAGCAGTAAAACAATTAGAGTTCGAAAGGGACAATCCCGACCAAGCGGACAATGCAGCCGTATCAAATAGCCCTACTATCTCTACTGAAAATGAAGAACCTAATGACGATGTCGGAGATGTCATCGAAGACTTTCTCGAAACGTTGGTCGTTTGGATCGTTGATCGTGTCGGAGAGAATTTTCAGGGTGCTTCTCGCGAAAGCGGGGAAATGGCTAAGGTGGTGAGAACGCTAGTCGGTATTAGTGTTGCAGACATTGAAAAATATGGAATCCTCGGAGGTGAGAATTCGTACCTTCGAAAGATACTCCCGAGTTGGGATAACGGTGAGCGCCTCTTGGGGGGGGAAAATAGTTTCTTCAGAAAGAATCTTGGACTTACTTGGTAGTATGAAACTTGACTGGAGGTTGAATGATGCCCACAAGGACTGAGGCCTATAATACTCTTATTGCGAATATCAGAGCCACTCCGCCCGACTTTGCGAAGTTAACGGAGATATGGAAGAAAGTTTTGCTCGATCGCAGGCTCGCGGTGCTTAGAGAGAAGTATGCTACTGCACGATTGACCGAAGCTCAACTGTCGAAGATGGCAGCTGTAGATGTCGAGTTGTACCGGAAGTCTCTCAAGGACGAAGCATTTAATCAAGAATTACTTGTTCTTCATACACAAGCGATCGAAGCCTCTGTACAACAATTAGAGAAGGAACGTGATACTCCACAAGCACGAACCGGAGGGGTCAATCGCGGAGTTAAGTACTCTAAGGATGGGCCGTGGACGGCTGAACGATAGAATCTGTTCGCTAGAGCTGCTGGGCACACAACAATTTACTTATGGATATTGATGCAGGAATTCTAATCACCCTATTTAGTCAGATCCGCGAATGGCTTAACAGGGCCGATACAAAAAGCACAAAAAGGCAGGCTGAGGTAAAATCTGCCCTTAAATCAATCTATTTGGCAGCGTTTGAAACGAAGTCGTATCTTGCCGCGATTCACGAAAGAAATGAACAGCAAAACGTCGAAATCGAAAAGAGTCTTTCGAGATTGTGGGCTGATGCGGCTGTTGAGTTGCGGACTATTGATAAAGACTTATCGGATAGGTGCTTAGTAAAGGGACGTTACTGGTCGAATCCAAGTGAATGGTCGAGGGAAGAGATTGATGAGTCAAGAATAAACGTGAATGAAGTTTTCGAAGACGCGAGAGGATTGCTTTTTACATAGGGAATTTTGCGTAAAATAACTACCATAGGGTTTAGTCGGTGCCCTCAAAAAAGCGTTGGTGATGATGTGAAAGTCATGATTGACGCCTTTTTGCGCTTGTATTGTTTCGAACTAGAGGCATCGCGTTAGAATCATGAAAAGTGGGCCTATGACAAATCCAAAAACGAAATTCCGAATTGTGAATGATGACGATGCCCGGTCGAAAGGTTAATTTCATGTCGAACATAAGAGTATTCGCAATGAATTTCGCCGGGGTCTATCCCCACTATGTGGCGAAGGCGGAAAAAAAGGGGCGGACGGTGGCGAAGTGGATGAGGTGATCCGTTGGCTGACCGGCTAAACACCATGACGTTGAAACACACGGCAATACAAAATGAGTTTATCCAAAGAAAAATACGGCACGTTTGATGATCTTGTCGCGGGTCTCGATCCTGAGATCGAGCAAATTTGTCGGGGTCTTCGCGAACTTATTCTTCGGCTTGATCCCGATGCGGTTGAGGTTGTCCGTTTAGGCGATAATGCGGCTTCGTTCGGACTCGGGCCAAAAAAGATGAGCGAGGCATACGCTTACATCATGCCCAAAGCGGCGTACGTCAATCTTGGCTTTTATAATGGGGCGGCACTCGCAGATCCGGCTGGGTTGATCGAAGGAACCGGAAAACGCCTGCGACACGTAAAAGTGTACTCAACTGATGAAGTCGCGCAGCCGGCAATACGCCAATTGCTCGAGGCAGCAAAAGCAGAACGGCGGCAGGCACTCGATCACAAATAGAATTTCTCGCTAGTTTCGGAAAGCCCAACAAGCCATATGAGTGATACATCCATCTTGATCTCCGCGTTAGAGACGGCGCCCGGCGTGATAATTCCTTTGATCCGTGAGGTGCCGCCGCAGATACTAAAACGTCGTCCTAGCCCAACGAAGTGGTCGGCTTACGAGCACGCCATTCACCTGTCGCAGTCTGACGCTGCGTTTCGAGCACGGCTCGATCTGATCTTGTCTGAGTCGGAACCTTTTATAAAGACGATAGAAAATTCTACTGAGGACGAGGCGGGAGCGATGCTTGAAATCGATCTGGTCGAAAGCCTCGACCGATATGTGCGCGAACGTGCTGCCCTCGTCGAAAGACTACAACAGCTTTCGCCTGACGAATGGATAAAAACCGCCGTCCACGAAGCGTTTCATCATTACTCGGTATTTATCATGTTCCGGCATCTATTCGTTCACGAAATGCACCACGCTTACCTCCTCGAACAGCTGATGCTAAAGAAGGACTGGGATCAATGAGGCACCGGCCAGTGATACTCTACAAATAAAAGATCTCGCCTTATAGGATAGGAGAACCGATATGCCAATTACAGAAATTGCACCCGATGTTTATCGTATTTCAACCCTCGTTCCTGAGATCAATCTGCAGTTCAATCAGTTTCTGATCAATGATGACGAGCCGCTATTGTTCCACACCGGAATGAGAGCATTATTCCCCATCGTGCGAGAGGCGGTCGCAACGATCATTGATCCGGCTAAGATCCGCTGGGTCGGCTTTAGCCATTTCGAATCTGATGAATGCGGAGCTCTCAACGACTGGCTCGCTATCGCCCCCGAGGCGCTACCGGTTTGCTCTATGGTCGGCGCGATGGTCAGTGTCAATGATTTTTCCATTCGCCCGGCACACGCTATGAACGACGGCGACACTTTGAAGACCGGCAAGCACGAATTCCGTTTCCTCCATACCCCCCACGTACCGCATTGCTGGGAAGCCGGAATGATGTTCGAGGAAACGAACAAAACTTTGCTCTGCTCGGACCTCTTCACGCATTTCGGCGATGTCGAGGCCCTTACGTCGTCAGATATCGTCGGCAGGTTCAAGAACGACCTGATCGAGGGCGAAAAAGGGCCGCTCGCCCAGGCGTACCCGTATTCGCCAAAGACCGATGAGCAGCTCGAGCGTGTCGCGGCTCTCGACCCAAAAACACTCGCGGTCATGCACGGTTCGTCATTCTCCGGCGACGGAAAGTCGGCCTTAGGTGACCTTGCCGTGGCACTTCGTGAGGTTCTCGGAAATTAGCAAGCTACGAAAACTAGAGATCATCAAATATTCTTGTCAGTTGGGTGACAATCCGGATTTTTGGCGCATCATAGCCAAAAAGAAAGGAGATCCATTTTGACCCAAAAAGCACCTATTTTTGTTCTGACCCTGTTCGCTCTTGTTTGTTTGCCCTCGCAAATTGCTTATTCACAGGCGGTTACGGCGAAAACACCCATCCAGACCGCTCCGACGATCTCGATGGACCACGAAGCCAGTCCGGCTTATCCGTTTGGCAGGCTTAATCCGAATGCACCGCCCGAGACCAAGCAGTTTGAGTTTTTGATCGGCGAATTTGATTGCGACGACCGGATCCTGAACCCGCAAAACGGAAAGTGGTTTGATATGAAGGTGCTCCGCCGCGGGGCTTATGTGCTTGACGGCCACGCCATCCAGGACCAGAACTGGCTGCCGCTCTTTAACACCTCAAATCTTAGGGTATTTGACGCAAAAGATAAGAAATGGAAGGTCACATATTTTAAGGCCCCGCCATATCAAACCGGTGTCTGGGAAGGCGGCATTGAGGGCAAGGACATCGTGCTTCGCCAAACGACCGGCAAAACCGAGAGCCGCCTATCATTTTTTGACATCGGCCCCGACATCTACAGTTGGAAAGCCGAAACCGTAACCGACGGCAAAGCAGCTCTCGGTTGGCAATTCACCTGCAAGCGTAGGAGATAGGCGAGACAGCCCGGTTCCGTTCGCGTCGCGGATTCGACTATACTGGACGCGCGTGATCCGACGTGAACACGTCACAAAGTTTCATCAGTTAGGAGCAAAGACATGGCTAGAAATTCAGTAGGTTGGTTTGAGATATATGTTGACGATATGGAGCGGGCGAAGAGTTTTTACAATGCGGTTTTGGACGTAAAGCTCGAGTCGCTCGAGAGTTCCGGTATCGAGATGTGGACGTTTCCCGGTGATCCGAACAATCCGGGAGCCGCCGGGTCGCTGGTACACATGGACGGCTTTAAGGCCGGCGGCAACAGCACGCTGGTCTATTTCAGCTGCGAAGATGTTGCGAATGAGGAAAGCCGTGTTGAAACGAACGGCGGCAAGGTTTTCAAGACCAAATTCTCGATCGGCCAATACGGCTTCATCGCCCTCGCCTACGATACCGAGGGCAATATGTTCGGGCTCCATTCGCTCAATTAGGAGACAACTTTGTGTCGAATTCAACATCTTCGATTGCCGATTTTGATTTTGCGATCGGTGATTGGATAGTAAAACATCGCCGCCTGAAAGATCGACTCGTCGGATGTGACGAATGGGTCGAGTTTGACGGGACGATGTCGACCCGAAAAATACTTGGCGGAGCCGGCAATCTCGAAGACAATTTCCTTGATCTGCCCGGTGATCCGTATCGCGCGATCGCTCTGCGCTCGTTCAATGCTAAGGACTCGCAGTGGTCGATATGGTGGCTGGACGGTCGAAATCCAACCAATCTTGATGTACCTGTTCTCGGCGGTTTCGCCGATGGAACCGGTCTGTTTTTCGCGAAGGATCAATTGGACGGCCAACCAATAGTGGTTCGTTTCACATGGATCGTGTCCGACGAAAACCCACGTTGGGAACAGGCATTCTCCAATGATGAGGGCTCAACATGGGAAACCAACTGGACAATGGATTTTCAGCGAGGCGCGATCTGACCAGGTGATGTTCAAACTAAAACAATAGATGACCGACCCGAAAAGAGGTCTTATTCGCATCCTGCAAAACGCTTACTCCGGCGAAATCGCGGCGGCGTATGCGTATCGCGGACATTGGAGATCGCTTCGCGATTCGCCCGAGAAGGAACACATCCGCGAGATCGAGGCTGAGGAATGGGATCATCGACGGCGCGTCGGCGAGTGGCTTGAGAAACTCGATGCCAAGCCGCGTCCCGTTCGCGAAAAAATATTCTGGACCATCGGCCGTACGCTTGGATTGACGTGTCACATCTCGGGCTGGTTTATGCCGATGTATTTTGCCGGACGGCTTGAGAGCCAGAACTCCGTCGAATATGAGGACGCCGCGGTTTTTGCCGAGCAGCTCGGCATGGACGATTGCCTCGCCGACCTCATATACATGGCCCGCGTCGAACTCGAACACGAGATCTTCTTCCGCCAAACCGTCACCGGCCACCGCCTGTTGCCGATCATGAAACGGGTTTTTGGTTGGGGATAAATTTCTTAGGGCGAACTATTCCTTTTTCCCTACCAAAACAACCACAAAACTACTCGAATATTCCCCAAAATTATCCGTCGTGATCCCGTTTTGAGTTGTGCTGCCGTAGGCAGGCTGGCCCGAGCGAAACTCTATCTCTACATCACCGCCGTCCTCAAGCGTGATAGCTCCAGCGTGGACGGCCGCAGTACAGATTGACGAGGGCGCGGAGTAAACATCGCTCCCCCAAACGGTTCCGGCAGTTCCATCTTCCGGACATTCAAACCGGTATTTCCGTCCGGGTGTAGTGTCAAATATTGCGGCCGCTGTGGGCCATTGAATGGGTGTCGGGTCGTCTGCATCCGGGTCGTCCAGACTCGCGGGTGGTTCAGTTTCGGGTGTCGGTTCAGGCGTGGCTGATCGAGCTGGCCGCCGCGTGGCTGCGCTGTTGCCGACAGCAGACGAATTGGAGCGTTCCCGATTTGCCCGCACAGCCTGACCGCGCGACATGAGTGCTGCAAGAAAATAAACCGATACCGCGACCAGTATCATCATTCCGAACACAGCCGCGATGATCCACAGAATCTTGCTCTTCTTGCGCGGGGGCGAAGGCTGGGTCGATCCTCCACGGTGGAAACCAGTCGTCAGATTATCCGTCGGGATCGCCACGGTCGGCAGGGTCGAGCCCTCGATGAGCGGAGCACCGTCCATCAAGCAGAAATTTAGTGTGTCGTCAGTGTATTCGCTATTGCATGTCGGGCAGACTTTCATAGGTTGTAAGTCACGTCGAGCGAAACCATTCTACAAATTTTGGTATGCCGTCGGCTATCTTTGTCGTCGGGGTGTAGCCGAGCAGTTCCTTTGATTTCGAGATATCGGCGAATGTTATCGGCACATCGCCGGGCTGCTCGGGTTGCTGCTCGATGACGGCATTCATATCCAGACTGCGTTCGAGCAGCGAGATCAGTTCTCGCAGCTCGGTCGTCTCTGATTCGCCGAGGTTAAATACATCGTACATCGACCGTTCATAGTCGATCGCGGCCCGCACACCGGAAATAATGTCGTCGATATAGGTATAATCACGTCGTGCCGAGCCGTCGCCAAACATTTGGATCGGATTGCCCTCGGTGATCAGCCGCGAAAATTTATGTATTGCCAGATCGGGCCGTTGGCGTGCGCCGTACACCGTAAAAAACCTCAGGCACACACAGCGAATGTCGTACAAATGCGAATACGTATGACAGATCAATTCGCCCGCCGCCTTTGTCGCTGCGTAGGGCGAAATGGGATTAAATATCGGGTCGGTCTCGGCGAACGGGACCTTTTCATTCACCCCGTAAACACTCGATGACGAGCCAAATACGAAATGCTTTGTCCCATACTGCTTTGCCAGTTCGAGCAAATTGACCGTGCCGTTGATATTTGTCTCGGTGTAAAGTTTGGGCTCTGCAAGCGAAGGCCTCACGCCCGCGCGGGCCGCGAGATGGACGATCACATCAAAATGATATTCGCCAAACAAGGTCGCCATCGTGGCTTCGTCGCGAATATCCGCATCGACCAGATTGTAATTCGGCGATTTCAGATGCTCTGCAATATTTGCATGCTTGATCGCCGGCGAGTAAAAGTCGTTAAAATCATCGACAACCGTTACCCGCCAATCGCC
This sequence comes from Pyrinomonadaceae bacterium, assembly GCA_049663465.1. Lineage (GTDB taxonomy): Bacteria > Acidobacteriota > Blastocatellia > Pyrinomonadales > Pyrinomonadaceae > OLB17. The sequence continues at coordinate 71,599 of JBATDM010000110.1, forward strand.
CTCGCCGAGCAGACGATCGACCAGATGCGAACCGATAAATCCGGCACCGCCGGTAACTAGAATTGACCTACTTGGCATTGGCAAAAACGAAGTTGATACAAAAAATGGAATTTAGCACACTTGCCATTTTACGACAAAATTATTAGCGTTTTAATAAGAAAGATCGTGTCCAACGCCATTCTGGCCGTACACATCTGAACCCCTGTTTTAGAAGGAGACCTGATGAAGTTTATCACCCGCAACGCTATCGCAAAGTGTGCGTTAGTACTTATTGCCAGCTTTTCGCTTTTCCAAGCAGCCAATTCTCAGAGCTATGACGGCATCGAGAAAAGTAGAATGAAGAGCATGCTCGGCATCGTCAAGGACGAGGTCAAGAAGAACTATTACGACTCGACCTATCATGGCATCGACCTCGATGGGAGATTTAAGCTGGCTGAGGAAAAGCTTTCAAAAGCAACGTCAACCGGACAGGCATTGGGGATCATCGCCCAGGCCCTGATCGATTTTAACGATTCGCATCTTTTCCTCGTCCCACCCTCGACAAATCTGGCCGTCGAATACGGCTGGCGCTTAAGGGCGATCGGTGACAAGGTGCTCATCACAGACGTCAAACCGGGCAGCGACGCTGAGAAAAAGGGCGTAAAGGCCGGCGATGAGGTGCTCGGTATCAGCGGCTTTCGCCCGTCCCGCAAAGAGTTGTGGAAAGTGCTGTATTACTACAACGCGATCAGTAAGCGCGATCGCCTTGTACTCCGAGTGCTGAGTCCGGGGGCTGAGACACCCCGTGACATCGAGGTCATGTCTGAAATGAAACGGCTCCCGCGCGCCATTACATTTCAAACATATTTCCGTATGTTTGACGACTTTTACGAGGAAGAGAACGATAAGCATCGTTTCTTTAAGGTCGGCGGCATCACTATATGGCGAATGCCCGGGTTTGATTTCGATCCGTCACAGGTCAACTCACTGATGGATCGCGTAAAGAGTGGCAATTCGTTGATCCTTGACCTCAGAGGCAATGGCGGCGGATACGTCAAGACGCTTGAGCGCCTGGCCGGCTACTTTTTTGACAAGGACATGAAGATCGCCGATCTGAAGGGCCGCAAAGACATGGACCCGATGATGTTAAAAACACAGGGCAAGGACGTTTATCACGGAAAGCTCGTTGTTCTGACGGATAGCGGCTCGGGCTCCGCGTCAGAGATATTTGCCCGCCTCGTTCAGCTCGAAAAACGCGGCATCGTCGTCGGCGACACCTCGGCCGGGGCCGTAATGCAGTCGCGTTCGATCGACCGCGAAATGGGAACGAACAGCATCGTGCCCTTTGCGATCAGCATCACGAATGCCGATGTTTTCATGTCCGACAATAAGAGCATCGAGCATATCGGCGTGATCCCGGATGAGCAGGTCATCCCGACCGGTGCCGACATCGCGGCCGGTCGCGACCCGGCGATGGCAAAGGCCGTCGAGCTGTTGGGCGGCAAGATCTCAGCCGAAGAAGCGGGCAGTTTTTACAAGTATTATTGGAAAAAAGACTAGGCCGCGGCTGACCCTAATTCAAAAATCGCTGTTTGGCGTGAAACCGGTGTAGTATCTCTTCGAGAAAGCCTTCGTAGCTAAAATTTTCGAGAGAATAGGCCGGTTTTAGCTTGTACATTATTGGCAGTGCGATACGCCACGCCATCCACAGACGTTGACGCTCGGTCAGGTCCCAACGCCTCCGCAGAAAACTCTCGACCACCTCGACCTCTGATTCTAACAGCAATCCGACATTCGCCTCGACATTTGTCTTTGGCTGGACACGCGAAAACGCCACGTCCTTGAGCGGATTTGCAAATGTTTCTGCATAGGTCGGAGCTTCGTCTGTACGCTCACGTATCACCACGGTCCCCGCAAAGATATCCCCGACCCGCTGATCCCGGCCGCTCAAGAAAATAACGATCAGCCCGATCGAATACACCGGCAGAACAAATCCGGGCACTGCATCACAGATCCTCAACAGATTTCTCGCTATCGCCTCCCACAATGTTACCGGCCGCCCGTCGTCGCGAATGACCCTTAATTTCAACAGCCGCTTCCCCGGCGTCTGCCCATTCCACAGCCATTCAAAAACAATGAAATAGCCTGCAAATATCAGGAAAAGCACGATGATCAAGATCGCGATCGTCCACTTTGGTGTGTCAGCCAACAATCGCTCAGGCGCGTCAGCTACGTCTGATGAAGTGTATCCGGCAATACTCAAAAAGAACCACGCAACCAAAAAGATCGACAGGTATTGAATAAAATGATCGATCGCCACCGCCAAAAACCGATTGCCGATCGACGCCAACGCAAACTCGAGCGGCACCCGCTCAGGCGTCTCGATTATGAGTGTCTCTTCGGTTTCGATAATAGGCCGCGACATATATTCTCGCTCAATTATTCTTACATCCGCCGCTGTTTGCAATGATCCGTATTGCTTGTCATTTATGTTACACGTTCTCTATACTTAAATCTGGATATTTGCTCATGGCAGGTGTGGTTTGAAAATTGGATTGGAACGAAGCAGCGTATCTGCTCGGGGTTTTAGATTTGCCATCGTGGTCACACGGTGGAATGATCTCTTTACTTCGAAGCTCGCGGACGGCGCGGTTGAGGCTTTGAAAGAGGCGGACGCGGTCGAGACGTTCTACGTTCCCGGAGCCTTTGAATTGCCGCTCGCGTGTCTCAAGGCCGCTGAGAGTGCTGAGTTTGACGCTGTGATCGCACTCGGAGTGGTCATTCGCGGTGACACGCCGCATTTCGACTACGTTGCAGGACAGGCATCGGCGGGCATTATGCAGGCATCTATGCAATCGGGCGTGCCGGTGATGTTTGGCGTGATTACGGCTGACAATGTCGAGCAAACCGAGGCTCGCTGCCAACAGGGTGCCGACAACAAAGGCTACGAGGCCGCCGTCTCGGCCATTGAGATGGCCCATCTGATGCGGGAAATGAAGGGCCGCAGAAACAAGGTTTAAGGGGTTTTTCCGCATGCAGATTGATAAAGCAGAAAAGAGTTCGGGCACTAGGCACAAAGCGCGTGAGTGCGCTCTGCAAATGCTATTTGCCGCCGATATGGCATCGTACGATTGTGACAGTCTCACTAGCGACTATTGGAATGAGCTTGGTGACGCCGCGATCGATGACAACACCCGCGATTTTGCCAACGCTCTCGTCTGCGGCACCCTCGAAAATCTCCAGGCTCTCGATGACCGTATCCGCACTCGCGCCGAACACTGGCGCATCGAGCGAATGGCAATTGTCGACCGCAACGTGCTTCGCCTCGCCGTCTATGAATTTGTCCACCGCGACACGCCTGACACCGTAGCTATCAATGAAGCTCTCGAAACCGCCCGGCGATTCTCTACGTATGAGGCGACCCAATTTATCAACGGTATCCTCGACGCGATCAAACAGGACCTCGGTAAACAAAAGGGCGATGTGACCAAGCACGCCTCGACCAGCTAGGCCGTGTCTTTTCTTCCGTTGCGTTCTTAGCGGCTTTGCGTGAGATGATGTCACACCAAGAGGCGAAGAAACGCAAAACTCCGCAAAAGTAGCCAAATTAGGGCACAACTCCATATTTCAATCGCTACATTTTTCACACCCAATGCGTTAAACTATTAGTTTGATCAAGGCTAATAGGTGTAACCGTGAACGACAAAACAACTGATCTATCCGCATTTATTGAAGAATCTTTCGGCTCGAACGCCACGTACGTTGAGGGTCTTTTTGCCAGGTACAAGGCCGACCCCAAGACCGTCGATGAGTCGTGGCAGGAGTACTTTGCGACTCTTCTGAGCGGCGGAACGCCTACTCCGGAAGCAACAAGCGGGCAAACGCAACCAGCGAGCGAGCCAGCCATAGCCGTTGCTCCGCCCAAGCCCAAGGCGGCCCCGACCGCGTCTCTCTCGTCGGGCACAGAGGCCACACCCCTTACCGGTGTTGCCAAGATAATCGTCGAGAATATGGAAGAAAGTCTCACGGTTCCGGTGGCCACGAGTTTTCGCTCGATCCCGGTCAAGGTGCTGGATGAAAATCGCCGCATCATCAACGAACACCTCGCTCCCCGCGGCCACGGTAAAGCCTCTTATACCCACATCATCGCGTGGGCGATCGTCTCGGCTGCCAAGGCTTTTCCGAATATGAACTCCGCGTTTGGCATGATCGATGGAACCCCAGCCCGTCTCGAACACGAAAATATCAATCTTGGAATTGCCATCGATCTTGAGAAAAAAGATGGCTCGCGCAGCCTGCTCGTTCCCAATATCAAGGGTGCGAACACGATGACCTTTGCCGGATTTTTCACCGCCTATAACGAGACCATCAAAAAGGCTCGTGACGGTAAGCTCGAGATCGCTGATTTTAAAGGCACGACCATTTCGCTCACCAATCCCGGCACCATCGGCACCGCCGCGTCCAATCCGCGCCTGATGGCCGGCCAGAGTGCCATCATCGCGACCGGTGCTATCGAATATCCGCCTGAATATCAGGCGATGACGCCCGCGACTCTGTCTCAGCTTGGCATCAGCAAGACCGTCACGGTTACCAGCACCTATGATCACCGCGTGATCCAGGGTGCCGAGAGCGGAATGTTCCTGGCTCGTATCGCCGAATTGCTCACCGGTAAGCACGATTTCTATGATGAGATCTTTTCGAGTCTTGAAATAAATTACCCGCCGCTCCGTTGGGCTGTCGATCACAACCCGTCTCTCCTCGGCGGCGACCATGCCAACGAACAGGCCGAGAAACAGGCCAATGTCCTGCAGCTCATCAATGCCTATCGTGTTCGCGGGCATATGCTGGCTGACATCGATCCGCTTAATATGATCTCGCACTATGCGAGCGAGCTTGATCTCCAAAATTTTGGCCTGACCATCTGGGACCTCGACCGTGAGTTCATCACGGGCGGTCTGCACGGTGAACGTACTGCCACGCTTCGCCAGATCCTCGACATCCTTCGCAAGGCTTACTGCGGCAAGGTCGGTATCGAATATCGTCATCTCGAAAGCGACGAGCAAAAGGCTTGGATCCGTAAAAAGGTGCGAGAGCAGTTCGTCGACGCCGAACCTCTTGCTGTAGAGACCAAAAAGGAACTGCTGCAAAAACTGATCGAGGCCGAGCAGTTCGAACAGTTCCTGCATAAAAAATATCTCGGCCAAAAACGATTTTCGCTTGAGGGCTGCGAGACCGTCATCCCAATGCTCGATCAGCTCGTTGAGGGTGCGTCTGCCCGCGGCGTCGATGAGATCTATATGGGAATGGCCCATCGCGGCCGGCTCAATGTGCTTGCAAATATCATTGGCGACCCCGAAACAGGTGCGATGGCCGAGCGTATCTTCACCGTTTTTGAAGGCACATCACATCCAGACTTCCCTGCTGACGAAGGCGACGTCAAATATCACCAAGGCGCGATCGGCATCCGTAAAACAAAACACGGCGGCGAATTAAAGATCCAGCTTTCCTGTAACCCGAGCCACCTCGAGGCGGTAAATCCCGTCGTCGAGGGAATGGCGCGTGCCCGTCAGGACCGTCTGCGTGACGGTTTTGGGATGGAACGCCGCGAAACTTACGACCACGTTTTGCCCGTTTTGCTGCATGGCGATGCAGCTTTCGCCGGCCAGGGCGTGGTGATGGAAACGCTCCAGCTCGCCAACCTGCCCGGTTACCGCACGGGCGGCACGATCCATCTGGTCATCAACAACCAGATCGGTTTCACGACGTCGCCGGGCCTCAGCCGCAGCTCGATCTACTCGACCGACGCCGCTCACATCACGCAAACACCGGTCTTTCACATCAATGGTGATTCACCTGAGGCTGCGTACCGCGTGGTCCAGATCGCACTTGATTTTCGCAGTGAATTTGACGAGGACGTCGTGCTCGACCTCGTCGGATTTCGGCGTCTCGGCCACAACGAGGGCGACGAGCCGAGCTACACCCAACCCGTGATGTACGCCCGCGTCAAGGCGCATCCCGGAACCCGTCACCTCTATGCCCAAAAGCTCATCCGCGAGAGCGTCATCACCGAGGATGATCTGACCGCGATGACCGACGCGGTGGTTGCGAAGTACGAAGGCATTCTCGCTCGTGCCAAGGAAATTGCCGGCAAGAAAACCGGCACCGCAGCTCTCGCACCGCCAATGATCGAGGATGACGGCTCAAACATTTTCGAAACCGGCGTCTCGTCCGCCATCCTCAAACAGGTGTCCGACAAGATATCTCTCGTTCCCGAACATTTTAATATCAATCCGAAAATGGTTGGCCAGCTCGCCCGTCGTTCCAAAATGGGATCGGGCGAAGTGTCTATGGATTGGGCGTTTGGCGAAGCGATGGCGATCGGTTCGCTCGTTTTGGAGGGCTTCCCGGTTCGCTTTAGCGGTCAGGATTCGGGCCGGGGAACATTCTCGCAGCGTCATGCCAACATGTATGACACCATGACCGGCGACCGATGGGCGCCACTCAACGAACTCCGCAGCGAGGCTAATCCGAATGCCGTCGCATTCATTTTTGACAGCAGTCTGTCCGAGTACGCCGTGCTTGGTTTTGAATATGGTTACTCGGTCATTTTGCAGGACCAGCTCGTCGCCTGGGAAGCACAGTTTGGTGATTTCTCTAACGGTGCTCAGATAATCATTGACCAGTACATCTCGTCGTCCGAAGACAAATGGCAGCAAAAATGCCGTCTCACTATGCTGCTGCCGCACGGCTATGAGGGCCAGGGTCCCGAGCACTCCTCCGCTCGTCTCGAACGCTATCTGCAGCTTTGTGCCGAGAACAATATGCAGGTCTGCTACCCGACCACGCCTGCCCAGTATTTTCATCTGCTCCGCCGCCAGACCATCCAGGAGGTCGTCAGGCCGCTGATCGTGATGACGCCCAAGAGCCTGCTCCGCCTCCCCGCCGCCGCATCGGAAATGTCCGAGCTAGAGAGCGGTGGTTTCCAACCGGTCATCGGCGACACCCGCATCACTGACAACGAGAGGGTAAGGCGAGTCGTGCTGTGCAGCGGCAAGATATTCTACGACCTCGACGCCTCCCGCTCCGACAACTCCGCTCCTTCCGAAGGAGGGGTGGCAGCCGCTTCGGCTGACGGGGTGGTTGCCGTCGTCCGCGTCGAACAGTTTTACCCGTTCCCCGCCGAGGCTCTCAAGGCAATATTCGCCTCATATCCGAACGTCCGGGAAATATTCTGGACCCAGGAAGAACCTCAAAACATGGGCGGCTGGACCTTCGTCGAACCACGCCTGCGCAGCATCCTCCCCGAGAACACAACCCTAACCGCGATCGCCCGCGAACCATCCGCCTCCCCCGCGACCGGCTCATACGCGATCCACAACCTGGAACAAGCCCAATTGGTAAGCCAGTCGCTAGAGTTCACCCAAAGCGGCGAAACCGCCGCCGCAAAGTAGGAGTTTTGCCCTCGAAATGAGCAAAGGGATCCGAAAAAAGAAGGCGGCGGCCCGACGATTTCCTTTGTAAACTTGCTTGAAAACGCGATCCGCTGTAAATTCCTAGCAGCACTTTCCCCAATCAAGTCTTACTTTCAAGGAGCAACTTCGAAAATGAAGAACCCGTTTCTCGAGAATTTCAAACCGTATATTCCGGACGCCTCTAAACTGCGTGAGCTGACGCCGCTGCCGCTGATCGTCGGCACGGTGCTTGGCATCATCTTTGGTGCGTCGTCGCTGTATCTTGTGTTGAAGGTTGGGTTGACGGTCTCTGCGTCAATACCGGTTGCGGTGATTGCGATCACGTTGTTTCGCATTCTCTCGAAGCTGGGAATGCGTGACGCGACCATTCTCGAAGCGAATGTGATGCAGACCGCGGGGTCGGCGGGCGAATCGATCGCATTCGGTATCGGTGTGACGATGCCGGCGATCATGATACTGGGATTTGACCTCGATCTTTCGCGGGTGATGCTGGTTGCCGTTCTGGGCGGATTGCTCGGTATTTTGATGATGATCCCGCTGCGTCGTGCCTTGATCAAAGATCAGCACGGATTCCTGAAATATCCCGAGGGCACGGCGTGCGCAGAGGTGTTAAAGGCAGGTGCGTCAAAGGAATCTCGCGAAGCGTCGCATGACGGCGACATGCACGGCGACGACGATGCGGCACTGCAGGGCGGCAAGATCATTTCGGTCGGTTTCGCGGTCGGATTTGCGTTTAACGCGCTGATGAAGGTCTTTAGTTTTTGGAAGGGCTCGCCCGATAAGGTCCTTCCCGACAATTTGCTGAAAGGTGGTTCAGTTGGGCTCGACAACGACCCGACGCTGCTCGGTGTCGGTTACATTATCGGCCCAAAGATCGCCGGCCTGATGATGGGCGGCGGCGTGCTCGCATATCTTGTTCTGATCCCGATAATCAAATTTTTTGGCGACGCGGTCACGAGCCCCGTTGCACCCGAGGCAAGCAAATTGATCTCGGAAATGGAGCCCGGCGATGTCCGCAGTGCTTATGTACTTTACATTGGTGCGGGAGCGGTCGCGATGGCCGGGATAATCTCGCTCGGGCGTTCGCTGCCTACGATCTGGCACGGTTTGAAGGCGGGGCTTGCCGACCTTCGCGGTGGTTCGAGTGCGGCAAATGAAAACGTGCCGCGAACCGACCGCGATCTTTCGATGAAATGGGTCGTCATCGGCGTTATCGGCCTCATCGCCGCGATAATGCTCGCACCGCAGCTCGGGTTGAGCGTGTTCTCGAATCCGATCGTCTCGTTTTTTGGTGCGATCTTGATCGTGATCCTCGGATTTCTTTTCGTGACTGTTTCATCGCGGCTGACCGGCGAAGTCGGTTCGTCTTCGAATCCGATCTCGGGAATGACCGTCGCGACATTGCTTATCACTTGCCTTGTCTTTTTGGGGCTCGGTTGGACGACTGCTGATCCGTACTTTGTAACTGCATTGTCGATCGGCGGCATTGTTTGTATCGCGGCATCAAATGGCGGCACGACGTCGCAAGACCTGAAAACGGGATTCTGGGTCGGCGGCACGCCGTGGCGGCAGCAGATCGCGATCCTGGTCGGAGCTCTTGCGTCGGCGTTGGTGCTGGGTTCATTGCTCATTTTCCTGAACGATTCGAGAACGTATTTTCAAAAGGTCGATCCCGCGTCGCTTGAGGCGAAGGCCGTTATCTCTCAGTCACAGTTTTTTGTTGAACACGGTGTTGTAAAGACAGAGAAAGCGGGCGGTAAATTCGCGGACATTGACACGACTACATACAACGTCTGGCAAAATACCGATCCGGCGATGGGCCAGGTCGGGCGATATCTCGTCGATTCGCAGGGCAAGCCTGTTTATTTTGTCGATCCAGGCATCAACGGCATTATCAAAAAGGACGAGGCCGGCAACGACCTCGAACGCTATGACGCTCCAAAGGCGACGCTGATGAGCTATATCATCAAGGGCGTTCTGGGGCAGAATCTGCCCTGGGGATTGGTGATCTTGGGCGCGATGATCGCGGTCGTTCTCGAACTCGCGGGCGTCCCGTCTCTGGCATTTGCGGTCGGGATTTATCTGCCGCTATCGACGTCTTCACCGATATTCGTCGGGGGAATTGTTCGGTATATCGTTGATATTTATCTAAAACGCAAGCTGGCGGCCAAGAACCTGACGGAGGATCAGATTGTCGCCGAGACCGATAAATCGAATGGCGTTCTAATGGCCTCGGGCTATATTGCGGGCGGAGCGATCGCCGGAATTTTGATCGCCGTGTTCGCAGTAGTTCCGAGTCTTAAGGCCTTGCAGGAGAGCTTTGATTCATGGGCAAAGACAAGCAATCCGTTCTTTGCAGGTGACTATTCGGACCTGCTTGGGCTGATACCATTTGCCATCATTTCGGTGGTCTTGTATTTGGTCGGCCGCGAGTGGTGGATGGCAGGTAAAAAGGCCTCGGAATAGGCTGAAAAAATTGTTTTACTTGTTTAGACGCGACACGCTATAATGCAGATTGGGCGTGTCGCTTTCTATTGTTCTCCCGCCTTACTTAACAATTTTCAATCGTTTGGAATGATAAAACTGCAAATTCCCGGCAAACGTAAATCGATCTTGGTCGGGGCGTTTGTATTGTGTTTGGTCGTCGGAAGCTGCTCGGTCGCCGAGCCAAAGGCGACTGCGAATACCGCAACAGTAAACTCGCCTAACACATCGGCAAATTCGGAGACATCTGCCAAAGCTGCCACTATTTCTATCGACCCGAACGGCCCGGCAGACACTGTGAGGGCATTCTACAAACTGCTGCGAGAAAAGAAGTTCCGCGAGGCGATCTTTCTGACCAATTTGCGCCCCGCGATCGAGGGTTTAACGGATGTTGAGCTAAAGGATTTTGCGGTAGATTTTGAGGCGATAGCGGGCCAGATCCCTGCCGAGATCGAGATCAACGGAGAGATAATCACGGGCGATAGGGCAACCGTTACGGCGAATTTGCCCAACGAAGACGGCGATAAGAACGAAGTTCAAAAGATCAATCTGAGCAGGCAAGACGGCGTCTGGATGATTCAGACAGCTGACGAGGAAAGCGCGGAAAAGATAAGGGCCGAGGGGAAGAATTACTTTTACAATCTTAGGATCGTCACGCACGAAGAGGAAGCCAAGCGAATGCTGGAGCGGATATCCAAGGCCCAATTTGCTCACAGCTTGCAGAACGAGGGAGCCTTCGCGGACATTCAGACCCTTGTAATTGCGGGCTTTCTGCCCGATGATATCAAGTCGAGCGAATCGACCGGGTACAACTACGACGTCGAAATAGCGCCCGACAAAAAACGATATAGTGCGACCGCCACACCGGCCGAATATAAGAAGAGCGGAGTGCGATCATTTATTCTAAAACTGGACGCGAAAGGCGTGTCGGTCGTGAGCGGCAAAGACAACGGCGGAAAGCAGCTGCGCCCGTAACTCAATATGGTATCAGCGTTTTTAATTGTTGCTATTTGTGGAGAATGGGTATATAACTTAAGGTTCCTGTCAAGTTTGATTTAGGTAAAGTTATGATACGCGAACTGATAACCAAGTTTAACCGCTCTCTGTCCGAGCGGATGGTTTCTACGCGTCGGCGTCACAAAGCACCGGTAAAGATCTGGTTTGACCCCGACATGAATACAGAACGGGCCCGCGACATCGCACGTTCATCATGCATTTTGGGTGAGACGGCAGACATTAGTCGTTCGGGAATTGGGTTCATCGTGCCGATGATCCGATTGAAAGAGAAATATCTCGTCGGCCACGAGCGCGTGCTCAATGTCGAGATCGACCTGCCAAATGGAAAGGTCCACCTGAGGGCTATGGGCCGCCGGTATGAAAAGGTTGGTGTGCACATCTCGACCGAGCGATTCTTGGTCGGTGCTCACATCGTGGAACTAAAAGGCCATGACAAAGAGATCTACGAGACGTTTCTAAAACATGGAAACCGTCGGCTCAAGGTTGCCGCTAGCGGGCTTGAGTTGGAGATCGACTAGGACGAAAAAAAATGATCTTGAATGAAGTGCAGGGAGCGTTACCTGCACTTTTTTTGTTATCCTGTCGCCAAACGAAAATTTATGAGAGACCGCATCGGAATTGGCATTATCGGTACAGGCTTTGCGAGACGAGTGCAGATCCCCGCGTTTAAAACGTGTGAAGGTGCGGCCGTGCTGTCGGTCGCAAGCGGAAGTTTGGACAACGCGCAGGGGACAGCGGACGAGTTTGGCATTGGCCACCTTACCGACGACTGGCGGGACACGGTACTTCATCCCGAGGTCGATCTGGTCTGTATCACCACGCCGCCCGACCTGCATTTGGAGGTGACGCTCTTCGCCCTAAAGCATAGCAAACATGTCATTTGCGAAAAGCCGATGGCGATGAATGTGGCAGAGGCCGAGGAAATGGCGCGGGCGGCAGAGGGGCAGCCGCTGTTGGCCCTGATCGATCATGAGTTGCGGTTTCAGCCCGGGCGGCTGTTGGCCTACTCGATGCTTCGCGACGGGGCGATCGGGAAGGTGCGGCATGCAAAGGCCGTGTTTCAGGCGCCGCTTCGTGGTGATCCGGGCATTGCGTGGAACTGGTGGTCAGATGCGGCGGCGGGCGGCGGTGCACTCGGGGCGATCGGTTCGCACGTCATTGATTCGTTCCATTGGTTTTTGGGGGCCGACATGGCAAGCGTCTTTTGCCAGCTACAGACGCATATCAAAGAGCGCCGGACCCGCACAGGCGAGGTTCGCACGGTCACAAGCGATGACGAGGCGAATATGCTGCTCCGATTTGCCGACGGCGAGATCACTGAGGACGCGACCGGGCTCGTTTCTGTCTCGATGACCGAAAATCCGAAGTATCAGAACACGATGGAATTTTACGGCACCGCAGGTGCGATGCGGGTCGGCCATCTCGGCGAAGTTTGGATCGCAAAAGCTGGGGAAAGTGATTGGACCGAGATCGACGTCGATCTGGGTGACTTACTGCCCGGAATGCCGGACACCGGTTTTGCCCGGGCGTTCCTGAAATTTGCACCTAAGATCGTCGATGCGATCAGACGCGGGGAAACGTCGATCGAACACGCCGCGACATTTGCCGACGGAGTGCGGGTTCAATGGATCCTGGATGCCGCTCGCGAATCAAATTCGACCGGCCGCGCTGTCGCGGTTTCAAAGCGGCGGATCTGACGATCATTGCGGTAACCCATATTATTACCGGACCCGTGGGTCCTTTTTCCAGGACGCCCCAAGCTTACATTCACTCTAAAAATGTGATATTAATATGGAGGTTCCTTTACAATTAGTTCCTTTCTGGGTTCGGATGAACTCCAATCGGTCTTTCTAGTATTCGTATTTATCGGGCCCGCTCAGCGAGGAGCGTTCGGCGATAGTTAACTGCTATGTCTTGAGGTTTTTGCCCTTACGAGAAGAGGGCACAATAGGAAGGGGTGTTGAAATGAAAAAATTAATAGGACTTGGTTTCGCGTTGGTTTTGTTAGTCGCATTGGTGCTCGGCTGGGATTCGCTCAGCATGGCCGGAGCTCAGTTGTTCGATCTGGATCTTGACGATCCGGATATGCCGAGTTTCCTTCAGCCCGCGATGAGCAAGGAAGAGTTCATGACGCAGCGGGCGGAGGGCATTCTCGAGAAGCGGGGAATTCATAAGGACGAACCGGTTGACCCGACGGCTCGCCCCGCCGCCCTAAAGGAACTTGACCGGCAGGAACAGGCCCGGCTTGCGTTGCCTGATTCGCGCGAAAAGGAGAGTCTGCTGGCAGCCTGGACACCGATCGGCCCTGCTCCGATACCGAATGCGCAGGTTGGCACGCCTCCGACAACACCTGCTAGCGGACGAGTCCTTGCGATCGCTATTCATCCGACAAATCCGGATATTGTTTATGTCGGCACTGCCCAGGGCGGGCTTTACCGCTCGACCAATGGCGGAACGGCATGGGTACCGCTCATGGATAGCGCTCAGTCGCTTGCCATAGGCTCGCTTGCTCTTGCACCGTCGAATCCTGAGATATTGTATGTCGGAACCGGCGAAGCAGGATTTTGCGCGGACTGTTTCTTTGGTGTCGGTCTTTATCGTATCGATAGTGCGAGTACAACGGCAACACTTTCCGGGCCGTTCAACAAAGATGCAGGCAATGCGGACATCTTTACTGGACGCGGCATCGGCGGGATCAGGGTTCATCCGACTGATCCGGACACGATATTTGTCGGATCAACCTCGGGGGTTGGCGGCATTGGCGGCCAGTCAAATAACATCCTGCCGTCACGCGGTGTTTACCGCTCGACCAATGCTACGTCGGCAACGCCGACGTTTGCGAAGTTGACTGGCCTATTGGGAAATACTAATGCGAGCGTTCGTGACCTGATATTTGATCCGAGCGATCCAAACATCCTGATCGTCAATCCGATAGTATCAGGCGGAAGTGGAGGAATATTCCGTTCGACAAATGCTCTGACGGCGACTCCTGCCAGCGTGACCTTTACGCAGGTTCAGGTATTTAACAGCTCGTCAACGAGCGAACTGACCTCCGAGTTTGCGGTTATTCATCCGCCGGGCGATACAGATGCAACTTTCTATGCGGCAACCGGAAACCTCGGCGGGCGCGTGCTTCGCTCAACGGACGGTGGAGCCACATGGACACAGCGGATCGATAATAATTTCTGCACACCGCAGTGTTTTTATGATATCGCGATCGCCGTTGACCCAGGCAACGTAAGTAATGTCTACATCGGCGGCTCGCCGACACTAGCATTTGGCCGTTCTGCGGATGGTGGGAGTACATTTACCGCCAATTCGGTGACGGCCCAAGGCCTGCATGTCGATTCACATGCCATAGCGGTTGCACCTTCTAACACTTCCATTGTTTATTTTGGATCCGACGGCGGCATCTATCGGACAAATGATGCTACGGCTTCTCCTATCTCATGGACAGCGCTCAACAACACGACGTTTAGTGCTACTCAATTTATGAGCCTTGCGATCCATCCAACTGATCCGAATTTTACGATCGGTGGAACACAGGATAACGGAACAAACTACTATGATCCGGCCGCATCTTGGCTGCGGGTCGATGGGGGCGATGGGGGATTTACGCTGATCGATCAGAACGCAGCGGACACGACCAACGTAAGGATGTACCATGCCTACTACAACTCGCTATCACAGCCATTGGTCGGATATGCTACGCGGGGAACAACGGGGGCAGGCTGGACCTTCCGAGGTTGTAGCGGCGGCTCGGCGAACGGGATATCGTGCACGGACGGAGCCGTACTGTTTTATGCTCCGCTCGAACAAGGGCCGGGCAATCCGAATACGGTCTATTTTGGTACGGACCGGCTCTACAGGTCTGACAACTTGGGAGTGAACCATACTGTCGTGAGTCAGGCACCGATCGTCTCGACCGGCTGCGGAGGCTCGGGAACTTCGCCGTGCGCAATTAGCTCGATCGGCATCTCGCCGCAGGACGATAATGTGCGAATCGTCGGATTGCAGAACGGAGCGATCTTTGGCACGCCGACAGGGTCATCGACACTTGTCGATCTTGACCCATCGAACAATGTTCCCACCGGTTACATCGCGCGGGCCGTTATCGATCCGCTCGATACAGACCGTGCGTATGTCACTATCGCAAACTTCGGCGTCAATAATATCTACAGGACCAATAATTTGTCGGCAGGCTCGCCGACATGGACACTTGTAAATTCGGGTATGCCGCTTGTGCCGGTCAGCTCATTCGTGATCGACCCGGTGAATACAAGCAATCTTTACGCCGGTACCGATATCGGTGTGTATGCCTCAACCAATGGCGGCACGAGTTGGAGTCCGCTAGGTACAGGATTGCCGCGGGTTGCTGTTTTTGACATGGCAATTACGTCCGGTCAGCAAAAGCTGAGAATAGCGACTCATGGGCGCGGAATGTGGGAATATTCACTCGGCGGAAATCCGACTCCGACCCCGACAGCAACGCCGACCAACACGCCGACCGCAACACCAACAGCGACGCCGACTAACACGCCGACCGCGACGCCTACGGCAACTCCAACGAGTACGCCGACGGCTACCCCAACCAGTACGCCAACCGCGACTCCGACAGCAACGCCGACGAGTACGCCGACAGCGACTCCGACGTCTACCCCAACGGCAACGCCCACGGCTAGCCCTACACCGGTGCCGTGTATTTCGGCGACCAATGCTTCTCCGATAATGGTACCGGGCGGCCAACCTGGCATTAACGTTGGCCAAGCCTCACCTTACCCGGCCACAATTAATGTTACGGGTTTGACCGGTACAGTCACGAACATTAGCGTGATCCTGTCGGGGTTGAGCCACACGTTTCCGGGAGACATCGATATTCTCCTTGTCTCACCAGGCGGCGAGAATGCCATTATTATGTCGGACGTTGGATTTAATACGCCGGCGACAGGTATTTCGCTGACGCTGGACGATTCGGCGGCTAACAGCCTGCCGGAGACTGATCCGCTGACCTCTGGCGTATTCCGGCCGGCGAACTACGACGGTTTACCCGATCTGTTTAACTCTCCTGCTCCAACACCGGCTGGCGGTTCGATGTTGTCGGTCTTTAACGGAATTGTCCCGAATGGTATCTGGCGACTGTACGTTATGGATAATGGCATCGGCGATGTTGGCGATATCAGCGGAGGTTGGGCACTCTTGGTCTCCACATCAACCTGTGGTGGAAATCCGACTCCAACGCCGACCGCGACCCCGACCGCGACCCCGACGCCGGGCGGAGGCTTTGAGTCCGACGTGACGCCGCGGCCGAGCGGTGATAACTCCGTGATCTCCGGTGACGTGATCCAGATGCGAAGGTTCGCAACTGGACTAGATACGCCGAGCATTAGCCCGAACGAATTTCAGCGAGCCGATGCAGCTCCGCGTTTGACATTTGGTGACGGGGCCATCAGTTCAGGTGATGTTATTCAGGCAAGACGATATGCGACAGGGCTGGATCCGGCAACGCCAGCCGCTGGTCCGACCGGTCCGCCGCCCGTTCCGAATACTATTGCGTCGATATTCGAGGATGTATATGCGTACTTTTTTGGAAGGGAAATGAGGGTCACGCCGCAGAAGTCGGCTGCTGACGGTATTGTGACAGTCGCGGTCGAGATCACGCCTTACGGTGATGAGGTCGCAGCGGGATTTACTCTCGAATACGATGCGGCAAAACTCTCAAATCCGCGTATCGAGTTGTCCGACGGGGCACCAGCCGGTGCGGTGCTGACGACGAACACCAATGAAGCAGGCCGCATCGGCATACTCGTCGATTCGACCGATGCGTTCATAGCGTCAGCAGTACCCAAGCGGTTCTTGCTCGTCACATTCGACCTCGCTCCGGGAGCAACCGGCGAAACGCCGATCTCACTAACCGACACCCTCGCTGCCAAGGCAACTGCCGATGCAAACGGCAACAAGCTGACCGTCAGATACCTCGACGGCAGCATCGTGCTAACGGCGAAGTCACGGTAGTTCGCGCGTCCGTGAGAAAATAAGTAGGCGGCTCGAAAGGGCCGCCTTTTTTTGTTACCAGTTGGCCTGGCGCATCCAGGATCTGATTGACAAAAGTACAAATCGGGTATAAAGTCTCCGGGAATTAACAATTATTTCAAGCGGGCGCCTTGATCTCCAATGATCGGTGCATCAAAAGGCGTCTTTTCGATCCGAACCACTAGGAGGAAGAGAGATGTATGACGTAGAACGCAGACAGCGTTTATCCAGGGGGCTCCTGTTTGTCTTGGTACTGTCAATTGCCGCCTTCGCCTTGGTATTTGCGGGGACGGGCCTGGCATCGAACGGATTATTTGGGACGTTTGGTGTCGCTACGCAACACGATATGGAGCCGGTCGTTGTGCCGGAAGCGGTGCAGGCGACATCTGCCCCATTCGGTGCGTGCGTGCCGTTCAGTGAGGGTTTCAATGACGTTTCCATGCTGGTGCCGAATGGCTGGTTCATGCAGAATAACAGCCAGCCCCCCGGAACGAACCCGCCTTTCAATATGTGGTTTCAGGGCATACACCCGGCAATTGCGGCCCAGTCAGGTCCGCCGGATTCGTACGTCCTTTCTTCGTTTACGGCTGGCGAAGGGCTTTCGGACATTAGCAATTGGCTCCTGACCCCGCCGGTCGTTTTGCGAGACGGAGCAACATTTACATTCTGGA
>JBATDM010000111.1:0-1644 GCA_049663465.1 Pyrinomonadaceae bacterium
CATCGGTTGGTGGGGCCGTCTACTCGATGTGTGCTGTGTAAGCTATAATAAAGATGGAGGTAGGTCCTCCGATGAGGGTTTTTAGGAAAACTCATCAAACCACTTCTATGATGCATCCAAGGTAACAAAGATGTGTGAAGCGATAGAAGAAAAGGCTATTTAAATAGTCAGGTACGGATAGGAGAGATGAGCGAAAGCGAACCTTTCGATGAAGTGACGAAATGACCAGTCGTTGTCAAAACCTGATTTATATCGAGAAGTCAGGGATAAGTATAGAGGCAACCTAATTACTGTCTATACGGCAACCGTCATAAAGGAGGCATGACTTCTATCCAGGCTTTATTGTGGAACCACAGGAAACCTATATGCTATGCCAAAAGGAAAACGCAAGCAGGAAATACCTGTAAGTTGATTACTGATGAGCATGTAGGTGGCGGATGAAGTTGTAGTAGTGCTGAAACTCCTGTAATGGGAGTGGAGCGAAGGACTTCAGTTATGCAGTTTAGATTTAAGAACAACTTAAAAATGTAGGGATGATTTTTAAAGAACAAACAAAGTCGGTTCCCATTACCAAGGAGATGGTGTGGGAATCCTACAAGAAGGTGAAAAGTAACGGAGGAAGTGCTGGGATAGACCATCAAAACCTATCAGATTTCGATAGGGTACGTTCAAAGGAACTGCACAAGTTATGGAACAGACTGGCATCGGGAAGTTATTTTGCACCTGCGGTAAAACGTGTGAACATACCCAAGGCAGTCAGTAAAACCCGTCCCTTGGGGATACCCACCGTGAGTGATAGGATAGCACAACAAGTGGTAAAGGAATACTTCGAACCTAGGCTGGAATCCATATTTTCAGAAAATTCGTATGGATACCGGCGGAACAGAAATGCGCACACAGCCATTGAGAAAGTACGCCAAAATGTACGACACTATAGCTGGGTGATTGATTTGGACATTCAGGAATTCTTTGAGAATGTCAGCCATAGTCTTCTAATTAAAGCATTGGAGCGCCACGTTTCAGAGAAATGGGTGTTGATGTACATCAAAAGGTGGCTGGAAGCCCAGTGGTTCTCGAAGATGGAACGATCAAAATGTCCACAGGCAAGGGAACCCCTTAAGGAGGGGTAATCAGTCCATTGTTTGCTAATTTATACTTGCATTACTGTATAGACAAATGGTTGGAGAAACACTGCCCACTTGTAAAGATGGAACGTTACGCTGATGACTTGGTTCTCCATTGCAGGAGCCATGAGGAAGCAGTCCAGACACTTACAGTCCTAAAAGGACGTCTGACAGAATGTGGCTTAACTGCACATCCTGAAAAGACCAAAATAGTGTACTGTAAGAAAGATGGCAGAGACCTTAAAGGGTATCCTGTTCAGTTTGATTTTCTAGGTTTCAGATTTCAGCCGCTAAGATTCAGGTTGAAAAGAGGCGGTAGTTTTCTTCAGTTCGATTGTAAAATGAGCCGAAAATAAAAGGTTCGTATTACAGTGGAACTCAGTAAACTTGCTTTCCACAACAAAACCCAACGTGGGATACAGGATTTGGCAAATCTGTTAAACCCAAAGATTCGTGGTTGGGTTCAGTATTACGGAAAGATAAGTCGTAGGAGCTTACAACCTGTGTTTTACTACCTACA
>JBATDM010000112.1:0-17447 GCA_049663465.1 Pyrinomonadaceae bacterium
ACCTCGAATAGCCCGAAAAGAATTCCGCCCGCTCACGCAGGCGGTTCCGACAAACCTATGAAGATCAACCACCTCGGAATCGCAACAAAAGGAATCGACGAAGCCCTCAAATTCTGGTCAGACGCTCTCGGCTTGGAAAATGTTCATACCGAGATCGTCGAAGATCAGAAGGTAAGGATTGCGATGCTGCCTATCGGAGACAGCCGTGTCGAACTGCTCGAGCCAACCAGCGAAGACTCGCCGATCAGTAAATTTCTTGAGAAACGTGGCGTCGGTATTCACCATATTGCGGTTGAGGTTGACGACATTGAGGCGTCGCTGGCTCAGCTAAAGGAAAAAGGTATGCGGCTCATCGATGAGACTCCGCGTATCGGTGCCGAGGGATGCCTCGTCGCTTTTATCCACCCGTCGTCCGCAAATGGCGTGCTGCTCGAATTGGTACAAAGCCAGCATTAGTTTATCCATCAGATCCGAATGTGCTATTGACCCGCTTTAAATTAGGGAAATGGCATATGTTTGCGATAGAATGCCCGTTTGGCAAAGATCTAGATATTTGTAAGAGAGGACTCATAAATTGAGCAATTTAACTAAAGGACTTATTTTGGTTGTCGCGATACTCGCGATCGGTGTTGGGCTTGTTGTCTGGAAGGACAAGGTCGGTGGCAGTGCACATGCTTCATTCAATTCGATCAGCAAAGCTGAGATCGAGATGTTGCTTGCCGATGTGGCGAAGACAAATCCGACGATCTTAAAGCGTTTAAAAGAAGATCCGGAAATGAAGAAGCAGCAGATCGAGAATCTGAAGCAGCTTCTCGCGTTTGCGAGCCAGGCCCAGCGTGACGGCCTTGCCGACGATCCATCGAACAAGCAGGAGCTAGACAATATTCGCAGTGAGATCATCGCTGTCAGCTACGATAAGGAGATCAACAAGGATAAGGGCCCGTTACCGCCGTTTGGTTTCATATCTGAGGACCAGATCAAGGCATTTTGGGAAGCACCTCCCGCGGTCGCTGAAAAGAGCTTTTTTGGCTCCTCGGACGTTGACACGCGTGCTCCCGAAGATCAGTTTAATGACTTTCTCAACGCCAAGCTCGAGATTATGAAAAAATCGAGCCCTGAGAATGCGAATCGGGAGATCAGCGAGGAAGAAAGGACTCAGGCACGCGACGTTTTCGCCAAGATCCGTATCTACAAGGCTGAGTATGACCAGAAGGCAAAGGCCGGCGAACTCGCTCAGGAATTTGTTGACAAGACTAATCTTCAGGTTAAGCTCCAACAGGCTCAGTTCCTCGCACGGCTGTATTCGGAAAAGGCTACGGAACAGACAAAGGTTACTGACGAAGAGATAGACAAATATATTGCCGAGCATCCTGAGCTCGACCCGGCCCAGAAGCGTCAGACCGCACAAGGGATACTCGATCGGGCAAAGGCCGGTGAGGATTTTGCTGCGTTGGCGAATGAGTTCACTCAGGACCCCGGCAACAAAGGCCCTGACGGCTCGCTACAGGGCGGCATTTACAAGGACGTTCCCAAGGGCCGGATGGTCGCACCTTTTGAGGCTGCCGCTCTTGCCCTCGAACCGGGCCAGGTTGCTCCTGAGCTGGTCGAGACCGACTTCGGGTTTCATATTGTAAAGCTTGAGCGAAAGCTCGGCCCGAGCCCGAACAAGGATGAAAAGGCACCGGCTGCGGCTCCGGGTGGTGAGACAGGCGACACGTATGATGTTCGTCACATCCTGATCTCAACCGGCGTAAAAGACCCTGAAAATCCGAATGCCCGTGAAGCTCCGGTCAAGGACTTTGTACGAGGCAAGCTGGAAGCTGAAAAGGAAAAGAAACTTCTCGAGGATATCGTTGCGGCTAATAACGTAAGCGTCCCTGAGGATTTTGACGTTCCTGAGGTGACCGAAGAACAGATCCAGCAAATGCGTCAGAAACAGCAGCCGCCTCCGCAAATGGCACCGCCCGATGAGGAAGATGCTCCGGCAAAGCCTGAGCCGAAGAAGCCAGAAGCTAAGGACGGTAAATAGTAAATCGTGAATCGTAAATAGAATTCGTTTCCCAACTATTTACGATTCACCATTCACGATTCACATGCAGCTTGGTGATTACCGCGTCGAGATCATTCCCGATCGCGAATTCAATTTAGACGGAGGGGCGATGTTCGGAGTCGTCCCTCGCGTCGTTTGGGAGCGTGTCTGCCCGCCCGACGAGTTTAACCGCATCCGCCTCACATGCAACTGCCTATTCATTGATACAGGCAGAGAAAAGATACTTGTCGAGACCGGTCTTGGCGAGAAATGGTCTGACAAACAGCTTGGAATGTACGGCATCGAGCCAAAACGCCCATTCGCGGCATCGCTATTTGAGATCACCGGCTGCCGCGCCGAAGACATCACCATCGTCATCAATACGCACCTGCATTTCGATCACGCAGGTGGCAACACCGTCGGACCGCAGGCTGCCAGCCTGCGTCTTGCTACTGAAGCCCTCCCGCAATTCCCCAACGCTCGTTACCTTGTCTCCAGATCCGAATTCAACCACGCCGAGTCACCTCACGAACGCGACCGTGCTAGTTATTTGCCTGAGAATTGGCATCCGCTCATCGACAGCGGCCAGATCGATCTGATGCCCGACGAATACGAGCCTGTCGAAGGCCTATGCGTCGAACAGGTCCGCGGCCACAGCGAGACGATGCAGACCATCAAACTGACACGCGACGGCGAGACGCTCTTCGGCTTTTTCGACATGATCCCAACCCGTCACCATTTGCCGCTGCCGTGGATAATGGGCTACGATCTCTTCCCAACCGAAACCCTCGAATTCAAAAAACGCATCCTCCCCCAAGCCCTCGAAGAAAACTGGATCTGCTACTTTTACCACGACATAGAAATGCCGCTCGGACGCCTCATCAAAGTTGATGGAAAGATCCGAGCGGTCGCGGGCGAGAGTTAGGATGTGGATTCTAGGGTCCCGCTGGCCTTTCAGGACGATTCTCCGCATTGGGCATTATCTAAACGCGGAGGTCGCATTGAATTACGCAGCCCTGCGGAGACGGACGTATAGGTACAAAGTCTCTGGCCTAATCAACTAGGCAGATGCTTCGCTGGCACTTCCTCCGCCCTGGGCTGCGGCCATCTGTTCTTGAATGCCCTTAAGCCATTCCTGAGTTTTTGCCAGCTTTTCGGCTCCATTCGGTGCATCCATGATGACTTTTTCGAGGTTTTTGAAAGCCTCGGGGTTTTGGAATTTCTCTCGTAAGTCAGCCAAAAGCGGCTGTATCTTTGCAAAAACGAGTACATGTTCTCCTACCGTTTCGTTAAAAAGATCGGCGTCAATCGCCCCCTGGTTGACCATCGTCGCCGCCATGTCCCAATAGGACGCAACCATGCGAAGATAGCCGCCCACCTCCGGATCCATCATCGTCGCGAAATACTCATCGGCGCTGGTTGGATTAAAACTAAACATCCAATCTCTTGCCTTTCGCATCGTCGCCTCGCGGCGAAGATCGTAAAGTTTGAGAATAAGGTCTGCAGATTCTGCTTTGCTCATAAAATAATACCTCCAATTGAACTTGTACTTTTAAGTCTATTCGCCCGAACCCCCTTGGTCAATAGCGCCTCCGACGAGTTAATCCCGATTTAACGATTCTTGGTGAAATCGTGCAGAATAGTACGGTGATTGACATAATTTCAAACTTTCTCCGAGAGCGCATCGACGCCGGTGATTTTCCGTCGGCTGTATATCTCGTCGCGGAAAAAGGCGAGATCGTCATGCAGGACGCTCTCGGGCTTGCGGTCGTTGAGCCTGAACGGATCGAGGCTCAGATCGACACGATCTATGATCTCGCGAGTTTGACGAAGCCGCTCGTAACGGGCCTGCTGGTCGCCAGATCGATCGAGGACGGTGACCTAGCAATAGGTGCGGAAATCCGAGATTTTGTTCCAGAGGCTGAACGACTTGATCTGCGTATAACTGTCCGACAGCTGGCGACCCATGTTAGCGGAATGCCCGCATGGATTCCGTTGTATGTACTCGCTCCGTCAAGAGCGAGAGTAATCGAGACTATCTGTGACATCATGTCAATGGCGAAGGCTTCAGAACGGGTTGAATATAGTGATCTAGGCTACATCTTGCTGAGTCGCAGCCTCACCGATAGGCTTGATGCCGAATTCGAATGGAAAGCTATTGAGGGACTTGATCTTGCTGATACCTTTTTCATTGGTTTCGAACAAAGCAACGCGGTAAAGAACTTGCAACGGCGGCGGATCGCCGCTTCGGAGAATGGAAGCCGCTACGAGCGCTCAATATGCGTTGCAAAAGGTTATATTGCCGAAACCGTTAAACACCACGCCTTTCGCGAACACTTGATCTGGGGCGAGGTCCACGATGGGAATGCCTATTTCATGGGCGGTGTCGCGGGGCACGCGGGTCTTTTTTCTACCGCCGAAGATGTATTTAAGATCGCACAGCAGTTTTTGCCGAATTACAGTCAATTGTTGAGGCCTGAGACCTGCGAATTGTTCCGAACAAATTTTACTCCCGGAATGAATGAGGACCGCTCGTTCGCGTTCCAACTTGCATCGACCAAAGATTCGACCGCTGGGACCAAAATGTCCCCCGAAAGCTTTGGCCATCTTGGCTTTACAGGAACGAGTCTTTGGATCGACCCGATCAAGGAGCGGGTATTTATTCTACTTACGAATCGAACCCACAATCGCTCACTGCCATTTGTGAATATCAACTCCGTGCGGCGCCGTTTTCACGACCTTGCAATCGACATTCTGGACAGAAATTCGTAGCAACGAAAATGATACTTTTATAATCATAACGTCGCTTTCCCCAAAGTAACCTTTGGCTCGGAGACACGTACAGATGAAAAACCTTTCCGTCATTTTGATCACATTTGCCATGCTCGCAGTTGGAGCGTTTGGACAATCGACCACTCGCACCCGCCCACGGGTCGTACAAACTCCGACACCGGCTCCGTCAGTGATCCAAAATGACCCGTATGAACGATCAGCGAACGCCACGCCGCCGGTTCTGATAGGTAGTAGCCAACGGGGCGTTCCGACGCCCACGATCGCCCCTGACGGTGGAGACGATGATATCATTCGTGTCGAAACTAACATTGTCACGATGCCCGTCTCCGTGCTCGATCGCGATGGTAGATTTATTTCCGGCCTCCAACAACGGGATTTTAAGATATTTGAGAATGGCGTCGAGCAAAAGCTGGATTATTTTCAGTCGGTTGAGATGCCATTTACAGTCGTTTTGTTAATCGACGTCAGTCCGTCCACACAGTTTCGCATTGACGAGATCCAGAACGCCGCGATCGCCTTCGTCAATCAACTTCGGCCGGCCGATCGCGTTATGGTGATTGCGTTTGACGAGCGCGTTCATGTACTCACGCCTCCGACGAATAATCGCTACGAACTGCGCAATGCGATCCAGCAGGCTCAGTTTGGCGATGGAACGGGTTTGTACGAAGCCGTTGAGTACACGATCTATCAACAACTGAACCGCATTCAGGGCCGTAAGGCCGTGGTTCTTTTTACCGACGGCGTTGATACGACTTCACGGCGAGCAACCTACGACAGCACTCTTCGTGCTACGGAGGAGATCGATGCGTTGTTTTACCCGATCCGGTATGACACCTCGGGCTATATGGGCGGCGGACAGCCGAATAGGAGCCCTGTGCCGCGTCGGCGTGGCGGCCGTGTCACAATGGCTGACATCCTTGGAGCGATAATTACCGGCGGAAACGTGAATATTGGCGGAGGTGGCGGTGGGGCAAGTTCTGCGGAATACGCCAAGGGCCGTCAGTATCTCGAACAACTTGCAGCGAACAGCGGCGGTCGTGAATTCGAGGCCCAGTCTATGTACAATCTCGAAGCCGCGTTTTCAGGCATTGCCGAAGAGCTCCGGCGACAATATTCCCTTGGCTACTATCCGGAGACCGTCGGCAACGTCGGCGACAGAAAACAGATCAAGATCCGCGTAATGCGGCCGGGCGTAGTGGTTCGAGCAAAGACAAGCTATATCGTCGGTAATACGAACCGTAATTTCGCTGGCAAATAGACGTCATTTGACTTCCTAGGCCAGCCTTGCTCAGTCCGCTCTTTAGTCGGCCCTAAGTGTGGAATTTCGAGGGCACGTTCTCGCGTCCATACCGCATCACCGTCGCCATCCAAACAAGCTCGTCAAGAAACCCTGAAACGTGCTGGTTGTAAGCGTCATCAAGCAGATTCCCCTCTTTGTCGAACTTATGATTCACTTTTGGAAAATTCAGATCAGAAAACGTCACCGCGAGGCCGAGTTCGCGTACCATCGGGACGCAAGCCTCGATCACCCGCGTACCGCCCCACGGACCTGCCGAGACACCGACAAAGGCTACGGCCTTGTGAATATATTCTTTCAACAGAAGGTCGAGCACGCCTTTGAGTGATCCCGGATAGCCATGATTATATTCGGGAGTTACAATGACGATCCCATCGGCTTTGATAATGGCATCACGCCACTCGGGAAAATCGCGACCGATCTCCGTGCCGTAGTGATCGTACGGGAGATGAAATTCACGGACATCAAAGAGCTGAGTCTCGATATCGTCACGTTCGAGCATCTTTGAAGATACCCAGTTCGCGACATTTTCGCTTTCACGGTTTTCTCGAGGCGTACCTAGGAGAGTCGGAATGAATGATTTGCGTTCGCTCATATTGATGGTATTCCATTGGAGCCTGATCGTATTCCCGGATTATAGCCCGCAATTCCACGGATGTCGCCACGCACCGAAATTTGCTGCTTAATTCGTGGCAAAAATTCTTTCCGAAGCCACGAGATCAACCTTTTGTTAACACACAGACTATCTTATTCTTCGCCAGATACTTCGCGTTCCGGTAGAAAAGCCCCCCGGCCAATCGCAATACAGGGTTTGTAATACCCATATTCTTCAAATAGAAGCTCGCCGGCATCGTGTATTCGCTCGTTTCGGCGTATTTCTCGATCTTTAGGCCGCTCTTCCGAACAACGAGGTCAAATGCGCGTTTCGACCATATCTGTAGATGATAGATCGAGACCGTACCCCGAAGTATCTTTTCGTACAATGACTTCGACAACATTTTTGCGACTGGATAGAGCCAGAATTGTTTTGGAGTATCGATGAATATCCGGCCGTCAGGCTTGAGTTTTTCGGCAAGCTGGGCGAGCACCGCCTGTGGATCGCTAACGTGCTCAAAAACATCATTAAGAAAGATCACGTCAAATTTTGTCTCGTCGTCAGCAAATTCAGTGAATGGGATCTGCCGGTTCATCGGCCTCCATTCGTCGAGGAGTGCACCGTCATAAATATCCGTAATGTAAACCGTTGCGTCCGGGAAATGCGACTTGCAAACCAACGCAAACTGCCCGCCTCCGCCGCCGTAATCCAGGATGTGTAGTTCCCTATCGCGGTCGCCCTCGCCCATCGCGAAGCGAACCATCTCTGTAAAATTTGAATGGTTGAGAAATGATGTCTCGGAATACCACTGACCAGACTCGACCGGCCAATCCTTTGCCTCGCCAGCCGCCAAAAACGCCTCGTCGCCCTTCGGGTACGGCCAAAACAAAAGCACTCCACACGACCGGCACCGGGCCGTGTGAGCAAACACATCGAGAGCCGTGCCTTGGCAAATCTTGCAGGATTTGGGTTTGTTGATTTCCGTCGCTGATGCCACGAATGTTTTCCTTACTATCGAGATCAATCTGCGTTCAATACCTGTGCGACGGTATCCTTGCTCAGCCCACTGCCATTCCGCTTTTTGTATTCTGTGAGTGATATCTGCGGGTCGCGCCAGGCGTCGAGGTGGCCGACCTGGTGGACGCATTGGATGGTGCAGTTTGGGGCGCACCATTTTTCAGTGTGGTATTCGCGGTGCATGTCGGCGTGGGTGTATTCAAGCAAGGGAATGCCGGGGGTGCCCCGCTGCTGCGAACACCAACTCACGATGCCGCCTTCGTCAATGTAGAGATACCTTGCGCCGGCACGGCAACGCCATTCGTATTCGCCGCCATCGACGAGAGCGTCCTGAAACCAGTTCCAGCGAGCATACGAGCGAGAGCCTTTGTCCTTGATCTCTTTGTAAACTTCCTTTTCGCGAGGCGTCAGCCCTTTGAGCAGGCCATCGCTGTCGTGGATGACGCCAACCGTCGATGAAAAACCAAGTTCGCGGGCACGCGTTGCGATCTGTAGTGCCTCGTCCGGGTTGGCGACGCCGCCGCCGACAACAGAGTTGATATTAACTTTGAATTTCGCGTGATCACGCAGGTTTACGAGCTTGGCGTCGAGCACCTTGAGGCTCTTTTTCGAGACGTCGTCGGGAGTGACGTTATCGATCGAGATCTGGAGATAGTCGAGGCCGGCTTCATTGAGCTTTTTTATCTTATCAACTTGGAAATAATAGCCGTTCGAGATGAGGCCGGCGATCATTCCGTGATGGCGGATACGGGCAATGATCTCAAATATCTCGGGGTGCATCATCGGCTCACCGCCCGAGATGGTCACAACGGAAGTGCCAAATTCCGCCAGCTTATCGATGCGTTCGAGCATCACGTCGATCGCCACTGGGTCGCTCGTCTTGTCGTATTCGTTGCAGTACGTACACGCGAGATTACACCGCCGCATCGGCACGATATGTACCAAAACCGGGTGCTTCGTCGAGGCAAATGCCTTGATCGTGTGCTTAACGCCGCGCGTAAATCTGCTAAAACTGCTTGCCTTTGGCATACTCGATCATCAAACAAAAATCTAAACCTTGATTATAGGTCGTGGACGAAACCAATTCAAACCAAAACGAAACGGCCCAAGCCAATATTGGCTTGGGCCGCCGAGACCACGGAAGGTACTACTAACCCGCTATCTTCTTGACCGAACTGCCATAGCTCAACTTAAAGCTGCTTCCCTTGAGCGAAGGGTTCTTTTGAATATTCGAGAGCAAAACAGTCGTTGTGTCGCTATTCTGCTCGGTAACCTTTGCCTGACGGGGCATACCGTCGCCATCAACCCATAATTCGGCTGTTTTGTAGCTCGACTGAGCTTTTGGTATCAACTGCAAATGCCAAGTTCTCACGCCACCGCCTATCTGTTCTTCGCCAAGATAGGAAACATTGTAGTTTGCCTTGAGCTGAGCCTTTGGCATGCTCATAAAGCTCAGTGCTCCGCCGACCGAAGCGCTGTTCTTGGCCTTCTGTGTCTTGCCGTAGATAACCTGATTCAACCTCGGCCGGTATAGTTCGTAGTTGTCACCGATCACCGAGATCTGTTCTTCGACCGGTTTTGTCCAGTTGATCCGAACATACATTTTGCCCGCAGCTGCCTTTGAAAGATAGCTAGTCGTGCCCTCAGTCGTATCTGTGAAACCCAACTGTACGTTGGTCTTGTCCATCTTGACCGAGGCCGTCATCGACCTTAGAGCGTTGTTATGGGTTTCCATCCGATTCAGGATCTCACCAACAACATTCTGCCCGTTTGCGTGGGCCGCAAATACGCTAGATACGAATAACACGACCGCAGCAGCAATAGGTAAATTTCTAAATTCTCTTATCATAAAACCAAATAAGGTCACTTCGTCACCGCCTCGATGACGGCAATTTCGCAACCATTGTTCTCGACTTTGACGGCGGCTGGCTGCGATTGGTTCGCTGCAAAGGTCGTCTTATTGAACCATTCCTTAGGCGTCAGAAAGATGAAACACATTATTAGAATGCACAATAAGTCCCATTGCCATGAGGCTCGTTCGTAGTTCCAATTGATGATGTTCTTCATCGCCGCTTGTTCAATTACTTGTTCAATTAACTATGTGCCCGTCGAGCATTTGGATCGTTCGTGAGCACGCGCCGGCCGCTTCCGGATTGTGGGTGATCATAATGATCGTCTGGTTGAATTTCTCATTCAGCTCGCGAAACATATCAAGAACGATCTGCGAATTTACCGTATCGAGATTTCCCGTCGGCTCGTCCGCGAGTATTATCGCCGGGCCATTGACTATCGCCCTTGCGAGAGCGACACGCTGCTGCTCGCCGCCGGACATCTCAAGCGGCTTATGGTGCATTTTATCTTCGAGCCTCAATAGCCGCAACACCTCGCGGCGGCGGTCGGAGTTTTTGCTGCCGTTGCCGGTATGGATCTTTTCCGCGAGCTTTAGATTGCCCTCGGCACTCAAAGTCGGAAACAGATTAAATCTTTGAAACACAAAGCCGATCTTGCGGCGACGAATGTCGGTGCGCTGAGCGTCAGATACTTTCGCAAGGTCTTCGCCGTCAATGACAATACTGCCGCTTGTTGGGCTAAGCAATCCGCCGAGCAAATGCAGCAATGTCGATTTGCCACAGCCGGACGGCCCCATGATCGCAACAAATTCGCCCTCATCTACCTCAAGCGTAACGCCGCGAAGCGCCTGAACATCAAGCTTTCCGATCTTGTAGGACTTTTTTAGATCAACTGTTTTAAGGATCGCCATTGAGAATCTAGTGAATTTTGGTAACGGCCGTTTTTGTCAGGCTCGATGTCGGCTCATTAGCAACATCGAGTAGTCGCTTGTCGAGATCCATCTCCTCGAGATTCCAGGTATTCTGGAGTACAAACGCCGCATCGGGAAATGTATTGCCGATCATGACGGCCGACGGGGTCTGATACGTCAGCTTCATCGCGTACTTTTCTTTCGGCCGCGTAACCTGTATCTCAAGCGGCAAATTCCGGTAATCATCAGTTTCAGTCAATTTCCCCTCTTTGCCGTAGGTTATATCCGACTCGATCTCACCCGCCGAGTCAAATATCTGCTGCCTCGCAAGTCGAATGCCGCCGACCCGATCAAACCAAAAGCGGCGTGATATTTTCAAGGTACCATTGTCTTCATGCGCAAGCTCATCCAGCAAATAATAACCACGCATCACCTTGCGGAGCGGCGATTTGCTGTCACGCGTTAGATCTTCCTCAGTCTGAAAGATCGAACTCTGCGTATATGTGTGCCCGTCGTCCGTGGGCCTAACAAGGATCGCGTCGGTAAAATGTTGCGGCCGAAGATTGGCAAAAGCATTAACATTTTCCTTGACAGCCTTGGCATCAGATGAACCATTTCCGTTTGGAGCTGATTCAAGCGATTTTTGTAGGCGCGAATAGTCGGCATTGTTGGTCCCGACGACGAATTTCTTATATTTGCCGTTGCTGCCGTCCTGAAGGATCGCGACGCGAAATTTTTCGCCGTCAGAGGTCATCTGGGCAACGTCTGACTTAATGACGGGGATCTGGACCTTTAGAAGGATCTTGCCCGGACGTTGAACCACAACCTCGCCATCCGCACTCCGATAGACCTCTTTATTTCCGAATTCGGCAAAAGAATTGTCCTCAAATTTGAGATCCATCTTCGCCCGCATCGAGCCGACGCGTGCGAAACGATTGACCTCGCCTATCAGTTCCGACTGTTGGGCCGTTTCAGTTTTTAGGAGGACGGGGGTTTTGCTCGCCTTTTTGACAATATTGCAGCCAAAGGAAAACATACTTGCGCCAATAATGGCGCAAAGTAATACTTGACGGCTTTTGACCACGGGAAACTTCATTCGTATCTGATGTTACATACGTGTTGCCCGTTGCTAACCAAAAGCACCACCGACACACGCCGACAACTACATCAAACCGCAAATAATACCACGTCGAAATGGCATTTCCTAACCACGAAAAAGACGCGGAAAAGCGGGATAAACCCTCTCGTTCCGCGCCTCGTAGAGCGAAAGTCTAGCTAGTTCGAAAAAACACCAGTACCGCGGGTCATATAATCCTGCATCGTGTATGCGAACATTATTGCCAGCCAAAAGAAACTCGCAACAACCGCAAGCCAGATCATGCGCGGGCTCCAGCGAACATGCATAAAAAACAGCATAACGCAGGCCATCTTCGTGAATGCGATAAGTAGAGCAAGAAGCGTATTTGCCCCTGCAAAAATGAAATCCAAATCAATCGTCGCGGCGTAGTACGTGAGAATCGTTCCGACGATCAGGACGGAAAATACCCCCAGATAGCCCGGAATACCGATGTGTTCATGCTCTTCGTGATTTTCTGACATTCACATCTCCTAATGCATAAAGTGCCTGCCCAACAGATACAGCAGCGGGAACAGGAATATCCAGACAATATCGACGAAGTGCCAATACAGCCCCGACATCTCGACCGGCATATAATAGTCCGCCGTGTAGTAGCCTTTCCATGCCGTCCATAGCAGCCACGCCATCAGGCCGAGGCCGACGATCATGTGCAGGGCATGGAGGCCGGTCATGACAAAATAGATAAAGAAAAAGATCCTCACCTTATCTCGAAACTTCTCGGGATTTATACGGGGATCACCAGCACTATCACGTGAGAAATATCCCACCTGTTCCGAAGCCGTAAGGTAGCCCTTATCCTGTGCAAGCTTGGCCAATGAACAGTCCGTCCACTGAAACTCGCCACGCGGATTAGCATGTTCGACCGGAGGAGCATTGTGATCGACTTCCCAACACGGCTTTTCGTGCCCGGTTTCGTGGACCGCGTTCTTGTCTTCGCGAATCTTCTTGTTCAATCCGGTGACCGGAACAAGCCCGTGATTGTATTTGTCTGTATATTCGATCGCCTTAACGCCCAAAAATACCGAGCCAAAGAACATCGTCAACACGATCAGTATCACCTGCAGCGACCGATTGCCCTTTTGGGCGTAATAGACCGTCAAAGCCATCGTTAGACTGCTCACGATCAGAACAATAGTATTTAGGCCGCCCCAAAAAGCGTCGAGGTGGTTACTGCCCGCCGCAAAGGCCATCGGGTACTTCGAGCGAAAAACGAGGTAGGCGGTAAAGAGGCCGCCAAAGAAGAGTATCTCCTGCGCGAGGAACAACCACATCCCGATCGAGACGCTCTCTTCCTGCTGCCTCATGTCCTCAAACTGATGTTGAAGACCGGGTTCGTGATATACAAATTTGTCAGAATTATGTGCCGACATCTTTTTTCGATTAAGAATTGAGAATCGAAAATTGAGAATTTCTAAGGGCTGCAAATCGCCCACTCTCAATTGCCAACTTCAACTATGCTTCCACCACCTCTCGCTGTTTCGCAGCCTCAAGATCCATACCGCTCTCTTCGCCAAATTCGTACGCTTCCCACGTCACGACCGGCATAACGTCAAAATTCTCGGTCGGCGGCGGTGAACTTGTTCGCCATTCCAAGCCCGGATGCATGTAGGGGTTGTCGCCCGCTGGTTTGCCAAAGAACAGCGAGTGAACAAGGTAAACCGCCGGCATCAATAGTCCAATACCTAAAACAGATGCTCCGGCTGTCGAGAAGATATTGAGTACTTGAAATTCTTCTGGATATGCCGCATACCGTCTCGGCATCCCCTGATAACCGAGAATAAACTGCGGAAAGAATGTTAGGTTAAACCCGACAAATACCAGCATCGCCGATATCTTGCCCCAGAATTCCGAATACATCTTGCCCGTCATCTTCGGCCACCAATAGTGAAGGCCGCCGAGATACGCGATCACCTGGCCGCCGACCATCACATAGTGAAAATGGGCAACAACAAAATATGTTTCGGTCAAATGCACCGTCAAACCGATGGAACCCAAGAAGAGGCCGGTCAATCCGCCGATAAGGAAAAGTCCGATAAAACCAATAGCATAAAGCATCGGTGTATCGTACGAAATGGACCCCTTGTACATCGTCGCCGTCCAATTAAACACCTTGATCGCCGACGGAACTGCAACGACCATCGTCAGGAATGAGAACACCAAACCGGCATAGATCGATTGCCCACTAACAAACATGTGGTGGCCCCAGACAAGGAATCCAAAGACGGCGATCGCAAGACTCGAAAACGCGATGAATTCGTAGCCGAAGATCTTCTTACGAGAGAAGTTGGAGATCAGCTCGCTTATCACGCCCATTCCCGGCAAGATCATAATGTAAACAGCCGGGTGCGAGTAGAACCAGAACAGGTGCTGAAACAGGATCGGATCACCACCTATCGATGGGTCAAAGATACCGACGTGTGCAACGCGTTCGATAGCAAGCAGTAGCACAGTGATAGCGATCACCGGAGTGCCAAGAATCATCACCAGGCTTGTCGCGTAATGCGCCCAGACAAACAGCGGCATCCTGAACCAAGTCATGCCCGGTGCCCGCATCGTATGGATCGTGACGATAAAATTCAGACCAGTCAGGATCGATGAAAACCCGTTGATGAATATGCCGAGGCCAACGGCCATCACGTACGTATTCGAAAACGTCGTGCTGTACGGAGTATAAAAGGTCCAACCCGTATCGACGCCGCCTTGCATGAGAGCAAACAGGGTCAATCCACCGCCAATCCAATAAATATAGAGACTCAAAAGATTGATGCGCGGCAGCGCGAGATCTTTTGCTCCGATCATGATCGGAATCAGAAAATTGCCCAAGATCGCTGGAATCGACGGGATCAAAAAGAAAAAGACCATCAGCACGCCGTGCTGAGTGAACACCTTGTTGTACGTACCCGTTTGCAGGAGGTCGCTGGCAGGCGTGAGCAATTCCAAACGAATCGTAAGAGCATAGAGGCCGCCCATGAAGAAGAAGGCCGACACCGACACTAAATACATGAGGGCGATCCGCTTGTGATCTTTGGTCAACAGCCACGACTTTAGAGTCGTGCCGTTGTTAAGATAGTTAAGCTTGGACCCGCCGTAACCTGTCGAAATTGCTTCTTGCGCGTTCATATTCTTAAAAAACTACTTATTCGAATTCGCATTAGCCGCCGGTTTCGCCACCCGTGTGTTGACCTCTGGGGCCGCGTTGGCTGCCGGAGCCTTCGACGTCGTTGCCGCTGCGTTCGGGCTGAGCGATTTTATATATGCAACGAGGGAATTTAGCTGCTCCTCGGTCACCTGCCCCTTAAAAGTCGGCATTATCGGTTGATATCCATCCACGATCTGGGCCGTGGGATTAAGTATCGAATTCCTAATGTACTGCTCGTCGGCAGTGACCGTTTGCCCTCCAACGAGCTTCACCTCATGGCCGAAGATGCCCTCGAGCCTTGCACCTCGCTGTTGCGGCCCACCGGCGTGACAGGAAGCACATCCGAGTTTATTCTCAAAGAGGTCCTTGCCGGCCTCGACAGGCGTCTGGCCTGAAACATTTCCGCTCAGCCAATTGTCAAAATCTCGCTGCTCCATCACATATACGGAACCAGCCATGCCAGAATGGTTCAGCCCGCAATATTCGGCGCAAAACAGATGATACTTGCCGGGCTTAGTTCCTTCAAACCACAAGTAGGTGTATCGACCGGGAACAACGTCCACTTTGGTTCGAAACGCCGGAACAAAGAAATCATGCAGGACGTCCTCTGTCGTCAACGTCAGCTTTATCTTGCGGCCGACGGGGATATGCAGCTCATTGATCTCGCGTTGACCGGTCTGATGCTGCATCTTCCACATCCATTGTTTACCGACGACATATATCTCCATTGCATCGTCGGGTGGAGTGTACTGATTAAAATAGACGATCGCTCCCCCAAGAAAGATCGTCATCGAGATGATAAAAGGGATGATCGACCAGACGGTTTCGAGCACCATCGAGCCATGCATTTCCTCCGGGGTCGCAAATTTCTCCGTCTCACGATACTTGATCGCAAAAAGAAAAATAGCCACAACGATCGGGATCGAAAAAGCAACACTCACCGCGATCAGGTAGAAATACAACCAATCGACCTGCCATGCGAAGGTCGATGCCTGATCCGGAAAAAATGGTACCCAATTTGTACTCTGCATATCTTCTTAGTTAATCGTAAATCGTTAATTGTTAATTGTTTAACTCACGCCGCAATTAACTATTAAGCATTAACTATCTCTCAACGATCTTCCGCTTATTCTTACGCCAAAACACGAACCCCATCAACCCCATGCCGATCAGCGTCGCAATCGCCGCCAAACGGATAACACTCAAGATCGCGAGACCGTATTTTCCGGTCGAGGGGTCATAATGATAACAATAGAGGAGCAACTGCTCTGCGGGATTCCCGATCCTGTTCTCGGACGACTCCATAATGCCGAATTTAATATCTTTCGGCGAATAATCGATCCCGTAAAAGTATCTTGAAAGTTTGCCCTCGGGCGTTGCGACCATCACACCGGAGGCATGTGCGAATTGACCGCTCTTTTCATCCCACTTAAAGCTAAAACCTGCCGCAGAAGTGGCTGCATCTATTGACTCTTTCGACCCGGTCAAGAAATGCCAACCGTTCTCGCTTCCAGGACGCCCGTAACGCTCCAAATAGTTGGCCTTCTTATTCTTAGCAAGATCCGGTTTATCGAACTCGCGTTCGTCAAAACTGATAGCAACAACGTCAAAATCTTTACCTGCCTCGATCGAGACCCCTTTTAGAGCCCCCGTCAGGCCATTGAGGACCTGATTACAGAGCATCGGACATTCGTAATAGACAAACGCGATCACAACGGGTTTGCCACTTGAAAAGAAGCTTCCCAAGGCAACCATTTCCCCTGTTTCGTCTTTGAACTGAGCATCTAATGGCAATTGGCCACCTAATTTCTGCTCAATGCCTATCGTCTTCAAGGCTGCAGGAAGGCCATTTGGCTCCGATGCCGACGGATCATAGGTTCTCGGGGAATATAGCGGCGAATTGTAGTGCTCACTCTTTTGGGCCTGAACACCCGAACACGGCAATAGAGCGAGTCCGAGCACTAAAGTGCCGAGTACAAACGCCCTGATCTTTGCCATTTGATCGTTCATTCTGTTTAACGCCTTGCCAGCGAAGCCAACCGTCCCGCACTGGAATCTGTGATCGATAGCCGCGATGCGGCAACTACTGCTTCAGCGTCCGATCCGGACTTAGCCTTTACACCCTGCCTTAAAAGCGCTTCCTTTGCCTCATCGACCGACATCATTGTCACGGCCCCCGTCTTCCCGTCCCTAAGACCATTTTCCCAAATTTGTATCCATTGTTTGTGGAGTTCCCTGTATTCCGCCTGCGGCTCAACGAGTTCCATATTGACCCACCCCTTCTCGGAATCAACACCAAAGCCCGGGGCCGCCTGAAGACGGGGTTCCGGTGGCAAACGTTCGCGGTCGTTCATTACCATCGGATTCTTAGCGTCAGCAGTCTCTTCCCAATAGCCCTCGAGAAGTTTTAGAAAGGCCCACATAAGGCCAAACGTGATCACGATCAACAACAAGAGTCCAACCCCAAATGAAAAGATGCCCTTTAGGCCTATCTCATTCTCCTCGTATGCCTTGCTAAGGTCAGCCGCTGTTTGTGAGTGTTTCGTCGACGACATAATTAATACCTAGTGCCCTTTTCCGTGAGCGATCGCCTCCTCGAAATACGGATCTCTTGCCGGAGCGATCGGTCGCTTGAGCAATTCCCCAAAGAAATACCACAACCAAATGCCACCTACTGC
>JBATDM010000113.1:0-2349 GCA_049663465.1 Pyrinomonadaceae bacterium
CAAGTGTCGAACTCGTGCCTGTTTATCAGAAGGAGATCATTCAGAAATCGATCAAGCATGACAGGTTTGTGATCACGGCAACGCAAATGCTGCAGACGATGATCGACAACCCCCGCCCGACCCGTGCCGAAGCTTCTGATGTCGCCAACGCGGTTTGGGACGGAACCGATGCCGTCATGCTTTCGGCCGAAACGGCTTCCGGTCATCATCCGGTTGAAAGTGTCGAGATGATGGTCAAGATAATTGATTCTGCTGAAGCACTTCGCAAACGGGACCCCAAACTCTCGATTAAATTCAAGATGGAGCCGTCCG
This sequence comes from Pyrinomonadaceae bacterium, assembly GCA_049663465.1. Lineage (GTDB taxonomy): Bacteria > Acidobacteriota > Blastocatellia > Pyrinomonadales > Pyrinomonadaceae > OLB17. Next base: position 313 of record JBATDM010000113.1, read on the forward strand.
GCAGAACATCGCAAGCACTCTGTCGAGCAGCGGGTCACTGCGCAAAGGAAAAGAAGACGGAGAAAATTGCCGTATTTACGGAATCGGGCTTGATGGCACGCCGGCTTTCGTCATATCGTTCGGGTTTGCAGACTTATGCACTGACTACTTCACTTCGTTCACTGAACCAGCTTTCTATGATCTGGGGAGTTTCGGCGTTTTATCAGGCAATGAGTGATTCGACGGAAGAGATGTTAAATAACGGTGAGCACACTTTGCTTTCAAACGGTGCCGTTGAATCGGGCGAAACAATCGTTATGATGGCAGGGCGGCTTTCCGGCTTGGGACTTTCGAGTTCCGTGATTGTCTGGACGATCGGTGCCGATGTACCCAGGAGGTAAGAGGGCGGGGGCAGTTTTGGGTTTTGAGTTTTGAGTTTCAGGTTATAAGTTTGGATTTTGGTACTCTGACGGCAAGATTGATATTAAGAAACAACTCGAAACCCGGAACTCGAAACCTGAAACTCTTATTTTTATACTATTATGAAATTCCAACCATTTGTAATGGAGCGCATGATGTCGAAGCTCGAAAACGAGGTCGACTACAATCTATCGGAAAGCGGTGTTCATCCGGTTCTTTTGAGCGAGCTGCTCGACAACGACTCAAAACAAATCGAAGCGCTGCTCGCTACCGAACTCAACTATCCGCATGCCAACGGCATTCCTGAGCTTCGCGAGAACATCGCCGCGCTTTATATCGGCGCCCGGCCGAAGAATGTTCTTGTGACAGTCGGTGCCATCGAAGCCAATTTTCTCGCTATCCGGACATTGCTGGACGAGGGTGACGAGATCGTCGTGATGCTCCCAAACTACATGCAGATTTGGGGCATCGCGAAAAACCACGGGCTCAATGTAAAGACATTTAATCTCATCGAGAAAGACGGTTGGGCACCGGATCTTAAGGAACTGGAATCGGTCGTCACTCCAAATACAAAACTTATCGCGATCTGCAATCCGAACAACCCGACCGGCAGAATCCTTGCCGAACAGGAGATGAAGTGGATTATCGACATCGCTTCTCGCTCGGGTGCCTGGATTCTGGCTGATGAAGTCTATACGGGTGCGGAAAGGACAGTCGACGAGGAAACCCAGTCATTTTATAGCCGCTACGAACGCGTGATCGCGGTTGGAAGCATGAGTAAGGCCTATGGTTTGCCGGGCCTTCGAACCGGTTGGGCGGTTGGACCGGAAGATGTGATCGACGAGATGTGGGCGCGTCACGAATATCTTGCGATCAGTACTACGATGCTCTCAAACAAACTAACCGCTCTCGCACTCTCGCCTGAAGTACGGCCGCGGCTAATCGCCAGAACACGAAAATTAATCCGCGAAGGTTATCCCGTGCTTCAGGACTGGATGGACCAGCAAGAAGGACTCTTTAGCCTGACACCACCGGAAGCAGCGGCGATCGCGTTTGTGAAATACAATCTGGATATTAATTCCACGGAATTTGTCGAACTGCTTTACAAAGAAAAGAGCGTGCTTATCGTGCCGGGCGATCATTTCGGGCTGGATCATCACGTTAGAATCAGTTTTGGGCTCCCGCACAATTACCTTAACGCCGCGCTCGACAGAATCCGCGAGATGTTTGATGAGATCCGCGAAAAGGGTGTTTCGGCATAGCAGCCTTTAGCAGCCTGTCGGACTTAGGGGAGTTTTCAGGTGAAGTGTCCGGTTTGAGCCAGATTTGCGTCTATTTTTTGGTTAATAGCCGGTTATTCACCGGAAAATAGGCGTGAATATGGCCAAATCCGGTGATTCTCCTGATAATTCTCCTAAGTCCGACAGGCTGTTAGCCCGGATATTGCATGAAGAAATGGAATTTCCGGGAAATACGGCAAAGAAACCTGGATAAAATCGCGATGGACATAACAATTGCTATGTCTTGAGCGATTTTATTCAAGATTTGAAGTCGGATTTTCCGGAAAACCATTCCGGTACAAATTGGATTTCAGGCAACATCCGTAACTAACTCAACACCAGTTAGTTACGGTATAAT
>JBATDM010000114.1:0-5712 GCA_049663465.1 Pyrinomonadaceae bacterium
CATCGGTGCGAGCCCGTTCATTATCGACGGACTGACCGTCACCGGAAAATTCTTTGCGCGTCCCGTCAAAAACTACAACCGACAGCTCATAGCCGAGTTTGACGAGAAGATGAAGCAATATGTCAAAGCCAATTTTTCAGTGGAAGATCCAAACGAACTCCTTGCCGCCAGGCTGCCAAACGGACAACCGGGACTAGTTGGGATAATTACCGACAAGGAATCGTCGGTCAAAGACATTACGGGTGAACTCAACGTTCTTGGATGGAACCTGCCGCGAATGTTTACGATCATGGTGATCGGTCAGAACATCATAAAGTTCGGAGCGATTTTTCTCTCGCTTGCAGGGTTGTTCATCCTGATCGGCCTCAAACTTGCCGCACCGGTACTTTCGGCTTTCGGTTTCGATGAAAAATTCGCCAATCAGATGTTCTATCCGTTTTGCTGGGGCGTGGCTACATTTGCGCTTGCTTTTCCGATCGTCAAGGAAGTGACTCTCTATGTCTGCTATTGCATCGGACTGCTTGCGGTTTCGATCTACAACGGAGAAGCTGTTTTCTCCCTCGATCCCGAGACGGCGAAGATAATCACAAACGGGAATTACGATCCAGCTTCCAGCGCATTGATCGTTACCATCCTTTTCTTTGTTTCAAGTCTCTGCTTCATCCTTGTGCCCTGGCTCAGTTACCGGGTCCTTCGCGGACAGGTGTATGAAGGCGTATCTCAGGTTTCAATGGGGTGGATGCTGTCAACACTCGGAACGGCGCTCGAAACATACGGACTTGTTGCCGGTGCCGCAATAAATCGGCAAGCCGAGAGTACGCAGATTCAAGGAATCTACAGTGCCGAACAAGTGGCTGCGAAGAAAGCTCTGGAAGCCGCGAATCAATCGGTCGAAGCGAGGCTCGTTTCCTCGGTTGCCGGAGTTGAAGGCGGTCTTGTGTCCGGCCTTGGCCAGATAAGGGCAAATCAGGTGACTCAGTCACTATTGGCAGACGTAAGCAAAAACTACGGAATTCAGAGCAGTACGGCGGCGACCCGCCGCGAGATCACTGGGACTTTGGCCGAGGCAGAAGGAACCCGGGAAGGGCGGACATTCGACGGCATGAAAGAGACCGCCATTCGAGGCCAGGGCAATCTTGAGCGCTTCGGGATGAAGACATATGAATTCACCCCAGGTGGTTCGTCAATCGCCGGGACCTCAGTTCCAATCCGCACTGGTCAGGAACTCTTCGACTGGGCGAGAGACAAACATCCAATACAGGATGTTAATAAGCGGATGGATTCGACCACTCGTGATACCGTCGCGCTCCAGAACAATAATACAGACATTGTTGCTGACAAAAAGGTTGAGGCCAGCAATGTTTATCAGGGAGAGATCAATCGTTCCCTGGAAACTCAGGCATCTCAGAGCAAACAGGCATTCAATGTCGGCAGCTCGATCGCGTCATCAAGTAGCCGGCAAGGCGCAGGAATTCAGCTTTCCGGCATTAATCGCTCGGCGGGCATTGAGAGAGGGGCAAATCAATTGAATTTTGAAGGACGCATCGAATCAGCCTCGATCAATCAGGGAGCGTCTCTCGAAGCTGCAAGACTAAGAATGGTCTCATCAGTTGTCACGGGCTTTTTCAGGGACATGGATCGGCGTTTGGAAGAGATGAAACCGAAATATTAGATTGGAGCCGCGGACAACAATTCGCGGCTCTTTTTAATTCACCAAGTCTTTGTGATTCCGAGACTTCCATTCTTGCCAAGGAATCGAACGTTCCCGGGGCAGGTCAAAGCGATTCAGGCTAGGGCTTTTCACAACGCTACTTCTTGGATTCCTTCAAAACGGGAGCCGGAGTGTCTAATATCAGACAATGACTTGTCTGATAGCAGGCATTTTTTCCTCTCTACCTAAAACCCCAAACAGAAGTAGATGCGTTAACACGCAGTCAATTACCGACAATTTACCAAAACAACCGTTAGGCACGGTACTTGCCATCTAGATGAGTTCTGATATGTCGAAAGTCGATCGGGAAGGGCAAGTTATGAACATCCGAAATATTGCAGGTAAAAAGCAGAGAGCTTTGACGGCAGGTCTTTTGATCCTTTTGGTTAATCTTACCAATGGTTTTATCGTGTTCGCACATGGCGGCGAGGACCATGGCGATACAAAACCTAAATCGACGGCGAATGCAAAGGGGATTGTGACCCATTCGTCCCGTTTGGGCGAGATCGAAATAATGGTCAAACATCCGGATCTCGAACCTGACAAGGCAACCGAGGGACGGTTGTTCTTAACCAGTTTTGCGACGAACGCACCTTATACCGGTGCAAATTCAACGGTCGAGATTGAGTCGGAAAACGGAACCGTGTACACAGTTGCCCTTGAGTCGAGCGAACAGGCTGGTTCGTATGCCTTAAAGATTCCGGCGATGCCGCTTGGTGTCTATAAAATGCGAGCGAGTGTTACGCACGGCGGCGAAACCGATACGGCGACCTTTTCCGGACTACAGGTCAAAGTGCCCGTTTCGGCGGTCGAGGGGGAAACATCTTGGCTGACACAGACTGCTATTTTTCTGGTTTTTGGTCTGGTGATCGTGCTGCTCACGGGCTTGTTATATATCGTTTGGCGTTTTGCGGGCGGCCCTGGCGTTAATGAGGAGCCGATCTCGGTTTAAAAAATATAGCGGGAACGACATTCATCTAAGGCACTCAATTTAATGGCCAGATATTCTTCTTTGCAAAAAATTCGAACTCTATGTCAGGCGTCCTTCTCTGGCCTTGTCATTTTTTTGTTTTGTTCGGTGACATTCGCGCAGCAGGTCCCGCCGCCGCAGTCACCGACACCGATTCGCCGTGCTTCGGCCTTATACATAGATCAAGCGGGGTTATCGGTTGAGAAACTGTTCGACCGGGCTGTTGCCGGTCGGGCCGATCTGCTCGCGGTACGTCAGCGGATAGCGATCGCCGAGGGGCGTCTGCTCCAGTCCGGGTTGCGGCCAAACCCTGTTTTAGAAACCGAATACGGCAGTCCCCGGTTTTTGGGCGGTGAAAACGAGTTTGATTTCTCAAGCGGGATATCGCAAACCTTTGAGATGGGCGGCAAACGCTCAAAACGAGTTGCGGTCGCTCGGCTTGAATTAGAACAAGCCCGCGCCGATGTGTTTGGCATCGAACGCGAAATAGCGGCTAATATTCGAAAAAATTACGCCATCGCAATCTCTGCGGCTCGCCAGTTGGATGTCATCGAAAAACTCCTGGCGTCGGATGCCGAATTGGTTCGGGTTACCGAGGCCCGGCTAAAGGAAGGCGATGTGGCTCCGCTCGACGTAAATTTGGTCAAGGTTGAGAGCGATCGGCTACGGGTTCAAAAAATTCAGGTGCTTGCCGATCTCGAGGCCGCGATCGTTGAGCTTCGCACATTGGCTGGTTTCGACCTTCTCGAACCATTCGCGATCGCTCCGCAGACAGAACGTCCGCCAATGCTTGATCTGACGTTATCAGCCTTGACCGAGAATGCGCTACGCGACCGAACGGATCTACGGGCGGCTCTGATTGGCGAGCGGATAGGTTCGGCAAAGGTCAGATTGGCACGATCGCAGTCGGTTCCCGATGTCGCGGCCTCGGTTCGGTATTCAAAAAATAAGGGCATCGTTGATCTGCCGCCGACAGCAGGAGGCGGATTCGCAAACAACAGCGATAGTGCTCTGACATTCGGGATTTCCGTTGAGATCCCGGTGTTTAATCGAAATCAGGGCGAGATCGCGGCGGCGGCGGGCGAACAATTGCTGGCCACCCGCCAGCGCGAATTTCTCGAAGCGACGATAAAACGCGACGTCGCCATCGCCTATCGGCGCTACCGTGCTGCGGCGGAAAAATTGGTCGTTTATTCGACTCAAATCCTTCCGCGGGCCGAAGCAAATCTACAGACGGTCAGGGCTGCTTACGGCTTGGGCGATTTTTCGATCTTTGAGGTTGTCGCGGAACAACGTCGGTTGAATGAGAATGTTTCGGGGTACAACCAGGTTCTCGAGGATTATTATACGTCGCTTGCCGAGTTGGAGGCCGCTGTAGGGGCGGCACTGCCTCCGGATGCTTTTGTGTCCGGTTCGCCTTCGGTTTTACCGTCAACAGACTTGGTGCCGGGCCAGTTTACAAAAGAGGAATTTTTGAAATCGCTGAATCGGAAAGGTTATATCGGCGGAAGTTCCATAAAGCTTGAAGAATCAAAAGTAGAAAGTATTAAACAGGAGAAACCATGAAAATAATTATATTAACGTCCCTTTTATCGACAGGACTATTTGTCTCGGCGTGTTCGTCTAGCTCGCCGACAAATATAAATACAACTGCTGCGGGAAATAAGACCGCAACAAACTCAGCACCTGCCACCGCGCTCGAGACGACGAAAGCGGATGATGTGCCGGCGAGTGTCAAAGCCGCGATACCGTCGGCTCAGACATTTACAACGCAGCACAAAGACCTATCCGACGCTCAGATCGCCTCGATCGAAAAAGATACGAGTAGCAAGATAACGGAAAAGGATCATCATTCATACCTCGCGTTTTCGACCGCCGACGGACCGCGAACACAGGTCGGAGCGGCAACTGTCGTCAAGGCAGCCGGCAAGGAATTTGTCATTGTCTACGAAAACAAAGCGGGTTCGCCGGTCATTAAAGAAGTAAAAGCCGACGGAATTCCGGCGGGATTTTTAAGTCAGTTCGCTGGTAAAGGCCATGACAACGATCTTTTACTCGGTGTCGATATCAAGGCCAACGGAGCGAAAGAAGATGAGGCCAAATCGGTTACCGAGGCGATCAGGATCGACGTTTTGACCATGCAGGCACTTTATGGATCAGCACATTCACACTAATGTCTAAATCACGCAACAATTCCGATCCTAGCCGCAGATTGTCGTCCGGCGTACGTTTTGCCAGGGGCTTTCTCTTGCTCTTTGTCATCGTCGCCGCTGCCTTTTTGCTCGCTCCCGTCGCCGGGGCAAATGGCGATGACGATCATTCTGCTGGTACCGGTCAGGCAACGGCTCCCAGTTCGATCTCGATGATCACCGCCGAGCGCAACATTCAAAACGATGGCGGGCAATTTACCATCGTTCTCAAGCGCTCGCCGGGTGACCCGCGAGTTGGCGAGACGCAGCAGGTTTTGGTCGCTCTAAGCGAAAAAGTCGAGGGCGGTTTCGGCTCGGGTCCGCTGCCGATCGAAAAAGCGTCGGTTTCTTTTGATCTAACGCAGCCTGATGGCACCGTCGTTATAGAAAGCATTGCCGCGACCGAGGAGGCTGGCGGGTTGTACCGCGGCAATTACAAATCCAGTGCGGCCGGCGATTACAAATTACTGTTTAAGGTGGTTCTGAGTGAAAGCCGCGGATTTTCGGCAGATTTTCCGGTTACCGTCGCGAGAGCACCGGTTCGAATGTCATTTTGGGGCGGGCTGTTTGTTTTGCTTTTGCTCACTGGCGGCGCGGTCGGATTTTTTGTCTATACGCTAAAGAAAAGAAATGCATTCAATTTTCGGCGAATTGCTCCCGTCACGTTGGTCGCTCTCGTGGTGTTTATTGTCGGAGCGTTGATGCTCGCCTTTTTAATTCCACCGACACAGACGCGCGAGGCGGCGGCTATCCCGACCGAATCATTTACGGCGGCGAGTGTCAACACTTTGCCGGTAGGGTCGCTGATCACAGTTCCCAAGGAATCTCAGCTTTTATTCGGG
>JBATDM010000115.1:0-6758 GCA_049663465.1 Pyrinomonadaceae bacterium
CATCAATCCGGAAGAGGCCGCGGCTTGACGTTGCCAGCCATACTCGACCCCGCTTGTCCGTTACAATATCGGATACAGATCCCCTAGGAAAGCCATCTTCAGCCGAAAATAGACGGAACTTACCGTCCTTGTAACGGGCCAGTTCCCCAAAATAGAATCCAAGCCAAATATTTCCCGACGCATCTTCGCCGAAAGAAACCGCCGAGCCGGCACCGGGAAGCCCGCTGTCAGGCGGGAAACCAGATATCCTTCCAGTTTCCCGATCCAATTGGTAAACGGACGACCGACCGGCCAACGTGGAGAACCAAATATCTCTACTCGACGACTCAAAAACGTTGAATACCGTTTTGTCGCTGGCTTGGCCTGATACCGAATAAACCGTGGCAGGGCGCGTTTGGGCCAGATCTGCAACCTCCCTCACTGCGGGGTAATGGCGGAGACCGTCAAGAGCAGGAACCCACCAACTGTGATCCGCGACTTGAATGTCTAGAAACCCTCGTCCCCAACTCCGAGCGGTCATTCCAGAAGGGATTACGGACTCAAACTTGCCGTCTTTGCCATAAACGATCGTTCCGTCGTCTACCGTAAGAAAAACCTCGTTGTTCTCATTGCCGAATATCGACGTTATCAGTTCATTCGGAATCCCGTCGCGATCATCGAAAACATTGAAACCGCCTGGAGTGTGTTTCCAGGCCCCTTTCCCCAATGTCGCGATCCATAAATTGCCGCTCTGGTCGATCGTACCCTGACCGGCCATGAGGCCCGGATTACTTAACCGTTCGAACTTTGTTTCGCCTTTTTCCTGCGTCTCGTTAAACTTGCAAAGGATTCCACCCGAGGATACATAGATCTGACCATCCAAGGTTTGCGCAACCGCATTTGTAAAGATAAGATTTGGCAGTCCGTCTTTGGCCGTATAAGTCGCCAAAAGAGCCGGTACGTCACTTTCCGCAGAATAGTTGTATACCCTAATCCCTATTTCGTTGCCGCCTCCATCAAGCCAGATCCGGCCGTTCTGATCTTCAAAGATCCAATTGCCGCCAAGTTCGTGTACCTTCTTGATCTGGCCATCCGACGCCATTCGGTAGATCGCATTGGCGGCGGCGATCCATAGACTTCCCTGCGAATCAGTATGAAGGAAGTTGACCGTTATTTGATCTTTATCGGTATTGTCGAGTCTGACCCTCGTAAATTGCCATTCTTCGCCTTTTTGTTCGAATCGGAATAACCCGCCGGGAGTTCCCGCATAAATTGATCCGTCAGACCGTTGGCCTAGACTTAAAATGCTCTTCGAAGAATTCGTATCGGTCAGCGTTGGCGGAAAATATGTCGTAAAGAGCGGCGGTTCCGACCCGGATCGTTCGAGACCTCCACTTAGAATGTTCCATCGATAGGCCTTTCCGAGGGGATTGAAAACCGCGAGCCCGCCGCTCGTAGCTATAAAATAAGTTCCATCATTGGTCTCTAGAAGGTCGGCCACGTTCCGTGCCGGTAAGCCCTGGTCCTGCTTATAATTTTTAAACTCGTATCCGTCGAAACGAGACAGTCCGTCACTTGTGCAAAACCACAAGAACCCTCGAGAATCCCGCACGATCTTGTTTACGTTGTCAGACGCTAAGCCGTCAGCAGTAGTAAAGGCCTTAAAAGCAAGTCGTTCGGCTGACGCGGTCCGGACAAAGCATAACCCGCAGACGAATATCAACAGAGCATACTTACCTAATTTTTTGGTGAATACTCCGCGCACTGTCAGACACAAAGAACAAAACAACTTAGACTCGATCAGTATGGAAACACGAATACAATACCTGTTCCCTGGCGCTTTGCCAAAGCGAGCGGGGCTGTTCGGGTAGTATAGAGGCTAAAAGAGATATCTCAATCCACGCGCGAAAAAAGGCGGCCCAGTTCGAGCCGCCTTTTCTATTGGTTTTGTATCAACCAGTTTAGTTCTTACTGCCTCTGGCTGCGCCAGTTACATCAACGCTACCGTAGAGATATCTCACCGTCAACGTGTTGCCGTTTGCATCGGCGGTTGCCTTTGCAGCGAGGTTGCTGGTCAGCGAGATCGGCGTTTCGCCGGTTGAGCTTGGAGCCACATCAAATGTGACCATCAGGAACCGTTTCGGTACCGCTGACGCGATGAACGCCTCGGCGGCATCGATGAGGACCCCGATCTTGCCTGCTTCATTTATGTTGACGGTCAGAACGGCCGATCTTGGTGAACCTTCGGCTAGTGAGAGGCGCGGATTCGACAATTTCGCCGAGTCGTATTCGATCGTAAATCCCGTCGCCATCTCGTCGCCATTCGCAAGGATCTCAAGGGCAACGGTCACCGTGCCGTCGCCGCTCGGCTTCTGCGGAGAAACGCGGATCTCCCGCCTTGAGAACACATTCTCAAATACCGAAGACAGCATACCGATAGCAGTAGTTGGCCCGGTCGGGCCGGCGGATGGTGTTGCGGGATCTAGTCCGGTCGCGTATCGCCTGGCTTGGATCACATCTCCCGAATTGATGATCCCGTCACCAAAGGTTAGACGCGGAGCAACATCGGCCCGCTGAAATTCGTTCGGGTCAATGCTTGGGTTATCAAGCCCCGTCGCAAATCTCCTCAGCTGAATCACGTCACCGGAAATAACGCTGCCATTTCCATTTGGCCTCGGCGTCACGTCACCCTCGAAGCCTGCCGCACCGCCGGGAGCATCGACTGCTGGAGCAAACTCCGATGTATTACCGTCAGCATCGGTTGCGGTCGCCGTAAGGCGGTCACCCGAGAAGATCCCGAGTGCTGCGACGTTGCCGAGATTCTTCTGTCTGGTACCAGGAGTGCCGTTCGTATAATCGCTAAGCAAATAGTGGTCCGAACCTAGAAAGTCTCGTCCGGCCCCGGTTGCATCGGCCTCAAAGAACTCGACGTAGATACCGCTACCCGCGTAAGTTGAGTGCTCCGGTGCCGAATCGACCTGATAACTCACGATCAAGTCCGAGCCGCTAAGCGAGAGCGTCATAGTCGGATAGTTTTGCAGCTTGTTCGGCCCGACATCTGCATCTGTTGGGTCATTGGACGTAAAGCCATCCTCGCCGATATCGATACCGCCCATGACGTTGCCGAATATACTGTTGGGGTCGATTATGTTGTTGTTGCCCGCGTCGCTCGATAGAGCTATTCCGTTGATGCCGTTGTAGGCGATCGTATTTCCTGCATTGGCTTCGGGGCCGCCGATGATCGTGCTCGAACACGAATCGCCGACACGTATGCCGTTCCCTGTATTTCCTATCGGCACGACGCCATCGACTCCTGTTCCAATGTAGTTGCCCGATATCCTATTTTGCGTAGAACCTGCGTTCAACGATATTCCGTGCCGACCATTTCCCGAGATCACATTCCGGTCGGTCGGAATATTTGGGCCGAGACCGCCAATGAGAGTCGTTCTGGCGTCGGATAATAGAATTCCATCCAACGTATTGGGTAGAGACGCGGTACCGGTGGAATTTGTGCCGATAAAATTGCCCTTTAAAAGATTGCCGATCGGTATGTTGGTTTGTTGGATCGGAGCAATCGTGATTCCCAAAGAGTTTCCGGATACGGTATTCTGAATTATTAGGTTTTGAGAACCCGCGATGACGATACCGCCGAGATTCGGAATTGCGACGGTGCCGGTAATGTCGGTTCCAACCTTATTCTGAGAAATAGTATTCCGGTCTCCGAAGATCGACAGCCCTGCAACCGAGTTACCGGATATTAGATTTGCTGTAACGGTGTTCTCCTCACCCTCGATCACTACACCGTTATCGTTTGGCAGCCCCATGGTTCCGGCGGCATTGGTGCCAATAAGATTATTGGCCAAGGTGTTGCCTGACGGCAACGGATCGCCATCTTCAAAACGGTCGATCGCGATTCCGATCTCCGTGCTATAGGCCACGCGATTTGAGATCACCTGAGTTCCGTTTCCCCCCAGAGATATTCCAACACGGTTGGGACGCAGCTCACCCTCGACACTCAGTCCCAAAAAATTACGCTGAATGATTGTCCTCACCGCTTCTTTTCGGACAATTATGCCAGCGTTGGTATTATCGATAATATAGTTTTCAAAGCCCGGCTGATCGTTCCCGATCATCGTATCCTCAGCATAAGCGATTCCTATTGCAACTGTTGGATCTTCGGTGATTAGATTTTGCGGGTCTGATATGCGAAAAAGGTTGCCGAGGATCATTGTATTTCTGGACGGAGGGCCTCCGTCCGATCCCCGATCGACGAGGACACCTGTCCCATTTTCGTCAAATAAGTTTCCGTGGCTATTTTCCTGACCAAACCGGGTACCACCTATCACGGTGTCGGACGAACTAAAAACAACAATGGCTGCGCGACATTTTTCAAAGCCGTTTCTTGTAATTATTGTGCCGTTTGAGTCCCGAATTCCGATTCCCGCTAGAATTCCCGAGATCGCGTTTATTTCACCATTCGAATCTCCGCCGATCTGATTCCGGGCCGCTCCGCCAATGATCTCGATTCCGTCAATGGCTATCGAGCCCTCGTTAATCGTTCCATCTACCAGTGCACCTATTTCGTTGCCAATTATTACATTCTCAAAGGCCGCCGCAGAACCAATGCTTATTTGCGAGCGCGTGTTTCCTGAAATGTAGTTGTTGGCGAGAGCCTCTGTGCTGTCGTCGCCTCCGATACGATTTCTAGCTCCGGTAATTTCTATCCCAATCTGCTGACCGAGCATTCCGTCAAAGGTTGTCAGTCCGTCGAACCCTAGCCCGATGTAACACTTTTCAATTTTGTTGTCGTTGCTTTGAAGAGCAACACCGGCCGACCGGAACCGGTTGATAGTCAACCCCTTTACCGTCGAACCGCTACTGCCCGCTTCGAATATTAGTCCTACGCCACCAAGACCAACTACGGTGCCTTCCAACTCGATCATGGGGGCCGTGCCGGTATACCCCGGCTGGGTCGTCCCGTTTATGACTACTTGGTCGGTAATGGCGGGTAGAGCACTCGATGGTAAGATGTTCCGCACGCCACCGCCGGATATGCCGAATGTGATCTGATCCGGCCCGGGCTTTGCATTTGCTGTCTGGATCGCGGCCCGCAGGGTGCATTGCTGCCCCGGTGCTGAGCTCACATCGCACACGTTGTCCGCGAGGTTGATGTCGGCTATATCCGTGTCGTCGATATTCACTTTGATCTCCTGGGCGCATCCTTGGGTACACTCAACGGTCGCACCGCGACAGGTGCCGCCGATACCGCACGCGGCCAGATTCCAGTGGACGAAGATCGGACCGGTAAATGTATTGACAAATGTTAGGGGATTCGTGCCCGAGGCGACGACTGCTCCGTTGAATGCGCCGCTACGGATGGTGATCTCGTTCGTCGCAGGGCTTCCCAACATCCTGAAGGTAAGAGACATCCCTGCGACGGCTCCCAAAACTGTCGAGTAATTGCCTGTTTGTACACAAGTTCCAAAAGGGACAGGACCGCCCATAGTGTTGATCGTGACTGGAGAATGGAGTTCTTGTTGGAAGTTCAGACATGGGGCAAGGAACACCGGCTCGGCCGCGGCTGTTGCTTTCGCGTCAACATCCAATTCTTCGGGAAGCTGTTTATCTCTGACACAACTCTTTTGATCGTCAGACAGGAAGCTCAGGAAGTTTGGCGCTTCGTCGCTCGTAACCATCTTTGTCACGACCTTGGGGTATTTAGGGTCGTAGCCAACAATCGAAATCGCATTGACGGGCGAGCCGTAGGTTGACTCTTTCTTCAGATACACAGCCTGATCACCGTTAAGCGTCGGCATTTTCTCGTCTAACTCCTGCATCGCCGCATTTCGTGTATTCAGGGCGAGCGAAGATATCCCGAGTGATATGAGAAGCGCGAGGCCGACTAGGCTGAGCGTTTTTAGTCTGAGAATGCGTCGCGGGTGCATAGGTTTGCGGGTGTTGATCTCGTTGTTCATAAAGCCTCCAACTTACAGTAAAAAATCGATTTCAAAAGGTTCATCTGTATATGCGAGAGAATCGAACAAACTCGGACAAAAAAATCGTCCGTTTTTCTTAGGCAGCGTCGAAATTCGGCAAGCTTTTAACTAAACGTGCGAATGATCGATCCTAGTCCGCTACGTTTTTGAAAAAATACCTTCTGCTTTTTGCGAACAGGGTAATTCTGGTGATTGAAGCGATAGTACATCCACTAGCTAAAAGCCGCTATCGGGAATCGGTCGAATAGGGAGTTAGCCCAAAAGTTAGAAAGCGGACCAGCCCTTAAGCCAATCATTGAAGGGGATTTGAGCCGGAGTAGAAGTAGATGAAACGCAAAAAAGGCGGCCCGATTGGAGCCGCCTTTTGGTATAGGGGTTGTTGACCGGGATTAGTCCTTCTGAAGCCTGCCTGCCAGATCGATGTTGCCGTCGAGGTAACGAACGGTCAGCGTATTGCCATTTGCGTCAGCCGTGGCTTTGTCTGCGATACTGTCCGTCAATGCGATGACTGTCTCTCCCGTTGCTCCCTTGGCAGCATCGAATGTTACGATGAGGAACCGCTTCGGAACGGCCGATGCTGTGAACGCCTCGGTCGAATCGACGAGGATGCCGATCCTACCCGTTTCATTTGTGTTGACGGTAGGGACCGCCGATCGCGGAGCACCTTCGGTTAACTCAATGCGGGGATTTGAGAGTTTCGCTGAGTCGTACTCGAGTGTGAATCCCGCCGCAACCTCATCACCATATGGCGTGATCTCGACCGCTACCGTCACAGTTCCGTCT
>JBATDM010000116.1:0-39697 GCA_049663465.1 Pyrinomonadaceae bacterium
AGCAAAGACCGCCGCTTGCCTGTTCGTTCGATAGCGTCGCCTGATCTGTCGAACACCAGTTGACCTGCGTCATTCGCTTATACGCCAGGCCCATCTCGTACATTTTAAGGAAAAACCACTGGTCAAATTTGTAATACTCGGGCCTGTGAGCATACATCTGCCGCCGCCAGTCATAGCTCAATCCCAGCCGTTGAAGCTGTCCACGCATGACCTCGATGTTCTCCTCGGTCCATTCACGCGGATTGACGCCGCGTTTAACTGCCGCGTCCTCGGCCGGCTGGCCGAACGAATCCCACCCGATCGGATGCAGCACATTAAACCCGCAAAGCCGCTTGTACCACGCCAGTGCGTCACCCGCCGAATAATTGCGAACGTGCCCCATATGCAGGTTACCCGACGGATACGGCAGCATCTCAAGCTGATAAAACTTTGGCCGCTCGTCCGATTTCTCAACCTCAAACGCTCCGCTCTCAGCCCACTTCTGCTGCCATTTCTGCTCAACCTTTTTTGCGAAATATTTCTCGTCCATTAGATTCTGTCCCAAGTCACTCCCTTGGTAAAAAGAGTTAGTTTAGCGGATAAATACAGGTCTATCCACTTGCTGAATTTCCGTTTTTGGAATTTGGTATTTGAGAGTCCGCCGCGTCGCCGGGAATTCTCCCGCGAGCGGCTATCTAAGGGCGAGGTCGTGTAAGAACCAGAACATAGTGAGAGTCTATGAAATTCCGTCAAAATTGTCCATTTTTCTTTGCTCGTTGCGAGAAAAGTGGTATTCTAATAAAACCTCTTTAGAACGATTTAGATTCGAAAAGGTACGAACTTAATGATAAAAAACACATTCTTGCAGACAGTCAAAACCTGAAGTTCGAGTTCGTCGTTTGACCGTCTGCCGCCAAAATCAGGAGGCACTAAGATGGTCAACCAAACCGATCACACCACCGCTCGCGATTCCCGAAAATTCAAATCAAAGTCTGCCGCCTCCAAAAACCCAGGTAAATATCAGTCCGTCGCGCTCGACGATGTAATTGCATCGCTCGCAAACGCCCCCGAAAACCGCCGCGCCCAACAGGTCACCGAGTGGGAACACCTGCGAAAGAACGATATTCGCATCTGGGCCTAGGTGCGATCGATCGAAAGGATTTCTCTTGACTATGCGATCCGTGTGTGCTATGCTTGCAACATTGTATAACTCTCAGGACGGAGAATTGTGGCACAGAAAATATTTTCTTTTGAAAAAATGGAAAAAAGACCCTCAACAATCGCCGTAAGCTATTGAGTACTAAAATTTTATCTAGTCAAATGCATAGCTGGGACAAGGCTGGGACAAGGGTGGGGCAAAGTTGGGACAGATCGGGAATAAAAATTGTATTTGAGGGATTAAGTTCTTTGAATTCAGTGATATCTGGTTTATTTTAGATAAATGCAGGCAGCAAGTAAGACAGGCAGAGAAACCGACATTTCGGCACGTTTTCGCGAGGTACGCTCATACACCGAGCAGCTTTGCGAACCGCTCTCGGTAGAAGATTTCATTCCGCAGCCGATCGTCGATGTCTCGCCGACCCGCTGGAACATCGCACATACGACCTGGTTTTTTGAGGAAATGATCCTCAAACGGTTTGTGCCGGGCTACAAGGTTTTCGATGCCAATTTCGGCTTCCTATTTAACAGCTACTACAACACCGTCGGCGACCGTACCCCCCGCGACAATCGCGGCGCGATGAGCCGCCCGAGCGTCTCTGAGGTATTTGAGTATCGTGAATACGTTGACGCCAAGATGCTCGAGCTTCTGTCGTCTCCGCAATCTGAGGATACTTCGGATCTGGCTGAGCTTGTCATACTAGGCCTCAACCACGAACAGCAGCATCAAGAACTGCTCATAACCGATCTCAATTACACATTCAGCGTCAATCCGCTCTTCCCCGCCTATCGTGAAGGCTATGCCCCGGAAGAAGAGTCAGAACCACCTGCGTCCGCGGGTGGAACGACCGCCGAACTTGAGGCCGGCATCTACGAGATCGGGCACACAGGCGACGGATTTTGCTTTGACAACGAATTATCGCGTCATAAGGTATATCTGAACGATTTCACCATCTCAAACCGTCTCGTCACCAACGGCGAATTTCTCGAATTTATTGATGCTGGCAGCTATCGCGATCATCGCCTGTGGCATTCTGAGGGATGGGATTGGGTCAATCAAAACGGGATCGATTCACCGCTTTACTGGTACAAACGAGATGGAGATTGGCAACAGTTTACGCTTGGCGGGTTGCGCCCTGTTCGGCCCGAAGCACCGGTCTGTCACGTTTCGTATTACGAAGCGGCAGCATTCGCCGAGTGGAAAGGGATGCGGCTGCCGACCGAATTTGAATGGGAAGCCGCGAACGCGAAATTTGATTGGGGAAAACGCTGGGAATGGACCAATTCGGCATATCTCCCGTATCCGGGATTTGCAAAGGCGGCCGGAGCCGTCGGCGAATACAACGGTAAATTTATGATAAACCAAATGGTCCTCCGCGGAGCGTCCGTCGCCACGCCCGCCGGCCACAGTCGCCCAACATACAGAAACTTTTTCCATCCGCATCTAAGATGGCAGTTTACAGGGATCAGATTGGCGAGGTGAGTATTAAACAGAATGTGCAGGATATTCAGGATAAAACTATCCATTGTTTCCGTTCTCTATCCTTTGCATCCTGTTCATCCTGTTTAAATAGATCGATATGAAGGTATCAACTTCCCCCGAACTAACCCAATTCGGCGAAGACGTCCTCAATGGCCTCAACGCGGAGCCTAAGGAACTGTCGTCAAGATATTTCTACGACGACGAAGGCTCTAGGCTTTTTCAGCAGATAATGAAACTGCCGGAGTATTACCTGACTGGCTGTGAGCTCGAGGTTTTCTCCAAGCAGATAGACGAGATCTACCGGGCGTTTGCCAACGGCGACAACGCATTTGATCTGATCGAGCTTGGCGCCGGTGACGGGACAAAAACCGCCGTACTCATCGATCACTTTCTCAAGCAGAACGCCGATATTGCCTATTCGCCGATAGATATCTCGCAGGAGGCTCTTGACGCACTGACCGCGAAATTTCACGCCGAGTTCCCAGCATTAAGGATGTCGGCACGATGCGGCGACTATTTCCGCATCCTCGAATCACTCAAAACCGGCGATGGACGGCGAAAGGTTTTGCTATTTTTGGGATCGAATATTGGCAATTTCAGCCGGATAAAGTCTGTTGACTTTTTCCGCTCGCTTCGCGACGTGATGAGCGACAACGATCTTCTCTTTATCGGCTTTGACCTCAAAAAAGACCCGCACGTGATCGCAAACGCATACGACGACGCGGCGGGCGTTACCGCGAGATTCAATCTGAATCTGCTCACCCGCATCAACCGCGAATTGGGCGGCAATTTTGATATTGATAAGTTTGCCCACTACGCAAACTATCGTCCCATCGAGGGAGCTGCACGCTCATTCCTCATCAGCCGCGAGCGCCAAACGGTCCGTATCGACGCCCTGAACCGGGAATTTGAGTTTGATGCATGGGAACCGATATTCATGGAGATCTCGCAAAAATATTCGCTCGATATGATCAAAAGCCTGGCGGCGGATTGTGGGTTTGAGATCAAGCAGAATTTCTTTGATGAAAAGAAATACTATTGCGACTCGCTGTGGAGAGTTTAGAGTGGGGGCTTTAGCCCGTCGGCCCACGCTAAAGAGCGCACTCTGAACAATTATGAACATCAATATCCTCTATTTCGATTCGATCGACTCGACCAACACCGAGGCCGCGAATCAGGCACGGCAAGGTGCGGATGAGGGATTGTGCGTCATCGCCGGCCAGCAAACGGCTGGCCGCGGGCGGCATGGGCGGACTTGGGTCTCCGAGAAAGACTCAGGCCTCTATTTCAGCATCGTACTCAGGCCGAAAATAGAGAATAGATTTCTTTCACTCATTACGTTGATGGCAGGCGTCGCGGCTTATGACACGCTAAAAGAACTCGGTGTCGATGCTGACATCAAATGGGTCAATGACCTACTCGTCGGCGAGAAAAAAATTGGCGGCATCCTCGCCGAAACTATCGAAACGCCAACAGGCCTCGCCGTTATTGTTGGAATCGGACTCAATTTGACGTCGCGAAATTTTCCTGACGAAATCGCCAATACGGCGACTTCGATCGAGAAAGAAACCCAGTTAATGGGCCCACGAGCGGTCGATAGCACAACGGTCGAGGCAAGACTGGTCGGATTTCTGGAATATTGGTATCAAATACTACATGATGAGAACGGACCCGACGCGATCATTCAGAATTGGCGGCAACGCTCGTCGTATTACAGCGGAAAACCTGTGCGGGTCACGCTGCCCGATGGCGTCATCGAAGGCACGACCGACGGTCTAGAAGAAACCGGAGCGTTACGCGTGAAAACCGCGGATGGACGTACTACAATCGTCCAGGCCGGCGATGTCGAGCGGCTGCGAGGTCAGTAAGATGCGCCTTTCAGAGATACATCCTGTTTTTTACCACTCACGGATTTGGCAGAAGCGCTTTTTCCGCCATCTCGCCGATCTGCCCAAAGCCAAGCATTTTGCGTCACAGATCGAATCTGACCATCTGCAATTCACCTGCAAAAAGCATCAGTCGCTGCTTCGCCGAAGGCTCGGCGACTCTGACCCGCAACTACAAGAAAACAAGGTCGCAAATTTAAAGATCGCGTGCCCAACGATAGATGGCATTCTAATAAAACCCGGACAGACATTCTCATTCTGGCGACGACTTGGCGAGGCAACTGCGGCAAAGGGCTATTGCGAAGGGATGCAGCTATCCCGTGGCGAGGTCGTTCGCGGAGTTGGAGGCGGGCTTTGTCAGCTTGCAAATTTGCTTTATTGGATGGCCTTGCATACGCCGCTCAAGGTCGCGGAACGTCACCATCACAGTTTCGATCCATTTCCGGACGAGAATCGTGTGTTGCCGTTCGGTTCTGGTGCCGGCGTATTTTACAACTACGTTGACCTGCGATTCCTTAACCCGACCGATCTTACTTTTCAGATGCGCGTCTCGCTTACGGACGAACACCTAAAAGGGGCGATCTATTCTGACCGTGAGACGCCGTATTCGTACCACGTGATCGAGAAGAATCATCGGTTTACTCAGGTTGAAGGGCGGAACTTTCGCGAGAACGAGATATGGCGAGAGGTCATTGATCGGCGGACCGGAAACCGCGTTCGCGAAGAAATGCTTGTCAAGAACCACTCCGAGGTGAAATATGAATTGAGTTTTGCGGCCGGAGCGTGTAACTTGTAAATACGTTTTATGGGTAACGAGTTTGATTTTGATCCCGACTGGGATGTCGAAGAAGATTTTGACGAGCAGCTTGCCGAATTTGACGAATTCGACGATGAGCTCGGCGACATCGCCATGCGCACGGCGGTGATGCAAAAGAACGATATGATCGCTCTGTTGTGCATCAAGACCGCATCGGCCGGTGCCGCGATCTGCCGCGTCGATCCTCGCGAAGACCGTCCTGCCGTCCAGATCTACGACGACCCTGAGGCCGCTATCGACTGGTTTACCCGCAGTCTGCGCACCAGCCGCAAGAATGGCTGGAACGTGATCTACGACGGCCTGCCGCTTCAGGGCTAATGCTTCTCGCTGTTGACATCGGAAACTCCCGCATCAAGTTCGGCATCTTTTCGGGCGACACACTCATCTCAAAACTTTCGATCCCTACGATCCGCGACATCTCAGCGCCGGAGTTGATGAGCGCGATCGGAGATAAAGTTGAGCGAAGCGTCACCGAGGTGATCGTCAGCTCGGTCGTACCGGAAGTAAACACCGCCGTTCGTTCGTATATCGAATCGCATTTTGGCGTCGAGCCCTATTTTGTAACTAACGACGCGGATTTCGGCCTACAGATAAATTATCATCCGCTCGAAGACGCGGGTTCAGATCGACTGATCAATACTTTTTCCGCCGTCGAAAAATACGGAGCCCCATGTATCGTGTGTAGCTTCGGCACGGCCTTGACGATCGATCACGTTGACGAAAATCGCGTCCTGACCGGCGGGCTCATTGCTCCCGGCATGAACACGCTGGCCGCTGCGCTAAAACTCACAACGTCGCGGCTCCCTGAGGTCGAGATCGAAAAGCCAGCGAACGTGATCCAAAATACAACCGTCGGCAGCATACGGTCAGGCATCGTTTACGGCTATTTCGGATTGTTTGAAGGCTTGATCCAACGACTGAAAGATGAGATCGACGGCAACCCGAAGGTCGTCGCTACAGGTGGTTTTGCGGAGCTAATATCAGGAAATACCGATCAGATCGATGTCGTAGACAAAGATCTTATGCTCGACGGGCTGAGGATGCTTGCCCGAAGGCGATCGGCACAAACTGTGAAATGAGAACCCAGGTTTTCGCGTTCGAGTATTGCGACCAAAATGGACCCCAGACGAAACGAGATATCCTCACCCAAGCTGATAACCTCACTGCGCGGCTATAACCTCTTGCCGGCGATCGTCTTCTTACCGACCCGCCGCAAGTGTGACGAAGCTGCATCGGCGGTCGCGGGGGACAAGTCGCAGCGGGCCGAGCCTGAACGTCAACAGAAACGGCAGGACATTTTTGACGAGTTCCTGAACGAATATCCTGAGATTGCCGACCATAAGCACACCAAGGTAATAGTCAATGCCGGAGTGGCCGCTCATCACGCAGGACACATTCCTTCGTGGAAACTGCTGATCGAACGGATGATGTCTGCTGGCCTGCTCAATGCGCTCTTCGCGACCTCGACCGTAGCTGCCGGTGTTGATTTCCCTGCTCGGACGGTTGTCATCAGCAATGCCGACACACGCGGCAACGACGGCTGGCGGGCGTTGACCGCGAGCGAACTTCAGCAGATGACGGGCCGTGCCGGCCGACGCGGTCGTGACAACGTCGGCTTTGCCATTCTCGCTCCAGGACAATTCCAGAATCCGAAAAAGATCGCCGAACTGCTCAAGTCTCCGCCCGACACACTTGAGAGCAGGTTTCGAGCGACTTACACGAGCCTCTTGAATCTGCTCGACGCATTTGGCAATTTCGAACAAATTCAGGAGATCGCAGAAAAGAGTTTCTCCGTATTCCGCAATCCGCATTCCGAATTCCGCAATCAGGAGATCTGGCGACCGTTCGAAAACCGGGCCCGCGTACTCGACCATTTTGGCTATCTCGACCGCGAAGCCGAACTCGTTACCGAGAGCGGCAAGTGGCTCGCAGATCTCAGGATCGACCGACCGCTGCTCGTCGGCGAAGCCCTAAAAAATGATATATTTGACGACCTAACTATCGCCCACGCTGCCGGCCTGATGGCATCGGTCGCATCCGACGCAGATCGCAATTACGGCGAAATGCATGCGTCGCGGGCGATGAGCGCCATCTTGGACGATCTCGCCGACCTTGTCGTCGCAGTCTCAAATGTTGAGTGGAAAAATGGCGTCGAGCCTGCCGAAGAGATAAATTACTCGGCCGCCGCAGCCGCCGAACGCTGGACCGCCGGAATGCAGTGGGACGAACTCGTTGACCGCACGCGGGCCGAAGAAGGCGATCTCGTCAGGCTGTTGTCGAGAACCGGCGAAGCACTTCGCCAGCTCGCAAATCTTCGATCATCAAATCCGGCAGCAGCAAAGATCGCATCGGCAGCGTCCGATGCCATACTTCGCGAGCCTGTCCGATAGTTTTACATCTGCATCAGCATTTCATGCTGGCATATGCGTTCGTAGAATCCTCGATTACGAAAAAACCGCATTGCATCTTCGAGTGATTTGTCGAGGTTGATTATCTGCAGGGAATAGCCCGGCTCGGTCAATTCACCCATTTTAGCCAACAGCATCGTTCCGATACCACGACCTCGAAATTTCTTATCAACCGCTATCTGAGCGACACGGCCAAATCTTGCAGAGAATGCGATGTAGCCTACGCATCGGCTATCAAGAAAGGCACCGAAGACTCGCTTTAGCTTTACACTGCGTTCCATTGCGTCGCACGAATTTTGCCACGATGGAGTTCCGGCCCAAAAACTTCGAAGTAACGGCCGGTCAGGTGCCGGCATCTCAACCAATGAAATACCGTCCGGCGGGGGAGCAGATAGTTTCATCCCATTGTCACACTGTAGAAGGGCGAGTTCGCGAACCGGCTTAAAACCAAGTTTCCTGTAGAGCCGTATCGCCGGTTCGTTTGATGTGATCACCTCAAGCAGCCATTGTTCAATGCCCTGGCCTCGGAAAATAGGCGTCATCATCTCAAACATCGCCTCGCTCACGCCTTGTCGCCGGGCAGACGGAACTACGCCCGTACCCGCATCGTAAACGGTCATTCGGCCATTCCACTCACCAAAACCATTGAGCGAGCAGCCGATCATTCGCTCCCCCTCAAAGCATCCAACGGTCTGCGTGAGGTCAACGCCGTTAAGATTTATGTGATTGCGAAACTGCACCTCTGTCATGGCGAACGGCAGGAGATAGTCTGAGAACGCCTCGTTAAATGTAGTAAATACGGACTCAAAATGCTCCTCATTCAGGAATCGGCATTCACGCAAAGGAGTTTGGTTTCCGCTATTCATTTGTTAGTATTTAATTTGTATTGCGAGGGGCGTAACTAGCCAATTTAGTTAAGGTTTGAGAAAAATGCAAGTACTGTTGGCGGATGAATACGGATTTTGTTTTGGGGTCGAACGTGCTGTCGAGATGGTCGAGGAAGCGGTCTCGGCGGGTGAGACCGTTCGCAGCCTCGGTCCGCTTATTCATAACAAACAGGAAATGCAGCGTCTCGCCCACGATGGCGTAACGGCCATCAGCGAACCAGTACAGATCGGACGCGGCGAAACCGCCGTAATTCGAGCCCACGGTGTAACCCCGCAAGTCCAGAAAGATCTAGAAGAGAGGGCCACCAAAGTGGTTGATGCGACGTGCCCATTTGTCACCCGCGTTCAAAAATTAGCGGCTCGAGCCGCCGCCGCAGATCGTCACGTTGTCATCGTCGGTGCACCAGACCATCCCGAAATGATCGGTGTCAAAGGCTATGCCCCTGACCATGCGTTCATCATTCGAGACGAGACAGAAATCGACCTTCTGCCGGCATTGCGAAGGCCAATTGTCGTATCGCAAACGACGATCAAATCAAAAACATTCTTCGACACGGCCGAGGCAGTCAAAACCAAAACTACCGACAAAGTCGAGATAGTCAATACTATCTGCTCCGCGACCCGCGACCGTCAGGATGCGGCACGTGCTCTAGCCGGAATGGTCGATGCCTTTTACATCATCGGTGGCAGGCATTCGTCCAACAGCATTAAACTGCTCGCCGTCTGCAAAGAACAATGCGAAAAAAGCTTCCTTATAGAGACGGAAGACGAGATAAACCATGACGATCTGATAAGAGTCGAAAAAGTCGGTGTAACCGCCGGAGCGTCAACGCCGGAATGGTTGATTCAAAAGGTCGTGAAACACTTAGAAGATATCGACAGCGAGAAATCACTGGGCCTTCCCGTCTAATTTCTGCAATCGCCGACTTAGGACCCACGAGTAGATCAGACCAAGCAAGAAAGCCGGTAACCCTCCAAAAAAATGTAAACCAGAATAGCGGTGCAAACAAATAGCTCTCAAATGCCCGGTGTTTACCCGCATTCGGCAAATACTCTATGAACGCCCCGGCAAGTGTTGGAATTAGCAGGCAACACTCCGCGACAACTGCTCCGACTAAAAAGAGTGCAAACTTGGAATTCCAGTCGGCGTCAAGAAAACGATCGACAACATACCCGAGAATTGCCGCCGTCGCATAAAGGACGATTATCGCGACGACCGCTTGTCTCCAAAACGTGTCGACACCATCCCGACTAATGAAGCCGATCGCACCTAGCACAGCAAATTCTCCGATGAGGCCGATCGTTGCGAAACTAATTGTAAGCTGAACCGTTTTCACAGGCTACACGGGTTGACTATTTCTTCAACCATCCAAACAAAGCATCGACTGTAATATCGCGATTTGTTTCGTAGATGGCTTTTGTGAGCGGGATGTTCATCGGGCAGACCTCAATACAATTCTGGGCGTTCCCGCAGTTGGTGATGCCGTCGTCGCCGAGGAGGCCGTTGAGGCGTTCTTCTTTGGTGATCTTGCCCGTGGGGTGCATGTTGAAAAGGCGAGCCTGGGCGATCGCTTGAGGGCCGATGTAGTTGTCGTCACCGTACTGCGGGCACGCTTCGAGACAGCAGCCGCAGGTCATGCAGCGGGAGTAAGCATAACGTTCCTGAGACGTTTCATTCGGGATCTGTGGGCCGGGTCCGAGGTTATACGAACCGTCAAGCTCGATCCAAGCCTCGACCTGTTTGAGATGGTCGAACATCTTTGAGCGGTCAACCTTTAGGTCTCGCACGTTGGGAAATTTGGACATCGGAGCGAGTGTCACCGTATTGCCGCCCGATGCCAGCAGCAGATCGTCAATAAGGGCCGAACACGATTGTCGCACCTTGCCGTCAATGACCATCGTGCAGATGCCGCATACCTGTTCGAGACACGACATATCCCAAACCGGCGGCGTGGTCGTTTTGCCCTCGATCGTAACGGGATCTTTGCGGATCTCCATCAATGCCGAGATCACGTTCAGATTGCGGCGATAGCTTATCTCAAACGTCTCCCAACTCGGCGGTGCACCTTCCTTCTCGCGACGCTGGATCTTAAACTTGATCGTCGCCGGTGGACTGTCGAGGCGCTTCTTTTCGATGTGTGCGTTGGTAGTCATCAGCCTTTCGCCTTCCCTGTCGAATAATCGCGTTTACGCGGCTCGACTATCGAAACATCGACGGCTTCATAGCTCAACACCGGAGCTTCGGCCGAGTATTCTGCGATGGTCGTCTTCATGAAATTCTCGTCGTCGCGTTCGGGGAAATCAGGTTTGTAATGAGCACCTCGCGATTCGTTCCTATTCAATGCACCGAGCGTGATCACGCGAGCGAGTTCGAACATGTTGGTGAGCTGCCGCGCATGCGGTATCGCCTGAGTCGCCCACAGATTTGAATCGTTGATCGAGATCTTTGTGAACCGTTCCTGCAACTCGCGGATCTTATCATCGGTCGCCTGCAGACGGTCATTGTAGCGGACGACCGTAACGTTGTCGGTCATCACCTTACCGAGTTCCTCGTGTAGCTTGTACTGGTTTTCGCCGCCTTCGCTGTTGACTATCGAATCGTTGATCTCTTGCTGGCGTTTCAGTTCCGCGTCGTGGATGCCGTTCGTTTCGGTATTGCCGCGGTCGACATTTTTTGCGTATTGCATCGCCGATGGAGCAGCCACAAAACCGCCGTAAACACAAGAGAGCAAAGAGTTTGCCCCGAGACGATTGGCTCCGTGGATCGAGTAATCACATTCACCCGCCGCGAACAACCCCGGAATATTCGTCCGCTGTTCAAAATCGACCCACAGGCCGCCCATCGAGTAATGGACGCCCGGGAAAATACGCATCGGTACATAGCGCGGGTCATCGCCAACGAACATTTCGTAAATTTCGAGGATCGCACCGAGCCGCTCGGTCAATACTTCAGCCGGAATGTGCGTAAGGTCGAGATAAACCTGATTCTCGCCGCCAACACCGTGGCCTTCGAGGCACGCCTGGAATATCTCTCGCGTCGCGATGTCGCGCGGGACAAGGTTGCCGTATGCCGGATATTTTTCTTCGAGAAAGTACCAACGCTCGGCATCAGGAATATTTTTTGGCGGACGAATATCTCCATCTGCACGCGGAACCCATACGCGGCCGCCTTCGCCACGGGCGGATTCGCTCATCAGCCGAAGTTTGTCCTCGCCGGGAATTGATGTTGGATGGACCTGAATAAATTCGCCATTCGCATATCGAGCACCTTGTTGATAACAAGCCGAAGTGGCACTTCCCGTGCACGTCATCGAGTTGGTTGATTTGCCAAAAATCAGCCCAGGCCCGCCCGTCGCCATGATGACAGCGTCCGCCGCAAAAGACTTTAGCTCAAGAGTCTGCAGGTTCATCGCAACGAGGCCGCGGCATACCTGATGATCGTCCATTACAAGCGAAAGCATCTCCCAGCCTTCGTACTTGTTGATCTTTCCGGTCATCTCCCATTTGCGGACCTGTTCATCAAGAGCATATAGGAGCTGCTGTCCGGTCGAGGCACCTGAGAATGCGGTCCTATGGTGCAGCGTTCCGCCAAAACGGCGAAAGTCCATCAAACCTTCTTTCGTCCGCGAAAACGGCACGCCCATCCGATCAAATAAATAAATGATCTCTGGCGCCATATCGGTCATTCGCTGTACCGGCGGCTGGTTGGCGAGAAAGTCTCCGCCATATACCGTGTCGTCGAGATGCTTCGCCGGCGAATCGCCCTCGCCCTTGGTATTTACCGCGCCGTTGATGCCGCCCTGCGCACAAACCGAGTGCGAACGCTTTACCGGCACGACCGAGATCAGATCGACCTCGTGCCCGGCCTCAGCGATCTTCATCGCCGCCGCAAGGCCCGCAAGACCGCCGCCAACTATCGCAATCTTTAATCCGCTTGATGCCATGAAAAAATAACCAATGATTCCTGTAACTATCCACTACTCACTTGTCACTAACCACTGAATAAATCGTTCTCTTCAGTGGATAGTCGCTAGTTTCAAGTGGATAGCCTTTTTCAAACCTAGCTGCTAAAACCTGGTCGCTCCACCCGACGGTTTGTGTCCATCCTCGCAAAGAACTTTCGGCAACAGCCCACACGGCCGGACAAATGCAAATGCCGCATTTACCCCAACCGCTCCAAGCAACAATGCGAGTCCCATACACGCCGTCAGCGTCATCTTCTGTGCCTTTTCACCGATCACAATGCCCCAGTCGACCGCGAACAAAAAGAATCCATACGCCAGATGCCACGCCGTCGCAAGAATGCCAAGTATGTAGACAATAAGAACCCACGTGATCCGAAATTCGCCCGCTACGATCGCGTACGCTTGATCTGCATGGCCAGCAACAGGCGTTAAATTGAGGCCGGGAACGACCCCAAACCTAAAATTTAGTATGTGAAACAGCAAGAAGAAAAACAGAAAGACACCTGTTGCACGCTGGAAAATATAAAACCAATTTCGAGCGTAACCATAGCTGACCACATTCGGCTTTGCCTCCGCCGAGATCAGAATGCCGTAAACCGAATGAAACAGTAGCGGCAGGAATATGCCGAATATCTCGATCAACAACAGGTACGGAATATCGTGAATTTCCTGCACCTTCTTGTTGAAATTCGCCGCACCATTCAGCGCAGCCGAATTTGTAAAGATGTGCACAAAAAAGAACATCCCCAACGGCACAATGCCAGTAAGCTGATGCACTTTGCGCAGTAGAAACGTGTTGGAGAATTTTATCGCCATTCGCTTTTAATCAAATCCACGAGATCGATTGATTGCTCAAATTCTAATGGCAAATTCTCGATTGTACAATGCTGAAACATTCAGACTTTTAGAATAGACTTATTTTTAGATAAGATAAAATGAAAAATATTGTGGCTAGTAAACAGCAATGCTTATTTATTGAGTTGATAAAATGCACATCGAAACGCTAAAGGTATTTTGTGATCTGGCCGACCTCGAGAGTTTTTCACTCGCGGCCGAGCGCAATTTCATTACTCAGTCGGCGGTCAGCCAACAGATACGCACGCTCGAAGAAAAATTTAAGCGGCGGCTCTTAGAACGCGTTCGTGGACGACGCGAGGTAAAACTGACCCCGGCGGGCGAGGTCTTTTACCGTGAGTCTCAGCAGATACTCGAGGCGTATGAGCATCTGCAGGAGAGTCTCAGAGGCGTCGTTGGCAAGATCGGCGGCACGGTCAAGGTAGCGACAGTTTATAGCGTGGGGCTTCACGAACTTCCGGCAAAGGTGCGTGAATTTATGACCAAGTTTCCTGCCGCAAAGATCGATCTTGAATATTCACGAACAACCCGCGTGGTCCGCGACGTACTTAATGGAACCGTCGAGCTCGGCATTCTTGCTTTTCCCGAAACAAAGCGCGGCTTGACCATCACGCCAATGGCCGACAACCTCCTGGTTCTGATCGCACCGCCCGATCACAAATTTGCCGCTAGAAAAAAAGTGAAGGTGACCGAGCTCGACAACGAAGATTTCGTCCATTTCGAACGCGATGTGCCGACACGAAAGGCAATGGAAAAGATCTTTAAGGCAAATGGTGTTGAAGTAAAAACAGTTGCCGAATTCGACAATATCGAGACCATAAAGCGGGCCGTGGAGGTTGGCTTTGGCCTCGCTATCGTCCCCGAACCGAGTGTGATCGAGGCACGAAAAGCAGGGACGATTGCTGTAATTGAGTTGGCGGAAAAATACTGGATCAGATCGGTCGGCGTGATCCACCGGACGGATCGAACGCTTTCACTCGCCGCAAAGAAATTTCTACAACTGCTCGAACAGCCTCATTCCTAGTGGACCGGCTGCTCTCCGACCCCCGCTGCCGCGACATAGGTCATCGGTGTGGTCGGGGCCATTTCGTTTAGCGTAAATTTCAGTTTGTTGACCAAACCCTCCGCCTCCATATAGTCGCGGCCAAGAAGTCGCCGAAAGCGCTTGGTGCGATCCTCGCCGGTCAGTTCTTTCAGCATTCCGTCCAAAAATGACGTTACGATCTCGGGGGCAAACTGCTTTCCGGCGTTTCGCTGCATATCTTCTACGACCTCGTTCGCGGGGCGGCGTGCTTTGTACGGACGGTCGGTGGTCATCGCGTCAAACGAGTCGGAAAGCGTCACGATCTTTGCGATGTAAGGTATCTCGCGGTCATAAAGGCCGTCAGGATAGCCGCGCCCATCGAGGCGTTCGTGATGGTATTTTGCCGCAAGCGGAACGTCCGCGTACGGGTGATGGATCGGCTGGAGAATTTCGTAACCGACGCCGGGATGCTTGTTCAGCTCGGCAGATTCCTTAGCATTAATGCGGTACGGGGCGTTGATGATCTTTCGCTCGACGGTGAGTTTACCTACGTCGTGTAGGTAGCCCGCAACGGCGGCTCCCTCGACCTCGTCCTTGCCCCAGCCGAGTTCCGCAGCGATGATCTCAGAAAAGCGGCCGACCCGAACCGAGTGGCCTTCGGTGTATTTGTCCTTAAAATCGATCGCTGCCGCAAATGCCTTCACGGTGTCATTGTATGTGGAACGCATCTCGTCAAACATTCGCCGGTTGTCCTCGGCGTGCCGTTCGATCTCAGCCATTAGATTTCGCTGAGCGATAGCCACACCGATGTGACGGCCCATTGCTGAGATGATCTCTTTGTCGTACGAGGAATACGGCTCACCTGTCGCCTTTTCCCCGAGAAATATCGCACCTACGATCTCGTCACGCACCACGAGAGGCACAAAAAGCTCGATCCGCCGCTGGTCAAAACTCACATTATGGATCTGAAAGAACGGCAAAACCTGAGCATCGCGGATCTCGATAGGCTCAAGGCCGACGGTCAAAAACTGCCGCTCGTCCTCGCTCGTCAATAGTAAACTCAGAGGAAAATCATCACCAAGCGAACGTATCGCCACCACATTCAGCTCGTGGCCAAACCGCGAATACCTCGCGACCGCTCCCCGCATTATCCCCAGCGCTCCCGACAACAAATGCAGCGACGTGCGTATCGTTTCCTGAAAATTGTTTCTATTCGTGATCTCCTGGCCAAGGTCGGCAAGAGCTCCAAAAGCGTGGATCAATTTATGTTCATGCTGCATACGTTATTTTTCTTTCCGATTCACGATTCACTAATTACTATCAGACGATGTTTACGTGTTTTGTGAGACCCAGCATGTCGAAAAGCTCGATGGTGTTTTCGTTGACATCAGAGAAGGCCACTACCGCCCCGTTATTCTTCGCGGTGTCGATCATCCCCAGCAATATCGAGATGCCGATACTGTTTACAAGTTCGGTTTGCGAGAAATTGACGACAATCTCTTTACAGCCCGATTCGATGCGGCGGCGGCATTCGTATTCGATCTGTTCACCGGTCAATTTGTTGAGGTAATCGCCGGCATGGATCACCGACGGCTGTCCGGCCGCTGCGATCGAAGATGCGACTCCAGAATCTGTTATCACTTAAATACCGTCCTTGTAAAGTTTAGCTTATGCGCAGAAAGAAACTACTTGAACAGTATTTTTAACATAAACAAGTGCATAAAACAACAAAAACTTTGTCGAAATATTTGATCAAACGTGTGGCACGCGTCCGAATTCGGCTAGGATCGGGGCGAGGCGGGCGACAGCGGCGGCGTGTGCAACGCCATTGGTTGCAAGGATCCCGTTGCGGTTTTGCAGATCGGCACGGTCATAACGAATGTCTAAACCGAACATATCCGTAAACCGCCCGCCCGCTTCCTCAAGTATTATCTGCGGAGCACATGTGTCCCAAAGCTTCGTCCGCGGGCTCGGATGAATATAGATGTCACACGTTCGATCAGCGATCAACCCAACCTTAAGGCCGACAGAGCCGCGGTTCACGACCTTAGTAAAACCAAAGCCTTCGATGATTCGTTTCATTCGCGGACTCGCGTGGTTTCGTGACATTGCGAGCTTTAATTCCGGAAGGTTTGAGATGGCCGAGACAGCGATCTTTTCAGGTTCGCCGCCGCCGTGTATCGCAAATGCCCCGCCGCCTCGAACCGCGTACATAAGCACATCGTGAAACGGTAGATAGACGACGCCGACTACAGGAACGCCGTCCTCCGCAAGTCCGATCTGCACGCCAAAGTCGCCATCGTGTTTTACAAATCCGGCCGTGCCATCGATTGGATCGATGATCCAAAGACGGCGTTTTGTAAGACGAGTTTTCCGGTCGTCGATCTCTTCTTCGGACAGCACGCCATCTTCTGGAAACGCCGCCGCCAGCCCTTCAACAATGATCGTGCTTGCCTCGCGGTCGGCAATGGTCACGGGTTCGCTAAAATTATCCGCACCAAGTTTTTCCTCGGTTTCAAACCCTTCGGCGTAGTGTTTTAAGCTGTTTTCTCCGGCGAGGTGGGCCAGACGGATAGCGGTTTCGATCTCGGGCTGCAACATTGAATACAATTTAGCACGCTGCGAGCAACCGAGCTAAACTCAGGAAATCTCGACCGGTTCTGTGATCCCGCAACGCGGACATGTAAGAAAGCGGCGAGTCTTGTCGGTCCATTTGGCAAGGGCCTCGTTTGCCATGGTAGGTGTTTTGCTTTCGGCCTCGCCCTCGCGAAAGGCTCGCGAATGCAGGCCGTCGTTCCCGACCGTAGAACTCAGGTCGCGTTCACATTGGCGGCATATCCAACCAAAACCCGCGTTGTAAAAATCGTTTAGTTCGGTCATCAAAAATTAGGGACGAATTGAGGTCGAGGCCTCTGCAAAAATCTCAACGGCCTCCGTGTTTAGATCGTTCTTAACGCTGAGACCGCTGAGAAAGACGCGGAGAAGAGAGTGTACTGGACAATTTTCAGGTACTCAAAACCTCTCCAAACTAATTAATACGCCGCGAAGCGCCGCCGCTCGGTGTCGGTACCAGTTTGACCGGAACGGTTATCGTCCGTCCGCCGCGATACACTTCAAGATTGACCGTATCGCCGATCTGCTTTTTGTCGAGCAGACGATAGAGATCGTCAAGCTCGTTCATTTTCTGGCCGTCGGCCGACACAATAATGTCGCCGATGCGGCCATCGGACGTCACACCCCGAAGCCCCGCCCTGTCTGCCGACGCATTTGCCTGTGTCGAGTAGATCAAAAGGCCGCTCTCGACCGGCAAGCGATAGCCGCGGGCTGAAAGTTCCGTCACACTCGGCAGAGTCGCACCCAGCTTAGGCCGACGGACCTCACCAAACTGTATCAATTGCGGTATCACCCGCTTTGCCGTGTTCGCAGGTATCGCAAAACCAACCCCAACCGAACCACCGGCTGGCGATAGTATCTGTGAATTGATGCCGATCATCCTGCCAAATTTGTCTAATAAAGGACCGCCCGAATTCCCGGGGTTGATCGAAGCATCTGTCTGGATCGCTGCGTCGATAGGGCGGTTGTTGCGTGCCCGTATCGGTCGCTGCAGTCCGGAAATAACCCCCGTTGTCAACGTACGGTCGAGACCGAAGGGATTTCCGATCGCCAAAACCTTTTGCCCGACCATCAGCTTGTCAGAATCTCCAAGCGGCACGACAGTCATATCTTTGGGCGGATCGATCTTGATCACAGCCAGGTCGGTATCCGGGTCACCGCCAACGACGGTCGCGGGATAGACCTTCTCACCACCGAAGCTAACTGTCAGCTTCTGTGACCCCTCGATGACGTGATAATTAGTCAGAATATGGCCGTTCGCATCAATGACCGAGCCAGACCCGTTGCCTTTGCCCTCCTGCTCGTTGCCCCACCAATCCTGAGAGATGGAGGTGGTATTGATAAAGGCAACGCCGGGACTTACGGCCTTATATACATCAATACTGTTTTGCTCGTCCGAAACAGTCGATGGATCGGAGACCGCGAGCGGGGCGGCCTCGGCGAGAGCAACGGTCGAGTCGCCTTTCTCCGGCCAAAACCTTGCTAGATTGTAAACAAGTGCCGTTGCCCCGACTGCGATCAACGCCGATGCAAAGGCGAGAAGAAGTATCTGACGTGCCGAAATTTGATAAACAGAGCGTTTGTACATAATAAATAACCTTCCCAACCGAATAATTTACAAAAATTTTGATGATATGAGAACCATTCTGCGTTGTGTAGTAAGTTACGAAAAAAAATGGCCCGATGTTTCGATGAGAAACACGCGGGCCGCAACAACCTGACTTATTAAGGAGTTAACGTATGAGAGCAAACATCTGACCGGCCCAACTCGTTAGGTCGTGTGCCGCAGTATTCGAAACGATGCCAAAAGCAGAAAGGCCCGTAAAAAGGTGGATTCCCATCAATCCAATATAGACCGCAAGTGCAACCGCCAAGCCATAGCGAGCGAGCGGCCGATTGCCCCACCGGAACAACACAATTGCGGCCACTGCACCGATCGCGATCTTGACGCCCAGAAACGGCCCGTTGCCAATTTCCAGAAGGCTCGCCATCAACTGATTCCCCTCGGTCGCCACTCCGCTTCGAACCCACACGATGGTGAGTAGCGCGTCAAGCAGGTTTAATCCAAAAAGAAGAACGGTCGGGGCGATCAGCTGCATCTGTGAAGTCTCCTGCAAAAACTTGTTAAACTCCGGTTCTAAATGACTTGACCCCCGGGTTTGAAACCGGGGGCCAGGCTAGGATTGGAGATTTGTGAACTGTTACTTACGTCTTGAGTATAGTTCGAATAGAACAAGATTTCAGAAAAATCCGAAAGATAGTTGGAGAAATCTACGTGTGGTAAAATATTACCTATTGAACAGTTTTGCGAAAGGATTGCGGACAACTTATTAGGCGTTTGTGCCATTCAAAACGGCCGTCGTGAATTATCGCGGCATTTGGTTTTAGAAAAAGGAAAAGGTTATGAAGCATATAGTAAAAATTCATTTTTTAGGGGCATTGTTACTGTCGATAGGCGTTTTCGGATCGACTGTGGTGTTTGCTAAACCCGTGGATTCGCCTGCTCAGACGTACAGCGTCCCAGCGGGTACGGTCATCCGGGTTAGGATCAACAAGACAATATCGTCAAAAACCGCCAAGGTCGGTGACACGTTCTCAGCGACGACGACCGAGCCTGTGTATTCGTCGAGCGGAGCCGTCGTCATTCCAAACGGAAGCACAATGGTCGGACGGGTCAATTCGGTAAAGGCCGCCAACAAGGCTGGCAAACCGGGCGAGATCGACGCTGATTTTATCGAAGTAAGGCTGCCAAATGGTGCGAAACGTTCGATCAGCGGTTCGCTTACGGATCTCGACGCGGGCAAAACCAGTTCGGATAACGAAGGCACCGCGAGCGGCGACACGATGAAGCATCGCAAGGTAATCTTCATCGGCGGCGGCGCTGCCGGTGGAGCGATCCTCGGAGCAATAGTCGGCGGCGGTAAGGCAACCGCTATCGGTGCGATCGTCGGTGCAGGTGCAGGACTTCTCGGCGAAAGGCTCTTGAAAGGGCCGGAAGCTGAGGTCAAATCCGGAACAGAATTCAATGTTTATATCAATAAGGCGTTCTCGCTACCGAGATTCTCCGAAGCCCGTACGGAACAGCCAACCCGCACAGACACTAATTCAGGGGCGGGTCAAACCTATATAGTTCGGCCAGGCGATACCCTGGGTAAGATAAGTTTGAAATTCTACGGCACGACGCGGCGGTATCTCGACATCTATGATGCAAACCGGGATAAACTGTCCAGTCCGTCATCCATTTCGGTCGGTCAGGAGCTAGTGATCCCGTAGGCGATCAATTTAAGAACGTGAAAAAAAGGCTCGATATTTCGGGCCTTTTTCCTATTTGGCGGTTACAAGGAATGCACGAGGAACTCAGGCGTAACTATCACCGGCGAGAAAAACCCCGCGGCCGTATTAAATAGTCTCAGCCGTGCCTGCTTGCGAACATTGGCAAGATGGCCAAAATTCCACGTTACGAGATAGTCGATCTTATGAAAGGATGCGAGTGCAAAGTGCACGGCGTCAGCAATGTATTTTCGGTGAAAGATACCGCGGTCGATGTATCCGTCGGCGAGAATAGCGACTTCTTCGGTCAGCTCCAGCTGCTCAAAAGGCTTTATTAGATTGAGATAGCCTGCACGATGCGGCTCGGTCAGACGTTCGATCTCGCGTTGAACAAGTATTGAACTCACCGCACGATACTCAGACAATTCATGCTCCCACCACCTGATCGTCAGATCGCGGCGAAAGGGTTCGTCGTTGTCCAGATAGGCACCGACAACCGAGGTTTCGAGGTATAGGCTGAGTTTCATCTTGCGGCTAGTCGTTAGAGGGCTTCACGGGAACAAATGTAACTTTGGAGTGCGAAAAATCGAATGTCAAACGATAATTCTTAAGAAAATTGCCGCCCAGTATGCCGGATTGTTCAAAACCGGAGGCTTCGTTGATCAGGTCAAGATTCAGCGCGACGGCCAAAATATCCTCGCGCGAATGCTTGCCAAACGTGACCTTCGGCAGCATAAATGTCTTTACATCGTCAGTCACACCGGCAGAACCAATGACGCGAAGCCGCTGTTCGCCGAGAAACCCGCTGACGACGTCATCTTTGGCCACGGCCGATGAAATGACCGACACACTCGCCCCAGTATCGACGATAAAGTTCAGCGGTAGTTCGACGCCCTCGAGCTGCACCTCGCCGCTAAGGAATCCGCTCGATGTCAGACGCAGCGGCAGGGACAGTTCGGCGTTCTCCTCGCGAAATTCCTTCTTATCATCCGACCTGCGCGTAAGCGAAAATGTCTGGTCGCCATAGTCGATCGTGGTCAGGAATTTTGAGATCAGTGCGAGGCCGATGTAGCCATCGACCTCATGGCTGTCGGTATGAAACTTTCTGAGATATACAGGCACCTGTTTTAGGCTCACGTCGCCGATGCTCACCTCACGCAACAATCCGTAAACGATCTCAAACTTGCCGTCACCGCCGATCCCACGTGCAAAACCACCTTTCGTCACCGGCTTGATCTTTAGCCGTTTTGCGGTTTTCTCCGATATCACAGAGATGCCAGACCCCGTATCGAGCACGAACCGGAGCGGATTCTTGCCGCCATTGACATACAGCGTGATGATCGGCCGGTTGCCAACCATTTCAAAAGGAACAGTGGTTTGGTCCTTGCCGGCGGGCGTGTAGAGCGAACCAGCCTGGCCGAGATATTGCAGAAAGTTGATCAGCCCCTTGATCCGTTCGCGGCGATCAACGTCCCTAATATCCGAGATCCTGAGAAAATCTCTGTATGCTTCGGCGGAATCATGGTATAGCTCGGCCCGTGCGGAAACTTGGGCCAGTGCAAAAAGATAGTCTGGTTCTTTTGGCTCGTGATAAACCGCTTCACGAAGATTTTGAAGGCTGTCGCCGACCTTGTTTTCGTAAAAATCCAGAAGCCCATAGCCAGCCCACGCGAGATCCTGACGGCGGTCGAGCTTGATCGCATTGAGAAATATCAGCCTCGCTTCGCGAAAACGTCCGCCTGCGAGCAATGTGGCACCGAGAACAGAAAATGCCCTTGCGTTCGCAGGCTCTGCTTTCGCGATATCATAGACCATCTCGTACGCCTCAATGAGCCGTCGCTGTTTGGTCAGCACATATGCAAGTTCGACCCTTGAGTCCGACCGGTCCTTGTCGAGAGCTATCGCACGCCGCAAAATCGACTCCGATTCGATGACCTTTCCAGCCCTCGTCAGCTTCGTTGCTTCCTTAATGAGTTGTCTTACTTTGTCGTCACCGGTAGCCGCTAAAGCGCTAAATGAGAGCACACCGAGCAGAGCGATAGATGTCAGCCAGATATATAGAGCCGGAAAAGATTTGTGGATATTTGCTGGACCGCTAAACCGCATATTGCAAACTCCGCGTCCTCGCCATTTGCGAGGTCACTTTAGTATAACACCGGTTTTCATTGACCAGAGCACAAGATCTAGCTCGTCAAAATCTATCCGGGTCATCTCTGTTAGTCGATTGAGCTGTTGCTCAACCATTAGATACCGTGAACGCGTATTTGGTGGCTTTGGGTCATCAATTATTTTCAATTCGGCGAGACAATTCAGCACGTGCTTGTCGAGGATCGCATATCCCTTAAACCCGATATTGCGAAGATAATGGCTCGCTTCCTTATAGCCGAGTCCTTTAATACCCTTTTCCCGAACAAGCCAGTCCCGCCGCGCAAGCGCACATTCAAAGCTCTGCAGTTTCTTACGCAACTCGAGGCCGTATTGTTCCTTGAGAAAATCGCGCGACGCCGCGACATATTTAGATCGCGCGTTCGGATAGCGGTGATGTCCGACAAGAGCCTTGGCCAATTCCGGTTGGTCAGCGGTTAAGAGGATCGGCTTGATAGCCTCCAGCGAATTCAGCCCCATCTTTGCCGAACAGCCCCCGGTAAAAAAGCAAAAAACCATCTCCTCAAGCAACTTCAGGTCTGAGCCGACTCGTCCGATCTCGTCAAACTCGCCTAGACGCTGGCGTATCTCATCACGCCGCTCAGCGTGCGCAAGGATAATATTCTCAAGCGTGATCGGTGTTTTTTCTCGTTTCACTAACGTGAGATTCTAAAGACCGGCTCTCGTTCGTGTCAATTCATGCTTCCACGGCGAACCAAAGATGTCGGGGCGTTAACAATATTGATTTTAACCAACTAAAAGTGGACAATCGGTATCTAATCCTTCAGAAAAGACCTTTAGTTTAGGATAAATATATGCAGCAGTTTTTCTCTTCGCGATTTGCGTCGGCGATTTTTGCGGTCGCCTTTGTATTTGTTTTGGCGTCGGGCAGTAGTTTTGCCCAATCGAGGCCGCAAAAGAATGAAAAGACCGGCGACGGGAAAAAGAACGAGCGGCCCAAACCGATGACCGAAGAAGAGCGTCTAAAGGCCGAAGCGGAGAAAAAGCGTCTCGAAGAAGAAAAAAATGCCATTATCGACGACGAAGTTCTGCGGATCGAGTCGAAGATCGTAACGGTTGACGCAGTCGTCTATAACAAGAAAACGGGCCAGGTCGTCACCGGTCTAAAAAAGGAAAACTTTGCCGTATTTGAAAACGGGGTCAAGCAAGAACTGACCAGTTTTGCCGAACCCGAATCTCCGATCACCGTTACGCTTGTCGTCGAATACAGCAAATGGACCGAGATGTTTGGCTCGGCAGCCGGCGGGTATTTCGAACCCGGAGCGAACGAGGTCATCAAACCTGTCGCGTATTTCCTTTCAAAATTTATCAGGCCGCCGAACGATTACGCATCGGTCATCGCATTTGATATTCGTCCGACGCCCATCACAGATTTTACAAATGACCCGCAGCGTCTGAACGAGACAGTGAATCTCCTTTTCAAGAATCGGCCGGCCTTTCGCGAGAACAATCTTTGGGACGCACTGAGTTTTGCCCTCATCGGCGGCCGCGGCGATACCGTGGTTTTAGATAATCCCGAAGAGGAAAAGGCTGAATATGCCGGCATGGTCGCCGTCAAATCAAAACGCCGTGCGATCATTCTCGTCGCCTCGGGCATCGATACGTTTAGCAAGATCAATTACGATCAGATCCGTCGCACGATCCAGGAATCAGGCATTCCGATCTATGTCATCAGCACGGGAAATCTATTTTATAAGAAATACGAGTCGTACCTTCCCCCGATGGACAGCATCACCGGAGCACCGGGCCGTCTCTCGTTTCTACAGGCTCAGAACGCGATGAACACGATCGCCAAAGAATCGGGCGGCGTCCACTATCCGATGACCTTTGAAGGCGAGATACCGGGATATCTAAATTCCATCAACGCCTTTCTCCGCAGCCAATACTCGCTCGCCTACGACCTCGGCGACAAACGCGAGCCCGGCAAAAAATACAAGCTCGACGTCAAAGTCGATCTCGACAACGATGGCAACTACGACGACGAAAAGAACCTCGTTATCCAACATCGCCCGTCGTATTCAACGCCAAAAGTCAAAGAAAAAAAGAAATAACCTAAGAACATCTGCCCGCGAATAACGCCAAAGGACGCGAAAAGGAGACAAGAGGTTTTGCCACGAATGGCACAAATAAGAAAATTGATGTTTAGTTCTCTTATTCGTGCCATTCGGGGCTAAAACTTCCTCTTTCCTTTCGCGGTAAAAAACTGCGTCCCCCTCAGCGACCTCTGCGTTGAAAATCAGCTAAACGCCGAGAAACGCCGAGATTTTCGCAGAGTCCGCAGAGAAAGAGGAAGATTTTCAACGCAAAGACGCGAAGGCCGCAAAGGAAAGCGATAAAGACAGCACTCGATCTTTGAAAACTCAATGCTCAACGACATTTTGGGAATGCGTTCAACCGGCCCCAGCGGGGCGGCATATTTGTAGCCCCCGATTTCGGATCTATTTCCGACATTGCCGTTCGCTTTAGCGAACGGACGAGGGCTGACCGAACTGATTTCGGGGCTTTAGCCCCAAAAAAGGGCGGATTGGGCTAAAGCCCGGCAGCTTTTTCTCCATCCGGTCCGTTGCCTAAAGGCAACGGCAATACATGGCAAGGGGATGAAGAGGCGACGAACGCGGTTATCAACCGACGGGTGAGCCTATCACGTATCACTTATTCCGACCGTGCCTCGCACCGCGACGGAAAAATTTCAACTCAAAGACGCTACCTTCAGATATTTTTTTTGCCACGAATGACACAAATGTCACGAATATGAAAACCAAAGAAAACGGCTCGCCGCCTAAATTCGTGCCTATTCGTGTTCATTCGTGGCTAACTCTTCCGCCCGGTCCTGAGTCACTCCCTTACGGTCTGGCTTCCGACGCGGCGCCCCAAGGTGCAGTGCGCAGGCAGAAACCACTGTACCCCGCACTCTCTTTCTGATAATCTGAGAGTTTGTAAATTGATGAGTAAACACATCGTAGAAAGCTATAAGAAGAAACTTGCCGTCGAGGAGGGCTACACGGCCTCGCGTCATGGCGGGCTGCGCATTGCGCTTTGTTATCCGAATACGCACTCGATCGGGATGGCAAATCTTGGGCTGCATACGATGTACGAATTGTTCAACGCGATCCCCGATGTGGTTTGCGAACGAGTTTTTTTGCCGGATACAGACGAGCTTAAGGAATACGAACGGACAAACACACCGCTGCTCTCGCTCGAAACGCAGAGCCGCGTTAAGGATTTTGACATCGTCGCGTTTTCGATCTCGTTCGAGACGGACTATCTCAACATGGCGCGGATGCTCCAACTCTCTGGCATTCCGGTCTGGTCTGAGAAACGTACGCATTTTGACCCGCTGGTCATCATGGGCGGCGCGGCAAGTTTCTTAAATCCCGAGCCGATCGCTGATTTTACGGACGTGATCGCGGTCGGCGAAGGCGAGATACTTGCGTTTCAACTTGTTGACGCGGTTCTTGAAAATGAGACGAAGGACGAGATCCTGCTCGCACTCGCAAAGATCGGACGCGGTTT
The DNA here is from genome assembly GCA_049663465.1 of Pyrinomonadaceae bacterium. Lineage (GTDB taxonomy): Bacteria > Acidobacteriota > Blastocatellia > Pyrinomonadales > Pyrinomonadaceae > OLB17. The sequence goes on from JBATDM010000116.1 coordinate 26,025, forward strand.
TTACGTGCCGTCGCTTTACGATGTGATCTACAACGACGACGGAACTGTTTTTGATTATCTGCCAACGGAGGACGGCGTTCCGAAACGCGTCGGCCGGGCACTCGCAGCAGTTAATCCGAAAGAAGGTACACTTCGCAGGGCGCTGAAACGCGGCGAAACGGAGCTCGCAGAATTTCTTCTGGATCAGGACACGTTTTGCCCTTCGACGGCGATATGGTCGCCGGGGGCAGAAATGGGCGACCGGCTGCTTGTGGAAATATCGCGCGGTTGTTCGCAAGGCTGCCGCTTTTGCTGGGCGGGTTACAACTACTATCCGCCGCGTGTCGTCCCGGCAAAGGACATTCTGGCAAAGGCGGCAGAGTGGCGGGGCAAAACAAACAAGATCGGACTGGTTTCAACGGCGGTTTGCGATCACCCTGAGATCTCGACGATCTTACGCGAGCTACGCGCGATGGATTACCGAATTTCTGTGTCGAGTCTCAGGCTCGATCAGATATCTGACGAATTGCTCGACGCTCTCGTCGAATCACGCGACCAACAGATCGCCGTCGCCCCGGAAACCGGAAGCGACCGACTTCGCCGCGTCATTAACAAAAATCTGACTAACGACGAGATCGTAGATATCTGCGGGGCCGTTTTTGACCGCGGCATGCTGACCATCAAACTCTACGTGATGGTCGGCCTGCCGACAGAAACGCCGGAAGACCTGGACGAAATATTTGTTCTGGCCGAACGGATAAAAAACCGAATGCTCGAGTCCGGGAAAACCTTTGGCCGTGCCGGCAAGGTCATCGTGTCGCTCAACGGATTTGTCCCGAAACCAAACACGCCGCTCCAGTGGGACGCGATCTGCGACGAAAAGGAATTGAAAAAACGTATCAAATACGTCTGCAAAGGCCTCAGCAAGATCCCGAATGTCGATGTCAGATTTATGTCCGCCAAGATCGCTCACGAGCAAGCTCTGTTCTCGTCCGGCGACCGGACAGTTTCGACAGCCATCGAAGCGGCTGCACGAATGGGCGGTGACCTTAATCGAGCATTACGCGAGACCGGCATCGACGCAGCGTTTCACACTTCGAGAGACCGCGGCTACGACGAATTTCTCCCGTGGTCGATAGTCGATAGCGGCCTTTCGTTCGAATTTCTCAAGACCGAACACGAAAAAGCCCGAGAGTCGCTCTCGAGCCTTCCATGTCCTGCTGTTGAAAAATGTACTACGTGCGGCGTGTGCCCAAGCACTTGGCTCGCGGACGCTCCCGAGGGCCTCATTCAGATACAGCCGCTCAAGATCAAAGAAATGCTTGGCATTCCGGCATTGGCCGGCTGATCTGCCCTAAGGCTGCTGATCGATCAAAAATCCTGTCGGTGTCGCCGTGTGGTCAAACTGGTAATTGTAGTTGTACATCCCAAATGGTAAGAGAGCGACCTGCTTTGAATAGACGACGTGAGCGGTAATCGCTCCGCCTTTTTGCCTGACATCAATCAGCGTATTCATCGGCATCTCATTCTTTCGAGCCGCCTGTAGGATCCGTGCCTTCACGTTATCGACGGGCTTCATTTTGCCGGGCAGAGCAAGACCCTGAACGACCGCTGTTTGCATTTCCGTTTTGAGGCTTTCGGCACCGTATGCGACCGGAACGTAATTGTATGCGGCATGAGCGAGAAGAAGCATGACTACCATGAAAATGGCAAATTTTGCCCCCGCGCTACCGCGCTCGCTTTCGCGAAGTCTATTAAAATTGTTCATTTTTCTATGGCTCCTGAAACCGAAGAAAGGGCAGAGAAATTAAGCCCATTGCCGCAGGAGACGCTTGAGGACAGTTCGGACCGTTGGTTGCGGGACATCGCTGACGATCACCGGTTTGCCGATGCCCTTGAGCAGTACCATTTGCAGCGAACCGGAGAGATTTTTCTTGTCAAATCTAAAGGCCTCAACCACCCCTTTTTCATCAATGTCAGCAAGTGAAGGCAAGGTACCCACACGATGCACAACATCGTTCAACGATTTTACACTTTTTTCATCGCACAATGCAAGAGATTTTGATAATTCCGCGGCAAACATTATCCCGTATCCCACGGCTTCGCCATGCTTGAGATATTTATAGTCGGTCACCTTTTCGAGGGCATGAGCGAGCGTATGGCCAAAGTTGAGTATTTTGCGCGACGTGGCATTGGTTCGCGAAGAAGATTCGCGTTCGTCACCGGCGACGATCCTGGCCTTAAAGGCAGCATTTGCCTCGATGAGAGCGGCAAGTTCGGCACAGATATTATTATCGGCAAGATTCTGAGAAAGATCGTTGACCGGAAACCGTGCAAGCAGGTCATCGGTTTGTTTGAGCAGGGCCTTTCCACCTATCGCACCGTGTTTGACCACCTCGCAGAATCCGGCGGTCAATTCCCGCCGGTGCAGAGTTCGAAGCGTATCGATATCAACGAGTACACCGCTCGGCTGGTGAAACGAACCGATCAAATTTTTGCCAAAGGCAGAATTCACACCGGTCTTACCGCCAACCGACGAGTCGATCATCGCGAGCAAAGTGGTCGGTATCTGCAAAAATCGAATGCCCCGCAGATAGATCGCAGCCGCAAATCCGGCAAGGTCACCGACAACCCCACCACCGAGAGCAACCACAGCATCTGTACGGGAAAGGCCAGCCTCGGAACAAGCACGCAGGACGGATTCGGCGGAACGAAAATTCTTATAAACCTCGCCATCACGCATCAGGAAATGCGAGACCGTAAAGCCCGCCGCCCAAAGGCTTTCGATAGCTTGTGGCCCGTAAAGCCTGAAAACACGAGGGTTCGAAACCAGGACGATCCGCTTGGCATCTTTGCCAAGGCAACGACGAGCCCACTTTCCCGAATCCACGATCAGTTCGCTGCCGATCCTGATCGAGTAGGCAGAGTCAGGTGTGGATGTCCCAACTTTCAACGTTATCTCTTTCATTCGCATACCGAAACAGCGATGAACTTTTATCCAAGTGCGGCCCGAATCACCTCAGCCAACCTATTGGCCTGGGCGTCGATCGCCGTCTGGTCTTTGCCCTCGATCATTACGCGGGCTAGATTTTCCGTGCCGGAATATCGTAACAGCAAACGCCCCTCGCCATGCAGTTCCCTCTCGACTTCGGCGGCGGCGGCGGCAATTGCGGGCACCTCGTTAAACGGACGTTTTTCACCGACCCTTACGTTCACCAGGATCTGCGGATATCGCTTAAATCCAGCCGTCGCATCCGAGAGCGAAACCCCCTTTTCAGAGATCGCACGCAACAGCAGCAAAGCGGTCATCATTCCGTCACCGACCCAACTGATCTCGGGGAAAATGATGTGGCCCGATTGCTCGCCACCGATCTCAGAACCTGTTTCTACAAGTTTATCGAGAACGAATTTGTCACCGACATCGGTTCGCAAAAGGGCAATGCCCTCGGCCTCAAAGGCTTTCTCAAGACCTATATTGCTCATCACTGTTGCCACGACGGTCGAATTGCGGAGGTGTCCATGATCTTTCAAATAACGGGCCATCACCCAGAGCGTCGCATCGCCGTCAATGATGTTTCCCGTTTCATCGACAAACAGTGCCCGGTCGGCGTCGCCATCAAAGGCGACCCCGAAGGCTGCTCGTTCTTCGACGACCTTAGCCTGCAAATGTTCGAGATGAAGCGAACCGCAGTTTTCGTTGATATTTCTGCCGTCAGGGGCATCCTGGATAGCAACGACATTGGCACCAAGGGTTTTGAAAAGTTTAGGAGCAAAGCCCGACGCGGCACCGTTGGCGCAATCGATTATGATCCGTATTCCGTCCGCCGAGAGACCATTAACTTGTTCTTTCAGATGCTCAATGTAAGCAACAGCAAATTCATCTCCCCGAGCCGAGTGGAGAGCATTCTCCATCGAGTATTCGACATCAGCTTTCGAGTAGATGTCCGCCTCGATCGCACGTTCAGTGGCTCCAACTATCTTTCGCCCCGTCGGGGCAAAGATCTTTATCCCATTGTCCTGAAATGGGTTATGCGAGGCGCTGATGACAATACCGGCGTCAAAGCCAAATTTGCCCGCGAGATACGCGACGCCCGGAGTTGTGATCACGCCCGCGGATTCGCACGCGGCGCCGGCAGATTCGGCCCCGGCATGAAATGCTGCCTCGATTCCCTGACCCGATTCGCGTGTGTCACGGCCGGAGACAAATCGCGGCGGACGGCCGAGCCTTTCAGAGAGTTGTCTCGCAAGCGAATCTCCGATCGCGGCAATAGTTTTGTCGTCAAGCGGAAACTCGCCCGCGTGCCCGCGGATACCGTCCGTACCGAAGAGTTGTTTCATAGGATAATCCGCCAAAAAAAGGCAGCGAAATCTAGTTATACCGTATGGTTCGACCCGTTACAAACGAAAAGGTATCCATAACTATTTGTTGTATATGCAATAAATTTTTCGAAAATGCTTGACAACCGCTATCCGTTTAAGAGAATCTTATGGTACTGACCGTCCCGACGCCGCGAAATCGAGCGTTTCCAACAGTTCACTCCAGAATTACTATGAAAAACACCCTTGCACTCAGCGTTTTTGTCCTTATTGCATCCGTATCATCCATATTCTCTCAATCGAATTCCGAGGAACCGGTGCCGTCACGGCCGATCGTTGTCGTCACGAATTCCGTACCGCCAGCCCAGACGGTAAAACAGCCTGCAACCCCACTGCCGACGCCGGTCCCGGCACAAAAGCTGCCTGTCACAAGTTCTAATGCAAGCGAATCACAGGCAAGCGATCTGAATTATAAGGGTCTGAGTTTTTCTGAGATCAAGGGAAAGATCGCCGAGGCAAAACGGCAAATGGCCATGCGGCCACTGACGATAGCTTCTGTTGAACCGATAAGTCTCGTCACGATCATTCGGGTGGCGTTTTACGACACGAATGAGCACAAGATCGACTCGTTTGTGCTCACAAAGGACCAGTTCCTCTCGCCGGGAGCAGGTACGATGCTGATGTCAGAAGGCGGAAAGCAGATCATAACCAGGACGATCCGCGGAAATGGCGTCAACACGCCCGTCGTAGTGACGGATGCTAATGGTAAGCCGCATCTGCCATTGATCGTCCAATATCCACGAGAGACGCGCGGCGTGTTTACCGAAATGGCATACTACGTCTCGACCCATCCGGGCATTGTGACACCTGAGGTGGTTAACGCGGGGCGCTTTTATGTAAGCAATACGATCGACGTTGCCCGCGAACAACTGAAACGGAAAGGCTACGCGATTCAGCCCAAAGTCGCCGACATCGCCGAAGTTCTCGCCACGCTCGAGCACGTCGATCACCTGCGTTTTCGCACAGAGTATCACCCGAACATTTACAACGACATCTTCACGCTATACGCCCTGAACGAGGGACAAACTTATCGCTATTCGGTTAGCTCGGCCGGAGCTGGCGGCATGGTGCAAATGATTCCCTCGACCTATCGGATGGTGCGGTCACGATTTCCGAATGCGGCCCTGATGCCCGATTTCGTTGAAGGAATGCGAAACCACGTCAATGCCTCTCAGGCGATGCTGCTGTATATGCAAATGACGTGGAACGATCTTTCGGCCAGCGCTACTGTGCGGGAAGCCATGGCAACCGGCATCGCCACACAGGAACAGTTGATGGCAGCAGGTTACAATTCCAACCCCGCCAAACTGGCGCGCTACATCAGCCGCGGCGGTGAAAATTGGACGGATCTGATCCCGCGAGAGACGAAAATTTATCTGCAGATCTGGGATTCGCTTGAGCGCCACGTAACGATCAAGCCAAGGAAGCAATAAGCGGAAAAAGAAACTGGGAACAGTGGGGTTCGAGGCCAACCGGCCCTCGAGCCCCTTTTTATTCGTCGGGGAACTTTTGGGTCTGGGCATTCTGAGACCCCAGCTTCGCCACCTCAGTCTGAACTTCTCCGAAGGTTTTCCCGACCAGGTTTTCACCATTAAAGAACGGGTCGTCGGTCACCTCAAACACAACAAATGGAGGCGGAACAAAGCTCATCATTTTCTCTCGGCTCTCAAAATCAACCTTCGCGGTATTTAGCCCCCAGAGGTTTCCGAGATAAACGTCAAACGCTATCGAAAAAAGGTCAAACTCGTGAAAGTACCGATTCTTGCGGATCTCGCGGCCCTCAAAAGGCTCAAATATCGAGTATTCCTGGTCGTTCAGGTAGATCTCCGCCAGCTTTGTTACCGCCCGATCTTCTTCGCTTGCAGCGAAACGCTGCTGCAATATTCGCGTCCATTCTTTTGAATACGGATCTCGAACCCGCCGCAATCTGATCCGCGTATTCTCGAGATAATTGTCGAATATTTGCAAGTGGCTGCTCGCCGGGGTTAGTGGTTCCGGCAGGCTGTCAATGAGAAACAGACGGTGCAGTTCAGTTTGAGCGGTTTTGTTCATCGCGACAAGTTTATTATACTCTTGAATTCAATTTTGACAGGAGACCTATAAATTATGCGTTCACGTTTTATTACACTTTTTTCTATTTTTGCTGTTGCGGCATTCGTTTCGGCTTGCGGAGGGCCTGCGGCAAATACCAATACTACGACCGCCAATTCCAACAACCCGCTCGAGACCAAAAAGGATGCTCCGGCGACCGTTACGAACAATGCTCCGACCCTGACGCCGGTATTTAAAGCGTTCTGCGATGCCTGGGTTAAGAATGACGAGGCCGCATTGCGTAAGGTCTATTCGGCTGACACGATCAAGAAGTTTGAGGAAGAGATGAAAGAGGAAAAGGCGAAGAATCTCATCGCCTCCCTTGAAAGCACCGATCGCGTTTCTGGAACGCCGTGTGAGGTTACAAACGAAAAAATTACCGGCGATACAGCGATCGGCACGATCAAATCCGACAAGTATCCGAACGGGATCGATATCGTATTTGTAAAAGAGGGCGGCGACTGGAAGATGACGACCAAGTCCCCCATATTTGATTCGGTCAAGTCGGAGACAAAATCGGACGAAACCACCAAATCTTCAAGCAGCGAAGAAAAGAAGAAAGACAACTAGTGAACAAGATGGCGGCCGATAAGGGCCGCCATTGCGAAAAACATTTTAGCTCGCCGTCCCGTTAGCTTCGGACGGCTGATATGGCGGTAGGACAACCCTTGCCGTCTTTTCTTTTTTCAGACCGAGTGCCCAATCGGCCTGCATCAGGGTGTGAATGTCGCGGGTTCCCTCATAGATTACTGCGGCTTTGCAGTTTCTCAAGTAGCGTTCGACCGGATAATCGTTGATGTAGCCATTCGCTCCGTGGAGTTCGATCGCCATTGAAGCAGCAGTCTCACTTCGGACCGTCGCCTGCCACTTTGCCATGCTCGCGGCCTTCGCTGACGGCTTGCCTTCATTCTTAAGCCAACCGCACCTAAGCCAAAGTAAGTGTGCCATTTGGTAATCAGCTTCCATATTGGCGATCTTTTGCTTTACGAGCTGAAAGTTGCCGATCTTCTGACCCTGGACCTCGCGTGTATTTGCATACGAGACGCAAGCATCGCGTGAAGCTCGGATAACGCCTGTCGCTCCCGAAGCAACGGTATAGCGGCCATTTTCGAGCGAAAACATCGCGATCTTAAACCCTTCGCCCTCATTGCCGAGCATATTCTCTTTCGGAACTCGAACATCCTGTAGAGAGAAATAACCCGTATCACCGGCCCGAATGCCCATCTTGCCATGCAGCGTTCCGCTCGAAAATCCCGGCATTGACCTTTCGACGATAAAACAGCTTATCCCGCTGTGGTCACGCACTTTCTGCTTCTCCTGATCGGTCCAGCAAAAAAATAGAAAATGATCCGCCGTATTACCCAGCGATATCCACATCTTTTCGCCATTCAGGATCCAATCATCACCGTCACGCTTCGCGTACGAACGCATGCCAATTACATCACTGCCTGCGTTTGGCTCAGTCAATCCAAATGTCGCTAATTTCTCGCCCTTCGCCTGCGGAACGAGATATTTCTGCTTTTGCTCCTCGGTACCCCACGAGTAAACGCTCAGGCTGTTCAGCCCGACGTGGACCGACATTGCCACACGCAAAAATGTGTCGCACGCCTCAAGCTCTTCGCATACCAATCCAAGCGAGATGTAGTCAAAGCCCGCACCGCCGTACTGTTCCGGAATGCAAACGCCCATCAGGCCGAGGTCCGCCATTTTGTCAAAAATGCTGCGTTCAAAATGGCCCTTCTCGTCCCATTCTTTTATGTAAGGGGCAACCTCGCCCGCGACAAACTCGCGTACCGTCGCCTGCAGTGCCTTATGCTCGTCTGTAAGTTCAAATTCGATCACTGTAAATATGCCTCGCTATAGTTCGTGTGTGTTAAAATGCCTGTGTAATTCAAAAGAAAAGTCTAGCATTTCGCAGCTACTTCCGCTAAAGTGCTCGAATTTCAGTCACCTGATCTATGCCAAAACAGAATCTAATTTTACTTGCTCTCATTGCCATTTTCGCCTACACGCCAGCGATCCCCCAAAACCGCTCGGACGAACCCGTTCCGGCCATGCCAAAGCTGCTCTCGCAGCGTGAGCAGACGGATGTTCGCGAGCAGTGGCTGATGAAACGACTCGGCTCGCTACTACTCCCAATGATGAAGCTCCACGGCATTGAGATGTGGATCGTCGTCAATGAGGAGTTTCACAGCGACCCCGTCACCGAGCACATCGTACCGCCGATCCCGATCGTGGGGCGGCGTGACCTTTTCATCTTCATCGATCAGGGGCAGCGTATTGAGCGGATCGCGATGGTCCGATATAACGAGGAGAGATTGAATAAGCACTACAAGCTGCTCATGCCAGCCCGCGATAGATTTGGCGAAGAACTAAAGAAGCTCGTCGACGGACGAAACCCCAAAACAATCGCCCTCAACATGGGCGGCAGTCGTGGGCAACAAAGCGGACTGACACACGACGGTTACAAATTTCTCGCGGAGACTCTTGGAGTTGAGAACGAAAAGAAATTTGTCTCTGCGTCAGATCTCCTGACTGAATTTTTTGATACTCGCCTTCCCGAGGAGTTGCCGCACTATGAAAAAGCTGTACTAGTGACCGACGTCATCACACGCCGAGCATTCTCAAACGAGGTCATTACTCCCGGCAAAACGACTGTTGGCGATGTCCGTTGGTGGATGATGCAGCAGGTCAACGATCTGGGCCTCGGCATTTGGTTCCAGCCAGATGTCCGCATTCAGCAGCAACGCACCGAGACGGGGACGACAGGACAGTTTCTCAGTACCGCAAAGGAATCCGATATAATCCAACGTGGCGACCTGATACATGTTGATTTTGGTCTAATCTATATGGGCCTGAGCACGGACTGGCAGAAGCACGGTTACGTATTAAAGACCGGAGAGAAGGATGCCCCTGCGGGACTCAAGGCAGCCTTGAAAAATACCAATCGGCTGCACGACATCCTCTTCGGCGTAGCCCGAGTGGGGATGACCGGAGCGGCAGTGTACGAACAGACAATGGCAAAGGTCAAGGCTGAGAATATCGAAGCTATGATCTACTCGCACCCGATCGGAACCCACGGCCACGGCCTCGGCCCGTCGATCGATTTTCGCGGTCTGATCGGCGGCGGCGGAAACAAGATATTGCCTGGATCATATATGTCCATCGAACTAAACACATCAGCCAACGTCGCCGAATGGGGCGGTCAGAAAGTCACGATCATGGCTGAGGACGATGCGGTGATGACGCCCAAGGGCTACAAATTCATCCGGCCACGGCAAACCGGCTTTTACCTGATCAAATAAAAAAGCAAAAACACGACCGGTAGGGAGTGTGCCCAAATGCAAGTTTCATGATCGATATAAAAAAAGCCCTCAAGATCATCGAAAAAGAGACCGGTAGTCTCAAGAACGAAAAGGAGCCGCTCACAAGCTCCGTTGGTCGCATTCTGGCCGAGGACATCGTCGCGGACACGGATCTACCGCCATTTGACCGTTCGCAGATGGACGGTTACGCCGTGAGAGCGGCTGACACCGTCAATGCACCTACAAAACTTCGCGTTGTCGGCGAATCCGCCGCCGGGCGAGGTTGGCCCAAAACGCTCAAACCAGGCCAAGCCATCCGGATCATGACCGGTGCTCCGGTTCCGGCCGGTGCAGACGCGATGCAAAAGGTTGAGTTGACGCACGAGCACGACGACATCGTCGAGATTCGCGAGTCCGTAAAGATCGAAAATAATATCGTCCGTCGCGGAGCAGAGATCAAGAGAGGTACCGCGGTTTTTGGGAGCGGCAAAATGATAACTGAGAACATGATCGCGACCCTTGCCTCCTTCGGCTATGCGAAAGTAAAGGTCGGAAAGCGGCCACGCATATCGATCCTGGGGACCGGCAGCGAGATCGTTGACATCAGCAAAAAGCCGGGCCGCGACCAGATCCGCAACTCCAATTCCGTAATGCTCGACGTTCTGTGCCGTCGGTTTGGCGGCCAGACAACTATCTTGCCGATCGTCAGGGACGAAATTTCAGATCTCAAATTTCAAATTTTAGATGCCGCAAAGAGATCGAACGTCCTGATCATCACCGGCGGCGTCTCGGTCGGAAAATACGATCATACTAAGGCGGCACTCAGCGAACTCGGAGCCGAGATATTCTTTGAAAAGGTGCGTCTCAAGCCTGGCAAACCAACGGTGTTTGCAAGGCTCCACGGCTCCCTCGTCTTCGGGCTTCCAGGCAATCCGGTCTCGGCAACGACTGCATTCTATCTCTTTGTCGCCGACGCAATCCGTAAGATGCAGGGCGGAACCGAAAAGGTGTTGGCCAAGGGCACCGCGATCTCGGCTGGCCTGATCAAGGGCACGAAAGAGCGGGACAGTTATCTCCCATGCACCCTGTCATATCAGAAGGATGGATTGGCAGTAATAACCCCGTTGCGCGGCCTCGGCTCGTCTGACTTTGTCACATTTGCGGCTGCCGATTGTCTTGCGGTCATCCCCCGAGGCACCAATGTAGAAACGGGCTCAAGCGTCTCGTTTCTCACTTTGCCTCAGCGTTGATCAGCTCGAAGAAATATGCCTCGTCGCTCAAATGAATTCTGGGCAAAGCTTCGGTGGAAGTTCTATCTTCCCGAGTATTTCTACCGCCCGCGTCAGATCGTGCGGCGAGTGAGACGGCAACTGGCGGGTGTCATTGGAAAACAGACCGCGAGGCTCCCGTGGGGCGCCGATGTTCAGATCCAGCTACCCGGGCTCATTCCAAACTCCATCTGGCTCAAGGGCACATATGACATCGTCGCCGCCGAGACGATATGGCGCCTGATTAAACCGGGTGAGGCCGCTCTCGACGTCGGGGCCAATTTCGGATATTTCACGTCACTGATGGCTGTTCGATGCGGTGCGGGCGGCAGCGTGATCGCATTCGAACCACAACCGCAGATGCATGATGAACTTCTCGCTAACAGCCGACTCTGGAAAGACAGCCGGATGGCGAGTGTCGAGATACATCAAAAGGCAATCTCATCTCGTAGCGGTCAAGGCACTCTTGCCATGCCACGTTTGTGGGCTGAAAACCCCGGGGTAGCCTTCGTCGCCGATGAGTCGCCCGAAGCATCTGAGATGGACAGCGTACGCATTGAGCTCAAAAAACTTGACGACACTTTATCGGCAGAGTTAAAGATCGGGGTCGCCAAGTTCGATATCGAGGGCCATGAGCTTGAAGCATTCAAGGGGGCGGATTCTATCCTTGCTCGTCACGCGATCAGGGACATCGTCTTTGAGGATAGCCGCGATGCAGATTCGCCGGCGAAGAAGCTGCTCAGGAAGCACGGCTATACGCTGTTTAGCCTGGCCAAGCGCTTTCGGGGTCCGCTCTTGTGTGGTATTGATGGTAGTGGCGTTTCGCCTAGAGACGATGCAAATTTCATGGCTACCGTCGATCCGGCTCGTGTGATCTCGCTTATGAAGCCACGCGGATGGATGTCGTTGGTAGAAGGATAACCAAATGTCAGATCTGTCACATTTTGACGAAGCAGGAAAGATCAAGATGGTCGATGTCTCGGCCAAAGGCGTGACCGCCCGCCGTGCTGTCGCATCAGGACGAGTCTTGCTCTCCTCCGAAACTCTCAAAACTCTACAAACTCGACAAACTAAAAAAGGCGACCCGCTCGAGATCGCCCGCATCGCCGGCATTATGGCGGCAAAAAAGACATCGGGGCTAATTCCGCTCTGCCATCAGATCAACCTAGCCAAGGTTAACGTCGCCGCAGAATTCACCGACTTCGGCGTTCACTTGACCGCCGAAGCGATCACCACATCCCAAACCGGCGTCGAAATGGAAGCCCTCACTGCCGTCTCGGTCGCCGCCCTGACCATCTACGATATGTGCAAGGCGATCCAAAAGGACATAGTGATCGCGGACATCCGGCTCGAATCGAAAACCGGCGGAAAAAGTGACTTCGCACGAAAATGATCGGTCACACCGTCTGTCAGAGAAGCTGCGGCATTCAAATCGTTGACTTTTATGCAACTGTGTGCTATGCTTGCAACGCAATCATGGATTTGTGGCATAATGTGTTTCTTTCTTTTTTTTAAAATCAGCAATAGTGCCTGTAGAAAGCCGTGTAACATATTGAAAAACTTAGAGTTATTTGCCCCAGCACGGGTTGGGACAAGCCTGGGACAAGCCTGGGACAAAAATCGCATTTGCTGCCAATTGAAATTGGCTAATTGTTCCACAGCGACGCCAATTCTGTCTTCGGGGTCCACCAGCGAACTTTGCGGTACAATAGACGTATTGTCTTGTAGAGAAAAGGAGTCATTATGCCGATAAGTTACAAGCTTGCCGATGATGCGAGGCCGCAGGTTTCGCTTTTGCTGATCGCGACCGCCGTCAGTGTGGGAATTTGGGTGGTTTCATGGTTTTTGCCCATTGCGGCATACGTGGTATATCCGCTGCAGCTTTTTGCGACATTTATTCATGAGAGCAGCCACGCACTAACAGCGCTGATCACCGGTAATGCGGTAATGAGCCTGACAGTTTCACCCGATGGCAGCGGCGCGGTCTGGTCGCAGTCGTCCGGATTTTCGGGCCTGCTGATCTCTAGCGCCGGCTATATCGGCACGACTGCGTTCGGAACTATTTTGCTCGCATGGATGCGCTTTGGATGGTCATCGCGCCTCGCTCTATATATCTCGGCCGGATCGATCGCGGTGATGACCATCGCCTTCGGGTTCCTGGCCCCGTTCTGGAACTTCCTGGAAAACGTAACATTTGGCAGCGTAGTATTTACGATCTTTTCGGGTGCGGTTTTGGCGGCCGGACTTGCCGCGGTGGCTAAGTTTGCTTCGGCAAAATGGGTAAATTTTGCCCTCGCGTTTCTTGCGGTACAGTGTCTGCTCAACGCAATTTTCAGCCTGCGCGATCTCTTTTTCATCTCGGCAAGCGGAACGCAGCAGACCGACGCTGCCAATATGGCGGCGGCCACAGGCATCCCATCGCTCGTCTGGGTATTTTTGTGGATCGTTATTTCTCTCGTAATGATCACGATCGGAATGCGGCTGTATGCCGTTGGCAAAGGAAAGGCGTCGAAGGATTCTCTATTTGTGGACTAGAAGATCTTTGAGTCCTTTGCGGCTTTGCGTTGAAAAATCTCGTATGAAATCTCTAGTCTCACTTTTGATATTTGCCGCACTCGGTGCGACCGCTTTCGCACAGGTCAAGGTTCCCGGA
>JBATDM010000117.1:0-17728 GCA_049663465.1 Pyrinomonadaceae bacterium
CTGCAAAAGCTGATCGCGACAGCAGCCCAGAATAGCCGTACGATCGTCGGTTCACTCTTACTTCTATGGGATCACCCACATAGGGTTTTTCAGGTTGGGGCGGTTTGGAAAACTTGGAGCGGCGGGTGGCAAATCCCGGACGATCTCACCGCATTTTCCGTTGGGAAGCATCCGTTTGAGGTCGAATCTATTGTTGGGAACTGCGTAATGTTTCCGGTCGAGGCTATTCGCGAATGCGGACTCATGGACGAGGCCAAATTTCCCCATGGTTGGGGTGACGCCCAATATCTCGCTCGATTTAGAAAAGCCGGGTACAAACTACTTATCGATCCGCGTTCATTGGTATGGTGCGAGCCAAATACCTATCCGCCACCTCTGCACACGTTGGGCATTGGCCCCGCACTTAATATCCTTTTCCGCAATGAAAGGCATCCGATGAATCTAATGCGCCAGTTTGTTGCCCGTTTGGAGTCGGCGCCAGCCAAACCACAAGCTGTTGCCGCATTCCTTGTTTATGCTCTGGAACTGTTGAGCAAATCGCTTGCCTACGGCCTGAGGCGAATTGTTGTGAGGCGAACCTGAACTTGGCCGAACCCTTTGGCTTCGGCCGCATGGCTTCGATATAGGGTTCCAGAGTACGATGAGTCTTGTAGAAGCCCTTGAGTTCAACGGGCCATTTCTCTTTACTTAAATGTGGGTATTGCGATCACGGGAGTGCACGATATGATCGAATGACGTCCCAAATGAGATCGCTCTCATCCGAACTTGCTTATGCGACGGCTGATATTCTGCTGGAATTATCTTGAATGGGGCGGTGCACAGATCTATTTTCTGGGCATTATGAAGCTAGCCCGCCAAAATTGGGATGTCACGGTTCTGCTTCCGCGCGGATCCGATCCAAAATTGCTCGGCTTCCTCGATGAGGAAAGTATTGCGTACGAATTTCTCGATGTCACGGCTCTGCTCGGAACGGCTTCGACCATTTCCGAGAAATTTCGGCGTCACCTAAGCCATATTCGTTCGTGGATCGAGATAGCGAAGCGCGTCGGCGCTCATGAACTGTCCAAATCGATTCTGCATATAGAAGTTGCCCCATGGCATGCGGTGTGGTTTTTGATGTTCCTGTCGCTTCGCAGGGCAAATGTGTTCATTACGCTTCATAATGCTCTTCCCGAGGTCTCCCCGATTCGACGTTTCATATGGAGATATAAGCTGGCTATCTTTTCGCGTCTTCGCGGTATGCACATTTTCACGTCCAATGAGGATGCAAAAGCGCGTTTTCGGCCGTGGGTTACCGAGAAATTCTGGAATACAATAAAGGTGACTTACACGACCGTCAATCCCGCCGAGATCGCGCGAGCGACTGACAATACAGAGCCCCAAAATATCCTCCGATCAAAGTTTGATCTCGATCCAACAAAATTCACTGTCCTATGTCTTGGTCAATTCATCGATCGAAAGGGCAGATGGGTATTTCTCGAAGCGGCTCGCTTAGCTTCCAAATCGGCCGCCGACATTCAATTCGTTTGGCTGACAGCAAGCCCCGTTGCGGGTGAGGACATCGATCTCATCGAAACATACGGTCTCGGTGAGCGTTTTCATCTTATTCAGGCTGGCCGAGTTGGTCACAAAAGACAGGACATACTCGAATTCTACCGCCTTGCTGACGTGTACGCTCTTCCAAGCTTTGTCGAAGGGTTGCCGATAGCGCTGCTCGAGGCAATGGCCATGGGAGTTGCCAGCATTTCAACAGATGTTTACGCGATCCCCGAAGCACTAATGAATGAAAAGACCGGTCTTTTGGTCAGGGCGGGCAATGCTGAACAGCTTGCAAAAGCGATCGTCCGCCTTAAAAATAACGACGGGCTTCGGCGGGAACTTGCTGGGGCCGGAAGGGAATTTGTTCTCGAGCATTTTGACGAGCGCGCGGCGTCTCAGATCGCGATCGATGCATATGGGGAGTGTCTTGCCAATGTCTGAAAAGGCTCAGGTAACAAAACTGCTGATCGTCAAAAACGGTCTGTTTAGCCTAATGTCATGGGTCTTTCCGATCCTGATCACTCTGATCGTAACTCCAGTCATTGTCCACGGCCTTGGGTTAAAGGCATATGGGCTTTTTGCCGTAATTTATGGATTTATCAGCTACTCTTTCACCTTTGGGATCGGACGCGTGGCGGCAAAATACGTGGCGGAGCTACATCCAACGGACGAATCCGAGAGGATGTCGGCCGCGATCTCGGCCGCCTTTATCATCAGTGTCCTGCTGGGGCTGTTTGTAATCGTCCTGGTTGCCTTCACCGCAGATTATCTTGTGACTGAACTATTGGTGATCCCCGACGAGTTACACTCTATTGCAACTTCTGCTCTCTATGTAGCCTCAATAACGATCCTGATTACGATGGTGAGCCAGGTATTTCAGTTCATGCTCCAGGGACTGCACCGTTTTGACCGATTTCTGCTCATCGCAAACATCGCCGCCGTCGGACTGAGTATTGGAAATGTCGGCTTGGTTTTGAACGGTTTTGGTGTCGTTGCCCTCATCGTCTGGAACGCCACTGTTGTGGGAGTCGGAGCCGTATTTTTTGGAGTTTCGGCAATGCGCTTACTGCCGACGTTTAAGCCTACTTTATCGGTCAACAAAAATATCTGGAAGGCGGTGCTCGTATATGCGCTCAGCATCGTGGGCTATCAATCGTTTGGCAACGCTCTGCTTCTTTTTGAGCGAGCATGGATCGTTAGAAAGTTTGGCACTGAGTCACTGACATTTTACGTGGTTCCGATGGCCCTTTGCATTTATTTTCACGCCCTCGTCGCCAGTCTGGTCGTCGTGCTGTTCCCGGTCGTAAATCAGCTTCTCAAAGAAAAGGACAAGATTTTGCGGCTCTATCGAACCTCGACAAAAGCGATTCTCGCACTTACCGCTTTTTTTGTGGTCACAATTACCGTAACGGGACAACTATTTTTAAGAACATGGATGGGTAGCGACGAATTTTCGCAGAGGTCGGGCCGGATACTGATCATCCACGCAGTCACATTTGCAATTCTGGCGGTCACTACGGTTCCGTGGCAGTTGACGGAATCTTTCGGCGTCGCGAGACTAAATGCTATCGCAACCGGAGCATGGTTCTTTATTTCGGTCCCATTAATGGTCGTTCTGGCTGAAACGTGGCAAACTGAAGGGGTTGCGGCGGCACGTCTGCTTGGAGTTCTGGCATTGATCCCGCTGATCGGCATCGTTGAACACCGATTTCTGGGGGGGCTTTTGAAATCGTTTTGGGTACGTTTGACGGCCAAACTCGCCGTCGCCGTCGCTGCGAGCGCCGTTGTGCAATGGTCGATTGTCCATTGGCTCACGGGCGGTTGGTTTTCGATCGCCCTTGCGGGATCACTCGGCGGTCTGGCTTTCGTCGGAATTCTCTGGCTTGTTGGCTTTGTAGACAGCGAAGAGAGGGACGCTTTCAGCGAACTTTTCGGGCGTGCCCGGAAGGCGATTTCTGGCTAATTGTTACTAGTGGCGATCGAAACCAAAGATTTTCAGTTGATTCAGCGGATCGATTTTATCCGTCAACAATGTGCGGGCAAGCGTGTGCTGCATCTCGGCTGCACAAATTATCCATACACTCAGGAATCTATCGACAACGATATGCTGCTGCACAGTGACCTGGAAAAGGTAGCTGATCGGCTCTATGGTATTGATTCGGACGCGGCGAGCCTTGATCTGCTGAGGATTGCCGGAGAGGACGATTTGCACGTTGGCAACCTTGAAAAATTGGATGATCTGGAACTGGACGAGAAATTCGACGTAATTGTCGCGGGCGAGATGATCGAGCATCTAAATAATCCCGGCCTGTTCCTCACAGGTATACGGCGTTTTATGAACAAAGATTCGCAACTAATCTTGACCACGATCAACGCCTATTGCGGAATGCGCTTTGTTTGGTACGGCCTGAGAGGGAAGCGAGGCAGGTCCGAACCTGTCCATCCCGATCACGTCGCCTATTACTCCTATTCTACTTTGAAAGTTCTTCTTGAACGCCACGAAATGCAGGTAGATCGGTTTTTGTTTTATGATATAGGGAATGAGCATCGTCCGCACAATCGATGGTTTTTAAATATGCTAAACGATATATGTGTTTCGATCGCTCCGCAATGGGCAGACGGCATCGTTGCCGTTTGCAGCGTGCGCGAACCGCAGAAGCTCATTTGAATACCTATGGCAGCTAACTACGACATACACAGGTTCGAGCGTCTTAGGCCGAACAAGATGGCCCTGTTCGCCATGGGACTTATGCTTCTGGCCGTAGCGGTAAGCCTATTTATCCTCTCCGCTCTCGGCGGTGTCTTTGATAATTTTCAATATCTGTTTTTGCTTCCGTGGGTGGTGGCACTAGCTGTCGTGATCGGGATCCCTTTGCTTGCTCTTTATTACAAAGGTGAATTTCACTTCGGAAATCCGATAGTTTTTGCCAGCCTGTCATATTTTATCCCGGCATTCGTCGTCGGGGGGTTTTTGCTCGCGGCAGGCTTTTCTGAACCGTATTTTCTATCGTATATCCAGGATCAGGAATACAATTTGCCGTTGACGGTTGCACTCACCGGCCTCGGCTTTTCGTGCCTGGCATTGGGGTATTTTGCCCCAGTCGGGACAAAACTCGGCGGAATGGTGTCTAAGGCACTACCAGCTGCAGACTATTCTCCGACCTCGTTCGTCTTGCCGGGGATAATACTGCTGCTACTTGGAATCGCAAACACGATCTTTGCGTTCGCAGTAGGTCTATTCGGATATCAGTTACCTGATCAATCAAGCGCTTACGCCGGAATTATTTTTCTTTCGACACTGTTTCGTTTGCAGGGAGCTTTTCTCCTATGGTTGGTGATCTTCCGACAGCGAACCTTTAACACAGTTTCGATAGCCTTAATGGTCGGCTTGGCGACGGTAGATCTTGTGTCGGCCTTGTTTGCCGGCAACCGGGGGACGATCCTCACCGTTGTGACAACGGTATTGTTTGCGTATGTGTTTTCAGGACGAAAGCTTGGACTAAGACAAGGCGTATTTGCCGGTGCAGTGCTTTCTATCGGGTTGATGATCGGAATGATCTACGGGACAACATTCCGAATGGTTAAAGGAACGGAGACTCAGCAGAGCGCCGGACAGTATACGGAAAACATCTTCAAGACGTTTGATACGGTTGGCCGTTCAGACACCTATGACAATGTTAGTTTTGGACTCACCTCGCTTTCAGAACGTCTAGATATTGTGAGTACGCTAGCAGTGGTTGTCTCTAACCACGAACAGCTAAAACCTTACGAAGAGGCGTACGGCATCGACAATAATATTTGGGTTGACACGACCACGTTCTTGATCCCGCGTGTGATCTGGAGCGAAAAGCCCGCTGCCTCTGATC
Organism: Pyrinomonadaceae bacterium; assembly: GCA_049663465.1. Lineage (GTDB taxonomy): Bacteria > Acidobacteriota > Blastocatellia > Pyrinomonadales > Pyrinomonadaceae > OLB17. The sequence goes on from JBATDM010000117.1 coordinate 5,406, forward strand.
CGAGAAACTACAGTGATCTGTACTTCAACACGTCAGAATCGTCGTTCGCGATCACCCCCATCGGCGATCTGCTCCGGAATTATGGCATTGTGGGTATCGCGATCGGAATGTTTGTTCTTGGAATGGTGATCCGCTTCATTTATTCGGCACTGATCACGCCGGGGATGACTCCGATCTGGAAGGTAACTTTCTATTTTATGCTTATCACGTCCGTCTCGTACGAGGGCTTCTTTGGCACGATAGTTCCGACCTTGTACAAAGTCGGTTTTACCGCGCTAGTTGGGATACTTATCGTCACTTTTGTTGCGAGGAAGATCGACTCAGCTGCTAGGCCGGAACGAATATGATAGTTTTCACAAACGGCTGCTTCGACATCCTTCATCCCGGTCACGTAGATCTGCTCGATCGAGCTAAGTCGCTCGGAACAAAGCTGATCGTGGGCATAAACAGTGATTCGTCTGTGACAAGCATAAAAGGGCCGAGCCGTCCCGTGCAGAGTGAGGAAGCCAGAAGAGCCGTACTGCTAGGTCTCAGATCAGTTGATGAGGTCGTTGTTTTCGACGAAACGACCCCGGAAAGACTGATAGAAGAGATCCGGCCGAATGTCCTGGTAAAAGGCGGTGATTGGTGTATCGATCAGATCATCGGAGCCGACTTTGTACAAAGCTACGGCGGCCAGGTCGTATCGCTTCCGCTTGTCGAGGGCTATTCGACGAGTAAGATCATTGATAGGGCAATACCCAAAGTTACCGAGGCCCACGCACCAGGGAATTCTGTTATCGAGGCGTCGTTGGGCGAACATATCGAGGTCTTTGGCAGTCTTGTAAATGAGACTTTAGATTCCGCCGAGATGTGTGCTTCCATCATCCTCGACACCGTTCGCAACGGAAAAAAAATGCTCATCTGCGGGAATGGGGGAAGTGCGGCCGACGCCCAGCATATGGCGGCTGAGTTCGTCGGGCGGTATGAAACCGAGCGACGTGCACTGCCCGCGATCGCCTTGACCACGGACACATCGGCTCTGACTGCACTGGCAAATGATTACGGTTTTGAAAAGATCTTTGCACGACAGGTTGAGGCCCTTGCGGCGGAAGGAGATTGCCTGATCTCTATCAGCACGAGCGGAAATTCCCCAAACGTTCTCGCAGCGGTAATGGAGGCCCGACGAAAGGGGTGCAAAGTAATCGGAATGACCGGATCGCGGGGTAAAAAACTGGCCTCACTGTGCGATGCATGCGTAATTGTTCCCTCTGAACGAACGGCCCGAATACAGGAGGCCCACATCACGATCGCACATATCTGGTGTGAGATGGTGGACGCAACGCTTGCGGCGGAATAGACAACGATGAGCCTTAAAGAAAATTTTGCACAGGTATCCGTACTCGTTGTTGGCGACGTGATGCTTGACCGATACTGGTGGGGTAGTGTATCACGCATTTCGCCCGAAGCTCCCGTGCCTGTCGTCTCTCTTGACTCGACGACCTATGCCGCTGGCGGTGCTGCGAATGTTGCCGCAAATATTTCGGGACTCGGTGCATCTCCCTGGCTCGTCGGCATCACGGGCAACGACAGCGGAGCCGCCCATTTGCCTTCGGTTCTCGCTGAAACGGGAGTTGAAAATTCTGACCTTACCGCGATAGACGGTCGCAAAACGACAGTCAAAACGCGCATCGTTGCTCATAATCAACAAATGGCAAGGATCGACCAGGAAACGGTGGTCGAAATTAGCTCGAGCGAGGCATCCAAGATCGTGGGCCGGTTGATCGAGAGAGTGACCGAGGTAGATGCCGTCGTAATTTCGGACTATGGCAAAGGCTTTCTGACACGCGAACTCCTTGCGTCGCTTATTTCCGTTGCCCGCAAACATGACAAACCCGTAATTGTCGATCCGAAAGGAAACGACTATTCAAAATATCGAGGAGCCACGATGTTGACGCCTAACAAGCGCGAAGCCGCCGAAGCCTGTGGGATCGATCCAGGTACGGGCGACTTTCTCAGAACCGCCAGAGAAAAGGTGCTCGTTGACCTCGAACTTGATGCATTGTTGATCACACTGGGCGAGGATGGAATGACACTGCTGAAAGAAAATGGAGATGCGGTAAATTTGAGAGCAACGGCCCGCAATGTTTATGACGTGACCGGAGCTGGAGACACGGTGATTGCTACGCTCGCGGTCGCGTTGGGCAGCGGACTCGACCTGTTTGAAGCCGCAAAGATTGCAAATCTTGCCGCTGGCCTCGTTGTTGAACGCGTCGGCACGACACCCGTAACTCAAGCTGATCTGACTACGATCGAAAACGAGCTAGGAAATTGAATATCACCTCTCGATGAATTCGCCGCCGACAAATGCTGCACCGAAAAAGATACTGGTTTATCTCTTTGGCTCGCTCGGCGATAATATAGTTGCGATACCGGCGATGAGAGCGGTTCGGCGGTATTTCTCTAACGCGGAGATCGTCGTGCTGCAAAATGTCCAGGCCGCGATGCCTGTACGGGCTGAAGAGGTAATTCCACCGGAACTCGCAAATAGGTATCTGACCTACACTAGCGATGTCGGGAGCGTAGGCAATATTTGGCAGATGTTCCGTCTTTGGCGTCGCATACGACAAGAGAGATCTGACGCCGCAGTATATCTGGTGACCAGTGAACGCCCCGAAAAATCGGTAAATCGTGACCTTGCGTTCTTCCGCCGGTGCGGAATCAAAGACCTCTACGGCTTTCATGCATTTTCAAAGGCCGACTTGTTTCCCGTCGATGCTGCGGGCAGACCTGCCGAAGTGCCTCATGAGGCGGAGCGACGCCTCGACCGGATTGCTCGCGATGGTATCCCGACTGAGGAAAATGACCTTGCGACGCCGTTGGTCAGATTTCAAGGATCCGAGACGGAGGAGATGGTCAGTTGGCTTGCTGGTCACCGCCAAAGGCCGGCAGCCAGACTAGTCGCCCTTGCCCCGGGATGCAAAACAAAGGCAAATCAATGGCCGGAAGAAAATTTTTCTGAACTCGTCAGACGACTCGATAGGGACGATGGTATAGAAATAGTCTTGGTCGGCGGGCAGGCGGAAGTGGAAACCGCGCGTCGTCTGGGCTTGCAGCTTAATGCGACAGGTGAGCTTTCGGTCAGACAGTCTGGAGCATTGTTGTCCCTTTGCGATGGCTATATAGGACTGGACACAGGCTCGACACATCTCGCCGCGGCCGCTGGAACACCGTGCTTTTCTATCTACGGTGAACGAAATAACCAAGGCCAGTGGTTTCCGCTAGGAATTAGTCATATGACGCTCTTTCACCCGACGGAATGTGCCGGATGCAGGTATGAAGTTTGTCCGATCTCCGATCATCCGTGCATCCGTGGCATCGGCGTGGACGACGTGTGGCCGCATCTACAAGAATTTTTCTCAACGTTGGGCACAGAGCGTCCATCGCGTGTCATATCAGTTTGACCATGAGTTTTGCTACTAAATTGCGGGGTCTACGCGAGGTTTGGGCTTTTGATAATCGCCTGTGGCTTTTCGTAACGAAAACACTTTTTCGGAGCGAGAAATTGCACGTGTATCGCTACAAGGGGCTCGATATTCTTGTGGACCACGCCGGGGGCGACGCCAACGGCGCCCGTGAGGTGCTGACTTCGCCGATGTATTCGCGATTTTTTGAGCGAATGCAACTCGAGGGCCCGCTGAACATTCTCGATCTTGGTGCAAGCAACGGCGGCTTTCCCTTGCTGTTGGCCGCGAGCGGTCTCAGGCTAGACCGTGTCGTGAGCGTCGAGTTCAACCCGCGAACCTTCACGCGACTGCATTTTAATCTAACTCGAAACCTGGATTGCGTTGTCATTCCCGTCAATGCCGCACTCTGCGGTAAAAGCCGCTCACTTCGTGTAACGGTTGGTACGGGCGGCGTTTCGGACAGCATCTATAATTCGAGTGAGGGAAATGATGTCCGGGAATACGAGATAGAGGGAGTTTCTTTCGATGACCTGTTTCAGAGGTATTTTGAAAAAAAGATCGTCGATATCTGTAAGATAGATGTCGAAGGTGCGGAATTTGAGGTGTTCGAAAACACAAATTACCAGAGTCTCAAAAACTGCCGATATCTGATCATGGAAATACATGAGCGAAACGGACGGCGGGCAGACGAAATCCTTCCAGTCGTCAAAGCGGCTGGATTTGAGAGACAGCCGAATGAAGCCGACGCTGATCAGAGCGTTCATTTTTTTGTCAATACCATACTTGCAGATCAATAGCGTATGCGAATTTTAGTTCTCGGCGGAAATGGAATGCTGGGGCATAAACTTTTCCAGGTACTCGGTCGCGACTTCGAGGTGTTTACGACCATCCGACGTGAATTTTTGGCGGTAGAGCGGTTTGCGATCTTCGAACAACAACGGACACTTGCAAATCTCGACGCAACCTCCGAAAAAGATCTGGTTGGGGCCCTCGAAAAGGTTCGGCCTGATGTGGTGATCAATTGCGTCGGCATCATCAAGCAGATCGATTCGACGCCGGAACGGATGGTGCAGATAAATACGCTCTTGCCGCGAAGACTCGCCCGTTTGTCGGCAGAGCTTTCCTTTCGATTGATCTCGATAAGCACTGACTGCGTGTTCTCAGGGACCAAGGGAAACTACACAGAAACCGACACGGCAGATGCACACGACCCATACGGCAGATCGAAACGCGCGGGCGAAGTGACCGGTCCAAATTGCCTGACGGTGAGGACCTCGATCATCGGCCGGGAACTCGACACCTCGCACAGCCTGGTCGAATGGTTCTTGTCAAAACGAGGTTCTGAGGTCGGCGGTTACGTCAATGCGATCTATTCCGGTTTTCCGACCCTGATCTTTGCAGAAATAGTCGCGAGGTTAATTCGCGATCATCCCGACCTTAGCGGCCTGTACCATATTTCGAGCGACCCGATAAGTAAGTTTGACCTGCTCGATCTCGTGAACAAAGCGTACGACGCCAATGTCGAGCTCGCGCCGGATCCGAGTCTCGTGATCGACCGCAGCCTTGACTCGGCGAAGTTTCGAACCGCTACAGGATTCATTCCAGAGAGCTGGAACGCGATGATAGAACGAATGGCGGCCGACCCGACGGCCTACGATGGGTTTAGAAAGGCATAGCGAATATTTCAGAACGTGCCGGGGTGAATGTTACTATCATCCTTTCGCGCGTCAACAAACATGAGTGAATTAGAAGGCAAACGCATACTCGTCACCGGCGGTACCGGCTCGCTCGGCCAGATACTGATCAAACGTATTCTTTCGGGTGAAATGGGCAAACCCGCGCAAGTCACGGTATTTTCCCGAGATGAGACAAAGCAGCACTATATGCGGCTCGAGTTTCTGCAGCAGGAAACTGCGACAGACGATGTTATTTACAAGAATTCGAAGAACCTGTTGAATTTTCACATTGGCGATGTTCGCGACTATTCCGCTCTCCTCGCCGCAATACGCGAATCCGATATTATCTTTAATGCCGCCGCCCTTAAACAAGTTCCGTCATGCGAATATTTTCCGATCGAAGCGGTGCAAACAAACGTCTTTGGTGCCGCGAATATAGTGCGTGCGGTTCGAGAAAATAATCTGCCTGTTCAAAAGATCGTCGGCATCTCGACGGACAAGGCTTGCAAGCCGATCAACGTCATGGGCATGACAAAAGCCCTGCAGGAGCGCGTTCTGATCGAAGCAAACCGCGACTGCGACGTTCAATTTAATTGCGTTCGCTACGGCAACGTCATCGCGTCGCGCGGTTCGATCATTCCGCTATTTGTCGAGCAAATTCAAAAAGGTCAGACGATAACAGTCACGCTGTCCGAGATGACACGCTTCCTATTGAGCCTCGACCGGGCGGTCGATACGGTTTTTGAGGCGATCAAAAGCGATGGGCGCGGACTGACATTTGTCCCGAAGGTTGCTTCAGCAAAGATCACCGAGGTCGCAAATGTTCTGATGGGCAACAACAAACTGCCGATCACATTTACCGGCATTCGCCCCGGCGAAAAGGTCCACGAGATAATGGTTTCCGAGGAAGAATGTTTCCGCACGATCGAGCATGGCGACTATTATGCGATCCTACCGGTATTGCCCGAGTTGCGAGGTGAAGCGGCATTTAAGCCAGCACTTACGTGCGAATATTCGTCAAAGGACGATAATCTTGAGGGCGACGATCTTCGTGCATTGCTCGAAAATTCCGGCGAGGAGATACGGCGATTCATGACTGCAGCCTAAGAAAACGATTATGAAAGTAATGACCATTTTCGGCACTCGGCCGGAGATCATCAGGCTAAATCTCGTGATGCGGCTGCTCGATCAGCACTGCGAGCACGTGACCGTTCACACCGGGCAAAACTACGACGAAAGCCTGAGCGACGTGTTCATCCGAGAGCTTGACGTACGGACACCCGACCATCATCTTGGTATCGTTTCAAAGTCGTTCGGCGAGCAGATCGGGCTTATTCTATCTAAGATCGACGAACTGGTAGCGGCCGAAAAGCCGGACCGCGTCCTGATCCTGGGCGACACGAATAGCGCCCTTGCCGCCATCGTCGCGGCCCGACGACAGATCCCTATCTTTCATATGGAGGCAGGAAATCGCTGCTACGACGACCGCGTCCCCGAAGAAATAAATCGCCGCATCATCGACCACGCAAGTACGATCCTTTTGCCGTACACCGAGCGCAGCAAAGAAAATCTCGTCCGGGAGGGAATCGACCGCGACCGCATTTTTGTCACCGGCAATCCGATAAAAGAGGTCCTCGATTCCTTTGCTGATCAGATAGAAGCAAGCGAAGTGCTTAAAACACAGTCCATTCGGCCATTCGAGTATTTCCTCGTTTCGCTGCATCGTGCTGAGAACGTCGATATTCCCGAACGTCTTGCCCAGATCGTCTCGGGGCTCAATGACGTTGCAACGAAATTTGGCAAACCGGTGCTGGTCTCTGTCCATCCGCGGACCGAGGAGCGTCTTGCCAATCTTGGCATCAGCCCCGACCCGGAAAAGATACGTCTGCTCAAGGCAATGGGCTTTTTTGATTTTGTTAAGCTCGAAAAGAATTCGCTGGCGGTGCTTACCGACAGCGGAACCGTGCAGGAAGAATGTGCGATCTTCGGCGTGCCGAATATCACGCTTCGCGACGTGACCGAGCGGCCCGAAACGCTCGAATGCGGTAGCAACATCCTTAGCGGTGCCGAACCGTCGTCGATCGTCAGCGCCGTCGGGATCGCTATCGCCCAACCAGCCGCCTGGACGCCGCCGCGAGAATATCTGGCAGCAAATGTCTCGCAGACCATCAGCAAGATCGTCCTCGGCTACACCAGTCTCCGCCGCCACACGTCCTGATCAAGATGGCCGACACGCCGACTCACACCAATACTCTCTGGGTCTTAACCGAGGTCTATTATCCCGAAGAGATCTCGACCGGCTATTATCTGACCTCGATAGCCGAGGGCATCGCCACCGATCGCACGGTAAAGGTCATTACCGGCCAGCCGAAGCATATGTCGCGCGGCCAGTGTGCCGCCAAACACGAAATACGAAACAACGTCGAGATCTTTCGCTCGTGGGGCACTACGCTCGATAAAAATATAATGCCATTCCGGCTGAGCAATATGCTCACGATCGGTCTTTCGGTCTTTTTCAAATCACTGCGGCGGATAAAACGCGGCGATCACATTCTTGTCGTCACGGCTCCGCCAAGTTTGCCGGTCACCACGACGCTGGCAGCATTGCTTCGCGGGGCAAGTTTTACGCTGCTCGTGCAGGACAGTTACCCAGAAATTCTGATCGCCGTCGGTGCGACTCGCAAAGATTCCGCCTTTGTGAGCTTTGTAAACATTATCAATCGCTGGGTTTACAAATACGCGTCAAAGATCGTCGTCATGGGCCGCGATATGAATGAGATGTTCGTCCGCAAAACCGCCGGGCTCGACGTGCCGGTCGTGACGATCCCAAATTGGGCCGATCTCGAATCCATCCATCCGACGCCGCGCACCCAAAACGCATTGCTCGACGAATTAGGTATTTCAGACAAGTTTGTTTTCATGTATGCGGGCAACATCGGCCACCCGACCGACGTCGAAACGATCATCGAGGCGGCGGAAAAACTGCTCGATCGCGAAGAATTTCACTTTGTGTTCATCGGTGCGGGCGTCAAAAAGAAATGGCTCGAAATGGCGGTGGCAGAACGGAAACTAAAGAATGTCACGGTCCTCGACTACCGTCCTCGGGCCGAGCAGAATATCTTTCTAAACGCCTGCGACGTAGGTCTCGTTGCTCTCATCAAAGGAATGCGGGGTACAGCAATGCCGAGCCGTACATATAACATCATGGCCGCTGGCAAGCCTGTACTCGCTTTGACAGAAAAGGGGTCGGAACTTGCCCGCGTTATCGACGAGGACGCTATTGGCAAGTATGTCGAGCCCGGCGATGCCGATAAACTGACCGAGGCGATCGTGGAGCTTTACGTTTCGCGGGCGAAGTTGGCTCAGATGGGCGAAAACGCTCGCAGTGCTGCATTGGCAAAATATTCGATTGCGGTAGCGGTTGAGGCGTACCGCCGCGTCTGTTAATTGACACGGCGGCAACAATTTCGGTTCAATAGTGGATTGAACCGCATTAGTAGAATCGCCAACTTCGCGAAATTTACGCGAATATCGCACTAGTTTCCGACAGTACGAATAACGAATGACTGGTCTCGGCCTGGTAATTTTCATCGCCGCACTTTGCGTCACGTTTCTCGGCGTGAGCGTATATCGTCGTTTTGGCGTGCGATACAGCGTGCTTGCGATTCCAAATGAACGCAGTTCGCACACCGAACCGACGCCGCACGGCGCTGGGATCGTGATCGTCATCATCTGCCTTCTCACCTATATTCCGATCTCTATCTTCGTAACCGGCACATTTTCATGGGGATATTTTATCGGCGCGTTGCTGATAGCCTCGATCAGCTTTATCGACGATCTTTATCCGCTACGGTTTCACTGGCGGCTGTTGGTCCATTCGATAGCCGCACTTTTGCTGATCGCCGATCTCGAGACATGGCACGGTATCACCATGCTTGGCGAATTGAAATTCGGCGTGTTCGGCTACGTCCTTACGTTTCTGTGGATCGTCTGGATGGTCAATTCGTATAATTTCATGGACGGAATTGACGGCTTGGCCGGCCTACAGGCCATAATTGCTGCGGGAAGCTGGCTTTTGCTTTGCCGCATTCTTGATATGCACGGGATCTATTTTTTCAGCGTCATCATCGCGGCGTCGAGCATGGGATTTCTCATCCATAATATGAGCCGGTCACGTATCTTTATGGGGGATGTCGGAAGTGCGTTTCTCGGTTACACGTTTGCGGCGCTTCCGCTTCTCGGCCGAAATCTCGCGTCAAAGTCGCCTGACCTTCTGCCGATAGCGGCCGTGCTGTTTGTCTGGTTCTTTTTGTTCGATTCGGTCGTGACCATCGTAAAGCGAGCCCTGCGAGGCGAAAAGATATGGCTGCCGCATCGCGAACATCTCTTCCAACTTCTCGTCCTCTCTGGCTTTTCGCACAGGCAGGTTACGGTGGTGTACGGAGTTTTGGCCACGCTGTTGAGCTCTTCGGTGCTGATCTCGGTAATTTATCGAGATGAGATCGGGCTGGCAATGTTTCCTGTCGTAACCATCCTGACGGCGATACTTTTGCTGATCTGTTTAAAGAGACGCTCAATAAATCAATTTCTGGGCCGCGAACCCGCCGGAGCCCTCAAGCGATAGCGAACTCTGACTTCGGACTTTGCGTCCTTTGCGTCGTTGCGTTAAAACATCCCCTTGAGATGAAAACCACCCAAGCCATGATCAAACCGTTTCGCTTTGAGTCATACGGAGCGCTCGTCGAGATAACGAGCAATCATCAGGACGTGATCGACCGTGCGGCTGAGGTCGCGCGGACGTCGATGTTGGGAACTGTCTCCGAGGTGAGCAAAGGGCCATTTGATCAGCGATTTGAACTAAACCGCGACGACGATGGAACACTCCACCTCATCGAAAATGGCGAAGAGATCGCCAAAAGCGATGAAACCGACAAATTCTTCAAATTCTTCGATAGTTTGATCCGAGTCTCGATCGGCGAGTCTGCACGCGGCTTTGTGTTTATACACGCTGGGGTCGTCGGTTGGAAAGGGAAGGCGATCGTATTGCCGGGCGACAGCTTTAGCGGTAAATCAACTCTCGTGGCCGCTCTCGTCCAGAACGGGGCTGAATATTACTCCGACGATTTCGCGGTGTTCGACGGCGACGGACTGCTACGTCCGTTTCACCGTCCGTTTGCGATGCGAACCCGCGACGGCAAATTCAACACTTATCAAATAACGGTCGAGGAATTGGGCGGCACCTATGGATTTGATCCGATACCCGCCGGCATTGTGCTGTTTACCGAGTATTCCAAAGGCTCACGGTGGCTGCCAAGATCAATGACGGCGGGCCAGGGAGTGCTCGAATTGATCCATTATGCACTGCCCGTCCGGCCAAACCCCGAATTTACCTTTGCAGTGTTGAATAATCTCGCCAGCCGTGCAATAATCGTTTCTAGTCGTAGAGGAACCGCTGAAACTTTCGCAAAAAGATTGCTCAATTTCGTTGACAAACACGTAAATTGAGATAGAATTACGTTGATTGACTGTATTACAGCTTTCGCAGCGGACGGTCTGATTGCACAAGAGCTTGACTGACGCTAGACTTATTTTGCATAATAATTTCGCTTGGAGGAGATAATGAATAACCCGAACAATCCGATGGCCCGCCAAAACGGCCTTGTAGTTCAAGAAATGCCCGATGAGGTCCTGGTTTACGATCTGGACACAAACAAAGCACATTGTTTGAACAATAGCGCTGCTTTGATTTGGAAATCGTGCGACGGCAACAACTCTGTTGAAGATATTGTCAAGCAGTTCGAATCGAACGGCAGCGGCAAGGTCACTGAAGATTTTGTATGGCTCGCAATTGATCAGCTTAACGAAAACGGCCTGCTCGATGGCAAGGTTGCATCTCGTTTCGCTGGCCAATCACGTCGTCAGGTTCTGAAGACGATCGGTCTCGCGTCCATGGTCGCCCTTCCGGTTATTGCATCATTGGTTGCACCGCAGAATGCATTGGCTTCGGTCTCGTGTGCATGCACCTCGACACCCCAGTGTGCTCAGCAGACTGCGTGTCCGTCAACCACCAATTGCAACACTGCTGGTGTTTGCGCTCCATAACTATTGAGGCTTGATGCCTCCGAGTTTGAGATTTTATTAAAGAGTGGTGAAGATCGATGTCTTCACTGCTCTTTTTTCTGTCCACTCGCCACGAAACCACGGGCGTCAGAACGATCCTGCAAAGAAGTTTGCCCGTGAAATACGTGAAAAGACGCGAAACAAAGAACTTTTTGCCGGTGAATAAAGCGAATCGACACTAATAAGAGGAACTATGTTTAGTTCTCCTATTCGTGCCCATTCGTGTAAATTCGTGGCAAAACTTCTTCTGTTCGCGTCCTTTTGCGTATTTCGCGGTTATGTCTTTTATCGGCATAGTCGGCGAAATGTTACGTTCCCGGCGAAACACTACGAACTCGGCATAATATGACGATCCCGGCGGTTTGGTATTCCAATTTCTGAAAACCCGTGCTAGCGTGATTGTTATGTACGAAAGATGCAATTACATCCCTAATGAGCAACAGTTCCGAATCCGCCTCGAACAGATCCAACTAAACGAGAGACTCGCCTTCGTTGACAGCGTTTGCGCAGCGTTAGTCGAAAGCCGCTTTGGCCCCGGCCGGTCCGAAGGCATGGTGAGAAACTCGGTCTGGAAGTTTGAAAACGAATCGGCGAGCTGGCTGGACACGTACAAAGGTGACATTTTTTCGCGGGATGTATTAAGACGTCATTACTTCCAAAGAGAATGTGCCTTGATGTCAGGCGGCATTGGGCTTGCCCAACGGGTCTCGCTCGGCATTAGGACAGACATTGCAAACCTGTCCCAAACCACCGTGTCCGAACCAAACGCAGACGCGGCTCCCATATCCATCGATCCAACATTTCTTTGCGACGACCACTCCCGCCCACCGCCGTAACCATGTAGCAGTTGATCCTCCGCGATGATCTCTGCGTCCCCCTCAGCGACCTCTGCGTTGAAAATTCCTTAAACGCCGAGAAACGCAGAGAGCAGGAGATTTTCAACGCGAAGACGCAAAGGCCGCAAAGGAAAGCGATAAAAGCAGCACTCGATCTTTGAAAACTCAATGCTCAACGACATTTTGGGAATGCGTTCAACCGGCCCCAGCGGGGCGGCATATTTGTAGCCCGCGAATTTCGGATC